>PEAK01000071.1 GCA_002753515.1 Magnetococcales bacterium
GACACAGCAGACTTCATAGATGACCGTTCTTCCAGGCTTCTGTGTTTGGGGACAGTCTCAAGTAGGTGCTGAAAGCTGACCGGCTAAAGCCGGTGGTTTAAACCTTATGCATGGAAAATTACCCTCTACCACCCTACCACAACCAATTTCTTGGCGACAACGTAGCCATGGCGACACTTCCACCGCTTCTATTTGTCAATTTCTGGAATTCATGGTATATATTGAGCAAAGGAGAAAATGATGACAACGATCACGTTTGATACCCTGGAATTTACAGAACAACTCAAGGCTTCTGGCGTTCCCGACGACCAAGCCAAAGGCCATGCTAAAGCGATGGTACTGGGACAATTGGAAGAATCCAATCTCAAACTATTGGCGACAAAAGCCGATATCAATCTGGAAATCGAAGGCATAAAACGTGATATCGCCGAATCCAAAGCCGAGACAATCAAGTGGATGTTCGGTGTAGCAACCGGACAGGCCATATTCATGATCACTATCCTTAAAATGTTCCCGTCGCATTGATAGCATATTTCCCATAATTCCATCATGGAATATATACAAAATTATTGATATAAAAAAACATACACAGGACATGAAGAAATAATAGTATAGCTGTCCTTCGTGGCAACAACGTTCACAGGTAAGCCACTGCACGTCTACGTCCTGATCGAACACAAAAGCTACCCGGACCGGAAGGTCGGCTGGCAGGCACTACGCGGAACATTCACTTTTCTGGAGCAAAAGGCTCGGGAACGCAACGACTGGATCCTACTGCCAGCCGTAGTCCAGATGATTTATTACCATGGTGAGCAGGAGTGGCGTGTTCCCGGTG
Source organism: Magnetococcales bacterium (assembly GCA_002753515.1). Taxonomy (GTDB): domain Bacteria; phylum Pseudomonadota; class Magnetococcia; order Magnetococcales; family UBA8363; genus UBA8363. Next base: position 836 of record PEAK01000071.1, read on the forward strand.
AATTCATTACCTTAGTGGATGCTGACCCAGCCCTGCACCATTGGCTGATAAACGTTCGGTTTGTCACGATCGACGTTTCGGGTCATTGCCAGGGTGGGCGGACGAATGCATACGAACCGCTGATGCGACAACTCTTGAAATCTGGGGTGATCGGGTTTTGACATCGCAATCCCTGAAAGATGTGTGCCGGACGTAATGTGAAAGGTGGAAGAATTATTTCAATCGTGGCAAGATGCGTGGGTTAAACCGCAACCAACACGGGAAACGTAGCTTTCCAGTGTCATTCCCGCCCCCGATTCAAGCATTCGAGGGCAAGCTTCAGCGGGAATCCAGAAAGTCCGGGGAAGTAGAAATGCCCTCTGGATCCCCGCTTTCGCGGGGATGACAATAACTACACATTCCAAGATGGCTGCGGTTTAAGGGTGTCTTGAGTCCTGCAGGAAACATTCAAGTGGACTCTGACATTCGACGATCCTTCTTGATCAATGAGATGAACGCATGAGTGCCAAGACGCTTTTTGCCAAGATATGGGATGCCCATCAAATTCGCCAGGATGCGGATGGAACGGCATTGCTTTACATCGACCGCCATCTGGTCCACGAGGTGACCTCTCCACAAGCCTTTGAAGGGCTTCGGCTTAACCGGCGTACCGTACGGACACCCGAAGCCACCTTTGCCGTGCCCGACCACAACGTCCCCACCCGGGATTTGGCCCAGGGCATCCAGGATCCCGTGTCGCGCCTGCAGGTGGAAACACTGGAAAACAATTGCCGGGAATTTGGTATTCGCATCTTCGGTATGGGCGATCCACGCCAAGGGGTGGTCCATGTCATAGCCCCGGAACAGGGATTGATCCTCCCCGGCCTGACAGTGGTGTGCGGTGATTCCCACACCGCCACCCATGGGGCATTCGGTACTTTGGCCTTTGGCATCGGCACTTCGGAAGTGGAACACGTCCTGGCCACGCAAACCTTGACGCAAAAGCGCCCGAAAACCATGCGCCTCACCTTGACCAATACCCTGGGTCCCGGGGTGACATCCAAGGATTTGGTCCTCTACCTGATCGGCCAGATCGGTACCGCTGGTGCCACCGGGCATGCCATTGAATTCGCCGGTGAAGCCATCCGGGCACTCTCCATGGAAGGGCGGATGACGGTGTGCAACATGGCCATTGAAGCGGGAGCGCGTGCCGGAATGGTGGGCGTGGATGATCACACCATCGATTATTTGGCCAACCGTCCCTATGCACCCAAAGGGAAAGATTGGATTGAAGCGGTCATCCATTGGCGACACTACGTCTCCGATCCCGGGGCTGTTTTTGACCGGGAACTGACGTTGGACGCCAGCGCCATCGAACCACAGGTCTCCTGGGGGACATCGCCGGAAATGATGGCACCCATATCCGGGCAAATCCCCGATCCCGATACCATGGCGGATCCCGTCAGACAAAGCTCCGCCCGCAAAGCCCTGGCCTACATGGGTTTGCAAGCAGGCACCCGGATTACCGATATCCCCATCGACAAGGTGTTCATCGGCTCCTGTACCAATGGTCGCATCGAAGATTTGCGTGCCGCAGCCCAGGTGGTCAAGGATCGCAAGGTGGCCAGCTCCATCAAGCTGGCCCTGGTGGTGCCCGGTAGCGGTCTGGTCAAACGTCAGGCGGAAGAAGAAGGCCTGGACCAAATTTTCATCACCGCCGGATTTGAATGGCGCGAACCGGGGTGTTCCATGTGTCTGGCCATGAACAATGACGTTTTGTCTCCCGGGGAACGTTGCGCCTCGACATCCAACCGCAACTTTGAAGGTCGGCAAGGGGCCGGTAGCCGAACCCATTTGGCCAGCCCCGCCATGGCAGCCGCCGCAGCCATCCATGGTCATTTCGTCGATGTGCGTCGGCTGTAAGTGTCCGTCCACAACTGTCGTCATCCGTTCGTTAATGTTGCAAGCGTGATTCGTAAGGAGCGAAGTCCATGAATTTGGAGTTGGTATTGTTCAAGGCCTGCCCCTTTGCCCAACGGGTGGTCATCATTCTCGACCACCTGGGGGTGTCCTGCAAAAGAACCTTCGTCAATCCCAGTGATCGCCCCGATTGGCTGTTCGATCTGTCCCCCATGGGTCAAGTCCCCCTGATCAAGATCAATGATACGCAGGTGATCTTCGACTCGGTGGCCATCGGGGAATTTCTCAACGACCTCACCCACGGCACACTCCTGTCAGCGGATACCCTGGAACGGGGCATACAACGAGCCCTGGTGGAGTGGGCCGGGACGTGTCAGCGCGCTTTTGGCGAGTGCATCGCGGCCGCCGACGAAAAAGCCTGGCATCGAACGATCGACGATCTGAGCGAAAAACTCTCCTGGGTGGAAAAACTGGCGCACGACTCGGGGCCATACCTCATGGGGGACCGCTTCTCCCTGGTGGATGCCGCCATGGCACCCTTGTTCATGCGACTCCAGGCTCTCCATCACATCGTCCCGTGTTATGATCGCGAGGAAATTCCCAAAATGGCCCGGGCCATGCCCGTTATCCTGGCCATGCAAGTCGTCCAGGGGTCCATCGAAGGCGATTTCAGCCGCATCTTTCGCATGATGGTTGCGGGGCGTGGCAAAGGTGGTTACGTCGATAGCCGAATGGGTTGATTTGCGCCTTCAAGAGAGGAATAAAGAACCATGGAACCTTTCAGACACATTGAATCCGTTGTGGTGCCGTTGGATCGCGCCAATGTGGATACCGATGCCATCATTCCCAAACAATTTTTAAAATCGATCCAACGCTCCGGTTTCGGACCCAATCTGTTCGATGAGTGGCGCTATCTGGATCGTGGTGAACCGGGAAAATCCTGTCAGGGACGCCCTGTCAATCCCGACTTTGTACTCAACCAACCGCGCTATCAAGGGGCACAAATCCTTTTGGCTCGTGATAATTTTGGTTGCGGCTCCTCGCGGGAACATGCCCCCTGGGCCTTGTTGGATTATGGCTTTCGCGTCCTGATCGCACCATCGTTTGCCGATATTTTCTTTAACAATTGCTTTAAGAATGGCATCCTCCCGATCATCCTGGATACCCAAACCGTAGATCGGTTGTTCCGGGAAGCCTCAGCCACCCCCGGGTACCGCTTGGCGGTCGATCTACCGGAGCAGGGGGTAACCACCCCGGATGGACATACCTTGCCTTTTCAGGTCGATCCGTTTAGCAAACATTGTCTGATCCACGGCTTGGATGATATCGGCTTGACGTTGGAGCATGAGGAGGAGATCAGGCAATACGAAAGCAAGCGACGCAAAGATTACCCCTGGGTTTTTATCCCCGAGGAGGCCAGCCGTTTGGGATTTTCCGGCTAGCACAATGCTTGGGCCAGGATGGGAACAGGATCTGGAGAAATGAATCTATGAATAATAAAACGATTTTGGTGTTACCGGGCGATGGCATTGGGCGGGAGATTGTCGCCGAAGCCGTCAAGGTGCTGGAATGGGTCAACAAACGCCCCGGCATTGCCTTCACCCTCGAAGAAGGATTGATCGGCGGCAGCGCGTATGACGCCACCGGAACCCCCTTGCCGGAAGATACGGTGACCCGGGCTAAAAAAGCGGATGCGGTGTTGTTGGGGGCAGTGGGTGGCCCGCAATGGGACCGGCTCGATTTTTCCCTGCGCCCGGAACGGGGATTGCTGGGTATACGCAAAGCCCTGGACCTGTATTGCAATCTGCGCCCGGCCCAGGTGTTCGCCCCATTGCTCGATGCCTCGCCCCTCAAACGAGAAGTGGTCGAAGGAATCGATATCATGGTGGTGCGGGAACTCTCTTCGGGGATTTATTTCGGAACACCCAGGGGGGTGGAAACCCTGGCCGATGGACGCCGACGCGGTTTCAATACCCTGACCTACTCGACCGATGAAATCGAGCGTGTCGCCCGCCGGGCTTTTGAAGCAGCCAGGCGTCGCAGCCATAAACTGTGTTCGGTGGACAAAGCCAACGTCCTGGAATCAACCGCCCTGTGGCGCGAGGTGGTCAGCGAGTTGGGCCGCAAAGAATACCCCGATATCGCCTTGAGCCACATGTACGTCGATAATGCCGCCATGCAACTGTTGCGCAATCCCAGGCAATTCGATTGCATCGTCACCACCAACATGTTTGGCGATATCCTGTCGGACGAGGCCAGCATGTTGACCGGATCCATCGGCATGCTCCCTTCGGCATCGCTGGGAGATGCCAATGCCCTGTACGAACCAATCCACGGCTCCGCTCCCGATATCGCCGGCAAGGGAATTGCTAATCCGCTGGCAACCATACTGTCGGTGGCGATGATGTTGCGCTATTCTTTGTCAGCCCCCGAAGAAGCCACGCTCATCGAAAATGCAGTCAACCGGGTGTTGGAACAAGGATGGCGTACCGCAGATATCATGCAGACGGGTGCCAAACAGATCGGTACCGTGGCCATGGGCGATGCCGTTTTACAAGCGTTACACGAGGAGAAAAATCAATGAAAAAATGGAATGTCGCCATAGCCGGTGCTACGGGCAACGTTGGGCGGGAAATTTTGAAGATTTTACAGGAACGGGATTTTCCCGTGCATGAACTCCATCTCCTGGCCTCGGCAAGAAGCGCCGGCACCACGATGACTTATAAAGATCGTGACCTGGTGGTCAAAGATCTGTCCCAATTTGATTTCAAGGGCGTCCACATCGGCTTGTTCTCCCCCGGGGCCTCGGTGTCGTCGCGCTTTGCCCCCATCGCCGCCCAGGCCGGGTGCGTGGTAGTCGATAATACCTCCTTCTTTCGCATGGACCCCGATGTCCCCCTGGTGGTGCCGGAAGTCAATGCCGGTGCCATCGCCGATTATAAGAAAAAGGGGATTATTGCCAACCCCAATTGTTCCACTATCCAAATGGTCGTCGCACTGAAACCCATTCACGATGCCGCCGTCATCAAACGGGTCGTCGTCGCCACTTACCAGGCCGTCTCCGGGGCCGGCAAGGAGGCCATTGACGAATTGTTCGAGCAAACCCGCGCTTTTTATACCCCGGGCAAAACGGTTCCCCCGAAAAAATTTGCCAAGGAAATTGCGTTCAATGTCATCCCACACATCGACCAATTCCTGGATAACGGCTACACCAAGGAAGAGATGAAAATGGTCAACGAGACGAAAAAAATTCTCGATCCCGCCATTCGTGTCGCCCCAACCACCGTCCGGGTTCCAGTCTTCAATGGCCATTCCGAAGCCCTGACCATCGAAACGGAAAAAAAACTTTCGGCTGCCGAGGCTCGTCAACTGTTGGCCCGAGCCCCGGGTATCGAAGTCATCGACGACCCCGCTTCCCTGGCGTACGTCACCCCACGCTTCGCTTCCAGCAAGGATGCCACCTTTGTCTCCCGGATTCGCGAAGATACGAGTTGCGATAATGGCTTGCAAATGTGGGTGGTTTCCGACAATCTGCGCAAGGGAGCGGCTTTGAACGCTGTTCAGATCGCCGAAGTTTTAATCCGCAGTCATCTATAAGGGGGGCGATCCTTGGGGCCATCAACAAGGAACGGATCATGAAGCACGGGCGCAGGACACTCAGACCAGCCGGGTGGTTGGCAGGTATTGGTGTATTGGTATTGTTTTTCCAACTCCTGTCCCCCGCCTGGGGACTGACTCTGGGATCCATCGATGTCAAGAGTTATCAGGGGGAACCATTCAACGCCACCATCTCCATCACCCTGGCTGGCAAGGAGTCCGTTCTCAATCTCGTCGCCAGCAAGGCAACGCCACAGGATTATGCACCGTTACACCTGGAATACCACGAACAGGTTTCGTCTTTGCAGCTTGATTTGGACGGCCAGGGGGGACAGCGTAAACTGAGCATTCGCTCAAAAATGCCCATTACGGCCCCATTTTTTAATTTTTTGTTGAAACTTTCCACCGGCCAAGGCGATCATTTTCGCAATTATCCCGTTTTTCTGGATGTGCGACCATCGACATTGTCCGCTGATTTCCAACCACCCCTCCCCATTGTTGCCCCCCAGGAGAGTACCTTTGCCGCTGCAAACAAGGGAGAATATGGACCGGTACGCCCGGGAGATTCCCTGCTCAAAATTGCCGAAAAATACGCTACGCCACCCATTACCCGGCAACAGATGGCTGTGGCTATCTACGAATCCAACAAAACCCAGTTTATCGATGGCAACATCAGCAATCTTCCTGTTGGGGTAATTCTCAAGGTACCCGAAAAGACCCGGGTCGCCGCCTTGAATGCGGAACATGCCAAAAACCAGGAGACGTCCAAAGCAACCAACGGGGATAAGGCAAGCACGGACAAGCCCGCTTCGGCCCCGGAGAGTCCTACTGAAACGCAAAAGACCGCTACCACAAAAAGCACAGAACCCAAGGCAACAGAGGCCGCCATTGTACGCAGCAAGCCGACTGTGGCCGGTAAACCGACTGGGACCACAACCGGTCCCACTGAGGGCAGTGCCACCCCGGCCTCCTCAACACCTTCAAAAGATGCCAAGTCTCCCCAGGACGCCAAGGCCGATGCATCCAAACCCAGCGCCAATGAGGTCGTTCCCGCCCCCCCTCCTCCGCCCGTTATCGACAAAGCGGAAGTGGACAGCCTGAAACAAAGTGTTTCATCCCTCAACGATCAACTCAAGGCCAGTGAAGAGGCTCGTACCAGGCTGCAAGGACAGGTGGGATTGCTGGAGAACCGTTTGAAAAAGCTTGAACAACAGCCCAAAGCCCCTCCTCCAGCTCCCATTCCCCCACCCACTTCAATCGACATTCCCTGGGATATGGCAGGGTTTGCGGGTGGAGCATTGGTATTGATTATTGGCCTGATGGGTTATCTGCGTTGGCGTCGGAACCAATCGGAACCGAAGCACTGGACCCTACGTTTCAGCCACGCGGAGCAACCGCCCCTGCAAGTAACCGACCCACCTTCCGAGCCCCCCCCCGCTCCAACGACCTTACCCGTCTCAATCGCTGCTCCCGCAGTAATGGCAGCGTTTCAACCGCAAATGGACATGCCTTCGGTCCCTGATACGTCCATGCAGGTGGACATGCCATCGGTACAGATGGACATACCATCGGTCCCTGACACGCCCATGGTGGACGCACCGCAACCCACAACCAGCATCGAGACTGCTGCGCTAACCACCCTTAATAAGCAGGAACCGGAACAGGCTGAACAGGAACCGGAACAAACGGAGTCACCTCTCCCGGAAACTGAAGACATCGTCGTTATAGAGGAGGAAACATCTTCCGCTCCGGTCAGATCGGTTGCCGACATCATCTCTGGGACCCGGACTGTACTGCCGACTTCTTCCCGTAATCAGGAACCACCTTCCATTGGGGATGAAAGCCTTGATCCCAATATCATGGTACTTGGTGGCGATGATCGTGATGATGGTGACAGTATTTTCAACTTGAACGACCAGAAAAGCGATCCTCTTAAAGTATCCGATCCAAACCAGACCAACTTTACCAGAGATTCGGACAGCCTGATTGATCTGGGTAACGAAGATGATTCCCCAGCGTCCATCTTTAACTTTGATAACAAGTCGACTACCCCATTACAAAGCACTCCAGACCCAGTGGAATCCATGGCCGCACCTGTTGCCAGCTTAGTGGAAATGGGGGTGGAAGAAGGGTCGGCTACCGACAGCATCGCACCAGAGGCAGCGCAACCCAAGGCCAGCACCGTTGATGATGGAACCTTGGAAGTCGAAACCTTGGTGTTTGAAGTTCCGGTTATTCCTGAAGTCACCTCGGCTCCCATCCAACCAACCCCTGTTGACACCGATGTGGAAACCATCCAATTTGATTTGGTAACAAAGCCAGCAGTGGAGAACCCGGAGAAATCACCCGGTAAGAAAAAAGTGAAATCCACATCCAAACCGGCACCGACCAAAGCTCCCATGGATGATGAGATGCCGGTGATTGAATTGTTGGATGAACAAAGGTCTTCGGGGAACGATTGATGAAAAAATTCACTGTGATTGGCCGATTGACACTACTGACCTTGCTGGGAAGTCTTTGGCAATCCCCGGTCGCCCTGACCGAAGCCAAATCTGAAGAAATCATCCTGGGAGCTGTTACGGTGGAGAGTCACATGGGCGAACCACTGCAAGTGACTATCCCTTTGCTCAAGGCATCAGAACAATCCGAGCATCCCACCTTCAAACAGGTGGATGCCTTGTGGGGAGTTCCGACCGACTATGCCCATCAGGGTGGTCCGACTTTGTCGGCCAAACTGCACCGGGAGAGTGGCAAGGATTCCCTGATGATCACCAGCAATCAGGGCATGACGATCCCTTTTTTCACCTTGCTGCTCAAGATGGTCACCGAAGATCGCATGATCGTACGTAATATGCCGGTCATGTTGGGGGAACGCAGTAGCGGCAGCGTTGCATCCCAGCAGAGTGTTGTGCCACCACCCAGCCACACCCCAGAGCCTGCATCAAGCCCAATGCTTACCGATCTCGCATCCAATGCTGCCCAATCAAACCTGTGGAAAAATTTGGCTCTCGGGTTCTCTGCAGCCGCACTGTTCGCCCTTTCCTATTATTCCTTGAAAGGAAAACGGCGTATCGAACGCTGGGGTCTTGCCCGTGGCCAAGTTCGTAAACGACCCATGGCGGTACCCGTTGCCGAACGCCAGGAACCGGCTACCTTGGATACCCCCCCTGTTGATCTTCCCGCCGTGCCACCGATCCAGGACTCTCCGGCACAACCGGCACCGGAAACCTCAGTTGCACAAACTCCTGTTGCCAAACAAGAATCCGCCCAGACCACGAACAAGACGGTCGCCAAGGGTGTTACGATTACCACAGTCGTGCGCAAAAAAGAAAACTCTTACAAAACGCCACCAACATCTGTTTAGCCCACATAAAATTGTCATACATAAGGGTCTCAACAAATCCCTGCTCACGCTTCCACTGCCGGTCCTCCCCGGTTGACCCAACGGTGAATGCGGTTGATGATGTGTTTTTGTTCCGCATCACTGAGGCTGGCATACAGGGGCAAGGCCAGTCCTAACGTCTCCAAGCGCCGGTGCCAGTGCATATCCCGAACTTCAGGAAAAACAAACGGCCAAGGGCTGGCACTGAGTATCCCCCCCCTGGCTAAAAACTGCCGCAATCCTTCCTTGCGTCCCTCATCGTTGAACAATAGATAAAAACCGGACCAATAACGACCCGTTGCCGGTTTTTCCGGCTTGGCAAACCATCCACCCGAACGCAGTGCCAAATAGCGGTCGGCCAGCTCGGCGCGACGCGCCATGAGCAGATCACATTGTGTGAGCTGCGATATCCCCAAAGCCACCATTAATGCCGAGGGAAGAGTGGCGCGGGCCCGGGCAATGCGGGTGGCCAACCCGGAATCGCGACACAGAATGACAACGGCCCCTCCCCCCTGAATCATGGCGTTGCCATCCAGAACCATGAGTTGGACATCACCCTGGCCTGTCGTCGGCAAAGGCAGTGGCGTGGATGACACATCCTCCACGACCAATCCCGGACCTTTTGGAGGCAACACCGGCCTGCCGTAATGATGTCCTACCCATACCCCGGAATAGCCAGACGAATCGGGAAATATTGGCGTCAACTGGGGATCGACATCGTGGTAAACCACCCGAATCCAAGCCTGTTCACACCCCTCGCGCCAAGCGGGATGCAAATCCGTCCCGGTGGCAACACACACACCATCCCGCCATCCCATCCCCGTTTTCAGTGCCCTGACGGCATCCACCGCGTCCGAAAACACAATGGCCCGACGCTCCCATATCCGCGACCACATCCCCTCCCAATGGCGCACACCATCATCATCTGAAAATGGTGCCAACCCCCATTGCCGATCCATCACTGCCCAATCCTGCTCCGTCAGGTCGGGCCGTAGCAAAGGTATGGTGTTTCGAGATGTTTTCAGCGAGGCCAAATCTCACGCTCCCAGGCATTGCATAGCGTTCATGGATGAGTCAAAAAAATGTGTTGCTTTTCCTAAATCGGATGATGACAAGCCAACCGCCGTGAGCGTATAATCAGCTTGCAGGGTGAGGGAAGCTTCATTCAGCGCTTAAGTCCCGCCCTCCGACCGCCGATGCAGTCGTAAAGGGACCCCAAACCGGATTGTCACATGTTTTCGACCTTAACACCCAGGTACTTTCAATTCAGGCTCTTCAGAACCTGGTTAACACTTGTGCATTTTTCAACCAAGCTATTCGCCTCACTGCGCCCGGCCACCGTCCCCGCCATTCTTGACCCTCATCTATTTCATCATTGGAACGTCAAGGCCAGATTGGCTGCCCTCTTTGCCCCGCCGCATTATCTTGGCCTCCCGTACGCCAAAGAGGAAATACGAGTTCTATTGAATCATCTGGCTCATCGAATCAGCCTTGTAACACTAGCCGTCGAGCGGTCTCTCCCGCATCCTGGAACACTGTTTCAGCCCATCCTGCTGGTCGGTCGCGAACTGATGTACCTGACTTTGCGCCACACAGCCATCTTTTTGGGGGCCTACGAACAGTTGGAAATCGTTGTGCGCACCGACAACCGTCCCAAACAAATCATCACCACCGGCAAGGGTCAGCGCACCATCATATTCGGTAACGGCCACTTGCAAACCAACCGGAAGACCCTTTACGTCACCATACCTGATGACGAATTGTTCCACGAACATTTGGTGATCCACTACAGTCGGCTGCATGGTTGGCAAATCAAAAAAATGGAAGGTGAGTTTGGTTGCGGCTTTCAATATTCACCCGACAGCCTGAACGATTCCATCCCTCTGACCGAAACCGATTGTGCAATCATGCGTATCGGCCACACCTCCATTCTCATCAACAGCGATGGTGGTGGTTTGACCCCCAAACGCTAGCCCTTCCCTTTTTATTATTTCCATTCTGCCAGACAATCACGCTGTCAATCAGCCGGATTATTTGTCATTAAAGACAACCCGTTCCCCGCGCTCCCCCATTATTATTTCCATTCTGCCAGACAATCACGTTGTCAATCAGCCGGATCATTTGTTATTAAAGACAACCCGTTCCCCGCGCTCCCCCATAGCCAAACGGGTGTGATGATAGCGCATCAAGGGATCATCCGGCCATTGTTGCAATCCTTGGGCAAATGCGGCCAAGGCACCGGGATCTTCCATGGCCATCAGCCGATAGGCTTCTTCATATTGCCGCATGAGAGGCGAATCCAAATATTCCTCGGGCATGGGCTCGTAGGCCCGTATACCCACTTCCTTGCCTTTCAACACCAGGACGCCCGCCAAACGACCGCAAAATTTCGGCAACCGGGTGACGGTCTCGCCGCTCACCAACACATGGGTACCAATGGTGTCGTTGATACTTTCCAGACGGGAAGCAACATTGATGGGATCCCCCAAAGCTCGATAATCAAACACCAAGCGCCCACCAAAATTGCCCAACAACACCCGACCGGAATTGACCCCGATGCGTGTGTGACCAAAAGCCAAACCATTGTGCTGTTGTTTGCGTGAATAATCGCTGGCAAAGCGATCCATGGCCAAGGCACAGGCCACGGCCCGCTGGGCATGGTCATCTTGAGAAACCGGTGCGGAAAACAGCACCGCCACTGAATCACCGACAATGCGATCCAAGGTCCCCTCAAACTGAAAGGCGATACCGACCATCCCTTCAAGATATTCGTTCAGCATGTTGACGATGACCTCCGGATCAAACCGACCGCTGCACATTTCCATCAAGGAGGTAAATCCTTTCAAATCGGTCATGACAAAGGAACATTCGCGATACTCCCCACCCAGGGATAGATGTCCCGGGTTTTTCAGCAAATATTCGACACGATTGGGAGATACGTACTTGGAAAAAGCCCCCTGAATCCAGCGCCGATCTTTTTCCGACCTGAGGTTCATCAGGATCAACCCCAGTAAAACCAAAACGACGACGATGATGCCAACGAAGACCCAACGGAATTGTTCTGTCAAATTGCCTACAATATCCTCCTCCGGCACCAGTATTCCCACGGACCAATCCAGGCGAAAGGAGGGATCCAAAGGCTGGAAGAATCCCAGAAAGCTTTTTTCCTGACTTTTAAAAGGGATGACCACCTCCTCAAACTGCCCAAGCACCCCATCTCCCGAAAGGTTGTGAAAAGTTGTCAGATGTTCCCGCAGGGCACGATACGAATCGGCGATGGCCGAATCGGCAATATCGGCCAATCGAACACGTTCCATGGATTTGCCACCCTCCACGGTCCGTAACAATTCCTTTTGTCCGGGCAAACCTACCAATTGTCCCTTGGAGTCAAAGATACAGGTACGGCTGTTGGCACTGACCTTGATATTCCCGAGAAAACGAGAAATCTCCTCCAATACCAAATCAATACCCGTCACCCCTATCACATCTCCCTGACGTATTACGGGATAGGACATGGTGATACCCGCTGCGCGCTCAATCTTATTTTCGAACTTGTTTTCCCATGTGTAGACGTCAATCCAGGATTTATCCCGAGTTATTTGTGCCTGGGTATACCAGGGACGCAAGCGGGGGTCATATGCTTTGAACGGATCAGCGAAGGTAAAACGTAACCTGCCAATCGGATCCCATTCGTACCATGAGGTACGTACAATAGGGGCCAGGATTTGCTGCCTCTGAACCTTTTCCCATTCCAGGGATTCGGACAAGGCTGCGGCCTGTACCAATCGTTCCCGACTCACAGGATCATCAACCAACCGTTCAATAACCCGCGCACGCACAACATCATCAGGATCCCTCTTGTTCAGCCAATGATTGCCATTCTTGTCCCCGAAATAGATCAACTGAAAATGGGGATAATGAAACATCTGTGTTTTGGCAATGGTGTAATAATCGCTGGCAAAGGTGTCGGAAAACGACTGGGATGCGATCCAGGTGGCGTTATAATGGGCGGAAAGATCGGCAGAGTGCAAAAAATCTACCGTTTTTTCAATAACCTGCTGCCCTGTTTTTCTCAGGGAAAACTTGGCCCATTGGTTCAGTTGGTTGCTGGTGAAAAAGAAGGTCAGAAACAAAATGGATAAAGCAGGGATGGCCACCAGAACAGGTGCCAGCAACTTGAAATAACTGCCAAGATCTTTTTTTGGTGCAATCACACGGTCCATCGTGGTAACAGAATGCCTCACTTCAAGAAAGGCTCAGAATACCACTTTTTTTCCTCGTAGTCTCGAAGAAATAAATAATTCAAACACCCCCCGACACGAATAAAGATCTCCTCAATAGATCCCCTTGGCATTGAGGAATTTGCCATATTTGGCATCGGTTCCCATGATATGCTCCACCAACCATGATTTTAAAAATCCCAATAATTCCAGTGCAACCGCCCGATCCCCACCCTGTTGTAACCGTTTGAGGAATTCCCCGACCCGATTCACCAGTTTGACGTGCATCTCCTTGTGTTTGGCCGTTTCAGGGTAGCCATTGCCAGCAAACAATTCTTCCTCCTCCTTGAAATGCTTGACCGTATAACTGACCAACTCCGGCAACACGGTGTCCATGCAACGTTGAATTTCCCCGGAGCGCACCGCCCTGTAGACTTCGTTGACCAAATCCACCAAACGCCGGTGCTGCTGATCCATCTCCCGAATATTCACACTCAACTGGTTGGACCAGGAAAACAACGTATCACCACCCGATGCCGCATCCAACGTGAAGAAGGAAATGACCCCTTGAAGTTTATTCGCCTGCACCGCCAATTTTTCCGAAGAGAGCGTCATCTCTTCCGCAGCGGCGGCATTGCCTTGAATCACCTGATCCAACTGCTGGATCGCCAGGTTCACCTGTTGCGCCCCCAGACTCTGCTCCTGGGAACTGACGGTAATTTCCTGGACAAGGTTTGCAGTCTGTTCAATTTTGGGCAACAACCCGTCGAGAACCTGACCCGCTTTTTCAGCGATGGCAACACTTTTGCCCGAAATCTGGATGATTTCGCGTGCGGCACCCTGACTGCGCTCGGCCAGTTTTCGCACCTCTGCTGCCACCACGGCAAATCCCTTGCCCTGTTCGCCGGCTCTGGCCGCCTCGATCGCAGCATTCAAGGCCAACAGGTTGGTCTGGCGGGCGATCTCTTCGATGATGGAAATCTTACTGGCAATTTCCGTCATGGCACTCACAGCTTCACGCACGGCACGCCCCCCCTCCCGAGCCATGTTGGCATTTTCGTTGGCCATGGCTTCAGTTTTTTTTGCGTTTTCAGTGCTATGCTGCAAGTTGGCGCTCATCTGTTCCACCGAAGCGGACGTTTCTTCCACCGATGCTGCCTGGGAAGAAGCCCCTTCGGATACTTTTTGCGCCACCTGATTCACCGAACCACTTTCTTCGACTACACTGTCGCCCACTGCAGCCAGAGAACTGACGGTTTCCCGTAAATTGGTGACCATGGTTTTCAGGGCATTGTATAAGCCGAAAGATATTCTATCCCGGCTAAATTGCATCCCCAGTTCCCCACGGGAGACCCCCTGGACAATACGAAGGATTTCCCCCAGATCACCCCCGATCTGCCGAGAAAGTTTGCGACCACCCAGCAACAAAAAAACCAAACCAATCCCATTGACCACGATCAAGGCGATCAGACCGTTCTTTCCCCCCTGACCATCCGCAAGCCCCCAGACTGCCACAACCGCCAGCGCCATACTGACCACAAAAAAAACGCCAAGAATGGCTAAAGCAGCCGTCACACCAAAACCAGTAGAGTGATTGGAATCGTTCATACCCTCTCCCCGAAATCGACTTACAAATCCCCCCACGCCCTTCGGGATCCTACATCCTGATCATGGGACAACGCTATTGAAAAAAGATATACCCATAATCACCGGTATAGCCGGCCATGGTAAAAAACCATTCCCATTCATCGGTTCTGAGAAAGGTCCTCTGGGTGAGTTGCCAGTGAAGCATGTTGAGTTTTTCTTGTTCATTACGATAAGACTCCTGCATCACCCATTTATGCCTCTGACCCACCCGCTCTATCTCCTGCAGGGCCTGATACAGTTCAAAATTGGTCAGGTTATGGAGTGTTGCCAGTGAGATCACCAAATCAAAGGAGTGATCGGGATAAGGCAAACGTTGGGCTTGGCCAAGTTGCAGATACGGTTTAACCTCCTCCTTGGCATGTTCCAGACCATAACGGGAACAGTCGATCCCTGCCACTCGGGCTTTGGGGAGCAATCGAGTAAACTCGTAGAGCAAATAACCTTTGCCACATCCCACATCCAGAATGGATGCATCCTCCGGCAGTTGGTAATGATCGATCATTGCCTGCGCCACTGGGGTCCAACGTCCTGGTAAATAATGATAACCACCGTATCCGGTGATCCGATCCCCGTCCCAATAATCTTTGTCGTACAACATGGCTTTGGCGACCAGTTCCGCCTTGTCGTACTGGCATACCCGCTCGATATAATTGCGTCGGGTGCTGTTGTGCAGCACACCCATGAAATCAATCATCTGTCCCATGCGCCGTACACCTCCCTACGTCACAATGATTTGGATCCCGGCAACTTTCATCGCGCTTTCACACATGTCTGATTCTGGATTGGCAGGGATAGACACCCGAAGGGATCCGCACTTTCCTGAGATATCATGCTCAATATAAAATAAAATCATCTAACAGAAAGCACTTCTGACATACTGCTCAATTCCTGTATGGTTTGCTGTAACTCTTCCCGAGAAGTAGCGGCTGTCGTGCCGATATATGACTTTCTATGTTCACCATCATTCACTCTGACCCCCTGAACATGGGCACTTTTTAAAATATTAGCTATTTTATTGTCAGAAACGCCCACATCAAACACAATTGAAATTTTTGGGGCGTAATAGCCGTTATTGCTTTTGACAATCATGCCCTGGCCCGTTTCAATATATACAAACCCATTGTTCTTATTATTATTTATACTACCATTACCTTTATTCGAATTCTCCAAGGTAAGATTTGGAAATTCATTTCCTTCACCCGCTATTTTACCATCACTATCAAAGTCATCATTACGAGAACACCCAAAAATTAATAATATCGTCAGAAGAACGACACCTGGATGGGGGGCTTGCATAACGCAATCTTGATTCTTTTTTATGAAATATCGGTCCATTCAATCACCTCTCTTTATCAGAGCGCGTTGATACAAACGACTAAAATATTTCTCCATCCTAATGAAATCAAAGCGTTACCGCATCCCAGGGAATCTTAACGAATTTATACCGTCTAGTTCCCAAAATCAACCTGGGCGGCTGTCTACGAATTGACACGAATGAATACGGAAACAGGCACTGGGCTCCGACTATTCTGCCACCTCTTGGCTGAAACTGGCAAAGGCTGTAACCATGAATTGGGACTTCGGAAGACTCCACCATCGGTGGAAGCGATTTTGCGGATGAGGAAGGCTGCTTGGCAGGATGATCTTCTCAAAGAGAAAATCCAGCCCAAAACCCGAAATGATCGAGTTGGGAATAGTTGAAGCCCAGTGCCGGTATCGACTGGTTACCGGAAAAATTTCCACAGTCCATCACACCTTGTCCGAGAAAACGTCGTCCAAAGACTGGGCATCGAAGATGCGAAGGCTCCATTCTTCCAAGGAAGAAAGCTCGGCACTGGTGATTTTTTCGCTGGCCCAATCGGGCACTGTGCCGAAGCAACGTTGCAACTGGCGAGTCAAGATCGTTGCTTCTCCTTCTTGTTTGCTATCCCGACGTTCTTGCACCAATCGATGTTCAAATTTCGGCAAGGAAAAGAGTTCCTCCTCCGGCGTTGCATCCACCATAGATTCGATCCACTCTTTTCCGAGCTGCTTAACATATTCCGGCGTGATGCCTTCCATTTCTGGATTATTCAATGCACTTTTCATCTGCAACCTCCATAAACCGACAATAATTTGGCCAAACGCTACCGAAAGCTTGAACAACCCAGCATGACTCATCGTCTCGAAAGCTTTTTTTTGTTCATCATGGCGACTGGCGAAGCATTTTAAAGGGGCGTTTTGTGGTTCGTCCGCCAATTCGTTCAGAAAAATCAACCGAACGACACCGCCACAAGTGGGAATATACTCATAGACACCAACCGGCCCAACAGGTTTGCAAGAATGTCTTACCAAAAATTCTTTGCGGGACGTTATGGAGCTGATGATAACACTTCGTAATTGATGGCGCTCCAGTTTTGCAGCTTTCAAATAGAGGTGGTCGTATATTAAAAGCTGCATGAGAGCATCGTCGTTCAGACTCTCGGTAATTTTTAGTTCGACCAGGACTTGGTCCGCTTCAAGATCTCGCAGTCCGTCTGCTAACCGCAAACGTTGCTCTTCCGTCCAACCCTTCTCACCAACTTTTTTTCGCTGAATCAAAATAATATCCGCTACGGGCGGGGCAGGAACAACAGGAACTTCCGTTCGCACTTCGATACCAACGGGCTCCAGCAACACTTTCAGCGTTTCGCCGACCAAGCGGTGCCAATAGGTTTTTCCGTCTTTATCTTCCAAATCGATAGTTTCCTTCCTCTATGGCCAAGTTGAGGCAGACTACTCAATTTTTGAATTGTCCAGGATTTCACCTTTCCAGTCCACTGAAATTTGTCGAGTTTGGTTCCAATTGCGTCCAAAATTTGGCATGACGGGCCAATCGGGAGGGTTGGCTCGTTACCTCGCTGCCTGCAAGACTCAATACCAAGCCCGTGGCTAGCGGCTACCTGGGTGGGATTCGCACCCACTAAACTACGCGACCTTGCCAAGCCGCAACTTGGAAGGGACAGGAGTTAACGAACCCTGGGTGCTACAGTAATTTCTGAACAGAAAGTGTCTCATCTTCATTGACACATTCCATCCCGAAGTATCGGCTTGGTCCGACCAAAGACGAACAGTAGATAAAGCAACCCTAGAAAGACAAACGAACCGATCAGATTCGGCAGCATCACTCCGGTATAAATGCCAAAAGTAAAGAACCAATTAAAGTCAAGGGATAGTAACCGCAATACAATCGGGATCAGCAATTCAAAGATCAACAACAAGAAAACCCCACGCCGGAAGAAATTCTCCTCATTGAACCACAGCGTCCCTCCAAGGTAAGCGATCCCGATTCCGAAGCAGAGATAGTCCGGTACAAGCACAAAGGTGAAATTTCCGAAGTGTGTCGAGACAAGAAAGGATCCGAGAAACATGGCGGACAACACCCCCACCCGGGATCCGTACAGATAACCGATAAGGCTCGAGGAAAAAATAAACTATCCCAAACCAGTCGATGAGCCAGTCATGGGATAAATGTTTATTGACCACCACTCGAGGCCATTTTTTCGCTCCAAACGTGCCTCAATGGATTCCATGG
>PEAK01000072.1 GCA_002753515.1 Magnetococcales bacterium
TTTCGGTTTGTTGGTGGGTCTGCTCCGCTCATTCTTTTCGAGTTCCTGACCTTGCGTTTAAGGATGCAAATATTGTAACATATCCGTAACAAATCAAAAGGTTAAATGTGACAAAGTAGAATTAAAGGGTAGATGAAACATTTCCTTCAGAAGGTCACGTTTGGACAGTTCAATCAATAGCGAACTATCGCTGACGAGAACTTTCACTCGTCATCACTCCAGAGGTCCAGACAGAATGCGTTCCATCTTGCTGACCGGAAGGCCCAATAGCTCAGCAGCTTTGGACTCGGAAATCGCCTTCTCGGCCAATGCCCGGACACATAAACGACGGAACCGACGGGGCGACTCATCACGTTTTAAAGGGTTGGGTTCCTGTTTTCTCCACGTCCGACCCATGCCAGAAAAAATATATTTAAGCGTTGCTTCTTTGATGATGCCAAGATCACGAAAACGAACGACAAGGGCTGCCGCGCTCACTCCAAATATTTGTTTAATTTCTATTATTTCCTCATACCCAAACGCATTTCGTCGCCTCCCCACCTCTCCAAACAGTTCTTCCCCGGGTACGAGAAATGCGCTGGCAAATCGTTGGCAAGCTTTCTCTTCGTCACAATCATTTTTCACATCAAGCAGTATGTGTCCAAGTTCGTGGGCCAGTGTCAATCGTTGGCGTTCAAGTGATTTATTGATAGAGCAAACCACAGTGGGAACCCCATCCGTTCCAGGACGCCGTACCTTGCAAGTGAAACCATCAACGGACGATGGAAAATTCAATTTAAGGACTTTGATGCCACGTTCTTCCAAAAGTTCGGTCATATCTGGAATAGGATCCCCTCCGAGATTCCAGGCAACACGGACAGCTTCTGCAGCATGTTCTGCATCTTGGAAATTTTTAACCATAAAGGGTGCTTCAACAGGCTTATCCCATGGAACACTTGAGAAGTTGAGCAATTCCTCAATCTGGAGATAGCGATCGACATGGTCGAGGACCGCTCCTTCGACCAATGCACGTTCTCGAGCTTTTGTCGACACACGTTTCCTGAACTCAACATTTTCCAAAACAATATCGGAAGGGCTCAACAGGTAACTCACCGAGACCCCAAGGGCTTTTGATAAGGCAATGCATACGGTCGAACTCGGCATCATCTCGCCGCGCTCATATTTGCCAATGGCTTGTGGGGAGACAGCCCCGTTGATATGGGTTGCCAAGTCACGAAGCGACAAGCCTTTGCATTTTCTAGCAAGTTTCAGACGTTCATGAAACATGGTGGTCTCCTTTACAGTTTACATGTTACATGTGATTGTCATGATTTGTAAACTGAAGGAGGGAATTTCAACCAAGAGTTCAGCCCAGTAGCAGGCGATAGCCGACCCCGGATTCGGTGAGGATATGTTTGGGTCTGTTGGGATCGTTTTCCAGCTTGCGGCGCAGATGCGACATGTAGACCCTGAGGTAATGGATGTTTTCGGTTTGGTTGGGACCCCAAACGTCACGCAACAGGGTACGATGGGTCAGGACGCGTCCAGCGTTGGCGATGAGGGCGGCGAGGAGACGGTATTCAATGACGCTGAGATGCACCATGGTACCGTTGCGGGTGATGGTACGTTCGCTCAGATTGACCTCCACATTCCCAAAGCGGGTGATCGCAGGATCTTCCGCATGGGGGCGGGCCGCACGCCGCAGCATGGCGCGCACGCGGGCCAACAATTCCGGGATGCCAAACGGTTTGGTCAAATAATCATCGGCTCCGGCGTCCAAGGCGGTGACCTTCTCCGATTCCTGGGTGCGTGCCGAAAGGATTAAAATGGGCAAATGGCTCCAGGAACGCATATCCCGGATAACATCGACGCCATCGCAATCCGGTAGGCCCAGATCGATGATGACCATGTCGGGCCGACGGGTTGCCGTTTCGATCAAACCACGTTTGCCGGTTTCCGCCTCGACGACGGCATACCCTTCAACTTCCAGGGCGGCACGCACAAATCGGCGAATTTGCGGTTCATCTTCGATCAGGACAATCTGGAATGGCGGCAGATCAGGCATTGATGCTTTCTTCGGGCAGGAGTGGCGGTGGGGATCCCAATGGCAAGTGGATTGTGAGACGGGCACCACCTGCGGGGTGGTTTTCGGCGCGGATCGTACCATGGTGTGCCTCGACAATGGCACGCACAATTGTGAGACCCAGGCCAAAACCGGATGCGGACATTTCCATTTTGCCCCGCTGGAACATTGTGAACAATTTATTTTCCAAACCAGGTGGCAAACCGGGACCATCGTCGCTTACGACAATCTCCACAAACGCATCGCGAACTCGGGCAACGATGGCAACCGTGCTGCCCGGTGGCGTGTGACGTGCGGCGTTTTCCAGAAGATTATTGAAGACCCGTGTCATTAACGCGGTGTCCATCGGGATCAATGGCAGGTCTTCGGGAAGATTGATTGTTGTATGATGACGGCTGAGGACTGCGGCACAATGTTCCAGTGACAAACCGATGATTTCTTCCAATGTTTGCCATTCCTGGTGCAGTGTGACCGTGCCCATTTGCATGCGTGCCATGTCGAGGAGATTGTTGGCCATGGAGGTGATGCGTGTCACTTCATCGCGAATGGCCCGCGCCAAGCCGGCATGAGGTTCGGCGAGTTCGGGCGTGGCGATGATCATGGCATCGGCCAAGCCGGCTACAACGGTCAGGGGTGTCCGCAAATCGTGGGATACAGCCGACAGAAGGGAGTTGCGCAATCGTTCCGATTCGACACTGATTTGCGCGTCACGTGTGATGGTCACGTAGTGGACCCGCTCCAGGGCGATGGCGATCAGGGTGACGCACGTATCCAACATGTGTTGCTGATCAAGGGGGAGATCCCAGGGTCTCCCTTCCGGGGAAATGGCCAAAACTCCGCAACGTGTGGAAGAGGCCTTGATCGGGACGTAGAGGACTTGGGCCGAAGGCAGGGTATCGGTCCCCAGGCCGGCACTTCGTTCATGGTCGTGGCTCCACTGGACGATACCCTCATCGACATCCTTGAGTGATGAAGACCCTTCTGCCAGGACCATGCCCCCCGCCACCCCCGGCAGGTAAACCGCCACTGCGACATCAAACCCCCGTTTAAAGAAAGTGCGGCATATTTCAACAATTTGCTCGACGTTCAAGGCACTGGAGAGTTCACGCGACATTTCGTACAACGCTCGCATGCGTTGTTCGCGTTTTCTGGCCACGGCAGCCTGGAACTGCAGGCCGGCGGTCAATTGTCCCACCACCAGGGCCACTGTCAACATGACCCCGAAAGTTACCAGATATTGGGCGTTTGTTACAGCGAAAGAAAAATAGGGGGGGACGAAAAAAAAGTCGAAAGAGGCCACCGACAAGAATGCTCCCAGGATAGCGGCCCGTTTTCCCAAACGTACCGCTATGAAAACAACTGCCAACAGGAAAATCAAGACGATATTAGCGGCGTCCAGGACACCACGCAACGGTGTGCTGACTCCTGTCACCAGAGCTGCGATCAGGAATGTCTCCCAAATAGAACGCCCAAAGAGGGGCATTTTTCCCGATGTGTGGGCGGGGGAGGAGGATGGTGTTCTCGGTTCATCATCGCGGGCAACCTGAAGGATTTCCAGATCTGCGGCCATGCGACCGAGTTTTTCGGCGAATCCGTGTTGCCAGGGCAGGCGTCGATAGCGATCTCTGCCGACTAGCAGGGTGCCCAAGTTGTTTTCCCTGGCATAGAGGATGGTTGCCTCTGCGGCATCTGGGGCCGTAAGGCTTTCGGTATGGGCGCCAAGGTCCCGGGCCAGCTTGAGGATACCCAGGATGCGAGATTTTGCGGCATCCGGCAAGGATTGCATGGACGGGGTCTCGATGGCGATGGCATGCCAGGGGGCCCCGGTTTGATTGGCGCGGCGGGCGGCACGGCGTACCAGTTTTTCGCTGTCCGGTCCCGGTCCAACGCAGACCAGGACCGCTTCCCGGGTTGGCCAGACGGTTGCGACCGACTTTTCCCGTCGCCAAGCACGGACATCACCATCCACCCGGTCGGCGGCGCGACGCAGGGCCAACTCTCGCAATGCCAGAAGGTTGCCTTTACGAAAAAAATTATTTTCGGCACGCTGGGCTTGTTGGGGAAAATAAACTTTACCTTCCCGCAACCGTTGCATCAGGTCATCGGGTGGCAAATCCACCAAAACCATTTCATCCGCTTTGTCGATGACGTGATCGGGCACCCGTTCCCAGACCCGCACGCCGGTAATCTGGCTGACGACATCGTTGAGGCTTTCGACGTGTTGTACATTGACGGTGGTGAAAACATCGATGCCCGCGATCAGTAATTCTTCGATATCCTGCCAGCGTTTAGGATGCCTGGAACCGGAAACATTGGTGTGGGCCAGCTCGTCGACCAAGATCAATTGCGGACGAAGACTCAAGGCGGCATCCAGATCAAATTCCTCCAGGGTGTGACCCTTATAGTCGATGATCCGGCGGGGCAGGAGTTCCAAACCTGCCATCAAGGTTGCGGTGTCCTCCCGTCCATGGGTTTCGACGATGCCCACGATGACCCGGACGCCCTGTTCGTGCAATACACGTGCGGCAACGAGCATGGCGTAGGTTTTGCCAACGCCGGGGCAGGCGCCAAAAAATATTTTCAGCTTGCCCCGGCATTCTTTGGCGTTGGCCTGCTCAATACGCGCCAGCAAGGCATCCGGGTCAGGACGGGGGGTATTGCGATTCATGGTTGGGTCCCGTCCTGGTCCAACGCCTGGTTGAGGGCGAGGGTATTGACACGGGGTTCCCCCAGAATACCGAAGGTGCGCCCTGCGGTATGTCGGGCAACCAGATCCCCCAGTGTTTGTTCGGACAAACCCCGCGCCCGTGCCACCCTGGGAATCTGCCATTGGGCTGCTGCCGGGCTGATGTGCGGGTCCAGACCGCTGGCCGAAGTGGTGACCAGATCGATGGGGATGGGAAGCTTTTGTTGTGGATTGCTTTCTTTAAGTAATGTTATGCGGTTTTTGATGGTGGTTTCCCAATCGGGATGGGTTGGTCCCGTATTGGAGCCGCTGGAGGAACCAGCATGGTACGGCATGGGGGTGGTGGCCGAGGGGCGGCTCCAAAAATATCCGGCATCGGAAAAGGGCTGCCCGATCAGGTTGGAACCAACGATTGTTCCCTGATGGTGCATCAGACTGCCATGGGCCTGATGCGGGAAGAGCGTCTGGGCCAATCCGGTAATCAACGCCGGGTAAAGGCCCCCGGTCAACAACGTCATCAGGAGCAGCATGAACAGGGCGGGTCTGAATTCTTTGAGCATGAGACCTCTCCTCATACCAGGTTGAAAGCGACCAAAATCAGGTCAATGGCTTTGATGCCGATGAAGGGGACGATCAATCCACCGACACCATAGATCAAAAGATTACGTCGCAGCAGAGCGGCGGCCCCTATGGCGCGGTAGGGTATGCCCTTGAGCGCCAGCGGTATCAGGGCGATGATGATCAGGGCATTGAAGATGACCGCAGCCAGAATGGCGGAGGCGGGAGTGGCCAAATGCATGATGTTGAAGACATCCAATGCAGGATAAGTGGTGGCGAAGGCTGCCGGGATGATGGCGAAATATTTGGCCACATCGTTAGCGATGGAAAAAGTGGTGAGTGCCCCTCGGGTCATCAACATTTGTTTCCCGGTTTCCACCACTTCAATGAGCTTGGTGGGATTGGAATCCAGATCCACCATATTGCCCGCCTCTTTGGCGACCTGGGTGCCGGTGTTCATGGCCACGGCCACATCAGCTTGCGCCAGGGCAGGGGCGTCATTGGTGCCATCGCCGGTCATCGCCACCAGACGGCCTTCTTTTTGGTATTGCCGGATCATGTACAGTTTGGCCTCGGGGGTGGCTTCGGCCAGGAAATCATCCACACCCGCTTCGGCGGCGATGGTGGCGGCTGTCAGGCGGTTGTCCCCGGTGATCATGACCGTCTTGATCCCCATGCGTCTGAGTTCGGCGAAGCGCTCCCTGATGCCCCCCTTGACGATGTCTTTCAACTCGATGGCCCCCAGGGGAATGGAACCTTCCGCTACCACCAGCGGGGTGGATCCCCGACGGGAAATGTCTTCCACCGATTGTTGCAAGGCTGACGACCAATGGCCTCCCAAGGCCTCGATATGGCGGCGTACCGCCTCTGCCGCCCCTTTGCGTATGCTGCGGCCCTGCCAATCGATGCCGCTCATCCGGGTCTGGGCGGTGAAATGGACAAACGATGCCCCCTCCGGTTGGATATCCCGTCCCCGTTGTTGCAATATTTCTTTGGCCAGGACGACGATGGACCTGCCTTCCGGTGTTTCGTCGGCCAGGGAGGCGAGCAACGCGGCATCGGCCAGATCACGTTCACCGATACCGGGGGCCGGGGCGAATTCCGACGCCTGACGGTTGCCCAGGGTGATGGTACCGGTTTTGTCCAACAGCAATACGTCTACGTCCCCAGCGGCCTCAACGGCTTTGCCGGAAGTCGCCAGGACATTTTTTTCCATCATGCGACTCATGCCGGCGATGCCAATTGACGACAGCAGTCCGCCGATGGTGGTCGGAATCAAGCACACCAGAAGCGCGGTCAGCACCGTGACCGTCACGGGAGTTCCCGTCCGGGCCGTTTCAACACCATAAATTGAAAAGGGCAGCAAGGTTACGGTCGCCAGCAAAAACACGATGGTAAGTTTCACCAACAGGATGGTGAGGGCGATTTCATTGGGCGTTTTTTTCCGCTTGGCCCCTTCGACCATGCCAATCATGCGATCGAGAAACGTTTCCCCGGGATTGACCGCGATGCGCACCTTCAACCAGTCCGAAAGGATACGGGTGCCCCCGGTGACAGCGGAAAAATCACCACCCGCTTCACGAATGACCGGAGCCGATTCCCCGGTGATGGCCGATTCGTCCACCGACGCGACCCCTTCGATGACCTCGCCATCGCCGGGGATGATGTCGCCGCTGGCAACCAGGACGATATCCCCCCGGCGCAAGGTTTCGGCAGCGACATTTTCCCAAACATTGTCGATATAGGGGGGGCGTAATTTTTTGGCGACGACATTTTTGCGCATGCCTTTCAGGGCTTCTGCCTGGGCTTTGCCGCGCCCTTCGGCGATGGCTTCGGCAAAATTGGCGAACAACACGGTGAACCACAACCAAAAGCTGATGGCAAAGATAAACCAAGCGGGGGCCTCACCCTGACCTGTCAAAGCGTGCAGGAACAAACCCGTGGTCAACAGGCTGCCCACCCAGACGACGAACATCACCGGATTTTGCAGTTGATACCGTGGGGTGAGACGCAGGAATGATTTGATCATGGCCTCATGCATGATGGCGGGATCAAGGAGTGACAGATGGTTCAGCATGGGTGTGACTCCCTCATGAGTGTCCGTGGATCATGTGGAGGTGTTCGACGATGGGACCCAGGGCCAAGGCTGGAAGAAAGGTCAAGGCACCAATGATGATGATCACACCGACGAGGATGGCGACGAACAAAGGGGTATGGGTTGGCAGGGTGCCAGCCGATGACGGGATGGTTTTTTTGGCGGCAAGGGATCCGGCGATGGCCAGTACCGGAATGATGACCCAATAGCGTGCCAGAAGCATGGCCACCCCCAGGAGTATGTTGTAGAAAGGGGTGTTGGCCGACAACCCCGCAAAGGCGCTGCCGTTGTTGTTGCCCGTGGAGGAGAAGGCGTAGAGAATTTCCGAAAATCCATGGACCCCCGGGTTGGCAATCCCTGCCCGCCCCGCTTCAGTGACAACGGCTACGGCTGTTCCCAGCAGTACCGCGAGAAAGGGAATGAGAATGGCAAGGGAGGCCATTTTTATTTCAAAGGCTTCGATCTTTTTGCCCAGGTATTCAGGGGTGCGTCCGATCATCAACCCGGAGATGAAAACCCCGAGCATGGCAAAGAGGATCATGCCGTAGAGGCCCGATCCCACGCCACCAAAAATGATCTCACCCAACTGCATGAGGACCATGGGTACCAATCCACCCAAAGGGGTGAAGGAATCATGCATGGCGTTGACCGAACCATTGGATGCCGCTGTTGTCGCGGTTGCCCAGATGGCCGAGTTGACGATACCGAAGCGGACCTCTTTACCTTCCATATTGCCGCCTGGGGATTGGTTGGAGGCGATGACATCCAGCCCGAGTTTGTTAAACAGGGGATTGCCGCTCTGTTCTGCTTGTACGCATAGGGTCAGAAAAGCCGTGAAAACGATCACCATGGCGGCCAGAATGGCCATGCCCTGTCGGTCATCGCCCACAAAGCGCCCAAAGGTGAAGCAGAGAGCGGCTGGAATCAAGAGAATGGCTAGCATTTCCATCAGGTTGGACAATGGTGTGGGATTTTCCAGGGGGTGGGCCGAATTGACGTTGAAAAAACCACCGCCATTGGTTCCCAATTGTTTGATAGCCACCTGAGAGGCAACTGGTCCCAGGGCAATCACCTGTTCTGTTGCCGTTTGTTTTTTGGTAATTGTTTGTCCGTTGGCATCTTTGAGAGGCTGGCAGTCTGGACCATTGACGGGTTCTTCGTAGGTTACCGGTTGCAACAATTTGGCGGACTGATAGGGAGAGAATGTTTGCACGACCCCTTGCTGGGCCAGCAACAGGGCAAGAATCAGGCTCAAGGGCAAAAGGATGTACAGGGTGGACCGGGTCATGTCCACCCAAAAGTTGCCGATTGTCTGGATCTCTTTGCGGGTAAAGGCGCGCATCAAAGCGACCAGTACGGCCATGCCCGTGGCTGCCGAAACAAAGTTTTGTACTGTCAGACCAACCATTTGCGTCAGATAAGAAAGGGTGGTCTCCCCACCATAACTTTGCCAGTTGGTATTGCTGGCAAAACTGATGGCGGTGTTGAAAGACAAGTCGGGGGAAATATTGGCTTGGGATTGGGGGTTGAATGGCAATCCAATCTGGATGCGTTGCAAGAGATACACCGCCAGAATGCCCAGCAGGTTAAAGGTCAATACGGCCAGGGCATAGCGAATCCAGGACATTTCCTCATCCGCCTTGACGCCGCACAAACGGTATAAACCCCGTTCAACGGGTGAGGTCCAGCGCAGGCCGATGGGGAGTTCTTTGGCGTAAATGCGTGCCATGGTTACCCCCAAAGGCCAGGCGAGGAACAATAAAACCGACAGATACAGCACGATTTGGAAAATACCGTTGGCAGTCACGGGGGATCCTTTCATGGAAAGCGGTGCTACCGATTGTTCGGGCCTTGGTGAACACCGATAGGGTGTTCCTGGCGTTCAGGTAAATTTTTCTGGGAACAACAACGCCACGCCCAGATATACAAAAATACCGGCTGCCAGGATGGTGCCGATGAGATAAAGGATGGACATTAGTGCCTCCGCAATCGATCAATCAGTGGGATGAGGGATGCCGATGCGGCAAAGAAAACGAGTATGAGTACAAGAAGTAACAGTTCCATGACGTTTTGCTCCCATTCAGAGGACTTCCAATTGCGCCATCCTAAGGGAGGAAAAATCAAAATGGGCTTTAAAGAGGGCAAAAAGACATAAAAATTTTATCAAACCGGTTGATGTCGATAACATTTCCAGAAAGAAAGGTTGCAGGCGTAGCCATTCAGTCCCCTCCTCCCGGAAGAAGAGGGGCAATGGAAACAAAGGAGTGTCAGGCTACCAAGTGATTCCAGGTACCCTTGATGGTTCCATCAGATAGGACTGTCTTCAATTGTCAGTGTGAAAGCGGAACAGGTGGTTGTGCGGGTGCCGGTGGTACTAGCATATGTTTTTCCTGGGTGGCAGGTGGGGAAACATACTGCACAGGTAAAGGCCACGCACGCATGAGTCCGAACAAAAGACCGATCCCACCAAGAATCATGGCCCCCGTTTTGATCACCATTCGGAGTTCAAGTTCTTTAAGATCGCGTTTGATTTCGGTTTTCGTGGTTTCCGTCTTGCTGTCCAGTTCCTTAAGACGGATTTCAGTTTTGGCGTCCAGTTCCTTGAATCTGGTTTCGGTTTTGGCGTCCAGTTCCTTGAATCTGGTTTCGGTTTTGGCGTCCAGTTCCTTGAATCTGGTTTCGGTTTTGACATCAAGTTCCTTGAATCTGGCTTCGGTTTTGACATCAAGTTCCTTAATATCTCGCTTCAGATCGGCGCGTATGGACTCAATTTTAGCGTCTATCTCCTTGATGTCACGTTTTAAATCAGTACGGATCGTTTCCAGTTCCACCTTGGTGGCCAATCGGTCTTCCATCCATTCCATAATGGTTTCGGCCTGCACCTCCGCTTGAGGCTCAGGCATCCCGGCGGCTTTCAGTTTTTTCACGTATGCCAAAGAATCAAACATGACCGACATGGTATTGCCCCTGCCAGAAGAAATCCCAGGAAATAGGGTACCAAGTCCAAAGACGTTTGACAACGTTCACAGCAGGAGATAATGTTAGAATGCCGAGAAAGAAGCTGTAACCGGATCTGGAAGTGAATGGTGGGTTCCAACTTTGAAAGAAATTGGATTCCAAGGTTTTAAACCGCAGCTATCTTGGGATGTGTAGTTATTGTCATCCTCGCGAAAGCGGGGATCCAGAGTACTTTCCTACCTCCCCTGACTTTCTGGATTCCCGCTTTCGCGGGAATGACACTGGAAAACTACGTTTCCCGTGTTGGTTGCGGTTTAATGTCCGTTCTTGTCTTCCCGTTCACGGAACTTGTCAACTCTGGCTTCCGTTGTGTCCACTCTGTTGCACGGTCTGCAGGAACAAAGCGAAGGCCTCTGGCGAGGTTTCTTTGAGTTGACGTCGCAGGGATAGGGCACCGGATGAGGCGGGTGCCGATTTTTCCGCCCGTAGCAGGTCGTCGAGGAGAAAAAAAACGGTGCGACCGGTGTGGGAAGGTTTTTCTTCGATTTCTTCCAGCCATTCGTCGCGGTTTTCCGTCAACAAGGGCTGGGCCAGCAACATCCATGCGGGAAACAAGGTTGGGTCGGGCTCGATATCTGGTTTGTGATCGGAAAACCCAAGCCACAAGCGTTTTAATTCTTTGTCAGCAGCGTTTTCCAGGGCGCTGGCGGCTTGGAGGGGAAACCCCCAGAAAAATTGTACCCATACTTGCCAACTGGCTACCAGACGTTTGCCTTGGAATAGGGCATGCGCCCGGCGATACAGCAGGAGCGGGTGTTGGGTCCAAGCCTCTTCCAGCAGGATGCACTCAGCCAAAGATTGCCAGTTTTCCAAACATTCCAGGGTCCAGGAACGGTGGGCATCGGGATGTTTGGGGTCGAAAGTTTGTCCGATCAATACCTGATCAAACTGACGGTAGAACGGTTTGAGGAAATGCCTTTCCAGGTTACCCAGGGCTTGTTTGGCACAGGGGATGATTTCTTCGCGCAGTCGTTTCAGCCCTTTGATGGGGGAAGCCACCAGCTTTTCACCCAGCTTGATGGCGGCGATCAAGGGGCGAACCTCCTCCAGGACACCGTTATTGGGGTGTTCCTTTTCCAGTTGTTTGCATAATTTGGCCGCTTTCTTGTCGTCATGCTGGGCAACAGCTTGGATGAGGTCGTTGACCAACATGGTTTCCGGAGTATCCAAGAACAGATCCAGTTGTATGCCACCGGTATCGGAGCGGGGGCGCTGATAATGGGTGGTATACAAGGCTTCCCGTCCCGGGTCCCCGATGTTGTCGATCCGCAAGCCGCGATGATGGCCGTCGGCATCCATGCGACATGAATCGACGGTTTTCGGGGCCAATCCCAAGGTGCGGGCCATGCGTCCCGCTTGCCTCAGGCAACCGTCGATCCATTGTGGGTCGCCCTGCAACACCTCTTGCAGGCAGGAAACATCCCCATGGCGCCAGGAAGTCAATCCTGGTTTGGAAACAGCGCCGATTTCTTGTAGAAACACCAACGGGTCCAACTGACCCCGCTCTTGAACCAACCGTTCCACAATCGCATGAACGTCCATGCACGATTCCCCGAAAAAAGCTTACGATTCCGGGTTACATCCTACCATCATTCTGGTTTGGAAACGATACTTCTCCCCAGGGGCTATTGACATTATAGCAATCTATCAAGAAATAGATTTCATTATGGTTGGTGAACCCGAGATTGTTTGACGAAGTGTCGCCATTGTCGCCAAGGATAACCAAGATATTTTTGTTTTACACGACCGCTTGGTAAGGATGGCGATTACTCGCACTGCTCCACCGGCAGGTCGGCTTGGCGCCACTCCGGGAACCCTTCCTCCAATCGCTGCGCGGTGAATCCATGCTCCCGCAGTTGGGCTACCGCATCGAAGGACAGCACACAGTAGGCCCCCCGGCAGTAGGCCACTACCTCTCGATCCGGCGGAAGTTCATGCAGACGGCGCTCCAATTCCCGCAACGGAATGTTGAAGGATTTGGGCAAATGACCCGCTGCGTACTCTTCGCGGGGACGTACATCCAAAACCGTCACCGTGCCAGCCCGCATCCGTTCCAAAAGTTCTTCCCTTGGCAGCGGCTCCATGCCATCTTTGGCCAACAGGTAATGGCGGATCAATTCCTCCACCTCCCGCAGATGGCGTTCCGACAAACGCCGGATCACCCCCAGCAGGGTGATGATCTCCGGGTCAGAGAGCCGATAGTATACGTAGACCCCCTCCTTACGGGTATCCACCAGCCCGGCATAACGCAACTGTTGCAAATGTTTTGACGTGTTGGCCACCGACAAACCCGTCAATTGTGCCAGGGATTCCACGCTGTACTCCCTTTGAGCCAAAAATTCCAGCATCGCCAAACGGTGCCCCTGGCCCACCGCCTTGCCAACGCGGGCCAACTGATCGAATAGCTCATTCTTGAACGACAGGCTTGACATGGGCGTTCCGAATCTGGTTGAATAGTATTCAACTTGATGGTTGACTAATAGGAATCGGCTTCCACTTCGCCGCACGAAATAGGCCGCACGGTCGAAGATACGTCCATGGTTCCAGAGATATGAGTCCGGGGCAAGAGGTTCTTTTGTCACGGTGACGATGCTGACCGGCTATATACGCTGACCAGGGGAGGATGGGGCATGCGCAACCGGTTCGCCTTGCTGGAGTGTTTGGCATTATTGTTGGAATTGCTAAGGAAGCGTGCCATGAGTCAGGAATTTTGCATCGCCAGGGAGCCGTTGCCGGAGATTGCCGCGATTTCCGGGGAAGTGACCGACGCGCCCATCCTGCCAGAGAGCAAGACGCGTCTTCCCCGCCGGGTCATTCCCGTGCGTCTCATGCCTGTGACACAGCAACGTTCCCTGGCTGGGCGTTACCCTTTGTGGATCAAGGGGGTGTCGCTGTTGGCTTTCACCTGGGCTTTCCTGGGATGGCTCAACGAGACTTGGTTCTTCAAGTTCAACAACGCCATCTGGCTCAATCGCTACACCGAATATGTCATCATCCTGGCTTTCGGCGTCTGGCGCATCGTGGCAGAAAAAAATCCCTACAATCGCCGGCGATTGATCATTCTGGTGGCCAACGTGGCGGTGTTCTGGTGGCTGATCCCCTGGGTGTTTCCTTTCATCGAACCCTATTTGGGCTATCTGTCGGGACTGCCCGCTTTTCCCTCGTTGCACACCCCTGGAACGATCACCTTTTTTTTAGTGCTGGGTGCGGTGTTTTTCTTCGGGCGGCGGGTCATTTGTGGTTGGAACTGCCCCTGTGTCGCCATTCGCGAGGTGGTGGGGTTTCCCTTCCGGCAGGCGGATCATGTACCGCGTGGTCGATGGGCATGGCGTCTGCGGCATCTCAAATGGTTCTGGTTCACCCTCTACTTGGGGGCGATGTGGGCCATGACCCGTCCGGCGAACAACATCACGGCGGGTTATCTGGGCTTTTTCGGTTTGATGGTGGCACTGCCCTATTTTCTCACCATGCTGCTCTCCCCGTGGGTCGGCAATCGGGGGTATTGCCGTTTTTTTTGCCCGTATGGGGCCACGTTCGGGTTGTTGAACAAGGTGGGGATGTTTCGCATCGATTACAACGCCGACACCTGTACCCGGTGCGGTCTGTGCGAAAAGGTCTGCGATATGGGGATTCCCGTATGGAAGATGGGTACGGCCAAAGGCAGGATCGATACCACCGAGTGCATGGGGTGTGGCCGCTGCGTCACCGAATGCCCCACGAAGAGTCTGGCTTTTCACGATGCCCGCAATCTGTTTTTCCCAACGTTGCGCCAGGATCGCGTCTGGTTGCGACAGCGTGTGGACTGGACGCACGCTGCCAGCCGCGTCCGCATGACCCTGTTTGTGCTGGTCCTGGCAACAGCCCTGGTTGGGGCGTGGTACTATTCAGGCCGTGTCGGCAGCGGCGCGGAGCTGATCAACAATCTGGGGACACTATGCGGATTGCCCATCTCCATCTGGTAGCATTGCTGTTCTTTTGGCCCTGGTTCGCCTGGTCCGGTCTGCCGGAAAACGCCCAGGGCACGGGTGAGCATGCCGAACAGTGGCAGCCGGATCCCATGCATGAATATTGGGATCCGGCCATCTATCACCGCCCGGAAACCGAACGGGTGGAGGGGGTGTTCAAGGCTGAGGAGTGTCTGGAATGCCACACCGCGATCACACCCGGCATCGTCAAGGATTGGCGCGTCAGTCGCCATGCGAATGTGGACAAGCCGGTTCTCTGTCCGGCCTGTCATGGCGAGAATCACCAGAAGCTGACTTTCCCCACGCCCCAAACTTGCGGTGGCTGTCATCCCCAGAGGTTGGCCCAGATGGAAGAGGAGAAAAAATACGGTTTCCCGAGTCACGCCCTGGCCATGGAACGGGTCGTGGACAGCAAGCACTTCGCCGACAAACCCAAGGCGGAGGTGGCTTCCTGTCTGCAATGCCACTCGGTGGCCAGCAAATGCGACTCCTGCCACACCCGGCACCGCTTCGACCCTGCGGAGGCCCGCAGGCCAGAGGCGTGTCTGACCTGCCACAGTGGCCCACCTCACCCGGATGATGAGGCGTTTTTCGCGTCACCTCATGGCCAGCGTTATCTGACAGAAGGCAGCACATGGGACTGGAGCAAACCCTTGCGCAAGGGCAACTACCAGGTTCCCACTTGCGCCTATTGCCATATGAAAGACGGCAACCACCAAGTGGCCGACAAGGCGGTGTGGAAATTCGGCATTCGGGAGGTCAATCCAAAAACCGTCGAGAACGAAATCAAGCGCAAACGCTGGCTGGAAACCTGCGCCGATTGCCACCCCCCAGAGACGGCCCAAGGCTTTTTCCGAGAACTGGATGCGGAACGCAAAACGACCTGGATGCAACTCTACGGTGTGGAGCGGTTGCTCAAGGCCCTGCGCGGCGATGGGTTACTGCGTCCTTCGGCCCGGGAGCGGCCACCCTATCCCATGGACATGATGGCCCGTTTCTTCCCTCGCGAACGTATCGGTTTCTACGAGGGGCAGGCTTCGGCTTTCTACAATGTGAGTGCCATCGAACGCGATTATTTTGAGATGTGGTATTTTGACAATTTGGGGGCCTACAAAGGGATGGCGCACGGGGCAAAGGGGATGTCCCAGCGTTTTCACGAACGCTTGAACGCCGATGCCCACGCCATTGTCACGACCGCCGAACGTCTGCGCGATGCTGGCAAAACGGATGGAAAGATGGAACTGCACCCCCTGTGGATGGAAGGGGAATACACCCGATTCAATCGGGATCACAATTGAGACGCAACAAGGAATCGACAGTTATGAACCTGTCCAAAACAGATCTGGATCCAGAAAACGTCAAACACTATTACGGCACGGTCCTGCAAGGTTCCGGCGATTTGAAGACCAGTGCCTGTTGCACCACCGACGAGTCGGCATCCCCTCGGGTGCGGAACGCGCTGGCCAACATCGACGATGAGATTCTGAAGCGGTATTACGGTTGCGGCTCTCCGCTGCCCCCCCTCCTGGAGGGATGCACCGTGCTGGATCTCGGTTGTGGCAGTGGACGTGATGTCTACCTGGCATCACAATTGGTCGGTGCCACAGGGCAAGTCATCGGCGTGGACATGACCGGGGAGCAACTGGCGGTCGCCAGACACCATCTTGAACCGCAGATGGTTCGTTTCGGTTACGCACAACCCAATGTGATCTTCCACCAGGGCCGTATGGAAGATCTGGCGGCAATCGGGATTGCCGACCATTCGGTGGATGTGGTGATTTCCAACTGTGTACTGAACCTCTCGCCAGACAAGCGGGCAGTCTTCGGAGAGATTTTCCGGGTTCTGAAACCGGGGGGAGAACTGTATTTTTCCGATGTTTTTTCTGGCAGGCGTGTGCCAACCACGCTGCGCACCGATCCCGTCCTGCACGGGGAATGTTTGGCCGGGGCGCTCTATCGGGAAGATTTCAGACGGTTGTTGCGGGATGTGGGGTGTCTGGATCATCGTCTGACCGCCTCGCGTCGTATTACCCTGGACAACTCGGAGGTCGAGGCGAAGATCGGCATGATCGATTTTCATTCCGTGACCGTGCGTGCCTTCAAGCTCGCCGCGTTGGAAGACCTCTGCGAAGACTACGGACAGGTTGCCATCTATCGAGGGACGATTCCTGACTGGTCCCACCATTTCGACCTGGACGACCACCACCGCTTTCCCACGGGAAAACCGCTCCTGGTCTGCGGCAACACCGCCGCCATGTTGCAGGAGACGCGCTATCACCCCCATTTTACCGTGCAGGGGGATCGTTCCACCCATTTCGGGCCTTTCGACTGCGCACCTGCCGTGGCAAAAACCATCGATGCCAGGGGAGTTGGTGGTGCTTGTTGTTGATGCCCCGAATTTACATTCCCTGTGGCAGGGGAACACTCCCGGCTCAACCGGGATCACAATTGAGACAAATGGAGAAAACGCAATGCAAAAATGGTTCATCACTCTGTTGGTTGGTTTGACTCTCTGCGTTAGTTCGTCGATAGTCTGGGCCACCGTATCGGAACAACCGTTGAACGATGCCGAGGCCCTGCAAGGGGTCTCCGAAGGCAAGGTAGTCTTCGACATCGGCATGTCGAACCCGCAAACCTTACCCCTTTACCTCAAGGTGATCGCCCAGACCCATGCCGACTTGGTGCGGCAAAAAGTCAAACCAACCATTGTCCTGGCCTTTCATGGTGGCGCGGTCAAGTTGGTCTCCAACAACCGGGATGTGTTGCCCATGGACCAGCATCCCGCCTTGGATGAGATCGCCACCCTGATTGCCGATTTGCAGAAGAAATCCGGCGTGCGCATGGAAATCTGCGGTCTGGCCACCAAACTGATGGGAGTGGACAACACCACCATCCTGCCGGGGATCAAGGTGGTGGGCAACACCTTCGTCTCCCTGACCGGCTATCACGCCCAGGGCTACGCCGCCATCCCGATCTATTGATTGCTTGCCGAGGAACCGCCATGATCAACCCGACCGTTTCCCCATCTCCTGCCAAAACACGCCAGGGTACGCTATTGCGTGTGGCGATTGCCTTGATCCTGACAATCGCCACCGTTCTGGCGTACCATCACCGGGATACTCTCGACCCTATACAACTGACCGCTTGGGTGCAGGGTTGGGGAACGGCGGGCATGGCAATTTTCGTTCTGCTGTATATTCTGGCCACCATTCTGTTTTTGCCGGGATCGGTACTGACCTTGGCCGGGGGTGCCTTGTTTGGTCCCTGGCTTGGGGGGGCTTTAAGTCTGGCCGGGGCCACCATTGGCGCGGGGATCGCTTTTTTGATCGCCCGCCATTTGGCCGGAGATTGGGTCATGCAGCGGGCGGGGGGCATGGCGGGCCGACTGTTGGCTGGAGTCGAGGCTGAAGGGTGGCGTTTCGTCGCTTTTGTCCGACTGGTACCGATCTTTCCCTTCAATCTGCTCAATTATGCCCTGGGTTTGACCCGCATCCGCCTGGATCACTATCTGCTGGCCTCCCTGGTCTGCATGGCCCCCGGGGGACTGGCTTACGCCTGGATGGGGTATGCGGGCAAAGAGATGGCCAGTGGCAGTGCCGGGGCAATACATGCCGGAATGTGGGCCATGGGGCTGCTGACGGTGGCACTGTTGATTCCCCGCTGGTTGAAACAGGCGCGAGAGGCCAAACGCCACCTGACTACCACCCGTCTGCGCGAGATGCTGGAGGCAAAAGAAAACATGGCGGTACTGGACGTGCGGGATGCCGCCGATTTTGTTGGAGAGAATGGCCACGTTCCTGGCTCTATCAATATCCCTCTTCCAGAGCTGGAGAGCCGGTTGGACGAAATCCGTCAATGGAACCGCCCTGTGGCCATTCTTTGCCACACCGATCGTCGTTCTACCACCGCTTTTCGCAGACTGGACACCCTGGGCATCGGACCACTTTTTTTGGTGATTGGGGGTATCAAACAATGGCGACAGGAAAACGCTCCAGTGGAGCGGTGAGAACGACATAGCCGATTCTTGGAAAACGGACAGGATTGCCAAAAAAGGTCGCCATGCCGTTGGGAGATAGCGATGAGAACAATCATGGGAATGTTGTGGTTTGGGCTGTGCCTGATCGTTTTCCACGTGGAAGTGGCAAATGCGCTGCCCCCGTTCCCGGCAGAGGGGGATTGTCTCTCCTGCCACCGGGAACGGGACACCGCCCTGGTCGCCGCCTGGGAAAAGAGCCGTCACGCACAGTCAGGAATCGCTTGTTCGGCTTGCCATGGCACAGAGCATCAAGGGTCCTTGGCGACCCGTTCCCGTCGCAACGATGCCTGCACCGGATGTCACCAGAGGGAGAGCGGTAGTTACACCCTGTCCAAGCACGGGGTGATCGCTACCCTGGAGGCGAAACGATTGGATTTTACCCAGCCATTGAAGGAAGGCAACCAGCGCGTACCCACCTGTGCCTATTTCTACTTTGTCACATTTCCAGTTCGGCGTTTGTAGCTTCTGGATCCCCGCTTTCGCGGGGATGACGGTTGCCCTTTTTCAACGGATTTTCTGCTCTGTCATCCCCGCGAAAGCGGGGATC
>PEAK01000073.1 GCA_002753515.1 Magnetococcales bacterium
GCAGAAAATGCGCCAATTGAATAGGCGTGTGCGATTGGTATTTGACTACCTTGGCATGACGGAAAACACTTGTATCACCATGGCGGTATAGCCTTTACACGCCAAGAACAAATTTACCGTGCCATGGTGCGTAGCGGTCTTGACGCCCATGATAGAAAGGAAAGTATTAAATTTGGTTTAAAAGTGCGGCAGGAAAGATCAAAATTTCATCAAAGACTGCGCTGGCTGCATGATTCGGGGTTATGGCGTTTATTTGCTGTTCAGACCCCATGGGCCATCATTCAGAAGGGCGGGCCTTGATCATAGGGAGAAAAAACCATAGTGGCCCGGGCCACCCCACCCGCCGGGCCGGTTACCACGACGGCAGCCATCTGGCACCCTGCCGCAGCGGCTGTGGGGCAACCGTTATCACCAGCCACCAGCGCATTCAAGGTGACATTGCGGGTGAACGTATTGCTGCCCACGGTGACGTCGGCAAACGTTGTGGTGATGGCATTGTAATTGATCCGGCGACTGGCGATGATATCTTCCATGGTGGCCTGGGCCACGAAGGTTGCCTGGTTGGCCTCGCGAATGACACTGGTATCTTTCAAGGCGACTGCCAGAGTGGCCGTCAAACCGCTCACCACCATGCCGATACCGACGATGGCCACCAGGACCTCAATGAAGGTAAAGCCCCGGGCGGCATCGTTGCGCAGAGGGACCATGATGGCTAACTCACAGCGCCGGTATTGAGACTAACCGACACCGTGTTGCTGCCAAAGGCATCGGTGAGCGTGACCGTGGCGGCCCCCGACGTGGGGGTTCCGAACCGATCAAAGAGTATATTGAAGCTGGAGACGACCATGTCGGCCAAGGTTACTTTGGTGCCTGTCACCGCAGCCCCGGTGGCATCGCGTATTTCGTAGGAATTGCTGGACGTGGAGAGGATTCGGAACCCTCCCCCCTGGCTCATGGCAAGGGCCTGAGCCCGACGAATATCGCTGGCCAAACTCCGGGTATAGGAGGCTCGCGCCACCTGATCGGGAACCAAGCCGGTTATGGAACTGGCCATGATGCCAATCACCAGGATGACCATGATCACCTCCATGAGCGTGAATCCACCCTCCAGACACCTTTTGGACCTTCGAAAGCGCGAGGGGCTCACAGTGGGACATGTGTTGACAGTGGTCATCAGGGGAGGAGTGTTGCGGAGGTATAGGTTGTCGAACCCTTGGTATGCATCACCGTACACCCGGAGGCGGGGGATCCACCCACGGTATAATCCGAGACGGTAATGCCACTCAACAAGGCCATGGCCGTGCTGCAGGTCAGTGATGTGCAGGAACCCACGCCCACGGAACAATTGGCGTTATAATTGGCCGCCGCCACCCCCAGGGCACCGGCAATCGCCTTGGCATTGGCATCGGCGGCGGTTGGTGTGATCGTACCAAAACGCGGCAAGGACATGGCCGCCAGGATGCCGAGTACCACAACAACCATGATCACTTCCATCAAGGTGAATCCCGAATTTTTTTTTGTTCTGTGATATCGTTTGCTGATCACGGTGCCACCGGCCCGGTTGTCACGTCATGGGGAACACGAACAGATTCTCATTACATCCTACCCCAACGACACACCCCGGGTAAACGCACAACGTTACCATGCATCAACCCACCATACGGATGAGGCATTATTCCTGCCCTTTGGCTTTTTTCGGATTGCGCACCTCGCGGATACGCCACGCCATGGCCTCATTTTCGTCAAATGGCTTGTTGTGGCGTTTGATGTAATCGAGATAGGTCCCCTCTTCTGGATTTTCATCCAAGGTACCCAGATTAAACGGCAACGACTTGGCGATACCATCCAACCGGTGCAGTTCGGGTAACCAACTGATGCCGTGCAGTTGGGCGAAATCGGCTGCTATTTTGGGATCGCTCAAAGTATAGTGTTTTTGTTTCAGGGTATACAGCACCGAGTTGCGGGTATCCTCCAGCATGTTGGCATATTGGAAGATGCCGTAATACAACGCCCCGACAGCCAGGATGAAGATCAAGATTTCACCGATCAGAAAATTATCGACCCCGCTCATGGAACCGCGTTTCCTGCGCGCCGCCTTACGCCATTCCTTATGTTCACGTTCCTTGAACCCCTTCTCGAACAGAATGCGTTCCGGGTGATCTTTGGGCAATTTTTGAATGCGTTCCGGCAACCCCGGCTTTCTTTCCTCGATGACCACCGGGGCTTCCCCCAGGCGAATCTTTTCTACCGGTTTCTTGGGTTTGCCCTTGGCTTCTTCCTGCTCGCGAACTTGGCGAATTTTTTCCACTTCCGCCTGAATGCGCGCCTTTTCCTCCTGCCGGCGTTTTTCTTCGAGTTCTCGTAGCTGTTCGAAGGTCAGCTCCTCCAGAGCCACCTTCCCCCCCCCGGAACCCTTGGAAGTTGCACCCTCACTTGCGATCATCATGGGGCCGTTCATGGGACTTCTCCCGCATCTTTGAAAACACAACAGACATCTGCCAGGAACAAGCGCAATGGCCTTGCCAGCTATGCTTTTAGGAATAAAATGAAAAAACAAAAAGCCGTACAGACAGATACCCATTCCTGTAGCATGACAGGGGTCAGTTCTTATCGGACAACGGGATAACAAACTTGAAAATTGCCGCAGATACGCCGTTGCCAAACGCTGACATGCCGAAAGTATCATAATGTAACTGTCTGTTTCATAATGTTATGCTCGCTTTCCTGACATTTTTTCTGCCACATGCATTTCATCCCTTGACAAGAAGTCTACGCGCATACGGCGACCATTTCAATAGCAAAGTGTGTCCCTGAGCATAGAGAAGAGGTTATTATGCAGGAAAAGAAAAGTATAAATATTCATTCATGGAATGGTGGAGAGAAACGGCGATAACGGGGGAGGCACTGCGCAGTTGGTTGCTCATGAGCGATGGTTTCGTGGGCCCGGTCGGAAATCCGCCGCGAACGCACGCTCCGTCGATGCCTCATCCGGCACCTACCCGGCCTGTACCACGGGCAATTCCTGCCAGTTGGTCGTGTATCGGGGCGAACGGTTGGCGGATTTGCCGGCCCAACGGTGACAAACACCTTCGCCCGCCACATGGATGATGTCGCGACCAAAGCGTTGGCGCAGGGTATCCAAGGTGTCCATCAAAGCTTTGTTCTTCTGCTTGGCCACAGGATCGGCGAACAAATCATCCTGTTGACCTGTCGCCCGTTCCAACGCCGTCAACAGGATTCCCGCCCTGTGATAGGCATAACCGGCCCGATAGATCCTGTCCAAGCCTTGCCTGACAAGGCGGGCGAGTTGCAATTCATCATCAGTGGGACTCGGCAGGGGCAAGGTCACCCCCTGACAATAGTGTGGCTCGCGCTCACGAAACGGGTTGGTCTGGATGAAAAGATGCATCGCCCCCGCGAGCAATCCTTGTTGCCGCAACCGGCGCACACCCCGACGCATGAAGGTCAATAACGCCTCAGCCAATTCCTGGGATTCATACACGGGTACGGCAAAAGAACGCGACGATTGAATCTGTTTACGCGGCGGCGCGACCGTCTCCAGGGAGAGACAGGAAATACCATTCAACTCAAGGATGATACGCCCCATGACAACCGAAAAACGTTTGCGCAACCGATGCACATCCGCCCGACGCAACGCCAGGACATTTGTCACACCCATGGCGTGTAATCGTTCGCTTCCCCGCGCCCCAACGCCCCAAACTTCCGCCACGTCAATCTGGGACATCAGATGCTCCAAATCATCCTTGTCCATGGTGTTAAAGTTGCAAACCCCGGCATACACCGGTCGTTTCTTGGCACAATGATTCGCCAGTTTGGCCAAGGTCTTGGTTGCCGCAATGCCAACCCCCACGGGCAATCCCAGCCAATGGGCCACCTCCTGGCGTATGGTCTGCCCCACATGCGTGACATTGTCATGAATGTCCAGGGCCAAAAAACATTCGTCTATGGAATAAATTTCCTGACGTGGACTGAAACGCCCCAACAACGTCATCATACGCTGCGACATGTCGGCATAGAGGGCATAATTGCTGGAAAGCGCAATAATGCCGTGTTGGCGCGCCAGGGTGCGCAGGCGAAACCAAGGTTCCCCCATTTTGACGCCCAATGCCTTGACCTCATTGGATCGGGCAACAGCGCAACCATCATTGTTGGACAAAACCACGACCGGCCTTTGCCACAAGCCCGGATTGAACACCCGTTCGCAGGAAACATAAAAATTATTGGCGTCAATCAACGCAATGTTTTGCCCGCCACCCGATGTACCGACCATGTGACCACTCCCCAAATGACCAATTCTTGCCCCTCTGCCACGCGAATTTCCGGATAATCGGGGTGGGCGGAACGCAAAATCAGCGATTTTTGTCGGTGTACGATCTGCTTCACCACAAATCCGCCGTCGAGTGCCGCAACGACGATGTGTCCCTGACGCGGGACAACGGCACGGTCCACAACCAACAAATCACCATTGTGGATTCCCATCCCCTCCATGGAGCATCCCGCTACGCGCCAAAAAAAGGTGGCTTCGGGGTGTTCGATCAGAAGATGTTCCAGATTCAGTTGTTCCGTGACCTCATCCTGGGCTGGCGATGGAAAACCCGCCGCCACCGGAGCGCACAACAAGGGCACGGTCGTGACACATGGGCCTGTGGCAAAGGTACTCATCGGGGCCCCCCGTACTGACGTATCAGGCCAACCACAACGCCAAAGATGGTCAGGCTTTGTTTGGGGCGCAGGATCGGATAGCCGGGATTGGCCGGGTGTAACGTCCAGGAATCGCCTTCATGCACCAAGGTTTTGAGTGTGAATTCCCCATCAACCTCGGCTACGACCAGCGTGCCGTCGGCAGCGGTCGAACACCGTTCCACAACCACCCAATCACCCTCGTGGATACCGGCCCCCTGCATGGAATTCCCCTTGACCGGCAGCAATACGGTGCAGGAGGGCGTCTTGACAAGCATGGAATCGATCAAAACGGGATTGTCGGTTGTGTCCAAAACCGTGTCCGGGAATCCTGCCAACACAGCGGCATCTGTCAGCGGACGCTCGAAAAAACGGTTGGTTGGCGACCATTCCCCATCCGGTGTACGCCGGATATAGCCCGCCTCTTCCAGGCGGCGCAGCAACTTCAAAATCGCCGATTTGGCGCTGAACCCCATGACCGAACCCAAACGGGCGTAGGACGGCAATGCCCGATGTTTGGCGTAATAATCTCGGAGGGTGTTTAAATGGTCGCTGTCACGATTGATGGGGGACATGGCACGCACCTGGGTTGAAGAACGGTCTGTAGGTCCAATCTAGAGAACGTTCGTACACCAGTCAAGCCATTTTTTTTATTCGTTGCCAATGCCCTGGTTACAGGGCATTGGCCGTCATCGTGCCACCACGGGGGGTTGCTCTCGAAACACCAGGAATGGAATCACTCATACGTGCAAAGATAGGCGGTATCGACTTCAACGCGCAGTTGAAATTTTTGCTGGGCGGCCACTTGGAAAGATTGATTGTGCGCATAGGTCTGCCACGTCTCTTGCCCCGGCAGTTTGACCGTCAAGGCACCGCTGACAACGGTCATGGTCTCTTTTTGTGACGTACCGAATTCGTATTCACCGGGCATCATCACACCCACGGTTGCCCGCAGCGTTGCCGTTTGAAAACCGATCGATTTGACCTTGCCATCAAAATATTCATTCACATTCAACATGATGCCCCTGACTCCCTTCTCCTTGGTTGTATCTGCCCGCATTCCAAAAAATAGTTTGCCACCCTGGAAAAAAACAGGACCGAGCGGTCACAACACCTCAAACGCGTTGTTTCGCCTCCTGGAGCTGCCTGTCCAGTTCACCCAATTGTTCTTCCAACTCACGCAACCGATCCTGCAAGAAGGAGTTTTCTTCTTCAAGATCGACAATATGCTTTGCCACCCTGCCCCAACGCGTTTCAAGTTGGGATAGCAGGGCGTCCAGATCGGGCTGACCAACGGCCCTCCCAAACGAGGCATGGGAATGTGGGTTTAGGCTGCCATCGTTCATGAACGTCCTCTCCGAGCGTGTTCCGACCATTAAAAAAAACGAACGCCCGGTTAACTTACGGGAATCAGGGCCAAACATCAAGCCCGAACACTCCAGTCAGCAACCAATCGTGGACGCCATACGGCAGGTTATTGCAATCCAGGCCGGCAAAGAAACGTCCGCCAGGTGACGATGCCGAACACCCCCATCCCCCCTGTGCAGGTCATTGGCGATTCCCGATATGTCCATACGGATGCAATGTACTCAAGCGCCGGTCGGCCATGGCAACACCAACGGTGAAGTGGTAAACGGTCTGAAATTTATTATTCCTCAAACCCATCCATTGGTGAAAAAGATCATCGAAAAAACAGCCAATGCCCGTTCCCCGGATGCCTTCCGCCTCGGCTGCCAAATACAGTATCTGTCCCAGGATACCCGCCTCCCAATGGAGGGCGCGGTACCCCCATGCGCCTTCCGCCAATCCCGTGGAGAAATCAGCAAGCATCCCCAGGGAAAAGGCACCATCGGCTGCGATCTCCTGTTGACAGGAAATATGAAAAGCCTCAGCGCGGCAATCACCGGGCCGCAGCAAAAACAATGGGAGATGGGAAGGGGTATGGGCCGGAACACGCCAAAGAAAAGAAGGATCGAGGGACTCTCGCAAACCTGGCACGGCACTCGTGGACCGCGCCAACAGGTAAACACCGGGCTGCATCTCACGAACCCTATGGACCAACACCACGGGATGCACCAAGGGCTCCCCGGGCAACAAGCTCCATGGGGGGATATCCCGGCGCGGTAACAGGCGATCCAACATGCGGAAAAAGCTGTCCAACGAAAGAACGGATTTTCCATCGTAGCGCTGGGCACTCCGCCGGGCACGAATCAGCTCCGTTGCCGTTTGCCGCGTTGGTGCCGGCACCAAAGGCGGAACAATGGGCTGGTCACGAGACATCGTCACAGGTGGTGTCGGCCCCTTGTGGCAATATCGGGCCGCCTCTTCCACCCCTGGCCAGGGCTGGGCCGGCAAATGGCCCAAAGAATTGGGATGCCCCTGAAACTCCCCCAATTCCGCCAACGC
This sequence comes from Magnetococcales bacterium, assembly GCA_002753515.1. Taxonomy (GTDB): domain Bacteria; phylum Pseudomonadota; class Magnetococcia; order Magnetococcales; family UBA8363; genus UBA8363. The sequence goes on from PEAK01000073.1 coordinate 7,108, forward strand.
GACCAGGGATGCCAGGTTCTCGTGCGTCATATCCGCACCATCCCCCGCCGGGGAAATGGCGAGCAACAGGCCCGGATGTTCCGGCTCAGGAGCCAGCGGTCGCTGTAAACCCAACAGACGGATCATCGCATCGTCACCCATATCCGTGCGCAGGGTCACCCGCCATCCCAAAAAGGACGCCGCATAAGAGAGCGCGGCAGATGCATGCCCAAGATTAAGCTGACAATAACGAAAAGAGCGCAAACCATATTTCCACGTTTCACGCCAATGAATCAGGGAAAGAGCCAACAAGAAAGTCCCGGCTGGAAAACACCGATGCCACAAGTCGGGAGCGGTCGGAATCCATCGGGTTTCCAAAACATGGTCGCGGGACAGGTAATGGTGGACCCCCGGGGGCAAACTGGATACCGCCGGTGAAATCACATAACCTTCGATGGGATGCAGATTCCCACTGGAGGGGTGACAGCGCAGCGACCAACGCACACCTTCGTATTCCTTCCAAGCCGCCAGCCCCAAAGAATACATCAACAACCGGGACAGGCCCTCCAGGGTGAGCGGCTGCGATGCGATTCCCCCCACCTGCCCCATGGCTTCAAAAAGTGGATCGGGCAAAGATTGCCGCAGTGGAAGGTCATGCACCTTCGCCCCATGAAACCAGCGAAACGGTTCGGGTTGATTCTCCCAATTCAGGTAGCCCGGTCCAGGGGCATACCGACCCGGGGCATGTTTGCTGGCTTCATGGTAGGATTCAATGCTATCCATGGTTTCCGCTCTTTCGTCCCTCAGTATAAAGAATCACACAAGGATCCGGTCTTCACAATCCCTTCCCACCCACACCAAGCCGCCGTAAAGTACACCGAATGGAACCGATCCATCGCCAACGCCTGACCAAGGAACCGGGCTGAGAGGGAAAAGGTGACAAGGGCATGAAGCGCACATGAACACAAAGCAGCCCATCCTTGCCGAACATGCCACTGGCAGCAATCCTTCCATCGAACACATGGACGATAACGGTCATCACAAACTGTGGCGAAGATTTTTACTCAATATCAGCCTTGTATTGCTTATTTTCACCTTGGGTGCCTTTGTTGGCATGCTGAGCAAGCATGAACAATTGATTACAGAAGAGTTGATTTCCCGCGCCCGAGCCCATTTTAAAGACATTGTCCTGACAAGGCGATGGAATGCCAGCTATGGTGGTGTTTACGTAGAAAAAAAACCTGGTGTTGTCTCAAACCCCTATCTTAAAGATCCAGACATCACCACCACATCTGGAAAAACATATACCCTGAAAAACCCGGCGCTGATGACTCGCGAAATATCCGAACTGGCCAAAAAAGATGGGGATTACCAGTTCCATATCACCAGCCTCAAACTGCGCAATCCCGACAACACCCCGGACCTTTGGGAACAACAAGCCCTGCTGGAATTCAATACCGGGATCAAAGAGAAAAGTACGATACTATCTGCTGATTCCAAAACCATGTTCCGCTACATGGCCCCATTATACGTCGAAGAGAAATGCTTGTCTTGCCATCAAGACCAGGGCTACAAGGTTGGTGATATTCGAGGGGGCATCAGCGTTTCCTTTGATATAACCCATATCCAAAAAAGCTCGGAACAAAATCGCATTTTATTGATCATAATTACAGTCATTATTTTTGCCCTCTTGATCGGCATCGTCTATTACATCATTGCCAATCTCTACCGCAAATTGGATGACGCCTTGATGAAATTGCGGGAAATGGCAACAACCGATCCTTTAACAGGCCTGTTCAATCGGCGGTATTTTTTCGAGCGCCTGGCAACAGAAGTCAATCGCCACGAACGCTATGGACATAATTTATCGTGTATTTTTATGGACCTCGACCATTTCAAGAAAATAAACGATCATTACGGTCACGCCTCCGGTGATGAGGCCTTGCGCACAGTTTCCCAACTGTTGCGTACTCGGTGCCGCAGTCAGGATATCTGTGCCCGTTACGGCGGGGAAGAACTGGTCATGTTGCTGCCGGAAACACCCCTGGAAGGCGCAAAAAAAATGGCGGAGGATCTGTGTCAACAAGTGGCGAAAGTGCCCATCCCCACCCCTAACGGCTCCAAATTCTACCTGACAGCCAGTTTTGGGGTGGCCTCTTTCAGCAACGCTGCAACCCAAAAAGACGTGACAGCCGATGATCTGCTTTCACAAGCCGACAAGGCGGTCTATCAAGCCAAAGCCCAAGGCCGTAACCGGGTGGTCGTGGCCAATCCATAGCCCAGGTTCAGGTGGAAACCCGGGAACGCCCTTTGGCCTTGGCACGATAAAGGGCCGCATCCGCCTTTTCCCACCAACTGGTGAAGGTATCCCCTTTTTCCCATTCGGCCAAACCAATGCTGACGCCAAGCTGCGATGCCCCGACCCCAATTTTCAGCGCCCGCACCGCCTCGCAAATCCGATTCATGAGACCACACGCATTGGCCAATGGCGTGTTGGGCAAAATCAGGGCGAATTCATCCCCCCCCGTACGCGCCAAAAGATCGGCATCCCGAATCATGGACGAAAACGTCTTGGACACCCGACGCAACACCTCGTCCCCCTCACCATGTCCCAGTTTGTCGTTAATCTCCTTGAAATAATCCAAATCCAGGCAGGCCAATACCAACGGCTTCCCATAGCGACCCGCCTGGATGCACTCCTGTTCGGCCCGCTCGGTAAAAACACGCCGATTGACCAATCCCGTCAGGGCATCCTTGCGCGCCTGCTCGTACAAATCCTCATACACCAGGGCGCGTTCCAAGGGACCACGCAAGTCCGACAAAATGGTCTCCAACTCTTCCAGTTCGCCCTGCCCCGAAGCTGAGGCGTTGCGATGAATCAACAACAAACGATCATGCCCTTTTTTGTCCAAAGACCAATGTTGAAACACCAACCCCAAACCTTCAACACCATCCCCCGCCTCACGATCCAGCGGGTCTTCCAAAAGACGTTGGGCCGCCTCCACCAATCGTTGCCGATGCGGACCATGGCAGGAACACGCCGTGGGAATCCGTTTACGACCCACATGGCGATAGGCTACCAGATCATGATCGATCCGCGGGGCCAGCCAGCGCGAAAACGCCTCCAACATGGAATCCAGATCCAACGTTTCCCCCAGCTTGCGATGTAGTTCGTACACCCGTGACAGGCGTACGGTCTCACGTTTGTAATCTTCGATCTCTTCCTGAAGATCTCTGGGATGCCTGGCAAACAAGGCGGGATTGACCGGTGATGTCCGTTTTGCAGAACGCGATATGCTGATACCCATGGGACCATTCCTTAGTATTCATTTCGATCCACTGTCCATGGAAACTGACAATGGGATCCTGGTCATCCATTAATCCAAGGAGTAAACTATGATATATACTGGAATTGCCAACTTCATGCCAATCACCACATACTCCCCCGCGACTGCAAACAATGCAATCGATAACATGATAATTTCTGAAATTTCAATAAGTTGATTTGATGGTTTCAATAAACTACGACATAAAATCCAGATATCAATAATCAATCTACGTCAGAGTACTGGCAAAAGGGGAAAAGAAAGCAATAAAGGTAGGGATAATTTGCCCCACTCGGCAATTATTGAATGCATGGCGAATGGAGAAGCCGAAAACGCAAAAACGGGGAGGGTTGTCACCCTCCCCGCATCGCAGACACCAAATTCAATGAAACGATAGGGAATTGAAGTATTGCGCAGCCTACTGGAGCAGGCTTTGGACGCGTGCGCCGGAAAGTTTCTCGGACTGGAGTTGCAACGCCAACCCGGCCTGGACGCGAATGGAATTGGCAATGCTATTGGAAGCCCTGTCGGCCATATCGGCATTGAGGATACGACCTCCGGTGACTGTTTGAATCTCCGAAGATTGCGACAGGTTTTCCGAAGCGGCGGTCAATTGTTGTTCACTGGCACCAAAACTGCCCTGCAACTCCCCGATCCGTTTCAGGACATCGCTGGCGGCTTGGAGTGCGGTCTCAGCTCCCCCCTGGGTGGAAAGATCCATCGCGGGCACGGTGCCCCGCAAATCCTGTAATGGAACCTGGATGACGTTACCGGCATTGGGTCCGGCCTGGAACGACAACCCTTGATTGGAAGCCAACAGGGCATGATCGTTGTATGTCGTACCGGTAATCGTGGCTTGAATCTCGTCCTGAATGGCGGAAACCTGCTGTTGCAGGGCTTGCCGGTCGGCAGTGTTCAAGGTTGCGTTGGCACCCTGGGTTGCCAACCCCTGCAACTGTTGCACGGCATCGGCGATTGTGTTCAAGGCATCGCCGGCAATCTGAGTCACGGCAATGCCATCATTGACCTGAATCCTGGCCAGATTGGTCCCTTTCACCTGGGCGGTGAAGCGGTCGGCAATGGCGACCAGGGCGGCGTTTTCAAAGTTGGATCCCGCCTTCAAGCCGCCGGCGAGTTGTTTGAACGTATCGCTCATCGATTTGATGGCGGTATCGCTCTTGCCCGTCAATTGTTGGTGTCCAATGCTGTTGGTCGCAATCATGGCCATAATCGTTCTCTCTTTCTCCCCTGACTCACTCCCTGCTCAAATCGTCATGGTGGGTTACAACGTCCCAAGCCCATGGGCCAACCGAGCGGAATTTTTTAATGATGGTCCAGGTCTGCCAGCCTGGAAAATACCCGGCAATTGGTTCCTGGTCAATCATCCCCTTGCAACTTGCATGCAAACATTACCCGCAGACGAATAATCGCAATCGCAACCCGGAAACCAGACCGGATTTCAAGGAGATCATATAACCTTTTCATAAACAGTTTCAAGTCTTTATTTAAAATTTTCCCCATCAGGACCCACGGAGGGGAAAAAACACCCGCAGCCGGCAATTGTTGCCACTTCGCCCCCGGACCGGCACTATTTGCCGCAATCCCACCCCTTAAACCGCAACCAACGCGGGATACGTAGTTTTCCCGCGTCATTCCCGCGAAAGCGGGAATCCAGAAAGTCAGGGAAAGTAGGAAGGTTCTCTGGATCCCCGCTTTCGCGGGGATGACAATAACTGCACATTCCAAGATAGCTGCGGTTTAGTTTATTTGGTCTTCATCACATACACCCCATCCCATACTTCCGGAGGATGTTGTAAAAGCTCCTGACAACGGTTGATGTAGGTGTTGGACAGTTGATCCGCCGGATTCAGAGACAACGTTTCCTGAAAGGCATGAATCGCCTTGTCAAACCGGCCCGCCTGATAATGGCTGAAGCCATTCTTGAAATAATTGACCGCCTCCATCAAATTGGGAAACGATTCGTCCGTATGGTAGTCCAACACCTCAAAGATGCTGACAGGTTTGGTCTTGCCCTTGACGATCACCTTGTCCACCTCGCGAATACGGTAGGTACCGCGTAACTTTTTATAGGTGTTTTCACTGATCAGGATTTGCGCCGAATACTGTTTGCAGGCGCTCTCGAGACGGGCCGCCAGGTTGACGCCATCGCCAATCATGGTGTAATCCATGCGCTTGGGCGAACCGATATTGCCGGAAACCACCGTGTCGGTATTCAGGCCGATGCCCATCTGCACCGGCATTTTCCCCTCTTTGGCCCGTCTGGCATTGAAACCGTTCAAGGCATTGATCATGGCAATGGCGGCCCGCGTGGCCCTATCTTCATCATCCCCCTTGGGTATCGGCAGGCCAAAAGCCGCCATCATGGCATCGCCAATAAACTTGTCCAACATCCCCCCCTCTTCCTGGATGCAATCCACCATGAGGGTAAAATATTCATTCAATAATTTAACCGTCCCCTGCGGCCCCAACTCCTCCGTCAAGGTGGTAAAGGAACGAATGTCGGTAAAGCATACCGTCGCCAGGACACTTTTGCCGCCCAGGAGATCCTCCTCCTCCCCCAGCAGCTGATCCGCCAAACCCGGATCCATATAACGCGACATGGTCGATTTCATCCGCTTCTCGCTGGAAATGTCCTCGATCATGATCAAAGTACCCAAATGCTTGCCGTCGCCACTCACCAAGGGCAAAATGGTCAAATTGGCCGATACCTTGCCCTTCGGTGTGGCAATCTCCACATCCATCAACACCTGTTCCTGCCCCGCCTTGGCCACCTGCTCCACTTTTTCAATAATCCACACATTACCGGCAAAAAAGTCCTTGGCAGGTTTTTTCAATACGTCGCCACTCGCAACCTGTAAAATTTTCAGACTCGCCGCATTGGCCGTGGCAATCACCCCATCCTCGTTGATGGTGATCACCCCGTTGGTCATACTTTCCAGCACGCTTTCGTTGTAGTTCTTCATCCGCTGGATATCTTCAAACAATTTGGCATTTTCCAGGGCAATGGCCACCTGCGCTGTAAACGCCTTGAGACGCGATTCATCCTCCTGAGTGAACGCGCCTCCCCGCTTGTTGAGCATCTGGGTAACACCGATGGTGCGCCCCTCTTTGTTGCTCACCGGGATGCAAATGATGGAGCGGGTGAAATATCCGGTTTTTTTGTCAAAAGCAGGGTTGAAACGCAAATCGGCATAGGCATACGGTATGTTGATGGTCTCCCCGGAGGTGAATACCGCCCCGGCAATCCCGACATGATTCGGCAGACGGATTTCGCCAATCGATCCCCCCATCGCCACCCGGGAAAACAATTCGTTGGTTTTTTCATCGTTGAGGAACAACGTGCCGCGATCCGCCTGCAACAGGCGGGTCGCCTCGCGAATCACCTTTTGCAACAGGCTGTCGATCTCGATTTCCGAGGTGATGTCCGACACCATCTCCAAAAAGTCCATTTCCAGCCGACGGGTGATTTCCATCCGCTCGATCTGCTGGGCGTTCTCCAGGATGATGGCCGCCTGCTGCGTCATCGCCTCCAACAGTTTCAGATCTTCCTCGTCGTAGGTCCCCTCCCGTTTGTTTAAGCTTTGCACAACACCAATAACCGATCCTTTGGCGGTACGAATCGGCGCACACAATATGCTCCGCGTCTTAAATCCGGTCTCTTTGTCCACGGATTGGTCAAAGCGGCTGTCCTGATAGGCATCGGGAATGATCACCCCCTGCCCCGTCTGGAATACGTGACCGGCGATCCCTTGATTGTTCAGGATGCGAATCTCCCGCCGGACATGGCCCTGGGCATAACGGGTGTACAATTCCCCCGTCCGCTCATCATTCAGAAAAATGGATCCCCGTTCCGAATGGATGCGTTCGGTCGTCAATTCCACAATGGTCTTGAGCATCTCCTCCAAGGTTTCATTGGCGGCCACCTGCCGGGATATGCTCAACAGCATTTCCAACTGCGACATTTTTTGCGCCATGTCACCAGATTGAACCAACTGGGATTTGCCCGATTCTTTTTTTGTCGTCATATCAGACCTGCTGCTCCAGTTTGCCCCTGAGAATCACGATCATCTCTTCCAAATGCCGTCGCTCACTCAATGCCGCATGCCGCATCTCATCCATTTGGGTCACGTAGGATTGGCGTAATGCCTCCATTTCATCCCTCAGAGCCACTATCGATCGTTCCAAATACCCCGTTTCCAGGCGGGATTGCGCCTGGACCTCCTGAATCTTCCTGGTCTTTTGATGCTGCAATTCATCCATCTGTCCCCGAAGGGCACTCACCGTCTCCTGAAGCTCTCCCGCCTCTTTCTTGCCTTCCAACAAGACTTGCTGCACCGCCTTGTTCTTGTCAAATTGAACCTCATCCACCTTATCCCGCAACATTTGCACCGTTTGTTTCAATACCTCCATTTCCTGATGCCCTTCGGACCGCGCCTCCTGGACCCTCTTCCGCATCTCGAAATTTAAATTTTCCATCTGATCGCGCAAGACGGTAATCGCCTGCTGCAAATCGCGCTGGTCGCTGGCTGACTGTGCCTGGACCTCCTGAATCCCCTGACGTTTTTCGTACGCCAAGCGGTCCAACTCTTCTCGCAGGGCCTCAGCAGTCAACTTGAGAAGTTGCACCTCCTCTTCCCGGGCATGCGCCATTTCCTGCACCGCTTTTTTTTTCTCATGGGTGAGCTGATCCAATGCCTCCCGCATCGCCTGAACGGTTTCCCGCAACTGACGATTCTCAAGCTGAAGATCGGTAACCTTCGATTCCTCGACAGGCAGGGGCATAATCCGAAACCCAGAAACAAAGGACGGCGTTGTACAGGACTCCAGCGTTATTCTAATACATTTTTGTTCGTTTTGATACAAAACTGGGGCCAACTCAGGATTCATCCGTTTTTTTGGTTGCAAAGGTGTGGGTGATCAATAGGCTTTCGCAAATGAATGCAAAGCGATATTCTGTCAGAATACGTAAGTCAAAAGGCCAGATTTACGAGAATCATCACAACCGGGAATAAATGCCATGCATATAAAAAATTGGAAGATCGGCACCAAACTGATGGGTGCCTTTATCCTGGTGACTTCGGTCTTGATCATCATTGGTGCGCTGAACTTTGTGAACATCAATACCATGATTGAAAAAGAGGATGAAATCGCCAAAACCACCCCCCTCATGGATGGGGCGCTGGAAATGAAATTGATGGTCGCCAGAGACATGCAGATGATCATGGAACTTTTGGCGGCGGGAAAAACGGAAGAGCTGGATGAACTGTGGCGGGAACATGAAACGTATTCAACAACGTTCTATGGACTGGCCAAGGCCATTCTCGAAGGGGGCAATGTCGACAACGAAACGTATTACGCCACCCGGGACGAATCGATGCGCCAGATCATCAACGAAGCCGTTCAGTTTCACCGCGACCGCTTTGAATCGGCTATGAAATCCATTCGCGTGCTGTCCCAGGAGTTGTTCCAATTGGATGCGGCACGGACGCAAAACATGAAGCAAATGGCATCGGGCTATGATCGTGTTTCCGAACTGGCCGTACAATTCGAGGGACAGGTCAAAGAACGCATCAACCAACGGGTTGCCTCCGGGATATCCGCCCAGGAAATCCTTGCAACCGAGAATACCTGGGCCGACATGGCCATGGAAATCAAAACAACACTGGCCAACAGCCGCATCGCCGTCGAACAAATGTCCCGAGGGGATGAGATAGGGGCGGCTGCGGAAATCGAACGCAAATATCAGGATAGCGTGAAGGAATTCGACCAATGGATCGGTGCCCTGAAAAACGGTGCCATCACCGATGAGGGGAAGATCGCTGCCGTCACCGATCCCAAACTGTTGGCCATCGTCGAACAAATCAACGCCATCCATGACAACGAATTCCAAAAAAGTGTCAACGGACTCAGGGAAACACTGAAAAAATGGACCGAAGTCACGAGCAAGCGTTCTGAGATCGACCACAATGCCGATAAAATCGGTGAACAAATGTTCGAAATGATGTCCAAATTGGAAAAAAAGACGGAAGAAATCATTTCCTTAACGTCGCAAGCCTCCCTGAAAATGGCGGAGTTGTCAAAACGACAATCCATCATCGGTATCCTTCTCGGCACCCTTCTCTCCATCGTCTTGGGCGTGTTCATCACCCGTAACATCGCTGTCCCCCTGAATATGTGTCGTTCCATCTTCACATCGGTCGCCGAAGGGGATCTGACACGCAAAATCATCGTGGATCGCCAAGATGAACTGGGGCAAATGCTGGGCGATGTGACCAACATGATCTCCCGCATCAGTACGGTGGTGCAAAAAATCATCCAGGCATCCAACTCCGTGGAAGCTGGTTCCCGGGAATTGTCCGATTCATCGCAAAGCCTGTCGCAGGGAGCGGTGCAACAAGCCGCCGCCATTGAGGAAACCTCTTCCGCTATGGAGGAAATGGTCGCAAACATTCAAAATAACACCGAAAATGCTTCAAAAACCGAAGGAATGTCACAGAAGGCCTCTGCCGATGCCCAGGAGAGTGGCCAAGCGGTATCCCAGGCCGTGGCAGCGATGAAAGAAATTGCCAACAAAATTTCCATCATCGAAGAAATCTCCCGCCAGACCAACCTGTTGGCATTGAATGCCGCCATCGAAGCCGCCCGGGCCGGAGAACACGGCAAGGGATTTGCCGTAGTCGCTGCCGAAGTGCGCAAACTGGCCGAACGCAGCCAACTAGCCGCGGGAGAAATCAATGCCCTCTCTTCCTCAAGCGTTCAAATAGCGGAAAAAGCCGGGGTCATGCTGGCCACGCTGGTCCCCGGTATTCAACAAACCGCCAAACTGGTTCAGGAAATCGCCGTTTCCAGCCGTGAGCAAAATTCCGGAGCGGTCCAAATCAATCAAGCCATCCAACAACTCGATCATGTCATTCAAAATAATGCCGGGGCGTCCGAAGAAATGGCGGCAACCTCGGAAGAATTGTCGGCTCAGGCGGAAGAATTGAAAACCGCGGTCAGTTTCTTCAAACTTGCGTCTGGAACACCGGGTTCCGTTGCAGTATCCAAGCCCAGAAAGAAAACCAAACAGGTACCACCCGCATCCCGGTCCGCACCAATATTGCCACCCCCGGAAAAAACGACCAAAAGAGGTAACAAGGTGTTGAACCTGGAGGGCCCCCAGAGAACGGATGACGATTTTGAACATTTCTGAACCATATCATTGCGTTCAAACACGGCCTGCGCTGGGGCACCACTGGGCGATCAGGCAAGAATCACACTTGGGTTTGCGGGCCGTACATACATAACGTCCATGCAGTATCAGCCAATGATGGGCATGCATCAAAAATTCCTCGGGGATCCCGTGCAGGAGTTCCTTCTCCACGGCCTCCGGGGTTTTACCTTTAGCCAATCCCAAACGATGGGCCAGACGAAAAACGTGGGTATCCACCGCCAGCGTCGGCTGACCAAAACACACATTCAAAACCACATTGGCCGTTTTGCGACCTACACCTGGTAGTGCTTCCAGAGCCACCCGCTCCCCGGGTACCTCACCTTGATGCCGTTCGAGTAACAGACGACTCAAACCAAACACATGTCTGGCCTTGGCATGAAACAATCCCAAGGTACGAATGTGTTCGGCAATAGCCCCCTCCCCCAGGGATACCATGGCCGCAGCAGTCGGGGCATGGCGAAACAAAGTCGAGGTGACACGATTCACCCCAACATCCGTGGATTGCGCCGAAAGGACCACCGCAACCAAATGTTGAAAAGGGGTCTCCGAACGCAATTCCCCCCGTGGTTCTGAATTGGCCTGTCTGAATGCGGTAAACAAAGCGGCAATATCTTTTTTCTTCATGGGTCACGAATTGGAAAGAATTTCAAGCCACGGATTCGCCAAAATTTTCCGAAGCCCCTGGATCCACCCCAGGCGTCTCATGGTATCAACACGCACAAGCGACCGAAGTCGATCATTCCCTGTCCATCACACGACGCAACGCCTTTGAGAGAACAATGCCACGCAAAATCACCCGGTGCCAGGACAATCAAACCGCCATGAACACCCATGACTTTGCTGGCGCTTACCCTGTAAGCGGCAACAGAGGAAAAATGGACCGGAGAGTGGATACAGGCGGGACGCCAGGAAGAGACCACCACCATACCCCCAGGCAGATGCATCGCCAATTCGGTGATTCATTTACCCTGCCATGGTCAAGAAGATTTCTGGCGTGGTATACTTCCAGGGAGGGGAAAAGAGTGCTGACGACTAAACCGCAACCAACACGGGAAACGTAGTTTTCCAGTGTCATTCCCGCGAAAGCGGGAATCCAGAAAGTCAGGGGAGGTAGGAAAGTCCTCTGGATCCCCGCTTTCGCGAGGATGACAATAACTACA
>PEAK01000074.1 GCA_002753515.1 Magnetococcales bacterium
GAAGGAAAAAGTTATCGAATGAAAGAAAAAATAAAAGAATAAATGAAGAAAATGGGAAGAAAAGGCGGGAAGAACAATTTCAAACCGCTGCTTTTATGACATTTCCAGGCCGATGTCCGCAGCAATCAGCCAGGGATCAGCGTTGTTAGTTTTGAAGAAAATATCTAGAGCATGTTTGGTATATGTATTGGAATCCACAATATTTTTGATAATTTCTCCATAAGCTTTTTGTGTGGCTTCATCCTTGGTATTAAGAAACATGCCATTGTTCTTACGACCGCGCACCCAGTCAGCCAGATCATCTTTGCCGACGAGCAATTCGTCACAGACCTTGTCTATGCTGAACACAGTTTGTCGGGTGGAATCGTCATCTATCCATTTCAGAAGCCTGGACAAATATCAAAGCCATAGTAGCGATTTTTGGCTTCAATGAAAACATTGGAGTCCAACAGGAACATCAGTTTTGTTCCTGATTTTTCATGAGGTAAAGTTTCTGTAAGTTCTTTGGTGTTATATGTAGCAGGGATCCTGCATCTCGAAGTAGAAGTTGGCCACTCATGGCATTGTTCAAAACCGCATTGGTGAACCTGCGGCCATTACGAATTGGGGCGACACGGTAATAGTCACCGCCAGAGTTTTCTTCTCTTTTCCGTCGGGACTGTTCTTTTTTCCAACGAGACTGTTCTTGTTGATAATAAATGCTAAACGTATTCCAGTCAAGTCTATCCAGCGTAACCGCACGTCGGGCAATGACAACACTACTTACTTTGAATTCACGGGTGAGTTTGCCAATATTATTTTCCAATTCCTCATTGTCGTTCCATAGTTCCAGAAAATGGTCCTGGGGAACCAGTGTTTCGGCAGCTACGGCATTGCATAGGCGCTCAATGCGGACATTGTGGTCTTGACTTTTCTCATCCAGTCGTAGGTTAGAGATACCGCTCTTGCCTAACCAAATGTGGGCTAATTCGTGCGCCAGGGTAAAAATTTGCCCCGCTTTGGCGTCACTGCTGTTGATGAAGATCAACGGAACAATGGTATCACAGATGGCAAAGCCTCGAAACTCATCGACGCTCAAGTGGCGATGGGTGTTGTTACCAATAATACTGCTTCGCATCACCCAAATGCCTATTTCTTCGGAACGATTATATAAAGCGTCAAGATGTTGCTCCCAATTTTTCGACTGTGCCATAGATTCAATATTTAAAGTGGATCGTATATCTTTAGCAATGATGTGTGGTTTGGTATTGAGATCGTATTTGCCAACGAATGGCAGAGGTTGGTTCTCATGTTTCAGCAGATAGTCGCGGTACCAATCTTTTTGAAACAACACATGCTGAATCAGGTCATAAAAGTTGGCACTAGGGGATTCGACAGCCTCGTTCTTCTTGGTACGCAGGTCGGGAATAGGGAACTCTTCTTGCGGTGGTTTGGGCAAGTAAAAATAGCCGAAGGGAATGTGGGTTTTGTTGGCGATAGTCTCGGCTTGTCGGAAAGTGGGAAATTTATCACCTTTTTCCCAGGCTTCAATTTGTTGCGGCTTGGGGGTGTGTTTGTTGAATTTTCTGGCCAATTCATCGATGGTTAAGCCTGCGCGTTCGCGCGCCCATCGCAACATCAGCGGATTGATCAAAGCCTTGGCCATCGTCAAACCTAGTCCTTAAGTAACGACAACCTGGAAACCGATCATACCAATGCCTAATTGCCGGATTTTCCCGGTTAATTAGGCACCATTGGTCAATTGACCCTATGGCAAATATATTAAAGAGCTTTCTATAGCATTTTTTTTGCATAGCAAAGAGGTGGTCATGCCGTGGACTACGGATCCAGGATACACAGCGATTCGTTTTATCGAAGGCGTCAGGAATAGACTATGGAGTTGTCTGCCCGGCTCAGACCGAGGCAAAGTAAATATCGCTGCGCTCGAACCTTCGGTGGAGTTCGGTCAGGGCCGTGTTACTGAACAACAGACACACCTACTAATAGTAGAAATTAAGATAGACTATTTTGCGGGGGCGGTCAATTATTTTTTTAGGCATCATGTGTGAATGGCCCGGCCATCTACCGCCAGTGCGGCTTCTTTGATCGCTTCCCCGAAAGCCGGATGGGCGTGGCAGGTACGGGCTACATCTTCGGCTGATAGATCACTTTCCATCGCCAACACGACCTCTGCGATCAAATCGCCCGCCTGGGGTCCGATGATGTGGGCACCCAGGATCATGTCGGTGTCGGCAGCGGCGAGAATCTTGACAAAACCTTCGGTTTGATCGACGGCACGCGCCCGGGAGTTGGCGGAAAAGGGAAATTTGCCGACGCGGTAAGCCAGGCCTTGTTTTTGGAGGGATTCCTCGGTACGCCCCACCGCAGCTATTTCAGGATGGGTATACACCACCCCGGGGATGCGATCCCAATGGACCTGTCCTCCCTGACCCAGCAAACGTTCCACGGCACACACACCTTCTTCTTCCGCCTTGTGTGCCAACATGGGGCCACCAATCACATCACCAATGGCCAGAATGTTGGGGATCCGGGTGCGATAATTGTGATCCACCGGGATGAAACCTTTGCCATCAAGTTCTATCCCCAAGGCATCCAAGCCCAGGGATTCGGTGCATGGGACGCGCCCCACGGCGAGTAATACCTTATCGACCTGCAAGACCTCTTGATGGGCTTCGCCTGCAACCGGGGCGAGGGTCACTGCGACACCGTTGCCTTGGATTTCAGCACCCAGGGCCCGGGTGGATAACTTGAATTGCAACCCTTGCTTAGTCAACATACGCGCCGCTTGCTTACGCAACTCGCCGTCCATGCCGGGCAGGACGGTATCGGTGAATTCGATCACCGTGACGGCACTGCCCAACCGACGCCAAACGGACCCCAATTCCAAGCCGATTACCCCAGCACCAATGATAGCCAATTTTTCGGGGATCTCTTTTAAAGAAAGGGCCTCGGTGGAACTGATGACCTGTTCACCATCAAAGGCGAAACCCGGGAGGGTCGCGGGTTTGGAACCGGTGGCGATCAGTATATTCTTGGCTTGAATGGTGTACACGGACCCGGATTCATCCTCAACCGATACCGTTTCAGGATTTGTGATGGTGGCGGTCCCTTGAATTTTGGTGATCTTATTTTTTTTGAATAAGAATTCGATACCGGCGGTCAACTGGCTGACCACCCGATCCTTGTGGGCCATCATGGTTACCAGATCCGCCTGGATGCCGCTGACCTGGACCCCATGGGTTGCAAGATCGTGCTGCGCCATGGCCAGGAGGTGGGTTGAATTCAGCAGGGCTTTGGAAGGGATGCAGCCGACATTGAGGCAGGTACCGCCCAAAAGGTGGCGTTTATCGACGCAGATGGTTGCGAGTCCCAGTTGTGCCGCACGAATGGCGGCGACATACCCGCCGGGACCGGCACCGATGACAAGCAAATCGCATTCTTTCGACATGATTGGACTCCCCAGGGGAAAAGTCAGGCACCCAGCATGATGCGACCGGGATTTTCGATGCATTCTTTGATGCGAACCAGGAAAGAGACCGCTTCGCGACCATCGACGACCCGGTGGTCATAACTTAATGCCAAATACATCATGGGACGGGCGCAGATACTGCCATCGGGCATGACGACGGGTCGTTGCTGAATTTTATGCATCCCGAGGATACCGGACTGGGGGGTATTGAGAATGGGGGTGGAGAGCAGGGAGCCAAAGACCCCACCATTGGTAATGGTGAAGGTGCCCCCCTGCAATTCCTCCAGGCTTAGACGTCCCGCCTCGGCACGGCGGCCGAATTCGGTGATCTGTTGTTCGATGGCGGGGATGGACAGGAGATCGGCATCCCGCAGGATGGGTACCACCAAGCCATGGCTGGTGCCAACGGCGATGCCCAAATCATAATAATTGCGGTACACCAATTCATCGCCTTGAATTTCCGCATTGACCGCGGGGAATTCCTGCAAGGCAGCAACCGAAGCCTTGACAAAAAACGACATGAAGCCGAGGCGGACCCCGTGCCTTTTTTCAAAGCTGTCACGATAGGTCTGGCGCCAATTCATCACCTCGGTCATGTCCACTTCGTTGAACGTGGTGAGCATGGCGGCGGTGTTTTGCGCCTCCTTTAGGCGTTGGGCGATGCGTTGCCTGAGACGGGACATGCGTACCCGTTGTTCGCGTGGTCCCTGTACGGCGGGTGGGAATTGTCCAGCCCCCACGGAACGGGGTGGTGTTTCCCGGGATTGGTTCGCGGCTGCCGCGAACTGGTTCACATCCCCCTTGGTTAGGCGATGGCCGGCACCCGTGGCCGGAATTTGCGCAGCATTGAGTCCTTTTTCTTCCAATTGTTTGCGTACCGCTGGTGACAGCTTGGGAATTTTCGCTGATGTCGGCTCAGGGGGAGGCGCTACGTGATCCGCTGCCGGTTTGCCGGCAACAGCTCCGGCTTCCATGCGGGCCAGCACGGCACCAACACCGATATCGGTATCAAGCGGGGCGACGATTTGGCTGAGTATCCCCGATTCCGGGGCCGGAACTTCCATGGTGACCTTGTCGGTTTCCAATTCGCACAAGACCTCGCCGGCGACCACCGCATCGCCCTCGGCTTTGTGCCATTTGACCACGGTTGCTTCCACAATGGATTCCCCCAGGGAGGGGACTCTGATTTCGATCGTCATGTTACCACCTGTCCCATGTGCATCTGTTGCGGGTCAACAACACGAATGACCCAACGCTTTCGGCTATTTTCTAAGGTTTACGGCGAAAGGGTAGTGGCAGTTCGCCAAAGTTCCAACGCAGCGCCTGCTCGACCAATAGTTTTTGTTCCACGACATGTTTTTTGTGCAAGCCCGTAGCGGGTGACGCCGAGGCTTCCCGACCGGCATAGCCCGGGCGTTGTTCCTTGCGTTCCAGGTCATGCAACAGGTGGATCAGTCTGGGAAAGACAAAGGACCATGCCCCCATGTTGGCGGGTTCTTCCTGGCACCAGACGACCTCGGCATTGGGATAGAGCTGCAACTGATGGAACAGGGCATCCCGGGGCCATGGGTAGAGCTGTTCCACGCGAATCAGGGCGCAATCATCGATGCCATGGGTGTTCCTGGTTTCCAGAAGGTCATAATAAACTTTTCCGGTACACAGGATCACACGCCGTATCCGCGCGTTGTCCACCAGCGGGAACTCCTCGGGGAGGATGCGTTTGAAAGAGGAGCCCGTGGCGCAATCGGCCAAGTTGGAAACACATCCCGGATGACGCAACAGGGATTTGGGGGTGAAAATGATCAATGGCTTGCGAAAATTGCGGCGAATTTGCCGCCGCAGGGCATGGAAATAATTCGCCGGGGTGGTCAGATTGCAGACTTGGAGGTTATCCTCGGCACACAATTGCAAAAACCGTTCGGGACGTGCCGAGGAGTGTTCCGGTCCCTGACCTTCAAAGCCGTGCGGCAGGAGGATGGTCAAACCATTCAGGCGCAGCCATTTGGATTCCCCGGCACTCAGGAATTGGTCGATGATCATTTGTGCGCCATTGGCGAAATCGCCGAACTGGGCTTCCCAAATCACCAGGGTGAAGGGGTCGTGGGAGGCGTAGCCGTATTCGTATCCCAGTACCGAGGCTTCGGCCAGGGGCGAATCGTAGACTTTGTAAAGGGCCTGATCGGGTCGGATATGATTGAGGGGATAGTAGCGGGCCTCGTTTTCCTGATCGACCAATACCGACTGGCGCTGGGAAAAAGTACCCCGACCGCAATCCTGGCCGGAGAGCCGTACACCAATCCCTTCCACCAGGAGTGTGCCGAAAGCCAGGGCTTCGGCAGTGGCCCAGTCCAACCCGGAAGCGGAATCGATCATGTCGCGTTTGCTGCGCAATTGCCGGACAATCTTGGAATTGACGGCGAAAGGTTCGGGCACCTTGGAAATCGCCCACCCCACTTCCTTGAGGAGATCCAGGGAAACATCGGTTTGGTAATCATGATGTTCCTCTTCGGAACCCAGGTGGGACAACCCTTTCCATTCCCCTTCCAGCCAATCGGCCTTATCGGCTTTGTAATCCTGCGCCTTGGTGAATTCCTCTTCCAGGTGGGCTTCAAAGTCGCTGCGTATGCGGGCCAACCTTTCCGACCCACCCAAACCTTCGCGATCCAATTGTCGGGCATACAGCTCGGGCGTTGAGGGATGTTTGGCGATGGTACGGTACATGATGGGTTGGGTGAACATGGGTTCGTCGCTTTCGTTGTGCCCATGGCGACGGTAGCAAAACATGTCCACGACCGCGTCCCAGCCGAATTCCTGACGAAATTCGGTTGCCAAGCGCACCGCGTGGACAACGGCTTCGGGATCGTCGCCGTTGACGTGGAAAATGGGTGCCTGAATCACCTTGGCGACATCGGAGGGGTAGGGGGTGGAGCGGGATGCGGAGGGGTTGGTGGTGAATCCGATCTGGTTGTTGATAATGACGTGAACCGTTCCCCCGGTCGAATAGCCTTCAAGCCCCGACAATGCCAAACTTTCCGCCACCAAACCCTGCCCGGAGAAAGCGGCATCGCCGTGCAACAGAATGGCCATGACCTCCTTGCGTCCGTTGTCCCCCGCCCGGGTCTGTTTGGAACGCACCTTGCCGAGGACCACCGGGTTGACGAGTTCCAAGTGGGATGGGTTGGGTTGCAGGGTGAGATGGACTGGGTGGCCGTCGAAAATGCGGTCGGCGGACGAACCCAGGTGGTAACGGACATCGCCCGATCCCTGGACATCCTCGGGATTGGCCGATCCCCCCTGGAATTCAAAGAACATGACCCTGTAGGGTTTTTGCAGCACGTTGGCCAGGACATTCAATCGTCCGCGATGCGCCATCCCCAGGACGATTTCACGGACGCCCTGAATCGCCCCTTGTTGCAGGATTTGCTCCAGGGCCGGGATCAATGTTTCCCCACCTTCCAATCCGAAACGCTTGGTTCCCGTGTATTTTTTTTGCAAAAAACGCTCGAATTGTTCCGCATGGCTCAATCGTTCCAGGATGGCACTTTTTTCTGGGACAGAAAAAGTGCTGCGGTTGCCATTGCTTTCGATACGCTGTTGGATCCAGGCTTTTTGTTCGACATTCTGGATATGCATGAACTCGATGCCAACCGAACTGCAGTAGCATTGTTGCAGGATATGTAGGATTTGCCGCATGGAGGCCATCTCCAACCCCAGGACGTTGTCGAGGAAGATGGGGCGATCCATGTCGTTGTCGTGGAAGCCGTAGGTGGCGGGATCCAGTTCGGGGAATTGACCCTTGCCGGCCAGCCCCAGGGGGTCGAAGCAGGCGTTCAGGTGGCCCCGGACCCGGTAGGAGCGGATCAGCATCAGGGCGCGCAGGGAATCCAGGGTGGCCTGGCGGGATGCTTGTGTGGAGGGGAATGAAGCGGTGGTTGCGGGGGTGGGTGCCGAAACCTGGACATCCCGAATGCGGTTGACGAGCGTGCTGCGCTCCCGGTCCCAGACGGCACCCTGCAATTCCTGAAGGATATCCGTGCGGCTGTCGCCAAGGAATTGCGACAGGAACCGGGCGCTGGCGGGATCAACGGATCCCTGATCCGCCAGAAAACGGGCGTAAAGTTCGCCCAGATAGAGGGCATTGGCGCCACTCAAGCAGGAGTCTACCGGATTGGGCGGATTGGGCATGTTCACCTCCAGCTTTCTATGGACCCATGGTTTGTTGCCGAGTAGCGTCCGGGTCATGTCCTGGGCAAGCAAAGGGTGGATTGTGACCCTTCTAAGGAAGGTCGCCCCCTGTGGAACCCGGCAGTGCCAAGACCAAGGGGGCGTCCATGAAGGAAATATTATTGGAAGATTTTTTGCAGCTTGTCACTGTACTTTCCGATCAGTTCCATTTCCCCGCCGGGGAGAATGGAGGGGATCCGGTAACTTTGGCGCGCCCCCTCTTCCATGTTGCGGACATACTGTTGCATCTGCCGCTCCATGATTTGGCGCTGTTCGTAGGGGATGTACGGGTTGTTGGCCAACTGGGCCTTTTGCTGAACGATCCACATTTTTTGTTGCTTGATCATGGCATCCCGGGCCTGTTCAGGATTCATGACGGCCTGGGGCTGAGTGCCCGGGTTGGATTGCATCTGCTGTAGTATCCAACGTTTTTGCCCTTCGGGGATATAGGGATTGTTGATGATGGATTGCCTTTGCGCCTGCTGGAATTGTTGCTGCCCGTTTTGTGCCGTGGCGGGGGTGGGGGATTGCTGTGCCCAGGCGCGTTGTTGACGCAAAAATTCCAGGGATTGCTGTTTTTGCCAGGGATTCATGGTGGGATCCTGGCGGATGCGCCGCTCCTGATCCTCCAATTGTTTCTTGACCCATGCCTGGTGTTCTTTGGTGGCGGCTTCCATTTCCTTTTGGCTGGCAGCGGCCCTTTGGGCCATTTCGTCGGTGGCGTTCTGGTATTGCTGCCGGCTCTGTTTCATGCGCTGCTGCGCCTGGATCTGGTCTTTGCGGGCGTTATGAATCCGAAGCCCTTGCTGCAGATGATCGAGGGTGTAAAAAAACCGGTCCGCAGTCCACCCTTTGGCGGTGAGCTGGTCGATGAATCCTTTGTTGTGACGCATGCCAGCGATAATCCAGGGTTGATTCGACGGGTTGCTTATGTTTTGATTTTTCCGGCTCCACTGCACCAGTTCGGGATAATCGGTGATCCATTTGTTCACCTCGGTATCGGAGAACGGCTTTTCCTCATCCCGGGCGGCGGCAGTGGTGCCCCAGGAGAGCATCAAACCCATCATCAGGGTCACTATCCCCTTCTTCATCGTAATCTGCACCATAAGAAAAGCTCCTCAATAGTATCCAAACCCATTCCAATGACCCACGCCACCCCGAAGATCGCACATTTTGAACCGGTTTTCAACAAATTCCCTGAGTTACCCAGCGTGTTACCCGGGCATCGGTTCCGGTTTGAAGAAGGCTTGTTCCACGTGGTCGGCGATCAGATGGCCCACCAAAATGTGACATTCCTGGATTCTCGGTGTCGAATCACTGGCGATGCGGATGGTACAATCACACAATGGGGCCATTTTTCCCCCCGATTGACCCGTGAGACCTACGACCTGCATGGATTTCTTCCGGGCGGCGGCAATGGCTTCCAGTATGTTCGGCGAATTGCCCGAGGTGCTGATGGCGATGAACAGGTCACCCGGCATGCCATTGGCTTCAATCTGTCGGGAAAAGACCTTGTCAAACCCGTAATCGTTGCCAATGGCGGTCAGAATGGAGGTATCGGTCGTCAAGGCCAGTGCCGCCAATGCGGGCCGGTCAAAGAAAAAACGGCTGACCAACTCGGCGACGATATGTTGGGCATCGGCTGCGGAGCCGCCATTGCCGGCGACCAGGATCTTGCCCCCTTGGCGATACGTTTGCTCTGCCATCCGGCAACTTTGGCTCAGGGCCTGGAACAGGGATGCATCGTCCAACAGGGCCTGTTTGGCTTGCAGGCTTTGCAGAATGTGTTGTCGCAGACGATCTTTCCATTTTTCTTCATTGTTGCTCATGGTTTTATCCAAGTTTTTTGTTTAAAAAACGGTAATATAGAGAGATGCTGTGTCATGCGGCACTCTCCTGAAGGGGCGGTCTGGTGTCGTTACCGACCGCCACCCGCTTTGGCGACCAGTTGTTCAAAGGTGGCGTTCAGTGTCGGTCGGGATTCTTGATAGTACAGTCCAATGGCCAAACTTTCTTGGTCACGGGCCTGATGCAGCGCCGCCATGAGGTCGGTGGCATCATGGCCGGACGGCAATTCCCGGACCCGCAAGCCCAAATTAACGTAAGTCTTGCTGGTTTTGTCGAACGTCACACAGGGGCTTAAAATATGCAGATAGGAAAACCCCCGGTGCGCAATGGCTTTGGTGATCATCTCCCGGAGATGATCGGGACGACCGGCATAAGCCTGTCCCACCCAACTGGCCCCGTAGGCCAAAACCATCATCAAAGGATTGAGGGGTTGTTCCATATTGTCAAAAGGGCTGGTGGAGGTGCGCAACCCGACCGCTGAGAGTGGCGA
Source organism: Magnetococcales bacterium (assembly GCA_002753515.1). Taxonomy (GTDB): domain Bacteria; phylum Pseudomonadota; class Magnetococcia; order Magnetococcales; family UBA8363; genus UBA8363. The sequence goes on from PEAK01000074.1 coordinate 10,032, forward strand.
TGTCTGACCCTTGGTCAAACCATAAATGCCATTGTCAAACAACAGATAGGTGATATCCACATTGCGCTTGGCCGCATGGGAAATATGCCCGCCACCAATTGCGAAACCATCCCCATCCCCCCCCACGGCGATCACGGTCAATTTGTCGTTGGCGGTTTTGACCCCGGTGGCCACGGGCAATACCCGACCATGCAGGGTGTGGAAACCGAACAAATCGACGAAGAAGGGGAAGCGTGAGGAGCAGCCGATCCCGGAAACCACCACGGCCTGTTCCTTGGCGATGCCCATTTCGTTGCAGGCGTAGGTGACCCCTTCCACGATCGAAAAATAACCACAGCCGGGACACCAGGTTGGCAAGGAACGTGAGCGGTATTCCAATCGCCCGCTCTGGCGCACCTCGCGCAGTTTGTCGTCTACGAAAACCGGTCTTTCCATAATGGACATGGCATGATCTCCAGGCGAATCATACGTTCTTTAAGAGGCAATCGCCGTGACGGCTCCCCGAGCCAGGCGTCGAACTTCGCCAAGGATCGCTTCCACGGGCATGGGTGATCCCGGCACCCGACTCAGGCGCACCACGGGTTTGGCGAGAATGCCCTGAACGAGGTGGGCGAATTGCCCTTCATAGTTGCATTCCGGCACCAATACCACGTCACAATCCGCCATGAAGTCGGCCACGGGTTGCACCGGGAACGGGGCCAGCATCACCACTTTCATGGCGGCACAGGGTATCCCTTCGGCCTGGGCCATGAACATGGCTTCCAGACACTCGCCGAAGGTGGAGCCCCAGGAAAGCAGTCCCACCTTGACCCGACCGGGGTCACCAAAGCGTTTGCTCACGGTGAAGTCCGGGTGTTGCAAGGCCCCGAGCAATTTGTCATGGCGTTTGCGGCTCATGGCGGCGTGCATCTCCTCCTGGTCACTGGGGCGTCCCAGTTCGTTGTGTTCCAGGCCGGTGATCACGTGCATGCACCCGGCATCGCCGGGAATGGCACGGGGGCTGATGCCGTCATCGGTCAAGGCATAGCGTTTGTAGACCTCGCCCGCTTCCAGACGGGGCCTTGGTTTGTTGGCGTTCAGGTTGAATGGGGGACCGGAAACGGCCAAGGTCACGGTTTCGTAGCGGTTGGAGAGATACAGGTCCAACAGGACGATGACCGGCGTTTGATAGCGTTCGGCCATTTCAAAGGCCTTGCCCGCGCAGCGGTAGCATCCCTCGACGTTGGTGGGGGCGATGACGATGTGTTGTGAATCACCCGGACTGCCATACAGGGCGGCGTTGAGATCGGATTGTTCCGTTTTGGTCGGCATGCCCGTGGACGGCCCGCCGCGTTGCGACACGAACACAACACACGGTACTTCCGCCATGGTGGCCAGACCGATCATTTCCGACATCAGGGCCAATCCCGGTCCCGAGGTGGCGGTGGCCGCGCGCGCACCCGCGAAACCGGCGCCGATGGAGGCCGCCATGGCGGAGATTTCATCTTCGGTCTGCAACAAGCGTGCGCCACGTTTGGGCAGTGCCACCGCCAGGCGCTCCATGATGGAGGTGGCCGGCGTGATGGGATAGCCGAAAAAGGTATCCAGATGGGCATCCATACAGCCCTGGGCCACGGCGGCGTTGCCACTCAACATGACCACCTGTTCGCTGCCATGCGGTGTGCCCAGGGGGGTGAAAAACACGTTATCCAGTTTGAAGGTGGCGGTCCCGGCTTGAAAACCGGCATGGAAACCCGCCTGGTTGCGCGATACCACTTCCGAACCTTGTTTGGTGAATTTTTTTTCAATAATGCTCAGGAAGTGTTCCGGTGCCAGGCCCAGGAGACCGGCGATATATCCGAGTACGACCAAGTTGCGGGAGCGTCCGCCGCCGGTGGATTTTTCCGAAAGCTCCCGCAAGGGGATGCCGTAAGGGATGTGACCCGGGTGGATGTGACCGCTGATGTGGTGACCTTCCGCGACGGTGGCCACTGGTTGGGATTCAAAGATGACGGCACCGTCTGGGCGCACCTCGCCAACATGGGGAATGGCATGGCTGTCATCCAGGGAGACGAAGACATCGGACTGGCGCTTGAGGGCATAGGATTGTTCCGTGGTGATGCGCACACGGGAGATGCATTTGCCGAATCCACGAATTTCCGGGGGATAGACATCGAAGGAGATGACCCGATAGCCAGCCCGGGCCACGGCATTGCGCAAAATATCGCCTGCGGCGATGGTGCCGTCGCCTGCGGATCCACACAAGGCGATTTGGATGTCGGTAGCTTTCATGATTGTTCCCCCATCAGGGACAACGCTATTGGACTAAAGTTCAATCGTAGGCCCAAAACGAGGAATCGATATGGCCGCGACCGTCCCGGCTGAGCGATCCATTCTGGGTTATGGCAAAGTGTTCATTCCCCCCGGTCATGTTGCTTGCCGCCACCGCTCCCATGGCGCGAACGTTCTGGTAACCGTAATAGAAACGGTAGGCGTGTTCCTGCTCCGACCAGATTTGACAGACATCCCCGGCGGCAAAAATATGGTTGTCATTGGTACGCAGGTTGGTGCCCACCAGGATACCCCGTTCAATATCGGTGCCCGATCCCATCATGAACTCCACCGATGGCACCAAGCCATAAAACGGCATCACCACATCGCCATACACATCCCCACCCTGGCGAAACACCACCCGCCGTGCCGGCAGACCCGCCGTTCCCGGTTCGATGGCGGTTACGCCACCCGCGGCATCGCCGTCAATGACATCCATACCCATGTCCCGTAAAACATTCAAAAACTCCATCCGTACTTCCGGCGTGACCTGGTGGGGCCAGAAAGTTGTTTCATGGGTTACCAGGACCACCCGGCAGTCGATGCTGAGCAGGGTGCGCGCCAAATCCAGGCCGATCATATCGCCACCCAGCATCACCACCGTTCCCCTGTCCGGCAACGCCTTTTTCACGGCCATGGCCTGTTCGTAGGTGCCGAAGGAGTTGAGGAGATGCCGGCTGTCGGCCAGTTCTTCCGGCAAATAGCTGCGTCCCCCGGTGGCAACCAACAAGGTATCATAGGTGATGGGTTCCTTGTGGGCCAGCATCACCTGCCGCCGTCCGGCGTCAACGGCGGTCACCCGAACATCTCGGATGACGCGGATGCGATGTTTTTGATAATAATCCGCCGAATGGGACTGCAATTCCCGCCAATCCTTGTGACTGCGGAACAGCAGTGGCAGGAGATAGCGATTGTAAAACAACAACCGATTGTTGGTAATGATGGTCACCAAGCCTTCTGGATCCCGGGACCGCAGACCCTCAGCAGCCTGATTGCCGGCGACACCATTACCGATGATGACGTAGCGGTGTGGGGGGACGGAAGGGGAAGCATGGTGAGCGGTCATGGCGTCACACATCCACGGTGATGAGTTTGTTACGGGTTATGGAGATGCAGGCGACAGGGCAGACCTTGAAGCAGGCTCCACAACGGATGCACTCATTGTTGTCAATCCAGATCGCGGCAACCCGGCTCCACTCTTTGGTTTCCAACAGTTGGCCATAGCTGCCATCCTTCTGGATTTCCACATCGCTGATGAGCTTGATGCAGTTGCGTGGTGCCACTTCGATGCAGGCCCGGCAATAGATGCAACGATCCACATTGATCTGGTAACGCAGGTCGCACAGGTAGCAGCGTTTGGCCTCTTCGCTGGCCAAATCCCGGGTCAGACCGCATTCCACTTCCCGGGTCAGTTGGCGTTCGGGCAGGGGCGTTGTCGGCATGGCCTGCCGCTGGATGAAGTCGAACGCATGATCCCGCAAGGGGGCCGCGACCGGTTCCATCTGCACCACCTGCCTGCGTTTTCTGCCCACGAGCCAGGTATCGATTTTATCCGCGATCTTTCTGGCATGGCCGATGGCTTGAATGGCGGTGGAGGCTCCATGGACGAAATCCCCGGCGGCGAACAAGCCGGAAACCGAAGTCATGCCATTTTCCGCGATCCGCACGTTGCCCCAGCGATCCAGTTCGACGCGCATGTCGAGAAAATCATTCACGGTGACCTGACCGATGGCGATGATCAGGGTGTCACAGGTTTCGACGAATTCCGATCCGTCGATGGGGACGGCCAGCCGACGACCATTATCACGCCAGCCACCCAGGCGGTTTTGCACGAACTCCACCCCCAGGAGGCGACCATTGTCATCCAACTGCAATCCCACCGGGGTCCGCAAGCCTTTGATGCGAATCCCCTCGCGTTTGGTTTCAAACAATTCTTCGTGGGTCACGGGGATATATTCTTCGCTGGTGCGCAGGTGGATGGTGACTTCCATCCCCCCCAGACGCCGGGCGACGCGGGCGCAATCCAGGGCGGTGAAGCCGGCTCCCACCACAGCGACCCGTCGTCCCACGCGTTTGTTTTGCCCCCGATGCAAATCCATCAGGAAATGCAAGCCATACTCCACATCCTGGGAGACCCGGGAGGGATCTTGTCCCGGGGGAATGCCCCGCAAATCCAGGCGACTGGGGGCCATGCATCCCGTTCCGAGAAGCACGGCATCAAAATCCGCCAACAGGGTGGAAACGCGCACCGCGCCCTTGCCCACACCCACCGGGGTTCCGGTACGCAGTTGCACACCCAGGCGCAGGGCATTGTGCAACTCGATATCCAGCAGCGGGCGGGGCAAGCGGAATTCGGGTATGCCGTAACGCAACATGCCCCCTGGCTTTTCCTCTTTTTCAAAGATGACGACATCGTGTCCGAGCAGGGAGAGGTCATGGGCTGCGGCGACGCCGCTGGGACCCGCACCCACGACGGCGATGCGTTTGCCGGTGGGGGCGAAGAGGCGTTCGGTGATGCGATGTCCGGAATCCTTCAAATCGGCGGCGGAACGCTTTAAACTGCATATCCCTACCGGTTCGCCATTCCCTGGCCAGCCATGCCGACAGGCCGACTCACACGGGCGGGAACAGATGCGTCCCAACACGCTGGGCAATACGTTGGATTCCCGATTGATTTCGTAGGCTTGGCCATGGAGCCCTTCCGCGATACTGCGGATGTAGGCCGGGACATTGGTTCCCGCTGGGCAGGCATTCTGACAGGGTATATTCGTGCGTACCCAGCCTATATCCCGGGGATCATCAGAGAACTGCATGGTGCTTCTCCCTCGATCATCCGAAAGGGCGCATGGTGACACGGTAGGCCCCTTTCGGGGACAATCAAAACCAGGGCAACGAACAACTCAAGAAAAGGTGTTGATTTTATTCAGGTTCCCCAGAATTTTGCGCGTGGTTCCCGATGCGCATGGCCTCCATTGAATTGTACTATTTCGATAGGCTCATCACGCCATATTGTCAAGGATGAAACCGCTTTCAACCAGGGGGCCATGGTATTTTGTTCGTTGCCGTATGCGGCTCTGATCACCGTTACAGCTATGCCAACGCATGATGAAAGTCCTCTGGTGCGGCAACGACAAAAATAATGATTGACAAACCAGGGCATCCTGACGTATCCACACCCTTGGAGCGTTCGTGCCTCCAGCATATCTTCGCATTGCCACAGCCCTTGGGCCTTCCCCCTCCCCATCTTTTCCGGTAGCGAAACCATCCCATAACGTGACGTATTGAACGGTGATCTTGCGCGTGGTCTTGGCGGGATGATCCGCGCTCCCATGGCTGTGATACTTTTTTCATTTAAACCGCAGCTATCTTGGGATGCGCAGTTCTTGTCATCCCCGCGAAGGCGGGGATCCAGAAAGTCAGGGAAAGGTATGTAGACTCCCTGGATCCCCGCTTTCGCGGGGATGACGCTAGAAAACTACGTATCCCGCGCTGGTTGCGGTTTAAAAAAACTATCGGGACGCCGTCCCGGACCCATCCCATCAATTGGAATCGAGAAGAAACCCCTATGAGCCACGCCACCATGTACTGGGCCATGGAACAGGAAATACCCTCCATGCCCAAACTCACCTTGATTATGCTGGCGAAACATGCGGATCAAAAGCATCAATGTTTCCCCAGCCTGGAGCGATTGGCCAAACTGTGTCAGTGCCATCGTCGTTCCATCAGTCGCAGTTTAAAATTTCTCACCGAAAATAGACTGATCACGGAACTCAGGCGTTGGCGTCGTCGTGGTGGCCAAGCCACTTCCCTGTTCACCCTCCACGTTTCGGACCCCCCTGGACGGCGTGACAAAACCTCCCGCCAGGGGGAGCACCCCGTCCCATCCATGGATGACAAAAAGTACCGCCATGAGGGACCGGATGTCATGCACATGCATGACACGGTGTCACCCATCATTAAAGAAGAACCATCCACTGAAAACCTGAACAGTCCACGGAACCCTCCCCCTACCCCCTCAAGGCGGGTGCTGCGGGATGACCCCACTGTTTTGTCGGTTGAGGTGGTCACGGCGGTGTCCGACCCGGATCATTCCTCTCGGACGCCAGCCTTGATGGAATCGACGGTTTGTTGGGATGTGGAGGGGGCGTTCAAGCGGTTTTGGGAGTGTTATCCGCATAAGGTGCATTATGGCAAGGCTTGGGATAGCTGGCAAAAGCTGGTGGGCACACCCGAACTGGCGAACACGATCATTGACGATGTTCAAAACCGGTGCCGCTATCATGCCCCTTGGGTACGGGCGCTGAGGGAGGGTACGTTACGTTATATTCCGCTGCCGGTGAATTATCTCGTTGGGATGAGGTGGATGGATGCCATTGAGGGGCGTGAACATGGAATCGGTGGGAATCATCGCCAAGGGAATTTTGAAAGGGTTACAGCGAAACTCGATGCACTTTTGTCCCGATGCCGAAGTGGTCAACAGGTCTGGGGAGGGGATGTCCCGGGGGGATTTGCCCGAGAAGATTCTTTTGTTTTGGAGGCGGATGGTGGGTATTTGCGGGACGCCATGGACCTTTCGGTTTGGTGAGATGCCGATGCGGGATTGGTTGGAAGCGTTGGGTTCCTTTTACAGGGGTTGGCGATTGGTGGAACCGTGTCGTGTGTGTTTTTTGCGAAAAATATCCCACATAATGCTGGTTTTCTTGTTTTTTTTCGATGGTTGGATCTTATGAGATCGTGTTTTATCGGCAGGTTTTGCAGTAGACTTTCACGTTGGACTGTGATAACCTGTGGTCTCGTGTGATTCCTGGAAATGGGGGTGCGTGGGATGGGAGGGGCGCTGGCGGAAGCATGGAAGTGGTTCGGGGACAATTCCAATGCCATGCAAGCACTTGGGGCGCTTGTCAGTGTTGTTGTGGTGTTGGTGGGATGGTTTTTTAAATCAAAGCCACAATCAGACCAACCCGGTCCAAACAGTGGTGTCTCCGGCACAACCATTCCCGGATCCGGCAATAATTTGGTGAATCACAACGCTGGAAATGTGACGATTCAGAATGGCCTGACTCCTGAAATTATCAAATCCTTAGGGGAAGCCGTAACCGCCCCTTTGGAAAGATTGACGCAAGAACAAAAGGAGATCATCCACAAGCAGGAAAAAGAGCTTGGTGTTGGCAGGGAGGCCATCAGCAGTTTTCTGGCCATTATTCGCGAGAAAGACGTTCCTCCTGAGCAATGGCCCAGCAAGTTGAAGGAGATCGCCGAAAGGCACAATGCCTTGCTGCAACAACTCCAGGCGCTGCCCAAGGGTAGTCCGGAGATGGTTGCCTTGAAGGAGTCAGCGAAAAAGGCGATTGCGGAATACCGTTATGATGACGCCGATGCCGTTTTCGACCAATTGTTGGCGTTGCAAGGGGAGGAGACGGCATCGGTTTGGGCAAGTCGGGCGGAATTGGCCATGACCCGTTTGCGTTATAAGGATGCGGCGCAATACTTTGTCCAAGCCGCTGACGCCCTGCCCCCATCCCGTGAAGAGCAAAAAAATGCGTTTAGGGAACAGGAATCTGGTGCTTGGTACCAACAGGGGGACGAGTTTGGCGATAATGAGGCTTTGAAAAAAGCGATCCAACTCTATTCAAAACTATTGGAACTGCAACCTCGCGAAGGCTTTCCCCTGGAATGGGCCGCGACGCACAACAATCTGGGTAGTGCGCTTACAAGATTGGGAGAGCGCGAAAACGGCACGGAATCACTCACATCGGCGGTCACGGCCTTTCGGGAAGCCCTGCAAGAACGGACCCGGGAGCGCGTTCCACTCGATTGGGCCATGACGCAAAACAATCTGGGTAATGCACTGCAGGCACTAGGTAAGCGCGAGAGTGACACGGAAAAACTCACGGCGGCGGTCACAGCTTTCCGGGAAGCCCTGAAAGAATGGACCCGGGAGCGCGTGCCTCTCGATTGGGCTATGACGCAAAACAATCTGGGTGTTGTGCTTCAAACGTTGGGTGAACGCGAGAGCGGCACGAAATCCCTCACAGCGGCGGTTACCGCCTACCTGGAAGCCCTACAAGAACGAACCAGAGAACGGGTGTCTCTCCATTGGGCAACAACGCAAAACAATCTGGGTAATGCACTACAGGCACTAGGTAAGCGCGAGAGTGACACGGAAAAACTCACTGCGGCGGTCACGGCCTACCGGGAAGCCCTGCAAGAATACACCTGGCCCATCTTCGCAAGCTAATATATTATGAATCATATAAATACAGTATATTTTATAATTTAAGCGAACAAGTGAATTAAAAAGGCAATAAATAGTTATAAGTGCGTGATAGCCTATTTTTTTAATTCAATGAAATCAAATTGTTAGAAAAACACTCCTTGCCGGTTTTTATTGTAGTGGCAAAAT
>PEAK01000012.1 GCA_002753515.1 Magnetococcales bacterium
CCAACGATTTCCACCTTGCAAGATGTTGACGTCAGACTTTCATACCAAAAAAAATCGGCAATGTCCAGATCAGATCACTACCTCTTTGAATCAGAAATATTTTTGTCCCGGAACAAATTCACCCTGTGTCAGTAACAACATGGATTGATGCAATTCCCGAGGGGTTCTGAAGCTGCGTGGGATTGGGTCCGGATACTCCGTGCTGCGAGGGTGGATTGCATCATCATAGCAGTCATCATGGGTGATTTCAGGAACGAATGCGAGGGATCATTTCCAATTCGTGATTGTCTTGTGGTCCACCATGGTCCGGAACCTGCATTATGGCATCGACTTTGTCAACCCGTCAGTTGCCGTAACGTATGAGGCGTCATCATGATGAATGGTTGCAGTATCCTGGCCATTATTCCCGCACGAGGGGGATCCAAAGGGGTGCCCATGAAAAACATACGCATGTTTCATGGCCAACCTTTGCTGGCCTGGACGATCCAGGCCGCTCAAGGGTGTCGGGAGATTGATCGATTGCTACTTTCGAGCGATGATGAGAGGATCATGGAGGTGGCGCGGCATTATGGGTGTGACGTACCATTCGCCCGTCCCCGGGATTTGGCAACCGATACGGCCACATCCTTGGACGTTGCACGGCATGTTTTGGACCATTTAGAAAAAAAATATGATATCCTTTTATGGTTGCAACCCACCTCCCCTTTGCGGACTTCGGAACACATAAGAGCCGCCCTGGAGGTGGTGGCACAGGGACGTCATAGCAGTTGTGTTTCGGTATGTCGCAGTGCCAAACCACCGGAGTGGATGTTTCGTCTGCAGGACGATCACACCCTGATTCGGGTGGTGCCGCAGGCGCAAGAGGCTGGAAACCGGCAAGCCATCTCTCCCGCCTATGTATTGAACGGTGCGATTTATGCGTGTTCCATCCCTTGGTTATTGCAGGGGAAATCGTTTACAGACAGCCATACCATCGCCCTGGTCATGGAGGATCGCCATTCCATCGATATCGATACCGAACAGGATTTTCAGTTGGGGGAATGGTGGATGCGGCACAACCTTCACCTCGTTGTCCCGGACCGCGACCAGGAATGCTTACGTTTCAGACCATGAAGGGTGAAAACAGCGCGCCATGAATATCGTATTGACAGGCAGTTCGGGATATGTCGGTAGTTGCCTGGCCCACCGACTGATCAAAGAGGGGCATGGTGTTTGGGGTTTCGATAAGAATCCGCCACGCCCCAGCCTGAAAGGCACTGCCAACTACCATCACACCCGGGTTGATCTCAGCGATCTGACGTTATTGCGCCAAGCCTGCATCGCCCTGCCGGATATCGACATCGGCATCCACGCCGCCGCCAGTCAAGCATTGCAGCACCCCATGGAACTGACCGAGGTCGTGCGGGACAATTGCCTGGGAACGGCCAACCTGTTGCGCGTTGCCGATGAAAAATCAATCCTGCATTGGGTCATGCTCTCCAGTTCCGGGGTTTATGGTCAACCGCAGCCCGTCCCCGTCAGCGAAAACAGTCCCACCCGCCCCCATTCCGCCTATGGTTTGTCAAAATTACACGCGGAGGAATTGTTCCGCTTTTACTGCCAGCATCACGGCATGCATGCCGTTGTATTACGATGTGATCGGGTTTACGGTATTGGTCAGCAGGTTCCGGGACTGGTTCAATATTTGATCCAGACATTGGAAAGTTATGAAGATGTTGAACTTTTTAGTCATGGAAACATTCCCTACGACCCGGTCTACATCGACGATGTGATTGGTGCGGTACAACTGGCGATCCAACATGTCGCCAGGCAGACTTTGGATGTTTTCAACATAGGCGGAGGCGCCCCCGCCACCAGCCGGGAATTGGCGGAAACCATTAAGAAAAGATTGAAATCATCCAGCAACATTATCGTTCGCTCTTATGATAATCCAAGCTATTCCCCAACAGCGGTGATGGATATCAGTCGCGCCAGGAGTATTTTGGGTTTTTCACCGGGTAGCTTGACCGCCAATATGGATATCATGTTGAAACAATGACGATGGGATCCCGCGATCACTGCCGCCCCATATCCCGCACCCTTGCCGTACTGACCGGTTCCCGCGCCGAATATGGACTTCTCAGACCGCTGATGGCCATGATTCGAGCGGATGCCGATGTTCGTTTGCAAACCATCGTTACCGGGATGCACCTGCAGGCGCGCTTCGGCAACACCGTGCAGGCGATTGAAGGGGATGGATTTGCCATAGACGCCCGGGTTGCCATGCCGGTGGCGGATGATTCCCCGCTGGGTGTGGTTTCGTCCATGGGACGGGGTATCGTTGGGATTGCCGAGGCACTCGCCCGACTGAAACCCGATCTGCTGATCCTCCTGGGGGATCGTTATGAGGTGTTGTGCGCGGCCCAGGCCGCCCTGTTGCTGAACATACCCTTGGCGCATATCCATGGGGGCGAGGCGAGCCAGGGGACCATGGATGAGTCGATACGCCATGCCATTACCAAATTATCGCATCTGCATTTCACCGCGGCCCAGGCGTATCGTTGGCGGGTGATCCAGATGGGGGAACACCCATCCCGGGTGTGGAATGTTGGTGCCATTGGTCTGGACAGCCTGCGCACCTTGCCCTTGTTGTCGCGGGAGGCGTTGCAACATGACTTGGCATTTGATTTGGGGGAACATTATTTCCTCATCACCTACCATCCCGTCACTCTGGATCCGCAGCGCGCCACGGCAGCAATCGATGCCTTGCTGTCCGCTTTGGACCATTTTCCCGGGCATCGGTTGTTGTTCACCGGGGTCAATGCCGATCCCGGATATCAAACCATTGACCAACGTATCCGGGAATATTGCCGGCGTCAGCCGCACCGGGTCCACCATGTGCAATCGTTGGGACAGCTCCGTTATCTTTCGGCCATGACATGGTGTGACGCCGTGGTTGGCAACTCCTCAAGCGGCATCATCGAAGCCCCGGCTTTAAAAAGACCAACGGTGAACGTCGGACAGCGGCAGTTGGGACGACTGCGAACCCCGGGTATCGTCGATTGTGACGAATCGGTGGGTGCGATTCGCGATGCCCTGGAGCGGGTGATCGCACCCCATTTTCAAGACATGGTACGCCATCTGCCCCATCCCTATGGGGATGGACATGCTGCGGAAGCCATTTTTTCCGTGGTCAGCACCTATCCGTTGTCGGACCTGTTGCTCAAAAAATTTTACGATCTCCCTGAAAACGCGACAACTACTTTGTAAGCGGTCATGAACAATACATATATCATCGCGGAAGCGGGTGTGAATCACAATGGCAGTCTGGACCGTGCCATGGACATGGTGGATTGTGCCGCTGCGGCCGGGGCCAATGCCGTCAAGTTTCAAACTTTTATTGCCGAGAATCTGGTGACCGCCCAGGCCCCCAAAGCCCACTATCAACAACAAACCACCGGTTCCGGTTCCCAACTGAGCATGCTCAAGCAGTTGGAACTGACCCACCAGGATCATTTCGCCCTTGCCAGGCGTTGCGGTGAGCAGGGGATTGAATTCCTCTCCACCCCTTTCGACATCCCCAGCCTGCATTTTTTGGTGGCATCGCACCTTGTGCGTCGCATCAAGATACCATCGGGTGAACTGACGCATGGTCCCTTGTTATACGCTGCCGCGCAAACGGGCCATCCTTTGATCGTTTCCACCGGCATGGCTGATCCCGACGAAATTGGATGGGCGTTACGGGTGATTGTCAGCGGATGGCGGGGTGACGACCCGGCGCACATCGATGGACGGGATCCTTTTGTTCCAGACGTGGACTTGTTGCGGGGCCGGGTGACCCTGCTGCATTGCACCACCAGCTATCCCACCCCCATGGAGGCGGTCAATTTAAGCGCCATGGTTACTTTGCGGCAAACCTTTCACACCGATGTGGGCTATTCCGACCATACCCGGGGGATTACGATTCCCATTGCGGCGGTTGCTTTAGGGGCCATGGTCATTGAAAAGCATTTCACCCTGGATCGCAACCTGGAGGGTCCCGACCATCGCGCCTCCCTGGAACCGGACGAGTTGACCGCGATGGTTCAGGGGATTCGTCAGGTGGAACGGGCCATGGGGGATGGGATCAAACGCCCTGATCAGGTGGAGCGGGGCAATGCCGCAGTGGCCCGCAAGAGTGTGCATGCTTCCCGATTCATACCCCGGGGTGCGTTGTTCACTGCTGACAACCTTGCCATCAAGCGTCCCGGCACCGGACGTTCCCCGCAAGACTATTGGCGTTTGCTCGGAACCACGGCTTCCAAGGATTACGATCCCGACGATCCCATCGATTGATTGTTTTCAAGTCGATTCGCAATGGCCTGATTGGTCCAGGGATCGGTTTGTGACCAATGTATCGAGAACAATCTTAAACGGCGAGTGCTTTGTGAACCAGTTCATGGATATCTCTGGCCAAATCGGGCAGTGCCGCAATTGAGCGGAGTGCTTCCAACATCAACCGCCCCCGTTGTTCTTCAAACCGCTTCCATGGCAACAGAGGCGTTAGCATGCGAGCCGCCACCTGCGGATTGATCCCGTTCAGATTTTCAATGATTGTCACCAGGAAGCGATAGCCTTCACCACTGCCAGCATGAAACCGGTACGGGTTGGTGTGGCAAAACGCTCCGATCAAAGCCCGGACTTTGTTGGGATTGTTCATACTGAATTGGGTATGATGCAACAACAGTTTCACCCGTTCCAATGTTTTTAATGCCGGTGAGGTGGCTTGGATGGAAAACCATTTGTCCATGACCAACGGATCATTTTTCCAACGTTTTTGGAAATCATCCAGGATATCTTGCGCGCTGGGGTGTTCTTCGTGCGCCAGTTTGACCAGGGCCAGCAAACGATCTGTCATATTGTCCGTGGTTTCATACTGCGTGACGGCCAGGTTGCCGAAGCGCTGACAATCACCCGTAACCAAATAATCCAGGCAGTAATTTTTCAAGGTCCGTCGTCCAACGGCCTGCCGATCATACCGATAGCTTTTATCTTTTTCTGCAAGGGTCTGATACAATTCCAGCAAATACTCCGCGAAATTGTGTGCCAGACGCTTTTTAAAGCGGCGTCGCACAACATAAACCCCCTCGGGTTCGCCCCTGGGCATTTGGTCCAGCAGATATTTCTCATCGGGCAACATCAGCAGCATGGCCTTGTCCATGGGTTGCAGGGCTGGATCTTGCACATTTTTCTTGAATCCCTCCAGGTAGGCTTCGGGAACGATGAAATTTTCTCCCCGTTGCCAATGTTCGATGGCGTTGAGCAATAATTTGCTGGCGAAAGCCTGTCCGCCCTCCCAACGATTGAAACCGTCGCCGTCATGGCACCAGAGGAATCCCATCTCTTCGTTGGTAAGGTTGGAATGCAGTCGCACCGGGGCGGAAAAATGCCGCAATACCGATGGTACCGGTCGACGGGGGACCCGGGAAAAGGTGAAGGTCTGTTTTTCCGCGACCAGTTCCAACAATCGGGTTGTGGGTCCTGATTCCGAGCCGTCCAGGTGTAGAGGGATTTCCCGACCATTGTTATCCAGCAAGGCGACGATGATGGGAATGGGAAATGGTTTTTTGCTTGGTTGTCCCGGGGTGGGCGGGCAATTTTGCTGAAAAGTCAGGGTACAGGTTTGTTGTTTGGCATCGTAGTCGTACTGGAGCGTGACCACCGGGGTGCCCGATTGTTGGTACCACAGCAGGAACGGGCGCAGATCGCGACCACTTCCAGACGACATGGCCGTCAGGAAATCTTCCACCGTGACGGCCTGACCATCGAAGCGTGAAAAATAGTCGTCCATGCCCCGGCGGAAACCGTCGGTACCCAACAACGTCGCCAACATGCGTACCACTTCGGCACCCTTGTTGTAGATCGTCATGGTGTAAAAATTATTGATTTCCATGTAGGAGTCGGGTCTGACCGGATGCGCTGTCGGGCCGGCATCCTCGGGGAATTGCAAACTTCGGAGTGTTCGCACCGCTTCGATGCGTCCGATGGCTTTGGTGGTGACTTCGTCGGCGCTGAACTCCTGATCGCGATAGACCGTCAAACCTTCCTTCAGACTGAGTTGGAACCAATCGCGGCAGGTGATGCGATTGCCCGTCCAATTGTGGAAATATTCGTGGGCGATGACGCTTTCAATTTGTTGATAATCGAGATCGGTTGCCGTTTGTGGTTGCGCCAGGACATATTTGGCGTTGAACAGGTTCAATCCTTTGTTTTCCATGGCCCCCATGTTGAAGTCATTGACGGCGACGATTTGGTAGAGATCCAGGTCGTATTCGCGACCGAAGCGTCTTTCGTCCCACGCCATGGCTTTCGTTAATGCCGTTAACGCATGTTGGCACTTATCGCTGTTTTCCGGCTCCACATAGACATGCAAGGTGATTTCACGTCCACTCGCCGTGGTGAACCCGCCGGTGGCGCAATAAAGATTTCCAGCAACCAAAGCAAAGAGATACGATGGTTTTTTATAGGGATCATCCCAGGTGACCACCCTTTTCCCATCTTGCGTTAACACGGAACTCACTAGGTTACCGTTAGACAGAAGGGCATTGTACCTTCCCTCGTCCGCCTCCAAGATCACCCGATACCGTGTCATCACATCGGGACGATCGGGGAAATAGGTGATCTTGCGCAATCCCTCCGGTTCACATTGGGTACACAAAATATCCTTCGAGCAAAACAACCCCTCCAGGGATGTGTTGGTTCGGGGATGGACGCAGGTGGTCAATGCCAATGTGCAACGATCTCCCACGCCATGTACCGTCATCCCTTCCTCATCCAAGGAATAGGATCCCGTTGCCAACGGTTCCCCATTCATCCTGGCTTCCAGCAACTGCAAATGTCTGCCGTCCAGACGCAGATCGGCAGGGGCGGACTCGCCGCCGATCCCGGGATTTTTGATCAGGACCATCTCCGATGCTACCACGGTTCGATCGGGATCAAGCTTGAAATGCAGTTGTACCGATTCCACCGAAAAGGCTGGGGGACGGTAGTCTTTCAAGTAAACGATTTCTTTGGGTTTGCCGGACATGAGGGGGAACCTTTGTTAAGGTTGGTACAGTCAGGTCAGGTTGGTCTCGGGCACGCCAACCTGGAATGAATTCAATTCAATTGAACAGGATGGGGTCCACCTTTTGGCTTTGTATCTTGCGCAGAAAATCCTGCTGCCAGGAATCACCCAACACCCTGGCCGCCAGATGGACGGCAAGGAAGTCGGTCTCCATGTCAAGGGCGTGACCGATGCGGGACAACCCCTGATAACACGAGGGACACGACGTCATGATGCGGCAGGGACGGGATCGCCCCCCATCCGCTGCGGCCCGTTCCATGACCCCCTTTTTCCCGAGGCGGGATCGATTGGCCGTTTCCGGATGGGCCAAGGCAAACGTACCCGCTTCGCTGCAACAGCGATCGGTCAAACGAACCTCGGAACCGGTCAGGGCGGCGACCACACGGGCGGGGGCATGGTGGGTCATGGGGGAGTGGCACGGGTCGTGAAACAATAGGGTTTCCTCAACCTGAGATTGCGTACGTATCCCACGTTCAAACAAGAATTCATGAATGTCCATCACCCGGCAACCGGGAAAGATGCTCGCCAGATGATAGGATTGCAACTGGCTCAAACAAGTGCCACACGATACCAGAACCGTTTTGATTTGCAGAAAATCCACGGTATTGGCAACCCGATGCAACAAGACCCGGTTTTCCAGACTCATCCTGCGGCTTCGGGCGGCATCCCCACCCCCTTTTTGCGGAAAACCACAACACATGTATGTCGGGGGCAGGACGGTTTGAATCCCCAGATGATGGATCAACGCCAGGGTGGCCAGGGCGATATCGCTGAAAAGACGTTCACAGCCGCACCCGGGGAAATAAAAGACGGTCTCCAAGGTGTGGTCGGGTCGGGAAACCACCGGTACCCAGGGGATCCCCGGTTTGTCGTCCCACCCCAGCAAGGTCCTGGCACTCCCCCCCGTGCTGGGCAGGGGCAGCCGGGTGTGCAGCATTCCCGTAAGGGCGGCAACCCGGGGTTTGATCCAGGGTCGCCGAGCGCTCCAGGTCAGGAGCTTTCGCAATGCCGGGCTCCGGTTGACAAGCCAATGGGCCGTGCGCTGCGCCTTGTAGGCGGGAATCAATAAATAACGACGGAAAAATCGAATGATACCAGGATGTTGTGTTGTCAGAAAGGCCAGGGCCAAACGTTGCGGCAGCAAGGACAAACGGCGGCGGGCCGGTATACCCCGCATGGCGACTGTGACCAATCCGAAATCGATATGTACCGGACAGGGAACCTGACAACGATGGCATACGGCGCAATGGTCGGCCAGATCGACGAACTGTGTCAGGTTTTGTACGGAGAGTCCGCGACGGGTTTGTTCCTCATACAAATAGGCTTCGATGGCGAGACCCAATGCCAATATTTTATTGCGTGGCGAATAAAACAGCCCACTTTCCGGGACATGGGTGGTACACACCTCCTTGCACTTGCCACAACGCAAACAATGGCGAATAGCATCGTTCAGCCCCCCCATGGCGCTCTCTTCCAGGATGATGGCCTCCTGTTGCACCAAGCGCAAGGATGGGGTATAGGCGCGTTCCATGACCGGTTCCGCGAAAAACATCCCCACCGGCAACAACTTGCCCTTGTTGAACCGATGGAAGGGATCCACCTGTTGCTTGTAGCGGACGAACTGATCCACCTCGGCGGGTTCCAGATGGGCGAACTTGGTCATGCCGATCCCATGTTCCCCGGATATTTTCCCACCCAATTGCACCGCCAGGGTCATGAGATGATCGACGATGCGCTCCGCTTCCCGCAACATGTCATAATCGTTGGAGTTGACCGGAATGTTGGTG
Source organism: Magnetococcales bacterium (assembly GCA_002753515.1). Classification (GTDB taxonomy): domain Bacteria; phylum Pseudomonadota; class Magnetococcia; order Magnetococcales; family UBA8363; genus UBA8363. Next base: position 8,872 of record PEAK01000012.1, read on the forward strand.
TGCACATTGCCGTCGCCCGCATGCATGTGCAGGGCGATGAAAATACGCCGGGCGCGCCCCTGTTTGTGAACGTCATCCAGACGACTCTGCAAGGATTGCCAATGTTCCCCGGAAAACAAGTCGCGCAACGGTTCCCGCACCTCCTTGCGGAAGGAGGGGGCGATTGCGCCGCGCAACAACCATTGAATCAACGGTTCCCGCAAGGTTTCCTCCGATGTCGGCGCGGGGATCACCTGTGCCAGAACGGGATCATAAGCCGGGGTATCCAAATGCATCAGCAAGGTTTGCCAACGCTGCCGCACCTCCTGGAGCAATCCGAGGGCGGCCTGTTGCTTGTCGGTGATGATGCGTTGCCCCTCCAGGCTGGGGGTGCGATCCCCCGGGGATTGCATCTCGATCACCAGACTGACGAATTCATCCAGGATGGCAATCTTGTTTTTCAATGATTGCTCAATGTTGATGCGTTCGACCCCATGGTTGTACTCGGCCAGTTTCTCCAGGGGTATGACAATATCTTCGTTGATTTTAAAGGCGTTGGTATGTTTGGCAATGGCGGCGGTCCGGGAACGGTCGGCCCAGAATCGTTGCCGATCCTCCGGGGATGCCGCAATAAACCCTTCCCCATCGCGTTCCCGGGCCAGGCTGACCACTTGTTGCGAAGCCTCCAGCACAGTTTGCTCTTCTTCCCCGACGATATCGGCCAGGAGTACCATGCGTGGTCGCTCATTGCGCGCCGATTTGGTGTTGTAATCCACCGCCTTGATATAGCGGGCGTCCATGTGTTCCAACCCGGCGCAGCCCACCCGGGGGTGACGATCCAGATAGTCTTTGATCTCGACAATGGCCGGTACCGCTTTTCCCAGTTCCATGCCAAAAAATTCCAGACAGACGGTGCGAATATGTTGGAACCCCGGATGCAGTAAAAAGACGGCGCTGGTAATGACACCATCGCAACCTTCTTTCTGCACCCCGGGCAAGCCACCCAGTGCCTTGTTGGTGACATCCTTGCCCAATCCTGGTTTGCGAATGAGCGATACCGGTATTTCCAGCAGTTCTTCCCCGGCTTGATCCCGGGAATGGCCCGGTTGCCAGCGCAGCAGACGGAAACGGGCCACGGGTTGGTCATGGATCTTCCCCTGATTGTGCCCCAGCCGTTCCACCAGCAGCCAATGGCCGTCGGGGGTGACCATGGTCCAGGAAACCAGGTTGTCCAGGGTGGTCCCCCACAGCACCGCCTTTTTGCCGCCGGCGTTCATGGCGATATTGCCACCGATGGTTGAGGCTTGTTTGGACGTGGGATCCACGGCAAAAACCAATCCCTCCCGTTGCGCCGCCAACGCTACGTGATGGGTGACCGCCCCCGCTTCGACACGGATGGTGGCCGCCTGTACCGTTGTTCCGGGCAGGGTCAGGTGGCGCACGGGACCGATGGCGTTCAACCGTTCCATGTTTAAAATGGCGGTGCGGGAAAACAACGGAACCCCGGCACCGGTATACCCGGTACCACCGCCACGGGCGATCATGGTGATTTCCAATTGATTGCAAATGGCGACAATCGTTGGCCATTCTTCTTCACGATGCGCCGTGATGACCACGAAGGGATATTCCACCCGCCAATCGGTGGCATCGGTTACCGAAGCCACACGGGCAATGACGGAAAAATCAAGGTGGGTGGAGGGGCTTTGCTGGCCAACGAGCTGCGCCAGTCGTTGCCGCAACTCACGAAATTCCCGGATTTCTTTCGCCATCTTTTCCAGGGCGGCCCGGACCCGGACCAGAAGAATGCCAACCTGGGGCAAATCCCGGGATCGCTCCTCAATGGCCAGAACCCGACGAAAACTGTCGGCCATGAATGCTTTAAGCCGCTTATCGTTGACCAGCAGTTCTTCCTGAAGGATGGGATTGCGATCAACGATCCACAAATCCCCCAATATCTCGAACAACATGCGTTGCGATTGGCCGGTCCGGCGTTGGGTGGCCAATGTTTCCAACAATTTCCACATGTCCACCCCGAGAAAACGCTGGACGATTTCCCGGTCGGAAAACGAGGTGTAGTTGTAGGGGATTTCCCGCAGATGGGCTTGGGCGGATTCGGACATGGAGCCGTGGGTGACAATGGAAAAGGGGAGAAATGTTATTCAATGCGCCATTTGATGCTGCACCCCATGGAGGGGTTTTGCAAGGGTGGCAGCGGTCGACCATCCAGGAGGGCTTGCAGTGCTTCTTTGAGTTCCTGATGCTTGACCCGGTCCGGTTCCTTGGGGGAATCGTCCAGACGACCGCGATAACGGAGCGTCCGTTGTTTGTCGTAGACAAAGAAATCCGGGGTGCAAACCGCCCCGTAGTCGCGGGCAACCGATTGCGATGTATCTACAAGATACGGAAATGGTAAATTTTTCGTTCGAGCGAGTTGTTGCATGTTGGAAAAACTGTCTTCCGGATAGGCGTGGCTGTCGTTGCTGTTGATGGCGACCATCGCCACGTCTTGCCGGGAAAAATCCTGCCGCAGGGCGATCAAGCGATCCCACACCGCTTTGACATACGGACAATGGTTGCACACGAACATGACCAGGAGGAGTGTGCTGCCGCTGAAGCTGCTCAGGCTGTAGGATGATCCATCGACGCCCGGAAGGGAAAAATCGGCTGCCGGGACGCCCAGTTCCCCGGCAGGGGTATGGAGTAACGCCATGATCGTGACCTCCTTGGGTTAGAATGATCGGTCCATGCTGGATGATCCGGGAAGTTCTTGAAATGTCATCACCTTATCGATTCCCTCTTTGTCGAACGCGAGCATCAGCAGGCGATCCACCCCCAAAGCCACCCCCGCGCACGACGGAAACCCCGCTTCCATGGCTTGCAAAAATTTGCGATCGATGGGCAGGGGGTTGAGACCATCGCGTCTCCGAGCGGCATTGGCCGTCAGCATCCGTTGCTCCAGCTCCAGGGGATCCCGCGACTCCTGATAACCATTGGCCAGTTCCACGCCCCGGAAAAACACTTCAAAGCGCCTGGCAACTTTGGGTGGTCCCGGATTCAGTTCCGCCATACCCGGCTCCCAGGGGGGGAAGCCGGTCAGGATCAGTACCGTGTCCAGGGGGGCGATCGCTGGTTCCAAACGTTGGACGAACAGGCGATCAACCAACGCGGGGCGATCATCGCCCGGACGCAACACCTCATTCAATGCCTCCGCCAAGGTTTCCAGGGGTGCCTGGAACGGATCCGCTCCAACAAAGGATTGGAACGCCTCCTGAAAGGTCATGATGCGAATGGCCGGGACGGGCAGGACGAGCTGGATCAAGGTGGTGACCTCGTCCACGAGCTGATCCAGGCCCCAATGGGGCCGATACCATTCCAACATGGTGAATTCCGGGTGATGCAACCGTCCCGACTCCCCTTGGCGGAAGGCCGGCCCCATTTGGAAAATGGCCCCTGATCCAGCGGCGACCAAGCGTTTCATACACGTTTCCGGGGATGTCAGCAAAAACCCCCCCGAACAAACCGGTGGGGTTTGATGGCGTTCGGGGGCCACTTCCGGCAACCATACCGGAGTCGTGACCTCCAACACCCCACGTCCTTCGAAGAAGGCCCTGATTTTTTGGATCGCCTTGGCCCTGAGGCGCAAGGTTTCCAGGGTGGCGCTTGGCTGCCAGGATTGCCAATCACCCCTTGGCGCGTTCAACATATTCGCCGGTCTTGGTGTTGACCCGAATCCGATCCCCCTCGTTGACGAACAGCGGAACCTTGACGGTCGCACCGGTTTGGAGGATTGCCGGCTTGGTCGCCCCGGAAACGGTATCCCCTTTGATGCCCGGCTCGCATTGGGTTATGGTCAGGATGACAAACGGTGGCGGGGTCAGGGAGATGGGTTTCTCCTTCCAAAAGGTGACCTGGTAGCTTTCCTGCTCCTTGAGCCAATGAATGACATCACCCACCTGGCTCTTGGTCATGGCGACCTGTTCGTAACTGGCGGGATCCATAAAGTGCCAGAATTCCCCGTCGCCATAGAGAAATTGCATATCCTTGTCGACAATGCTTGCCTTAACGACGGTTTCGCTGGATTTATAGGTGCGTTCAATCACCCGGCCGTCGATCAAGTTTTTTATCTTTATTTTGGTAAACGCCTGTCCTTTTCCTGGTTTGACAAACGAGGCATCCACAATGATCCATGGAAGATCGTCGATTTCAACGCGGGTTCCTTGCCGAAGCTGGTTATGAGTCAGCATGTTCTTGATTTTTCCTGTAACTTAAGTCGAATGACCGTTCAATAGGGAATTGTCTTTGAAGCTCAATAATTCTATCAACCGTGATTCTACCCCCAATCACTCCGAAGAGGAACCCGATTTTTGCAACACTTCGTGCGGTCGGTCCCTGAATTTTGATGAGGGGGCGTTACGTGCTGCGCACAATTTTGCATTTCGTGTGCCCAGGGTGTTTTCCGAATTGATTCATTGGCGGGATCCCCAAGACCCCATACTGTTGCAAGTGATGCCTTCGGCCCTGGAATTGATGACGCCTCCCGGTTTCACTGCCGACCCCCTTGAAGAAGCGCAATTTTTAAAAGCGCCAGGGTTGTTGGTCAAATATCCGGGGCGGGTGTTGATGCGCCTGACGGGCCAGTGTCCCATCCATTGCCGTTATTGCTTCCGCCGCCACGACACCTTCCAGGATGTTCCGACTCAGGGGGACGCATGGCGACCGGCCTTGGAATGGATTCGCCGTGATCCATCGATTCATGAAGTGATTTTTTCCGGGGGTGATCCGTTGATGGTTGCCAACGATGACCTGTTGGCTTTGACGACCGAGCTGCAAACCATGGGGCACCTGAAACGCCTGCGTTTGCACACCCGCATGCCGGTGTGCAGTCCGGGAAGGATCAACAACGGCTTTTTGGTCTGGCTGACGGAGTTGAAACTGACGCCCATCATCATCATCCACGTCAACCATCCCAACGAACTGGGGCGGGAAGGGGGTGCGGCTTTGGCACGATTGGCGGCAGCGGGTGTCACGTTGCTCAACCAATCGGTACTCCTCAAGGGGATCAATGATACGGTCGATGTCTTGGAATCTCTTTCAGATATCCTCATACAAAATCGGGTTGTTCCGTATTATCTGCACCTGTTGGACCCCGTGGCGGGTGCTGCCCATTTCCGGGTGGACGAAGCCCGGGCCAGGTCGTTGTTACGCGACTTGCGGCAAAGAACATCCGGCTATGCCGTCCCCAGGTTGGCCTGGGAACACCCCTGGCAACTGGCCAAGGAGGTTCTTGAGGCTTGAGAAGGAACCTGTACGGACTGCATCGGACGTTCAACGAAATTATGCTTGGTGGCCTACAATGTGTAATGGGTCACCATCAATGAAACTGTGGCAGGCCACCAAGCAAGCGTACCTTCGGTTTGAAATTGTTCGGCAAAGCTGGCCGTAGCTTTCGTCACCGAATGAGATGACCTTCGCATCTTTAATTGGTGTTCACTTGTTTTTTTCCAACGTGAACCATCCCCGCTGGGCAAAATATTTTAAAGCACCATTGTGATAGGGGATGCTGAATTCCGGCAACATGGAACGGGGGGACAAGTGCGCAAAGGCAGGGTTATCTTTCATCAATGTTTCCAAATTTTCAAAAACTCCCTTAACAATGGCCAGGATTGTCTCCTCTGGGTCATCCGTGTGCGCCATGACCCATACTTGCATGCCAAACGTGGGAACATCGGCATCCATTCCGCGATAGAGTCCCCCGGGAATGCGCCCCTTTTGATAATAGGAGCGTTTGCCGATCAACTGGGCAATACAGTTTTCCGTCAATGGGAGAAATAGGACGGGTTGTTCCTGAGCCAGTTGGGTAACGCTGGGGCTGGGATGACTCGAAATGGCGAACACGGCATCCACGGAATGATCTTTCAAGCCCGAAACAGCCTGGGACGTACTGCCCTTGACTCGAGTCAAGGCATCGGTGCTGATGGTGCAGGATTTCAGGATATCCATCACAACCGAGTCATCGTCGGACCCCTCGTCACCCCATCCGATCCGTTTGCCCGGGATGTCGCGAAAGGTTGATACCCCGGTATCCTGAGTGGTGATCAGGGTTACCATATCTTGGTGCAAGGCGAACAAGACCCGTAGATTGTCAAAACGTTCTTTGAATGGGGGTTGCCCAAACCAGGCGCGGTAGGCCAGGTCGGCCCGGGCAAGGCCCAACGTAACCTTACCCTCGTGCAAGGCCGATACATTATGCATGGAACCATCGCTGGCGAGGTTTTCACAATGAGCCGTGGCATCTCCCCGGACGACGGTCTGGCACACAGCGGCCCCTGCCATGTATTCCATACTGCTCGAGTTGCCGGAACCGATGCTCACCTTGATGGGAGGAGGGGGTGCGGCCTCTTTGGCCTTTTCTCCTCCCAGGTTGCAACCAGCCGTGAACAGGAAACTGACCACTATTCCGGCACCAATCAGTGATTTTTTCATGCGGACCTCAATAAATGATCGAACGTCACCTTGCCATGCATGCACCAGGTACCCTAAACTCATTGCCTTCAGGCCTTCATCCACCCTTCGCCAGGCCACCATTAGCATGCATGCCAACAATACAGCACCCTCCACTCACCCGGAACCCCAATCCTTGTTCCTGCGCGCCTGCCTGGGGCTTGAGGTCAGGCGAACACCCGTCTGGTTGATGCGACAGGCTGGACGTTATCTGCCCGAATATCGGGAGGTGCGTAAACTGGCCGGGGACTTCCTCTCCCTGTGCAAAAACCCCGAGCTGGCTGCACGAGTGACGCTGCAACCGTTGCAACGTTTTGAACTGGATGCGGCCATTTTATTTTCCGACATTCTCGTTATACCCGAAGCCATGGGGATGGAACTACACTTCTTGGAGGGGGAGGGGCCACATTTTCCCAAACCATTGCGCCGCATGGCTGATTTGGACAGGCTCGTTCCCCCCGATCCCCGGAATCAGTTGGGTTACGTCCTGGCCGCCATCCGCACCATTCGCCAACAATTGCCGGCTGGGATGCCCCTCATCGGGTTTTCCGGATCGCCCTGGACCTTGGCGACCTACATGATTGAAGGGGGCTCCAGTAAAAAATTTTCCCTGATCAAAACCTTACTGTACAACGATCCCGAATTTTTGGAAGCATTATTGGATCGCCTGGTTGTCGCAGTGACGCATTATTTAAATGCCCAGATTGACCATGGGGTCCAGGCGGTACAATTGTTTGACACCTGGGGGGGGATCCTGGGGCCTGACGAATACAGGCGTTTTTCCCTGGAGCCCATGGCACGTATCATCGCCGGGTTGAAACGTCATGGCACCGATGGTGTCCGCATTCCGATCATCGTATTTTCCAAAGGGTGTGGCGGCTACCTTGAAACCATTGCCAGCTCCGGTTGTGACGTTATCGGACTCGACTGGACCATGGCGCTGGATCAGGCGCGTCGGCAGTTGGGACCACGGATCGCCTTGCAAGGCAACCTGGACCCTGCCGTTCTTTATGCCACCCCTGAGCGCATCCGGCTTGAAGTGCGTCGTGTCTTAGAGACTTTAGGGCGACAAAATGGTCACATTTTCAACCTTGGGCACGGTGTGGAACCCAACATGGATCCCGACAAGGTACAGACGCTGATACAAGCCGTACACGAGATCAGTGGTGCCCTACGCGCCTGACGGCGGGATTCAGGCGAGCAGTCGGGTGACCGCTTGACGGACGTCTTCGGGGGAGAATGGTTTGGCCAAGACCTGTAGAGCCCCGAAATCTTTGGCCATATCCAGATTGAAGGAGGCGTCCAGACCGCGTCCCCCGCCCGACATGGCAATGATGCGCACGCCTGGAAAACTTTCGGTGAGTTCCATGATGACCTCAACCCCATCCTTGAGCGGCATGAGGATATCGGTGAAGATCAGGTCGAAGTGTCCGGCACGAAACGACTCCAACCCGGAGTTGCCATCGGTTGCTTCGTCGACTCGGTGCCCATCTTCCTCAAGGATAGCGCGGACATAGGCACGGATGGTGGGATCGTCGTCGATGATGAGTATGGTAGCCAAATTTTTTAAGTTCCATTATCAAAAGTTGTATCGGAGCGAAACAATGCCACCATGGATCAAGGCCCCGGCTTACGCCTGCATCGCACTAATGCGACTGTGACGATCCATCACCCTTCCCCTGGGTCAGGTGGTAAGCGGCCACCGAAGCCTCTTTGACCTCGTGAATCATCTCCTGTTTGGCCTGGAGCAACAATTCCATGGGCATACCTGTAGCCTTGGCAATTTTTTTCAAACCTTCCTCTTGTTGGAAATGACGGGTGGCCAGAGTGATTTTGACAAAATCATCCAGAATGACAGCACGAAACCCGGCATCGGCCACCATGTTCACGTATTCTTTGGCCTTGTTCCAGCTTTGACCATCGGCCAAGGCTTTGGTGATGGCCGCCATGGCCTGGTCATACAGCCGGTTATCTTCATCGGAATAACCCGGATCGGCAACTTGAAATCGCAACTGATAATCGTCCTGATCGCTCATGATGCCACCTCTTCTTTGGGGGCCGTTTTGGCATGATCGGGCCGTTTCTTCTCAAAGAACAACACGATGGGGCTAGCGACAAAGATAGAAGAATAGGTTCCGACGATAATGCCGAAGAGTAACACGAGGGCAAAATCGTGAATCACCTCGCCGCCGAAAAATAACAAAGCCAAAAGCACCATGACGACCGTGCCCGAGGTGATAACCGTACGCGACAAGGTACGATTGATAGCGATATTGATCACTTCGGCCAAACTTGATTTTTTGTTACGCCGCATTTCTTCGCGTATTCGATCATAGATGACGATGGTATCGTTGATGGAATAGCCGACGATGGTGAGGACGGCGGCGACGATGGTCAAGGTGAACTCTTTTTGCAGGATGGATAACAATCCCAGGGAACAATAGGCATCGTGGGCCAGGGCGATGATGGCACCATAGGCGAAACGCAACTCGAAGCGCCACGCAACGTAGATAAGTATGGCACCGATGGAATAGAGCATGGCTAAAAATCCTTTCTGCTCCAGTTCGGCCCCCACCTGGGGTCCGACGAATTCCACCCGTCTGAGTTCGATGGGATCCTTGCCAACCAACGGTTCCAGGGCTTTGACGATTTTGGCTGCCAACTCACCCGGTTTTCCATCGTCACCGGTTTGTTTTTGCACGCGCAGGATGATTTCCTCGCGGGTACCGAACTCTTGGATAACGACGTCACCCAAGCCCAGGCCGACCATGGTGGTGCGAATATCCTGTAACGCTGGCGGTGCTTGGAAACGCAACTGGATCAGGGTACCACCCGCAAAATCGATTCCCATGTGCATTCCCTGGGTTGCCAGGGAGATGGTGGAGGCGACGAACATCAGGCCGGTCAGCAGGTAGGCTATCCAACTGATGCCGACAAAATCGATACTGGTCTTGTGAGGAAATATTTCCATGATGAAACCCGAACCCTCTTTTGGCAGACTGGAGTCATTCAGCCTTCTAGATACTCAATGATTTAATGCGCCGGTTTTTCAGCACCATGGCCAGAACCACCCGGGTAACGAAGATGGCGGTGAACATGGACGCCACCAAGCCGATGGCCAGGCTGACGGCAAATCCTTTGACCGGCCCGGTACCGAATTGGAACAGGATCAATGCGGTGATCAGCGTTGTGATGTGCGAGTCCAGGATGGTGATGAAGGCGGTGTCATATCCCAGATCAATGGCCAAGAGTGGCGGTTTGCCGGTACGCAATTCTTCACGGACGCGTTCGTTGACCAGCACGTTGGCATCCACCGACATACCGACGAGCAAGACCATGCCAGCGATGCCCGGCAGGGTCAACGTGGCCTGGATCCAGGCCAGGATTGCCAGAAGGATGACAATGTTGAGGGCCACGGCCAGATTGGCCAGCCAGCCAACGGCACGATAATAGATGCCCATGAATGCCAATACCAGAAGGCTGCCGACGAGGGCGGCGGTGATGCCATGTTCGATGGAATCCCGACCCAGGGTGGGGCCGACGGTTCGTTCTTCCATGATGGTGACCGGGGCGGGCAAGGCACCCGCTCTCAGGATGATGGCCAGGTCATGGGCTTCTTCAGCGGTGAAGCTGCCGCTGATCTGTGCCCGTCCGCCATCGATCCGTTCCCGAATGACCGGGGCGGAATAGACGGTGTTATCCAGGACGATGGCCATGCGTTCATTGACGTGCTCGGCGGTCAGTTGCGAAAACTTGCGTGCCCCCTGGCTGTTGAAAGTAATGGAAACGTAGGGTTCGTTGTACTGGGAGTCAAAGTTGACCCGGGCATCGGTCAACAGTTCACCGGACAAGACGGTCCGTTTTTTGAGGAGATAAGGTTGGCGATTGGCTTTTTTTGTTTTTTTATCGTTTTGTTCGCCATACAGCACGATATCACCTGCGGGAACACGTCCTTCCAGGGCGGCAGCCAGATCACCCTTTTCATCGACCACTTTGAACTCCAGACGTGCGGTGCGGCCAATCAGGGCTTTGGCACGGGAGGAATCTTTCAATCCCGGCAGTTGTACCAGGATGCGATCCTCCCCCTGTTTTTGGATGGTGGGTTCGGCCACCCCGAACTGGTCGATACGCGAGCGGATGGTCTGAATGGATTGTTCCACCGCAAAGTTGCGCATCTCCTTTTGATCTTTGGGATTGATGGTCAGCTTGAGGGTGGTGTGATCCGGATCCTCCGTGATGACGGCATGGGGTATTTCGGTGGCCAAAACCTTGCGTGCCTGTGCCATCTCATCGGGTTGTGACAGTTTGACGCTGACCTCTTCCTTGCCCGAGTGTTCCACCCCCCGATAACGCAATTTGGCATTGCGCATGACCCCGCGAACATCATCCACCATGTTTTCCGCGGCCTGTTCCACGGCTTTGTCCACCTCCACGTGCAATAGGAGGTACAACCCACCCTGGAGATCCAATCCCCGGGCGATCACCAGTTGCGGCAGCCACGATGGCCACCAGGAAGGAACCCCGCCCATCATGCTCGGGGCCGCGTAGAGCAGGGAGAACAGGGCGACCACAAACACCGTCACCGGTTTCCACAAGGGTAGAGGTTTCATGATTGTTCAACCAACGTTGAAGTGAGCCAGAAGAGAGGCTTATTTATCTTTGTCTTTGTCTTTCTCTTTGTCCTTGGTGTCCGTGGCCCCGGCTTTGGCGGTCACCAGGGAAATGGTGCCGCGTTTCACCTTGACCCGCAGGGGACGAAAGCTTTTGTCACCGACTTCCACTTCGCCCAGTTCCACGACAACGGTATCGTCTTCCACGCGATGAACCTTGCCGATGAGACCGCCACCGGTAACGATGGCATCGCCTCGTTGCAGGTTTTGAATCATCTCTTTGTGAATTTTTTGTTGCTTTTGCTGTGGTCTGAGCAGCAAAAAATAGAAAATGGCGAACAACAGGACCATGAAAATAATGTTGCCCATAGCGGCCTGGGTACCCGTGGCACTGGTCTGGGCGTGAGCTTCGCGGATCAAATCAAACATCCTTGGCACCTCAGAATGATGGTTGCAAACCAACAAAGGGAGTCCAGCACAATAGGAAGAATGTCACCTTTTTTCAAGGGATGATCGGCAGAGTTGGCGATTCACCCTTTCTTTAAGTGCTGTGACACCTCCCGCTTCCCGGCGCAACCCGGTAGCCAATTGGCACTTTGTCCCATTGAAATAAAAAATATCTGTACAACAACGCAAGAATTTCCGAAAAAGAGTGAGTTGTGGGAAAAAACGGTTTATGATCGGCTTGAATATGATTGCTTGTCGCCGCATGGGATGGAATGATGAGATAATTTAAGGTATACATGTGGCTTTAGTACCAATTCTGGATCGTCTTGAGACGCTTGTTGTGATCCTTAACGCGTGTGGATGGCACGTAACATAATCATGGTCTATTCCGAAACCGAACTGTTCGCTTTGATGGAGGAGATGCCAGCCTTTCCCCACAGCGGCTTTCGTATTTTGCAAATCACCAACGATATCAATTGCCCACCCAAAGAATTGGTCAAGGTCATCGAACAGGATCCCATCGTGACCATGCACCTGCTCAAGTTGGTCAATTCGGAACACTTCGGTCTGGCGAAAAAAATTACCTCCATCAAACAAGCCGTGGTTTTTCTCGGTATCAACACCATGAAAAATCTGGCCCTGGGTATCGCCCCCATGGAACTCCTGACCGGAGCCAAATCCTTTCCCTGGTCGCTGACGAGCATCCTCAGACATTCCCTGACCACCGCCATCATCGCTCGCAAATTGGCCCGGGATCTGGGTTACACCGAAACCCAGGCCACCGATTGTTATGTAGCCGGCCTGCTCCATGATTTTGGCAAGGTCGCCTTGTTCAAACTTTTCCCGGGACGCTATGAGGCACTCCTCAAACAGTCTGAAAATCAAGGAATCCCTTTGAGTGAACTTGAGGTGCGGGAAATCGCGATCACCCATACGGCCATTGGTAAATTGTTGGGACAAAGATGGCAATTGCCGGAATTGCTCATCCACAGTATGGGCGGGCATCACGATTCCAATCTGTGTGCCACCTCGCCGTTTCTGATTTGTGTTTATACGGCCAACCTGATCGCTGATCGCATGCATCGGGGGGCAATGTACAAGCAATCTGCGGGTTCTTCCCTGCCTGCAGCCATGCTCCAATGCCTGGGCAAGGACCTGGACGCTCTGATCGCCTCCATAGGTCTGATCGCGGATGAAATCGACCGTGCGTTGTTATTGACTACGATTCGGGAGGATGGTTCCATGGCCGCTTCCATCACACACTCATGAAACTGACCTTTCGTGGCGTTCGCGGTTCCATCGCCGTCCCCGGACCCAAAACCTTGCGCTATGGTGGCAATACCACCTGCCTGGAAGTCAGGGGGGACCAGGGGGAATTGATCATCCTGGATGCCGGGACCGGCCTCTACCAATTGGCCTTGACCTTGTTTGGCGAACTGCCCGTCGAAGCCCATCTTTTCCTGACACACACCCATTGGGATCACATCCAGGGATTGCCGTTTTTCATTCCCTCCTTCATCCCGGGAAACACCGTCCACATTTATGGCGCTTTCGACCCCGTTGATCACAAAGATATCCGGCAAATTTTATCCCGACAGTTTGAATACTGCTATTTTCCCGTGCGTGAGGCGGAACTCAAGGCAACCATCACCTATACCACCCTCAAGGAAAGACAGGTGGTGCAGGCGGGTGGGGTGACCGTCAGCAACATCATCATGAATCATCCCGTGCTTAATTTTGGCTATCGTTTGGAATGCAATGGCAGGAGCATGTTTTTCACCGGTGATCACGAGCAGCTTTATAACATTTATCCCCCGGGGGAAGAAGACTGGGCGGAATACCAACTGTACGTAAACGAAAAAAACAAGTCCATTACCGACTTCATGCACGGCGTCGATCTGCTGGTGGCGGACACATCGTATACAATCCAGGATTATCCGCAAAAAAAAGGGTGGGGGCATTCAACCTTTGATGCCAATATTGACATGGCGCGGGCGGCGGAAGTCAAAGCATTGTATTTCACCCATCACGAACCGGTGCGCTCGGACGATGACCTGGAACGGGTCTTTCAGGAGGCACTGAGCCGCAAAAAGGTTGCCCAATATGGTCCCCCTTGCTTTTTGGCCCGCGAGGGGCTGACCGTTGATGTCTGACCCGAGGAAGTGGGGCGTGTTTACGGAACTCATGCTTGGTAGTTGACCATACAGTGTCGATAGCATTATCCTTTTTCACCCCCCTTTTTGCACCACCACCTTCGTCGCCTCAATAATTTTTCTGAAAGATATACTGGTCGTTGCCCAATCCACCACATCGACTTTCCAGGGTAGATCGGATTCAGAAAAATCATCCTGCAAGTCCCCCGATACCCTGTAATCCAGCGGTTGCTCGGAAATGACGCACAAGTCCAGATCCGAATAGCGTTTCGCGGTCCCTTTGACACGGGAACCGAAGGCCCACACTTCAAGCCCGGGCACATGTTTTTTCAGGATATCCCGTACGATTTGCAAATGGTCGGGGCGGATATCGATCAGTGGGGTATTAACCATTACGTTCCTGAAGCTTTTTCAGTAGATGGCGGACTTCATCTATAAAAACGGGAATACCCTCCACAACGTTCATGGCAATCTCTTCGTCATAGGTGTGGCTCGTTTTACCACGCATTTCACGATACTGTTTCCAAACCGACCAGTCACCCAGGCGTGATTTCCAAGGCGCTGATCATTCCCAGCTCCGACCCGTCAACCCGCGATAGAGGGCGATGGCATCTTCAATGAATGGCGCGATAATAGTGAGTGTTGTTGCCGCCTTGGTGCCGCTGTAGTCGTGGGTGGTGTTTACCCTGGCGTTGGCATAGGCAAACCACGTTTCCACAGGAGAAGGCAATAGATGATTCTGATCCGCCAACCTGAATACAGGTTTGGGGCTGTTGGGAACATCCGGCAGTCCCATGACTTCGACAAGGTGTCGTTTGAGAACTTTCCACAAACTGTCGTAACACGTTTCAAACCTTTGGATCACCGATTCAGCGATGGCTTCGCGATCCAATGTTGCAAGTTCGGGTCGATCCAGCGCATGCAGGTGGTTGGCGAATTGCAGCTCCAGGTGTTTCAGTGATTTTTGATATTTTTCGTACTCGATCATCTTCAGCTGTCACGGTTGTTCTATATTTTTCTCGAACGATTCGTCAGATTGGCGCAAAATCTCCAATGCCGCATCATAGTGATATTCGGAAACCTTGGCGACAACCGATTCGATGCGTTTCGCCACCGGACCGGGCATCGGCATTTGCCGAATCCTGGCCAGGGTTTCTTCCACCTCGGAATCAAAATTTTCAAGTTGCTGTATGGCTTGATCAATCAAAGCATTGCGTGCGGCGACGATTGCGCTGTCACTTTCCCGGGGAGTGGAGTCGGCTATTCTGGGTTCCGTTAACTTTTCCTGGAGAAACGGTAGCAACGCTTGACACAAACCGTTGAGTTCCGTCTCGATTGTTGCCAGGCAATCATCCCGATGATCTGGGTCGATATCAATCCCTTTTTTGCATAGCGATTCCAGAACACCGGCTTTTTCCGCCAGTGTTTCAGCGCCAATGGTTGCGGCCACTCCTTTCAGGGTGTGCGCTAGACGGTGCGCCGTTTCCCCATCCCCATTGCGAATGGCCACCCTGATTGCATCGACCGCGCCTCCCTGGTTGGCGCGAAACCGGGACAACAATGCCAAATAACTTTGTTGACGTCCCCCCAAACGGGCCAGTCCCGCCTGCACATTCAGACCGGGGATATCGGCCAGGGAAGAAACCGATGCTTCGCCTTCGTCAGACGTAAGGGGCAGGGGTTGGGGCGAAGCCGGTTTGATCCAGCGTGCCAGCGTGGCATACAGATTGGTGGGAGAAACCGGTTTGGCCACGTGATCCTGCATTCCCGCTTCCAGGCATAACTCCCGATCACCCGACATGGCATTGGCGGTCATGGCGATGATGGGCAGGGGGTCCAGGTGGGCAAGTTTGCGAATTTCCCGAGTGGCGGTCAAGCCATCCATGAAGGGCATTTGTACATCCATCAATACACCGTCAAAGGGTTCTTGCTTGACCCGATTCAGCGCTTGAAGGCCATTCTCCACGACCACGACGGCAATATTGGCGGTTTCCAGCAATTCCCGTGCAACCTGTTGGTTGATCTCGTTGTCTTCGGCGAGGAGAATGCGGGCTCCCGAAAGTTTTTCCAACGATTGCCGATGTTCCTCCTGGTGTTGGGGCACCTGACTGTGATGGTCCGTCCTGCCAAAAGCCTCCAGAATGGATTCAAACAACACACTTTGACTGACCGGTTTGATCAATAAAGCGTCGATCAAGGCTTCATTGCTGGCTCGACGGACCTCTTCTTCATCCCCATAAGCCGTGGCCATGATGATGAGTGGGGGCGAGGGTAAACCCAATCCAAAGCGAATGGAGGTTGCCGCTGTTATGCCGTCCATTTCCGACATCATATAATCCATCAACACCAAAGCAAAGGAATCCCCGGCGTTTTCCGCTGCTTCAACAGCGGCAACGGCTTCCGGGCCGGAGTGGACCTTGACTACCTTGAACGTCAAGGATTCCAAGTAAAATGCCATGATGTCGCAAGCATTTTCATTATCGTCAACCACCAGGACTTTCAAACCGGCGAGGTCGCCGATGGGGAGTATCGGTTTTGCAACACTATTTTGGCCTATTCCCAAACGCACATCAAAAAAGAATCGCGATCCGACACCCGGTTGGCTTTCCACCTGAATGTTCCCCCCCATCAAGGCAACCAATCGCTGGGATATGGCCAAGCCCAGACCCGTACCACCGAAACGCCGGGTAATGGAGGTATCCGCTTGACTGAAGGCCTGGAACAATCTCTCTGTTTGCTCCCGGGTCATGCCGATCCCGGTATCCTGTATGACGAACTGCACACGAACTTCCTGTTCGTTGCGCTCAAGGATCCGGGTCGCAATGGACACTTCCCCGGTCTCAGTGAACTTGACGGAGTTGTTGGCCAGGTTGATCAATACCTGCCCCAGACGCAGTGGATCACCCACCAGCACGGGGGGGAGGTCCAAAGCGGGCTTCAAGATGAATTCCAGGCGTTTTTCGTGAGCTTTGAGGGCAATCATGGATGCCAGATTGCCCAATACCTCCTCCAGGGTGAATTCTATGCTCTCCAAATCGAGGCGTCCGGCATCTATCTTGGAAAAATCGAGGATATCGTTGATGATGCCCAACAATGATGTTGCCGAGGTATGGACTTTGCGGATGTAATCCTTTTGTTTGACCGTCAACTTGGTTTGCAGGCACAAATGACTGAGGCCAATGATGGCATTCATGGGGGTGCGGATTTCGTGGCTCATGTTGGCCAGGAATTCCGATTTCGCCTGGCTCGCCTGTTCCGCTTTGATCAATGCTTCTTCGCGTTCCATCTCCAAACGTTTTTTTTCGGTGATGTCGTCTTTGATAGCCAGATAGTGGGTGATGTTTCCTTCGCTATCGCGCACGGGGGAAATGACAGCGTATTCCCAGAACAAGGATCCATCTTTTCTTTTGTTTTGCAGTTCTCCCCTCCAGGTACCGCCCTGGGAGAGTGTGTCCCACATGGTGCGATAGACGGCGCTCGGGGTGTTTCCCGAACGAATCATATCCGGTTTGTTGTGCAACAGTTCCGCGCTGGTGAAGCCCGTTGATTCGATACATTTGGGATTGACGTAGATGATGAAGCCTTTGGCGTTGGTGATCATGATATCCGAGGAACTTTGCTCCATCGCCTGAGATAGGAAGCGGATGCGCTCCTCAGCCTGATGACGGTCGGTAATACATTGGATGGTGCCGATGACCTCGGTCACTTTTCCCTGGTCGTCGCGGATGAACTCGGCCAATTCACGAATCCAGCGGATTTCGTTATTGACCAGAACGCGATGCTCGATATCGTATGCCGATTCTCCGGCCAACGCCGTAGCCCAGGCATGGATGACTTTTGACCGATCATCCGGATGGATATATTGGATGAAGGTTTGCTCATCCATGGGTGTGCCTTGAGGGATACCGATCAGGTTATAAATTTCATTTGACCAGTAGATGTTGCCCGATGCGACATCCATCTGCCAGCTTCCCAGAAGGGCGACCTTTTGCGCTCGGTTGAGGGTGGCTTCGCTGCGCTGTAGCTCGGCGGTACGCTCTTTGACACGTTGTTCCAATTCTTTCTGAATCGAGGTCAGGTCGCAGGTCCGTTCGTCAAAGGCCCGGGCCAGGAGTTCCAGTTCGTCGTTGCTGCCCAGGGGTGCGCAAGGGGTTTCGCCTTCGGCTCCAGCGCGGCGTACCCGATTACTCAATGCCAGAATGGGCCGCGCAATATGGCTTCCCAGCCACATGGAGGCCCCAACGGCACCGACTACCAGGAGTACTCCCAATAGCACGAAAAAGCCAACAGCCCGGTAGATGGGTGCCCGAAACTCGGCCAAGGGTGTCCCCACCAGAATACCCGCCCGTATCTGACGCAATAAGGGGGCGGAATAGTCGGCCATCACCAGCTCGGTGAGATATTCTATAGCTGGCGTGAAATGAAAGATGAAACGGTTTTTTCCTTCCAGGATGATAGCGTGATATCTGGAATCGTTTTGCGTCAATAAGCGTTTGGCCAGGGCTTCCATATCGTATTGGATGACGACCGCGCCTTGAGTGGTCTGGTAGTAGTGTACCGGGGCGACGATGAGTAACGATTGGTCAACATGGGATAGATACACTCCGTGCCGACCCAGGCTTAGTGCTTGGCGCAGTTCTGGGGAATCGTTAAAATCGGGAGGTTTGTCTCCCTTGACGAAAAGGGGGTGACCATCAAAGTCCACCAGGGCGAACGAAATGACCTCAAGCCCGGCAGAAAAATTTTCCGCAATTTTCGGCAAATATTTCTCGCGACCCTGGGGATCAATCAGGCCATTGATTATAAAATGGTTTTCTGCAAGTCTTCGCGTATTTTCCAGCAACATGCCCATCTGTTGTTCCAGGCGCAACATTTCATGCCGGGCCTGGTTACTCAGGTTGGCACGATGTTCCCTTTCCAGGTGGCCGAACAGCAACAGGGCAATGAACAGCGTCGATAGCCCAACGGTGAATACCACCAAAGCGGAAATGGATGAGATCAACCTGGTACGGATGCTTGTGAACATCATTGTGGTTTCCGATCTGCCAGATCATGGGTGCTGGGGATCAGTTCGCCCTGAGCATTAAAGCGGGCGAGAAAATAATCATTCTGGTCCAGGGCATCGTGTCGATCGGGGGTAAAGGGCGGTGCATACCGTTTGATCAAACCATCATGGTCATGGATCGTTTCCAAGGCATCGCGCACAGCCGACCTGTTTGTCGTTCCCGCCCGGGTAATGGCCTTGGCCAAGAGATGAATCAAGTCGTAAGCCTGGGCGGTTCCGACGGGCGAGGGGATTGTTTCCAATTCTCCCTGAAAGAAAAAATCCTGATACAGGTGTAACACCTGCTCGGCCTTGTTGCCAGTTTTGTTTCCGTTGAAGGAAAAGGTTTGTAAAATTTGCAGATCGATCATCGGGGGCAGCGGTCCCATCTGCGACCACAGATTGCTGATGCCCCAGTGGGCGATGATGGGGAAAATTTTGTGTCCTTTTCCATGATCGCTGATCAATTCCTTGACCAACCCCGCTCCTTCCATGGTGTTGGCCACCAGGACGATGGCATCGGCCCCTGATTTCCTGATGGCATCCACGATGGGGGGCCAGTTGGTTTCACCCCGATTGATCCAACTGACATGTACCGGGGCATTGCCGACTCCCTCCAGGTATTGGCCCATGGATGCCAAATTACCCCGTCCCCACACGGAATTTTCCAACAACAGGGCCACTTTGCCAAACTGTTTGGTTGCGGCTTGTGCCAAAAAAGGACCCGCAAGATGGTCGTTGGCCGATAATCGAAAGGTAAAATTGGGTTTTTGCTGATAATCGATAATATCGGCTCCCGCCGCCCAGGGAACCAGATTGGGGATGCCGATCCGTTGCGCCTCCCGGGCTTCAAGTTCGGCAATCGTGCTGAAGGTTCCCCCCAGTATGGCCACCACTTCCGGCATGGCGGCCAAATCTTGAAAGTTTTGTACCCCCCGGGAAGGCATGGCTTTGTTGTCCCGACAGACCAACTGCAACGGTCGTCCCAGAACGCCGCCTGAACGATTGATTTCATCCATGGCCAGCATGGCCCCTTGTTTGATGCCTAGGCTGGAGCGAATGCTCAGGGTGGACAGATCGCTGTCAAAGCCGACGATGATCTCTTGTTTGTTTTGTTTCCTGCTTGGCTCGGACCTGAAAAAGTCATCCGCTTTGGCTAGAATGTCAGGACCGATGACCGACTCAAAATGTCGGGGAAGATGGGCTGCGGAAACGGTAAAGGCTTGGCGCTCGCCATCGGTCAGTGTCTGTACGTTGACGTTGGCCTTGCGTACCTGTTCGATAAATTGTATTTCGCGCCGTTGGGTTTCCGCACGTTCAAAGGCAACCAGTTCGGTTCCGGTCGTGGTCAGGAGGGTGCGAATATCACCGGGAAGATTTTGGAAAACCGAACCGCTGATGGCCAGGACATATCCCAGGTAGCCGTGATTGCTCAGTGTCAGGTGGGATTGCACCTCGTGAATCTTCAGGCCAACAATGGCAACCAGGGGATTTTCCTGTCCGTCAACGACTTTGTCGACCAAGGCTTGGTGGGTTGAATGAAAATCGATCAGCACAGGGATGGCCCCCATGGCTTCGTAATGATGCATGATGATCCGACTTTTCATCGTGCGTATTTTTTTACCTTTAAAATCATCAGGGCCATGGATCGGCTGATTGGATGTGAACTGTTTAAAACCGTTTTCCCAGAAGGCGATCCCCTCCAAACCAATGGGGCGCAGCTTGGCCAACAGCAATTGACCCAGTTCGCCATCGAGTAGATGGTAAAGTATTTCCGGGGACGGAAAGTAAAACGGCAGATCGACAAATTGCAGTGCCGGCACCGCCACGCTCATTTTGGCAGTCGGGATCAACACGATGTCCAGCTTGCCCTGACGGGCCATTTCCAACATTTGATCGTCATTACCCAATTCTTGGAACGGATGCACGCTGACCGCAACCTTGCCACCACTTTTTTGCCCGACCTCCTCGGCAAAGCGGACTGCGGCAACGTGCAGGGCGCTGTCGGTGGGGGAATTATGACCAAAGCGCAGGGGGAAGATCGTGTGGGTGGAAGGGGTGGGGGGGTGGGAGATGCTTGCTTGTTCTATGGAAAGTTGAACCAACCAGACAACCAACAGTACCGAAAGGCCGGAAAAAACGACGCCGAGAAAGATATATCTTAATAATTTCATGATCTTGATTCCTGATGGGCTCTCTTAAGGCCCATACCGTTTCAAATAGCCCATAATCATCCAATAAATATGGTTTTCATCATGTCTCAGAGATGGTAGCCGATATTTATTGATTCCTGGAAGCTTTTTCAGGTAGTCTATGCTACTTGAAAAAGGGTGAATGGGGTTTTGTTTTTTTATGCCCGAAGGGTCGTGTTGAACATGCGAGTGGGGTGCCGTACGCCGCCATGAAAGATGTACTGGTTCTCACTCCCGTCTATAACGACTGGGAATCCTTGAGGATATTGCTCGGTCATCTGGATGTCCTCGCACGATCCGGTCATTTCGGAATCTCCGTGGTGGCGATAGATGACGGTTCCACCGACAAAATGCCTGAAAATCTGTTCCCTTCCGGGGCCTACGCTTCCCTCACCTTCGTTGACGTGTTGGAAATGCAATGCAATGTGGGTCATCAGAATGCTATCGCCATAGGCTTGGCCGAAGTGACTCGACGAGAGGAACTTTCCGAAAACCTTGCGGTCGTCGTCATGGACTGCGATGGCGAGGATGACCCGGAAGATATTCCCCGCCTGCTCCAGGCTTTTTCCGCCCACCCCGGGCATATCGTTCTGGCGCACCGGAAAGAGCGGTCGGAGGGACTCATATTCGTTATATTCTATCATATATACAAGCTCCTGTTCCGTTTGGCGACAGGGCAGGGGATCTCCTTCGGGAATTTCTGTGTTCTCCCACTGACAATCGCCAGACGTCTCACTTTCATGTCCCAACTCTGGAACAGCCTGCCCGCATGTGTTGTGCGGTCGCGTATTCCCAACGTTCTCCTGCCAACCCAGCGGGGACAACGTTTTTGCGGCAGTTCCCACATGAACTTCATCGGTTTGGTCCTCCATGGCTACAACGCCATTGCCGTCTTTTCCGATATCGTTTTCATCCGTATCTTTCTTTTCGTTCTCGGGATAAGCACCCTGACTTCCATTCTGGTCATTCTGATCCGTTTCCTCACCGATTGGGTTCCGCATCTCTGGGCCACCATCATGGTGGGTTTTATGACGGTTGTCCTCGCCATGACACTGATTTCCCTGATCAGTTTCAGTCTCCTGACGTTGCAAATCCGGTCTCAGTTGCGGATTGTTCCGGGACTACACGGCAGGATGTTCCTGCGTCGTGTCCTCCGGGTGATCGGCTGATGCCATGACCAGTACCCATATCTATCCCGGTACGGAACTCGGCCTTTTTGCGGAGGCCCGCAACTGGAAGCAATACACGGCTCAAACCCTGTCCCCCTACCTGCGGGGGCGTATTCTCGAAGTGGGGGCCGGCCTCGGCAGCATGACCCGGGTTCTTTGCACTGGAAAGGAAACTTCCTGGATCTGCCTGGAGCCCGATCCACAAATGGCCGAAACCTTGCGGAAGGCAGTGGAAAGTGGGAGTCTTCCCGCAATCTGCCAGATTGAAAACGGTATTTTACGGAATATCGCCGCCTTGGCCCCCTTTGATGTCATATTGTATGTCGATGTTCTTGAACACATCGCCGACGATGTACGGGAAGTGCATGAAGCGCGTGATTTGTTGGCCCCTGGCGGACGACTCATCGTCCTGAGTCCCGCCTTCCAATGGTTTTTCACCGAGTTCGATCACGCAATCGGTCATTATCGCCGCTACAACAAAAAATCAATGACGGCCCTGACCTCTCCGGGTTTGCGGCTGCATCGCTGTCTCTATCTGGATTCCGTGGGTCTCCTGGCCTCCCTGGCCAACAAGCTGTTCCTCAAATCAGCTCAGCCTGATCCAAGGCAGATTCATTTCTGGGATCAATATATGGTGCCCCTTTCCCGTGTATGCGACCGATTGGTTTTGCATTCCTGGGGGCGCTCCATCGTGGGTATCTGGGGTCGGGACGAATGCGCGTATTAATCATCAATCCCCCTGACGAAAATACGGTGATCGAAAATCCCGATGAAAAGGGGGATGAGTTCCTTGAAGCGGATGCTTTCGGAGATTTCCCCCCTTTGGGTGCGCTCTACGTGCTTTCCCATCTGGAAGCCAAGACAACGGGCCACCAATTGTTCTTCAAAGATTGCGTCGGGGAACGCGTCAGGTACCCGGCCTTGCGAACCTGGCTGGAGGAGATCAGACCTGATATTGTCGGGATCACCAGTTTTACCGTCTGCTTGGTGGACACCCTCAAGACCGCTCGATTGATTCGGGAAATCTTTCCCAAGGTCCATCTTTGTCTGGGTGGCCACCATCCCATTGCGTTTCCCCACGAAGCGGTGCAGTTGACAGAGTTCGATTCCGTAGTCGTGGGCGAAGGGGAGATCGCCTTCACCGAGCTGGTGGAGCGCTTGGCTGCGGGTCGTGATTTCACCGATATTCAAGGAGTTTACACCCGGGAAAGTATGCGGCGGTTTGAGAACAATCCCTTGCGGGATCGCAGGTTCCTCCGGACGGTGACCGTACCCCCCGCCTATGTGGAGGATATCGATTCCCTGCCCATGGTTAACCGCAAGTACATCCGCCACATCCCCTACAAAAACATCATTGGCGCAACCGACAATCTGGCCACCATTCTGCAGTCCCGTGGGTGTCCTTACAAGTGTACCTTTTGCGATGTGCCCTTCAAAAAATATCGTCGGCGATCTACCCGGTTGGTGGTGGATGAAGTCGAAGCCTGCTTGGCCATGGGATATCGGGAATTCCGATTCTATGACGATCTTTTCAACATGCGGGCCCAGGATGTGATTGAGTTTTGCGATGAACTGGAAAAACGCCGGCTTAAAATTGTCTGGGACTTTCGGGGACGGGTCAACACCCTGACCCGGGAGTGTCTGGTTCGGGCCAAGGCGGCGGGATTGCGTATGGCCTCCTTCGGCGTGGAAACAGCTACTGACGAAGGGATGAAGCTGCTGAAGAAGGGGACCAATACCGCCAAGGTACGGGATGCCTTTGCCTGGTGTCGTGAATTAAAGATTTTGACAGTGGCTGATTTCATCATCGGTCTCCCCCACGAAAAAACTGTCGAAGATGTGCGCAACAACATACGATTCCTGATTTCACTGGATCCCGATTTCGCCCAAATCTCCATTCTGAAGCTCTACCCGAATACCGAACTCTACGATCAGGCTGTGGCCCAGGGGGTGATCGCCCCCGACCGATGGAAACAGTTTTCCCTGAATCCCCACAAAGATTTCAGGATTGACCATTGGGAACAATACCTTGATCTGCCCACCCAGGTTGCTCTGCAACGCTGGGCCTACCGAAAATTTTATTTCCGCCCGCAGTACATTTGGCGCAGCTTGCTTTCGGTACGTTCCATTTACGAGTTCAAGTCGAAAGCCAAGGGCGTGTTGCAACTTCTCCAATGAGCGGGTCATGAGCGAATCTTCCCGAGGACCCCTGCGGCATTTCACCTGTGTCGGCGCATACGAGCGCTGTCAGGCGGCCTGTATGGAGCCGGATCGCTATCGTGCCCTCCTGGCCTTGCCAGCCAACAAGCCGGTGATCGCCATGGGCGCAGGACTTTCCTTGGCGGGGGCGGGTTTTTCCCCCGATGCTTTGACAGTGGACATGCGCCACTTCAACAGAATTCTTGATCTTGACCAGAATGGAATGACCCTCCATGTGGAAGCGGGAGCGACCCTGGCTTCCCTGTTCCCCTTTTTGGCGGACAGGGGCCTCATGATTGCCGTGCAACCGGGTCATCCGGGCATCACCATCGGCGGCTGCATCGCCGGCAACATACATGGGAAAAACCAGTATCGCATTGGCACCTTCGCTGATCTCGTGGAGGGAATTCGTCTTTTTCATCCCGCCCACGGCATTTTGGATCTGGATCGGCAGCGTCACGCCGACGTGTTTGAACTCACCGTGGGCGGTTGCGGATTGACCGGTATCCTGCTTTCGGCCCGGATTCGCCTGCATCCCGAGGCGGGAAGAAGTTGTCTTGTGCGGCATACGCCCGTGGCTGGCATGCAGGAAGCGGTGCAACAGATGAAAGGCCAACAGCAACATGAAGATTTCATGTACAGTTGGCACGATGTCACCCCCTTTGGGGGAAGTTCCGGCAAAGGTTTTCTGGTCTCCGGACGTTTCGTGTCCGGGACACACGAGCGGAACGGCTGGCGCAACCATCCTCCCCTCAATCACGCGTCCCCTTGGCCGTTGCCGGTCTTCAACGGACTCACCCTGCCAATCATCAATGGGATCTACCGGCGGTTGAAACAGGGGTATGCGGGAACCGAAGATCTGTTCACATCCTTGTTTCCGTTCGCCATCATGCCCAGCTATTTCCATGCCTACGGACCCAGAGGTTTCATCGAACATCAGGTACTGATCCCTGATGCGCATATCATCGACTACCTGGAGCGTTTCCTGGCCCTGGCGCACGATTTCCGGCAATCTTTCGGCATGGTTTCCCTCAAACGCTTTCGCGGGGAGAGAAAGCTGTTACGCTACAGCGGTGACGGTTTCAGTGTGGGCCTGCACCTGCCCGCAACACCCAAGGCCATCCGGTTTTTGGCGCAACTCGACGAAATCGACACGCAGTTCAATGGAATAGCTAATATTATCAAGGATTCACGGCTTTCGGCTTCCGTAGTGGCCGCTCAGTTCCCAGAATATGTCCAGTTTCGCGAACGCTTGGCCACCTTCGATCCCGGGCGGATTTTCACTTCCATGCTTTCCAGGAGGCTTGCGTTGTGAAAGCCTTGGTCATCGGTGCTTCAGCGGGTTTGGGACGTGCCCTGGCGCAGCAACTCGGGGCCTCTGGGCATGAGCTGTATCTGGTGGCATCGGATCAGCGGGATTTGTTGCCCCTGGCACAGGATCTTTCCCTGCGCTATGGTGTAACGGTTCATTGCGCGGCCATTGATCTGGCTGATCTGGATCCAGATGCCCTGCGACACCAGGTTTTGGAGAAAATGCCCTCCCTGTCGGCCCTGTTCTACGTGGCTGGCTGCGCCTTCAACCAGGACAATGGGCCAGTACCCGCCGTGGTGGCAGACCGCCTCCTGAAGGTTAACTTCACCTCGGGTGCGCGCATTATCA
Source organism: Magnetococcales bacterium (assembly GCA_002753515.1). Classification (GTDB taxonomy): domain Bacteria; phylum Pseudomonadota; class Magnetococcia; order Magnetococcales; family UBA8363; genus UBA8363. The sequence continues at coordinate 34,826 of PEAK01000012.1, forward strand.
ACGCCTTTCTCGACCACCTGGACGCGCAACCACGGGGCCTCGTGGTGGGCATCGGTGCCGTGGCCGCAGTGCGGGCGCGTGGCGACAACATGATCTACGCTGCCGCGAAAAGGGGCTTGGAGTTCTACTGCGCCGCCTTGCGACACAGATACAACCGAAGACCACTGACGGTGCAATTTTACCGGGTCGGCTACATGCTCACCAGCATGTTGGGGGGCAGCGAAACGCCGCTACCCGCTGCCGCCCCGGAAAAAATAGCGGCGCATATCGTCGCGCATCTGGAAGATGATTTTGGCATGCGGCATCTCCCTGGTTGGTGGTATTGGGTTTGCCTCGTTCTCAAATTATTGCCCTGGACGATCTTCAAACGCCTTTCCCTGGAGGCTCCCGGGCGCTGATTCCCCTTTTTCCCGGTCGGGGCCGGGGTGAAACAGTTTGCTGATCCATGGATTGTATTGAATACCGACGATACCACCCAGGATGATCAGGAAATCAAAGGGGAGACGGTACTCCGGGAACTGATGCACCAATCCTGATATCATGATCACGCCGAAGGCGGGGGCCAACATGACCATCAGCAGTCGCGCCCTTTTGCGAAATCTGTCCACAAAGGGCAGCAGCAGGGAGGCGGCCAGAAAAATCAGCATGGGTGGTACCATGGGTATCAAAGCCATTTTTGCAATCATGGCGACATGGTAGTTGCCTTGGACCTCGAACATCTTCCAAGCCTCCGCCAGTTTTTTCTTGATCGATTGCTCCTTCGCCGTTGGTTTCCGCTCTTTTTCCAGTATTCTTGGGACATTGAGTTGCTTCATGGCTTCAGGCGTAGAGGAATAAGCCAAGTGAATGTTGACGGGATTGGGTACGGACGGCGGGGTAATGGGTTGTCCGGAATCAGAAATTTGGTTGTCTTCCAGGTTTTCTGGCGTAGCGGAGGCCGGTTTCGAAGAATGTTCGGGAAGGGCGGGGCTGTATGCATCCACGAACATGTGCAGAATCATGGAAAAGATCGTTTTGGCGAACTCCCCGGGTCGGGAAACGATACTCTCCATAGAAGCGCGGAAGAGAATACCCCGGTCGATGACCCTGTCCAAATAGAGCAGATCGGAAAATTTACGGATGTCCCAGCGGTATTCCAAGAAATCCTTGATACTCACCCTGTTTTCCACATAGACGGGTTTGGCGAGCAGCTCCCGCTCCACCAATTGAAGGAGCTTACGGTTTTCCGGGCCATATTCCGCAGAGAAACCGGGACCGAAACGATAAACATGTAATGTCGGGATATAACCGCTGAGGGACGGAAAGGAGAAACGGTCAAAGGTGGCTTGATTGTAGACCAACATGCAGAACAGACCCGCTGTGAACCCGGCAGCGATGGTCATGGTTTTGAACAGGTTTTTCTTGGTAAATCCGAAACAGAGCAGAGGGAAGAAAGCTGCTGTCAGATAGAGGATGGCGGTCTGACGGAAAAGTATTGGGAGGAATGTGGCCAGTCCAAGCAGGAAAAGCCCGAAGGATTTTTCCATCTTGTAATAACGCATCATCAACACACTCCAAAGCGCCATGGCCAGACAAAGGAGAAAGTCCCCGTCCACCTTGAGAAAAAGTATGGTAACCTGGACATGAAAGAGCATGATGAGGGAAGTTATGCGGGCCGTTGTGCGGCTGAAGGCAAGTCCCAACATATAGACACAGAGCAAAAACAGCAGATAGGTTGAAAGCATGGCCAGTACCATGCCCGGGCGTCCCATCTCAAAAAACCACCCCAGCAGGTAAGAGGCCCCTACGGGCCGAAAAAAAGCTCCCCCAGTTTGAAGTCCATAATAATGTTCCAGAAAGGTCCAGTATTCCCTTCCCGGCAACAATGGCCACCCGGCATAGGCAAAGAGATAGGTGAAACATCCCAGGAGCATCAGCGTCAGGATGAATCTGGCGTCTTCGCGCATGGCGTTGAGTAGCCGGGGATTGCTGGTTTGAGTGTGGTGGGACATCATTTCTTTTTGAGGGGGGAGTGGGCGTTCCATGGTTCCGGGATGCTTGTTTAATTGAGTCGACCAAACGTGACTAACCTAACCGTCTTGTTCAAAGAATGGAAGGATGAACAACGTTTTTGTGCAATCTGGAATTTGCCAAGAACTATAATGTACAATTGGTTACCCATTGGCAAAAGGACCGGATCGTTCTCATGGATGGACGCGAGTTGAATGTGTCTCATCCAGGAAACCGGGCTCACTCAAAAATATGATTGGAGGAACAACACATGTCACGTAAACAGGCTGCAGGGGTACTGTTTTTAAGCGCACTTCTGGGAACGGTCGCTGTACAAACCGTTGATGCCAAAACACAAATTTCAACATCCACAACCAACTTGACGATCAATGGCAAGTCCATGGCGGTGTACACCGTGCAAAGCGATGGCACGCCCTACTACGGCACCAATAATGCCGCTGGTTTCCCAACCAGTGGCACCAGTTATCTGCACACCCCGTCAGCACAATCCTACACATTCTACATCCCCGCCGCGCCAACCTTGGCCGGTACCGCCGCTTCGCCTGTTTATACCCCTTTGGGGCTGTCGAACAGCTTGGGCGTTGCCTTCGATGGCGTCCCGTACGACCCCCTGACCAGCAATTGCAACGGTTCCAAGTCAACTTCCAATAGCTGTACTTTCCGCATCGAGGGACGATTGCAGACGACTCCGGCGACTGCCAGCAGTGCCTATGGAACCGGTCGTTTGGGTTTTGACACCCACAATGGCCATTCCCAATCCAATGGATCCTATCATTATCACAGCATTCCCTGTGGCATCTCCACGGGGAGTTCGGCATTGATCACATGCAGCCCGATGGTTGCGAACAACCCTTGGACTGCGTTGCCGAGTACAGCGACTGTCGTCGGTTATGCCCGGGACGGTTTTCCCATTGTGGTACAGAACGGTGTCACGGCCAACTATGCCGTGGTTTCAGCCGCTGCTTCCGGTCGGCCTTCCACCAACCCCGTCGATTCCACCAACCAACTGGGCAACTGGTCCGCAGACATGATGACCCTCCTGGCCTCGGGTAGCACTACCTTTACCCAGGCCAATCTGCCAGCCAACAAAACGTTTGGTGATTTCGTCTACAAAGGCCCGAGTACGTTGGGAACTTCTTCCACCGCCCTGGGTTTGTGCAACGAAGCCCCCAATACCAACCCCAACATTAAAACAATGGCAGGGGTTCAGGCAGCTTATGTCTATTATCTGACTCCCAATTTTCCCATGGTTCCCAGGTGTTTGATTGGTGTAACCGATGCCGCAACAGCCACGACTCAGGGATTTTACCATGCGGGTAGCTACGATTGATCGTTAGTTGACCCGAATCGCACATAATAAGGGCTGCCACAGGGGGGGTACATCCCTGGGGCAGCCCTTATTTTCATTAATTTTTCATGGAATGGGAGCGTTATTTTCCACCCCGGGCATGCGGAGGGGATCAACCCGTTGACCGCGCACCAGGGTGCCCCAGTGCAGATGGGGACCGGTAGAACGACCCGTGGTACCAACGTAACCAATGGTTTGCCCTTGTGTGACCCAATCGCCCTCGGCAACCAGCATCTGGTCCAAGTGGGCGTAAAGGGAAACGACTCCGTGGCCATGATGCAGTACCAACGTGTTGCCGGTCAGTACATAGTTTGCCCCGGCCAGGGCAACCAAACCCGCAGCCGTAGCCTGGACCAATGTCCCCTTGGGGGCCGCAATATCAACACCATTGTGGGGATTTTTGGGTTTGCCGTTCAGGATGCGCCGGCTGCCGAATACCCCGGAAAACCGTCCTGTAACGGGTTGCCGAAAACCATTCTGAAAACCAACCTGGCCATCTCGCAAACGGTAGACCGCTTTGATGGATTCGGTCTCGCGCTGGATCCGTTCTTCGAGCGCCTTGTTGGGGGGAGTCACCTTGCCTTCCGGCAAACTGATCCGTTCTTCCTGATAATTCCTTTTGGCTACGGTCATTTCTTTACGCAAGGTCTCCCGACGACCATCGGGATTCGCCAAGGTGACTTCGATGGTGACGGCTCCGGGAGGCGCTTCCATATCCATGCCGATCACTGCCAACCCGTCCGGGGTGATGGGAAACGGGGAGGCGTTGAGCTTGCCGCTCGCTTTGGCTCCGGGTGACAAGCCAATTATCCGGAGAAGGACAGCCGTTCCCTGATCCAGGGGACCGGATAACTCCAGGGTGGCCGCTCCTGCTTGAGTTGCAAAGAAATACAGAAATAACATGAATATTCCAGAACGAATCATGATGGTTTCCTGACTTGTTGCACGGTAGCATCGAATTCGGCATCAACCAGGTGAATGGTTACAATATCTCCCGGTTTGACGGTTTTGCCACTTTTTTGCAAGGTGCCGCGTTTGTTGTAAACGAGGGCATATCCCCGGTCGAGGACCGCCTTGGGGGAGACCCCGTGCAGACGGGCTATCAAGGCCGCCAATTGGTCCGCTTGCCGCAGAAAATAGACGCGCATGACCTGTGACAGCCGCTGTTGATCATGTTGCAAGCGAGTTTGTTGCACCGGAAACGTCCGCGCCGGCCATTGTTTCAAGCGCTGTTGCAGATTGGACAATTCTGGTACACGTCGTTGGAGGGCTTGCAAGGTGGTGTTGTGGAGGCGCTCGGTCAATTCATCAATACGAAAGCGTTGGCTGTCGATATGCCGGCGGGGATGCGTCAAACGCCCCTTGGTTTGGCTTAACCGGTGCTGATGATGTACCAGGAGAGAGGAAAAACCGCGAATCAAATTTTGTCGCGCTTGCCACAATCGTTGTTGCAGGTGGTCAAGTTCCGGCATCACCATTTGCGCAGCGGCGGATGGGGTCGGGGCACGGACATCGGCGGCCAGATCGACAAGCGTTGTATCGACTTCGTGACCAACCGCACTGATGATGGGAATGGGGCTCGCAGCGATGGCCCGAACGATGCGCTCGTCGTTAAATACGGCCAAATCATCGGTGGAACCGCCGCCGCGACCACAAATAATCACCTCGGGACGTCCATCCGCCACCAGTTGTTGCAGGGCGGAAACAATCTCCAGGGCGGCTTGATCTCCCTGGACCCGGGCGTGGGCGACGAGCAGGTGATAACCCACACGACGATCATCAAGAACTCGGATGACATCTTGCAGGGCAGCGCCAGTCCTGGAGGTGACGATACCAATAACACCGGGAAAATAGGGGAGAGGTCGTTTGCGATCGGGGTCAAACAATCCTTCACGACTTAGTTGGGCGTGAAGTTTCAGCAAACGCTCACGGGCATCCCCTGCCCCATCGTCCTGCATCCCTTCGACAATCAGTTGGTATTCACCCCGAGGCGCGTAAACGGCGATCCGTCCGGTGATGATGACGGATTGTCCAATTTTGGGCTGCGTATTCAATCGCTTACGGTTGCCTTTCCAAATGACGCAACGAATACGCGACTGACCATCAATCAGGGCAAAATAAACATGTCCCGATGCCGGTTGGGCCAGATCCGACAATTCTCCCCGGACTCGAACGTAGGCAAAGCGATTTTCCAGCAAGTCGCGGATTGCTTCGTTGAGTCCGGTGACGGACAAAATATCATTCCAATGGGGTTCCGAAGTTTCCATTAATTTTTTTTTGTCATCTTTTTGAAAATGTTAAAATATTAAGACGAGCGTTCCGATCCTCCCTCGTCTTGTTGCCATTTTTCGGGCGGTGCCGGGACCGAACGGTACGGGTCATGCGTCTATTGGCACCCCAAGGAAACACCTTTCATCGGGATACTTGCAAGGGGAGACGTCTGGATCCCCAGATTCCGGGTTTGGCTTCCAGGACACCACCACAGGGTGTTTGGCAAAAACGGCACCGGCCTTGTTCGTCAAGATTCCATTGGCCCAGGGTGTAACCGGAGCGTTCGATTAACAATTGGTCGCATTCATGACACCAGGTGCTTCCCCACTGACGGTCAACAATATTCCCGGCATATACATAATGAATCCCGTTATTTCTGGCAATCTGACATGCGTTAATCAGGGATGTCATGGGCGTAGGGGGAATGGTTCGCATTTTCCAATCGGGGTGGAATGCGGAAAAGTGGATGGGGATGCCGGGGCCCAGGTGTTCGACAACCCATTGGGTGAGTTGTTGGAGTTCGCTGGTGGAATCGTTGACGCCGGGGATCAGAAGGGTCGTGAGTTCCAGCCACACCTTGGTTTCTTTGGCAACGTATTCGATGATGTCGAGAACGGGTTGCAGGTGACCGCCGCAAAGGTGGTGGTAGAAGTCGTCGGAGAATGCTTTCAAGTCGATATTGGCGGCGTCCATGTGGGAAAAGAAAAGTTCGGCGGGTTTGGGGTTGATATAGCCGGCGGTGACGGCCACGGATTGGATGCCTTGTTCGTGGCAAGCTCGGGCGCAATCGATGGCGTATTCCAGGAAGATAACGGGATCGTTGTAGGTATAGGCAACGCTACGACTGCCGGAGTGTTTGGCCATGTGGGCGATATCTGCGGGGGAGGCTTGGTTGGCGAGTCGGTCCATGTGGGTGGATTTGGAGATATCCCAATTTTGGCAAAATTTACAGGTCAGGTTACACCCGGCGGTGCCAAAGGAAAGGATGGGGGTTCCGGGGAGGAAATGGTTGAGTGGTTTTTTTTCAATGGGGTCAACGCAAAAGCCGCTGGAACGACCGTAGGTGTCGAGGACCATTTGGTTGTTGTGTCGCGAGCGGACGAAGCAGACTCCCTTTTGATTTTCTGAAAGTTGGCAATGTCTTGGGCAGAGGTCGCATTGAATACGATCATTTTCCAGTGGGTGCCAGTAGCCGACGTTCATGTTTGCATTTCTTTATGAAAGGGATAGGTCTGGAAAGGGTCTGGACCCTTTCCAGCAGGGTTTGGGACAGCGTCCCAAGGTTTTTTTCGCCCCCCTTGATCAGGAAGCATTTTCGCGTTTTTTGCGAAAATGCGCCTGGGGGCGCACCTTAGCTGTGGGATTCCTTGGCGGGTTTGGCCAAGGAATCCCACAGCATAATGCCGGGCAAAAGGTCAGGGTGACTATTTTGACTCACATTAATAAATATTGGTAAATTCACCCGGCAGAATACTAAACCGCAGCTATCTTGGGATTCGTAGTTCTTGTCATCCACGCCCCCGATTAAAGCATTCGAGGTTCCCGCTTTCGCGGGAATGACGAGGCTTCAGCGGGGATCCAGGGAACCTACACACCTTTCTCTGACTTTCTGGATTCCCGCTTTCGCGGGAACGACGCTAGAAAAGTACGTGTCCCGCGTTGGTTGCGGTTTAACGATAAAATATTTATATCACGGAAGCAGTTAACCTTCCAAGTCGTATCGATTGATGATGGGGCTCAGGCTTTCGTTTCTATGTAAGTTTTACGATGTGGTTTCTTTTTATGAAAGCCAAAGAATTGGTAGAACGGGAATTTTCGTAACTATTGCGGATAGACGCGAGAACTGTGTCTTTTTATGATTAATCGATTAGAATAAAATTTACTTTCTTGTTTGCATGAATGACCACCGCGATGAATCCTTGGATCATCCATTGCCAACACCCCTTTACAGAAGGTCAGCGATGCATATGTACAACTTATTCGCTTGGATTCGATCTCTTGGGCACCAAAAGTACGGTCAAAATGTTCGCGCCCTTGGCTTGTAACTCTCGCAAGGATGTCTCGTCGGGATGGTCGGTTGCCAGTTTGGTCAAGGCATCGTATAGGCCACGAGCCTGGATCAGATCGCCGGCGGTGCCATAATCGATAATCAAATTGAACGCGCCCTTGGCTTGCAACTCCCGCAGGGGTGCCTCGCTGGAATGGTCTTTGGCCAGATTGCTCAGGGCATCGTATAGACCACGAGCCAGGGTCAGATCGTCGGTATCGCAATAAGCGTTGATCAAATTGAACGCTCCCTGGGCTTGTATTTCTCTCAAGAACGGTTCCATGGGATGGTCTTTGGCCAGTTTGCTCAGTGCATCGTATAGGCCACGAGCCTGGATCAGATCGCCGGCGTTGCCATAATAGGTAATCAAATTGAATACTCCCTTGGCATGCTCTTTCCGCAAAGATGCTTCGTCGGGATGGGCAGCGGCAAGAGTTTCTAGGGCATCGTACATTTTCCTCGCCTGAGCAAGATCTCCATCGTTGACATAATCGTAGATCAAATTATATGACCCCCTGGCTTGCACTTCCCGCAGGGTCGGCTCGTTGGAATGGTCTTTGGCCAGATTGCTCAGGGCTTTGTATAGATTACGAGCCAGGGTCAGATCGCCGGCATTACCATAAGCGTTGATCAAATTGAAAGCTCCCCTGGCTTGCTCCTCCCGCAGGGACGGCTCGCTGGAATGGTCAGTTGCCAGTTTGGCCAAGGTATCGTATAGGCCATGAGCCAGGGAAAGATAACCGGTTTTGCCATAAATGCTGATCATATTGATTGTGCCCTTGGCTTGTGCCTCCCGCAGGAAAGCATTGCCAGGGTTGGCCACAGATAGCGTCGCCAGTTGTTGCAGCAAGTTATGGGCTTCCCTGGGATGCTTGCCGCCCGCATAAGCGATAACATCGACCACAGTTAACGCCCAGAAAGATCTCGTCTTGGATATATCGTACTTTGGCAACACCATCAGAGACCACAATCCCGCATGGTCCGGGTAGTCCTGGGCGATACGGGAAAGAGATGCAAAAACTGCGACAGGATCGTATTGCCACGCAGCGTTCAAGATGTCGGAACGTTTTTCTCTATTGGGATCAAACCGAAGCGGTCCTGACAGCTGCAACTCCTCCAACACCAACAATTCACCCAACAGGTCCGGCTCCATAGGGAAAAGGCGGTACTGGGTATCCGTATCCGCATGTCCAGTCAGGTTTAAGAAACGCTCGGCTAGTGGCGGTGATGCAATACCATACGCTCGCTGTATCATTTCATTAACTTTTTCTGGAAAATAATCACGGTTCGTTTCAATGCCAGCGCACAGTGTTGCCAATATCAGTAGGGGCAGGTCAGTGTCCATCTGTACACCACTTTCCTGCCAACGTTCCCTTTCACGTTGCAACACGTTTTTGATCAAATCCTGCTTTTGCCAGGAGAGGGTACGTCCAGCACCATGCTGCAAGGCATCCGCCAATAACGCGGCATACAGGGGACGCCCGCCTACGTTCAGTCGCTCCAAAATCTCCCACAAGTCAGACAAGGGAATACGGTCACTGCCAGGCCACCCACGAACAACCATAATCATAGATTCCAGGGAAAGCGGGGATAATTGCAAAGCCTTAGCCCCATGACGGCTATGGGAGATACAATCCATCCTATAACCGGTTCCCAAAAAGCGGTCGTACCAGTTTGCCTCCTCGCCTTCCCGCTCCAGCAATAACAACCGCACCTTGTTGGAAAACGATGACTGCTTCTTGGCCAAATTTTCGACCAACGCACCCACGACTTCTGGTCTTCCCAGAATATAATCAGCAATCAACAGGGTCGGTTTGGTCGGCCAACCCGCTGGTGGACTGGTCATAAAGCGGACATTTTTCTCCCAAACTTTGTCGCGCCCGAGAAAACCCGCCTCCCAGCCCATCTCCTGCCGACTCAGCGCCAATTCCAAAGCCAAGCGGCTTTTGCCCGAACCACCCGGCCCCACAACCAGACACCAAAGAAAGTATTCTTCCCGGTCAAGAAATTCATCCAAGAATTTCAGTTCCCGTTCCCGCCCCAACATGGCTGTTGTTCGGGCGGTATAACGAAACCGAGTGGTTCCAAGAGGCGTATTGGCAGAAGAGGAGGCTCCCGGGGGCAGCAGCTCCAGTTCCAACTGGGCCGGGAAACCGCTTCCATAATTGATTTGTGTACCAATCACAGTACTTTGTTCAGCACGATTGACGCGAATCTCGGTCGTACCCGTCATGGAAAACACCCCCTACCGATGATTATGCTGTGAACCAATGATTGTGCTGTTATTGGCGGTATTCACATTGATGGTGTTGTGAATTACGGTTATTCCGGCGCTCTTCAAATGGGACTCCAAGTTCCTGGCCAGTTGCAACGCTTCCTCATTTTGAGCCAAGCCACAAGCGACAACCTCTTCGTGCAGGGTCAACTTGCGACCCTCTGTAGGAGTTTGCTCGACCTTGTTCATTGCTTCGACCACCGCATGCTGTTCGCCGAATTGTTTCTTGATCCATCCCTTCAACATTCCGTAAGCATCTGCGACAAGGTGTCCCCCTACCTTGTTAGCAACAAAAGGGGCGGCGGCAACAATGGCATCAGTGATCGAATCCATGGGTTAACCTTTCGAGTTGGATGATGTTGTCAACTTCGTTTTCAGAATAACAAGAGTCGCAGAAAGAACCAAAAAAAATCTCGCTCTAAACCGCAGCTATCTTGGGATGTGTAGTTATTGTCCTCCTCGCCCCCGATTCAAGCATTCGAGGTTCCCGCTTTCGCGGGAATGACGAGGCTTCAGCGGGGATCCAGAGGACTTTCCTACCTTCCCTGACTTTCTGGATTCCCGCTTAAGCCTGCCCTCGAATGCTTGAATCGGGGGCGGAAATGACACTGGAAAACTACGCTTCCCGTGTTGGTTGCGGTTTAAATCAAGGTAATCGCATGTGAGTTCTGTGAATGTCCTTGTTTTCCAGGAATATATAGGTCACTCTCGTACGTGGTGCGGTATAGATGAGCGACACGAGAAAAAGGACGGAGAGAGTAAGAAAGGTCAGGCGCAACCATTCAGGATCCCCCACTTTCTTTGTTTCTATTCCCCCTCGCACACTCGTAGAGGGAGAGAGGGGGACGAATGGTTATGGGCAGACTCGGTTGAATCCCTGGCTTTTATTAAAAAGCATAAGATCCTGCCATTCAGGAAAGGGAGGGTGAACATGGAAAAGGAAAAATCGGGGGCAACCATGCCGACGATCTTGGTTGTTGATGACCAAACCGCCAACATTGAAATACTCCATTGCATCCTTCAGGAAGAATATCGTGTCGTGTTCGCCACCAACGGTCAAGATGCCTTGAAGCTGGCGAAAGAACAAAAACCTGACTTGATATTGCTGGATGTGGTCATGCCAGGCATGGATGGCTATCAGGTGTGTTCCGTGCTACAGGCCGATCCCGTGACCAATGGAATTCCTGTCATTTTTGTCACCTCCCTCAACGATATGAAATATCAGGCCACCGGTTTCAGCATGGGAGCTGTGGAATACATCGTCAAACCCATCGACCCCGATTCGGTATTGGACATTGTGCAGCAATGTTTGGAAAAACATCAATAATGCCACATTTTTTTCCACAATCATGGCATCGCTTCAGTATCATGGATATCCCGTTGGATCCGTAACCGTCAACCATGACAACCGGCTTTACAGTTGGGTTTCTTGGGCTAAAATCACGCAAGAAACCCAACCTGAGGCGTGCCCACTGGTGTATTTTCGCAAAAAACGCGACAATGCTTCTGCTGGGAAAGGGGCCAGCCCCATTCCATACCTATCCCATGGACTTAACCATAACATAAGGCACCCCGTGAAACTGGCTGACCAAGCACGCATCGCCATCATCGGCGGCGGTCCCGCAGGATCCATGGCCGGATTTTTCCTCAAAGAATTATCGCAACGTATCGGCATGACCGTTCACGTCGATCTCTACGAACCGAAAGATTACAATCGCTTCGGACCTCAAGGCTGTAATATGTGCGCTGGCGTCATCAGCGAATCCCTCGTACAAACCCTCGCCGCAGAAGGAATCGAACTGCCCTCCAAAGTCGTGCAACGCGGCATCGATTCCTACGTACTCCACACCACGGAATGCCAACCCGTCACCATCGATACCCCCGCGGACGACCTGCGTATCGCCACCGTTTACCGCGGCAGCGGCCCCCTCGAACCCAAAGGCAAACTGGAATGGCGCAGCTTTGACGGCTACCTCCTCGAGCTGGCACAACAACATGGTGTTACCCTCATCCACCAACGTGTTACCGACATACAATGGTCCGACCAACGCCCCACAGTATTCACCAACAATAAGGAAAAAGGGGAAACTTACGATTTGCTCATAGGGGCCATGGGAGTCAATGCGCAACTCTTGAAAAAATTTGAAACACTGGGATTCCACTTTCAAGCTCCACGCACTTCCAAAGGTTTTCTGTCCGAGATTCACCTGGGCAAAGAACGGGTCCGTCATTACATTGGTAGTGCCATGCACGTTTTTCTATTGGACATTCCAGGACTTAAATTTGCAGCACTGATCCCAAAGGTGGAATATGTCACCATTTGTCTCCTTGGTGAGCAGATCGATCGTAAACTCATTGAAACATTCATGAACACCCCTGAGGTGAAGAGTTGCTTCCCCCCGGATATGTCATGGCGTTTCGAGGATCAAGGATGCGATTTTGGTCAATCCTGCCACTGTGGCCCCAAACTGAATATCCAGGCTGCTCGTCATCCGTCCGCTGATCGGGTGGTGTTGGTTGGTGACAGCGCGGTGTCGCGACTCTATAAGGATGGCATCGGTGCTGCCTACATCACCGCCAAATCCTGTGTTGTCACCGCCCTGTTCATAGGGATATCAGCCCAGGATTTCTCCAAACATTACGATCCCGTTATCCGTCGTATCGATCGCGACAACAATATTGGTAAAGTAATTTTTTATATTACCGAACTATACCAAAATCTGCACTTTCTCAGACGTGGCATGGTTGCCATGGTTCACCAGGAACGGCAATTCATCTCCCGCCGCCGTCGCATGGCCCGGGTATTGTGGGATATGTTTACCGGCAGTGCCACCTACCGCGATATTCTCATCCGCTCGTTTCATCCCGCTTTTGTAACCCGACTCCTGACTTCCACCCTCATGACCCTCTTCAGCCCACTCGCCTTTAGCCGGAAGAATCACCAGAATGCGCAAAAAAACGGTTCCCTTTAACCCACCATAGCTTTAGAATGGAGCCAATCAGGTTTCCGATATACCCGATCACCCTGGAGCATAACGACTGACCGCATATGAATGATTACGGCTGGATAATTTTGATAACATTGCTTTTGGGCTTTGTTCTCGAAACGGTAGCAACTTTGCTTAATTTACGGCATTCCCCGAAAACTCCCCCCGAACCGTTCCAGGATTGCTTCGACCAGGATCGCTTTCAACGGACCAGGAATTATCTCGCGGCTAAAGCCAAGGCTGGAATGGTCCGGGGTGGGTGGGATTTGGCGCTGTTGCTGATCTGGTGGGGAATGGGTGGCTTCAACGCCCTGGATCAATGGCTCAGACCCATGATACACGACGACCTGTTACGTGGCGTTGTCTATGTCGGCACCCTGGTGCTGCTCTCTCGCCTCCTCGACCTGCCCTTCGCCATCCACGACACCTTTGTGGTTGAGAATCGCTTTGGCTTCAACCGCACGACACCGGTAACCTTCGTCATGGACCGTATCAAATCACTCCTGCTCTCCAGTATCCTTGGAGGGGGCATTCTCTGGGGTATCCTGTGGTTTTTCCATAAGGCTGGTCCCCTGGCGTGGCTCCACTGCTGGCTCAGCGTCACCCTGTTCACCCTGACCGTGCACTATGTCGCCCCGCGTTGGATCATCCCCCTGTTCTTTAAATTCAAATCTTTGCCCGATGGTCCTCTACGCCAAGCCTTGCTGGCCTACGCCGAAAAAGTCCAGTTCCCCGTTCAGGACGTTTTCGAGGTCGATGGTTCCCGGCGCTCTACCAAAGCCAATGCCTTTTTTACCGGCTTTGGCAAAAATCGCCGTATCGCCCTGTTCGACACCCTGATCCAAACCCACTCCCAGGATGAAGTCATCGCCGTTCTGGCCCACGAAGTGGGACATTTCAAGCATCGCCATATCCTCAAAGGGGTCGGTCTCAGCATCATCCACATGGGGCTGCTGTTTTATCTCATGTCCCTTTTCATGAACAAACCCGAGTTGTCTCAAGCTTTTTTCATGACCCACATGTCGCTATACACCGGCTTGGTGTTTTTTACCCTGTTGCTGACGCCATTGGATCTGATCGTCGGCCCAGTGTTCAAATGGTATTCCCGCAACAATGAATTTCAGGCCGATCATTTTGCCGTGCAAACCGCCCCCAACCCTTTGGCCTTGCAAAACGCCCTCAAAAAATTGGCGGTCAACAGTTTGTCCAACTTGACGCCACACCCGCTACACGTCATGTTGCATGATTCCCATCCCCCTCTGATCCAGCGCCTGGACAGAATGATGCAGGTATCATCCACTCAGCGGTTCCCCTTGCCGCAAGGTAACCCGTAGTTTGAGGAATGGCCATGAAAACCAAGGGTCCAGCCAACGATCTGGCAGAGTTGTTAAATGGACGCTCCTTTGAGGCGGTTTTGCTCAAAGTACTCCTGGAAAACAGTCGGGAAGGCGTTGCATTGGTGGATTGGCGTGGCAACATACGCCGTATCAATCGTGCTTTCGCCCGTATGACCCACACCATTCACGAAGACCTGGAAGGGAAAAATATTATCCGTCTGTTTCCCGACAGTCACGATCAGGGCATGCTGGACGAAATTCTGGAAATCCTTTGGCAAGATGGCTATTGGTCCGGAAGTTTTGCACCTCAATTCCCAGGAGACAAACAAAACAGCAAACTGTTTCTCAAAGTGAGTGCCATTTTGCCCGCCAATGGCAGGGTGCGGTTTTTTCTGTGTCAGCTTTCGGAAAGCCATACAAGCGACAAACAGGGGGATCACCTCGTCAAACAACCGAAAGATTCCTTGACACAATTGGCAAGCCGCCCCCTGTTTGTGGACCGCCTGGAACAAGCCATCGCCGCCGCCAAACGTCACAACCGTTCCCTGGGTGTACTCATTCTGGATCTGGATCGCTTCAAACTGATCAACGATTCCCTGGGTTTTGAGCTTGGCGATGCCATGCTGAAGGTGGTGGCGGAACGGTTAACCCGATGCTTGCGCACTTCCGATAGCGTTGCCCGGGTTGGCAGCGATGAATTCGGCATGATCCTGACCGACATCGACGAAGGGACTGGAGCCATACGCAATTCCGGCTTTGTTGCCCGCAAAATTTACGAAGCCCTGGCGGAACCGGCCCTGTTGGGTTCCCAGGAAGTGGAACTCTCCGCCGCAATCGGCATCACCCTGTTTCCCCAGGATGCCATAACCGCCGAATCCTTGTTGAAATGTGCGGAAACCGCACTGGATCACGCCCGTCGTCGTGGAAGAAACAATTATCAATTCTTTTCCTCGGAAATGGCCGAAACCGCACGCAAACGGTTCGCGTTGGAGTCAAACCTGCGCCATGCCCAGGAAAAGGGTGAGCTGCGTCTGTATTACCAGCCCCAAGTGGACCTGGAAACAGGTCGGGTGTTTGGTGCCGAAGCCTTGATTCGCTGGTTTCATCCCGAAAAAGGTTTGATTTCCCCCGCCGACTTTATCCCGATTGCCGAAGAAACCGGCTTG
Organism: Magnetococcales bacterium; assembly: GCA_002753515.1. GTDB lineage: Bacteria > Pseudomonadota > Magnetococcia > Magnetococcales > UBA8363 > UBA8363. The sequence goes on from PEAK01000012.1 coordinate 50,267, forward strand.
ATCATCAGCATCGGTGAATGGGTGATTCGCACCGCCTGTCGCCAAATTGCCCAGTGGAAAGAAATGGAACTGCCGGCCATACGTATCGGAGTTAACCTGTCGGCACTGCAATTCCAACGGCAAAATCTCGTCGCCGTCATCCAAGATGCTTTGCAGGAAACAGGTATCGATCCCGCGTGCCTCGATTTGGAAATAACCGAAAGCGCCATTATGGAGGATGTGAAAAAAACAATCACCATGCTGGCGCAAATCAGCGCCATGGGGGTTCACCTCTCCATTGATGATTTCGGCACGGGATACTCCTCCTTGAGCCAGCTCAGGAATTTTCCCTTTAAAACATTGAAAATTGACCAATCCTTCATTCGTTCCATCGTCAACAATGATGGCGATAAAGCCATTGTCAATGCCATCATTGCCATGGCCCACAGCCTAAATCAAAAAGTGATCGTAGAAGGTTTGGAAACTCATGACCAGTTGGCCATTATGAAATCCCTTAATTGCAATCATATGCAGGGATTTTTGTTCAGCGCCGCCGTTCCTGCCGATGAATTGACGCAAATGCTGCGTGAGGGTAAAAGTTTGGATACACTGCCCAGACCCAAAGGATGAACATCACCCCCGATGCCAGGCGACATGCGGCACAAACAGGGAGAAAATATCGCTGCAATCAGACTATGCTGATTGTGAGTTCAGGCAGGATGATGTAGAAGAATAATTCAAGAGCGCTTTATTGATTGTGGACCGAACACCCTGACACGGCAAACAAGCTTCAGTACCCGAAAGTCCCGCGAATGAATCTGCAGGAAAAGAATACCACGCAAGTTCCCCGTTCGACTCAGGATCACAGCAAAAAACTTTCCAAGGATGACATAAACAACCTGCCGATTCGCCGTTGGGAGGGGCCCGTTATCCTCATTCGCGAAGATGATAAAGTTTCACAGGCGGTCCAACTCTTAAAAAACGAAACGGTACTCGGCTTCGACACCGAAACCAAACCCGTCTTCAGAAAAGGCGTTTCCCACCTTCCCTCCCTGCTGCAACTGGCCGCAGCCAATGCGGTGTATCTGTTCCAACTCAATCAGCTCACCCGTTTTTCTCCTCTCCAGGAAATTTTGGAAGATTGCAAAGTGATCAAAGTGGGCGTTGGTATCGCACAGGATATGGAACAATTACGAGCTGTTTTTTCATTTGTTCCCAGTCAATGTCATGATCTGGGTGATCTGGCCCGTTCCATGGGGATGGAAAGCTATGGCCTGCGTACCCTGGCCGCCCGCTTTTTCAATTTCAGAATTTCCAAAAGGGCACAATGTTCCAACTGGGACAGCCCGGTTTTGAAACCCTTCCAGGTTTCCTACGCTGCCACCGATGCCTGGATCAGCCGGGAAATCTTTTTGGCCATGCGTCGTGAAGGGCTGAATCTTCCAGATAAAAAAACGCACCTGCACGAAGCCATTCAGCTTGGATGAATATCTGTTAATATGTTATCGTTGGTTTGCTGTATTGGCCGAATGAAAGGGGGGCATGATCGTATCCGATACATGCGATGGTAATTGCTGTCCGACGTGAGGGGCGTTGTCAAAGGTAATTGGATACGAATATCTGAAATCTGTAAGGGAGGCTGTTGATGAAGGTTGTCCGACCAGTCTTGTTTCGCTGGATCATCGCGTTACTCGTTTCCCTTATAGGTGTTTGCTTGACCTTCGGCGCTTCCCTGGCCCAATCGATCCCGGGATTCGATACTCCCTACTTGACGCTGGATCCCGGAATGCATCTCGATCCCATCCAAAAAATGGCGATCAATCAGGATGAATCCATTCTGGCAACCATCTCCCTGGATAAAACCGTTCGCATCTGGAGTGTGTCAAACCTTAAGGTCAGGAAAACCATTCGTATCCCCATGCTTCCAGGTGAAGAGGGCAGGCTTTACGCCGTGGCCGTTTCACCTTCCGGCGGCGTTGTCGCCGTGGCTGGGAATACCTGCAACACCTGGAATTCAGCCTATTGCATCTACCTGATCAACACTTTCAACGATAAAATACCCTTGAAAATTACCGGGATCACCGAACCAGTCATGGACCTGGATTTTTCTTCCGACGGCGAATATCTGGCGGCGGCAGTCAATAATGGTGCCGGATTGCGTGTTTATCGAACCAGTACCGGTCAACAGGTCGCTCGGGATACGACCCCGGGCAGCGGTGCCACCTGGGTACAATTTTCCGAGGGCGGTAACAACGTGGTCACACTGGGACATGACGACAGGATACGCTTGTATGATCGCAATTTTGTGCTTCAAATGGCCAGACAACTGCCAAAAAATCTTCGGGCCCGTTCTGCCAGTTTTTCCCCGGACGGCCAAAAACTCGCCGTAGTCTTTACGGGCAAACCTTATATTTCGGTATTCTCCGCCAAAGATTTGGAACTCCTGTATTTGCCCGACGTGACAAAACTTTCCGGTCCTTTAGGGTCGGTAGCCTGGTCCGCGGATGGTAAATCTTTGTATGGCGCTGGCAGCCACATGGCCCATTTCAAACGTATCATCCGTTGGTGGAGCAACGCTGGCCAACCCGATAGCGCCGGTCGGGGTGATTTTGTCGAACTGCCCGTTTCCACCACTCCTATTCAACAAATCTTACCTTTAAGAAATGGGGGGGTGTTGTTTACATCTGCATCAACGGCCATTGGCCATTTGGACGCACACGGATTCTTGGAAGCCACCCATAAATATCCCAATGTTGTATTTCCAAAATGCCGTGGTTTCATGAAGATTTCTTCTTCAGGGGATACGATCTCCTTTCCCATGACACCGGAAAATACTTTGACTGGTTTTTTTTCCTTGAATCAACTTGAATTTTTTATCAAAAAAAACACTTCCAATACCTTGATGGTGCCTAAAAGACGTGCCGAAAGTTTTAAATTACAAGCCACCCTGTCTGAAGGCGATACCCTGCTTCTCAGGTTGAACGATGCCCCACTCTCGGGTTTGGAAGGTGAAGACGTTTCCTGCTTTGCCATAGCCAGGGACGAACGATTCTTCGTCGCCAGCACCAATAAGGCACTCTACCTGTATGATCAGGCGGGGGCGCTCCATTGGCGCATGGCGGTGGATAGCCCCGTTCGTGCCCTCAACATTCCTGAGAATGACAAATTTGTCATTGCTACCTTGTTCGACGGCACCGTGAATTGGTATCACGCCGCTTCTGGCAAGTTGGAACTGTCCCTATTCGTCAATGCGGAAAACGGTGAATGGATCGCCTGGACGCCAGCATTTTATTATGTGGCTTCAAGCAAAGGGGAGAGTTATCTGGGCTGGCACCGGAACACGGCCCTGGACCAGCCCGCGACATTCATTCCTGTTTCGCAGGGAAAGGCCCGCTTTAACAAACCAGAAATGATCCAAAATATACTGAATTGATGGCCCTGTTCACACTTACAGATGTAACAATGTCGGGGCGAACCATCCCAACATGCCAAGCCCTACACCAACAGCCCCCAGTAATCCGGAGATCCAAACCAAAATATTCGACCCGACGATGATGGATGCCGAGGCCATGACGATGGCTATCTGCAACGATGCCGAACCGTATTCAAACACGTGGTAGGCCGAAAGTGCCCTGTCACGCCGCTCCTCCAAGGCTTTGGCCTTCGCAGAAAGCTCTTTTCGTCCTTCCCCCTTTTCCGGTTCGCTTTCATAGCGTTGTACATCGGCGCGCCAGCCGCTGATCCGCTTTTTCATAGAGGCTTCACGTTCCGGTGATACACCCTGCGCTACCATCTCTTCCATGGTATCCGCAGCGGTTTTCAGGACGGTTTGGCGCAAGTGTTTGGCTTGAAAAAAGGACCAGGTATTGGCAGCCTCAATATTGGTCAACAAAGAGGTGTTTTGCGAACTCTTGCCACCAATCTCAACGATGGCCAGTAATACGGCCAGCACACTGATCATTAATGCAACACGGCTGTTGGAACCCGAACCATGACCATGATGCCCGTGTGCCTCTTCTATTTTCTCCGTGGTTTCCAGAATTTCCATGACAAATCCTCATGAGTCGTTATAAGTAAAGAGTTAAATAACACCAAGATTCATGATAATACTCCAACACGCAAGCAAGACGGAAAACTCAAAGATCTCCAGTCGTTCATTTTTTCGAGTATACATGGAAATGCAACGCATGAAAAAATAAAAACCACGGATTCGGGGAGTCAGAATGGCTGATGCAAATCTTCCAACATGGTCAGGATCCTGGCTGCCGCCACTTCAGCGCCATTACAGGGCGGACGTGGTGGATGAGGCATACCAAGCAAGGATTCGATGGCATCGTGCCACTTTCCGGAGGTAAAGGTTGCAGTGTCGATTTCCATGGCACAAGCATGCTGCGCCAACCAGGTACAGATGGGATCTTCGTCAGGGAACCGGCCCCGGCGCACGTAAAGCAACGGAATGCCCAAAGCAACCGCATTCACACATGTCCCATATCCTGGCTTGCTGACAATGGCATCAACAGAGGCCACAATATTTTCAAAGTGCCAATGATCGACGACTCCAATCCCGTGGAGATGCTCCAGTGGGGGTAACTGGTGTTCCTTCATCAGCCAATGATAGCGTTTCTCTAAAAAAATTTGTTCCATGGGAACGGTTTGAGAAGGCATGCCCCCCAAATTGATCATGATCAGGGGACGATGATCTGTCTCTTGGATTCCCAGTTCCTGGCGCAAGTCTTTCTTGCGGGGTTCTGCCAAGGTTGCCAAAGGGGGGATCCTCACAAAACGAGGAAAGGTGTCGCCGTCAATGAAAGGTTCCGGATACAATGCCAAGGTCGTTTTGGCGTAGTTTTCCCGCATCCGCTGCCACCACCCCCGGCCAATGGAATCATCCAATGAGAAATAGGCTTTGATGACGTGATCCCAACTCAAGGAGGCGATGGCTATGCTGGGGATACCGAGTTGATGGGCCGCAGCGATGGTAACGCAGGGAATATCCACCAGGGTTAGATCGGCAGCGAAATCTTGCAAACGGACCATTTCCATGTGAACCATTTCTTGCCAATGGGATTGCAGATCGTTATAGCGCTCCCGTGTTGCGGCCAGATCGACTACCATGGGGTCCGACTGGACCAACCCGATATCCCGAACCGAAGTATCGACGCTGTGGGGAACATGGATGAACCGGGCCACCAATTCCTTGTCCAGAGAGCATGCCACACGAATATTGAGCTCGGGGTCCAGGATACCCAAATGATTCAGTATTGGCGCAACCTGGGACAAATGGCCAAAACCATGCCCGGAAACAGCACAAAAAATATTTTTGATCATGTGCCTTTTTCCACAATGGCTGTCCACAGACGCCCTTTGTTGACCAAAGAAACCATGGCGTGGCCGTTGATCTGGCACCAAGCCGGGAGGTCATGGGCAATCCCCGGATCGGTTGCCAGAATTCTGGCACGTCCACCAACGGGCAACCCCGCCAAGGCTTGATCCGTTTTGAAAATAGGCAAGGGACAGAGCAATCCCCGCACATCCACATCCAGTTGCCAATCAGACATGCCAGTGATCCATAAGTTCGTGGGCCGGCAGCGGTGTCACTTCAAGGGTTTCACTGAACCCGTCAGAGTCTATTGTCATGACCACCTTGCCCTGATCCTTGCCCTTGCTGTAGCGAGCAGCGATGCGGCAAGCCAACAATCGGTCCTCAGGGGCCGTTGTATCCCCTTCCATCAGGGTCAAAGGACCCGCAGTGTTTTTGGTGCGAATCATCACTCTTCCCTGACGAAACCCGGAAAGAAACAGATTTTCCGACTGATCGCGACCAATCATGAGTTTAAAATGGGGCGCGGGTCTGAGATGCCGTCCCGCCTTTAAGAGTAAGATATCTTCAATCGTGTACTCCCGTGTGTTGCGAAAGTTCCATAAATCTCGCAATTTTCGGGCATAATTTTCGTCTGTCAAAAAGCAGCAGCCGCCTGCGGGACTGGGATAGTCGGTAATGCCCAATTTTTCAGCCAGAGCCATCTGCGGTTTGCGACCACGGCCACTAAATCCTTCCAGACGGTTTCGATCAACCCACCCCCGTTGTTCCGGTTCGGTTTCCGGCATGCGCAGGGCTGTCAGGGGGCGCAGCAGCCACCCTTTCACACCCGCCTCCCGATCGATCACCGGAAAGGTATCGCGGCGTTGGCTCATGGGGCGTTGACCCAGGACCTCACCGGTGAAAATAAAGTGATATCCCAACTGTTTGGCCATCTCCCATGCCTTGGCAACCATGAAAATCTTGCAATCAAGGCACGGATTTAAATGTTTGCCATAGCCATGTTTGGGGTCGGTGACGATGCGGACATAATCGGCGGAAATATCGACCATGTGCAGCTTGACCCCGAGATTTTTGGCAGCGTGCAGTGCATCGTGGCGTGGGGGCGGCGCCCCTGGTTTGGGATTGCGTATGGCGCCGGTATGCGATTGGATGCAAAATCCGGTGTGAAAATTGACGCAGGCTACGTCAATCCCCTGTTCCAACAGCAACCGAGCCGCCAAGGTGCTGTCCAAGCCACCCGACAACAAACCCAGGGCACGAATCCTGTCCGGTTTTTCCTCCATGGCATCGTTCATCCCTGTTGCCGCAACCATTGGGCCGCCTCCGTGGCGTGGTAGGTCAGGATCAGGTCAGCCCCGGCCCGTTTAAAACCCGTCAAGGTTTCCAGCACAACGCGACGTTCATCAATCCACCCCCGTTCGGCCGCTGCTTTGATCATGGCGTATTCACCACTGACGCTGTATATCGCCAGGGGCAGGTCAATCGCCTGGCGCAAACTTGCCAAAATATCCATGTAGGCCATTCCGGGTTTGACCATCAGCATGTCGGCTCCCTCATCAACATCCAGCATGGCTTCGATCAACGCTTCCCGCCGGTTGGCCGGATCCATTTGATAGCTCTGGCGATCCCCAAAGGATGGGGTGTTTTCCGCCGCATCGCGAAACGGTCCGTAATAGGCCGAGGCGTATTTGACGGCATACGACAAAATCGACACCCGGTCAAACCCATCGTCATCGAGGGCGTGGCGAATCGCCGACACCATACCGTCCATCATCCCTGACGGGGCGACGATATCGGCCCCGGCCCGGGCCTGGGCCACGGCGACACGCCCCAGCAAGTTCAAGGTTTCGTCATTGGCGACCCCCCCGTCGCGGATGGGGCCACAATGACCGTGATCGGTATACTCGCACAGGCACGTGTCAGCCAAAATCACCAGATCGGAAAATTCAGCGCGCAAGGCACGTATCGCCTGTTGCACAATACCCGATTCTTCCCACGCCCCTGACCCCAACTCATCTTTATGAGAGGGAATACCAAAGAGGATAACACCTCCCACCCCCTGTTGCATCGCCTTGGCAGCCGCCACCAAAGCCTGATCCACCGACAGTTGACACACCCCGGGCATCGAAGTGACCGGTTTTTGGATGCCACTCCCCGGGACGATGAACAAAGGTTGGATCAAATCACGTGTGTCCAGGTGCGTTTCGCGCACCAGTTGACGGATCGCCTGATTGATGCGCAATCGGCGCGGACGACGAACGGGCAACGGGATGAAATGGTCGGACAGGCTTGGAGACATTACGCAAACCCTCGGTTAGTCAGGTCGTTTGAAGGGGCCACTAAGCAATCGCGAAAGACAAAAAAATGGGGACCATGCTGCAAGGCACATTTTCTTTCTGAGCATATTAGACTACCATCTTCCAGTGGTTTGAGCCAATGTCAACCTTGAATCCAGCTTGCGGAACCGTAGCCATCTTGCCAAACCGGCAATTATCAAAATCGGGTCTGGGGTAAGAGTCCATGACACAGTTAATCGGTGATCGCCTGGTGGTTGCGGGGCAGACAGATGTCGGGTGCGTCCGAACCCTCAATGAAGATTGTTACTTAATTGATGATCGAACCGGTCTTCTACTGGTCGCCGATGGAATGGGTGGACACGAAGCGGGTGAGGTTGCCAGTGCCCGGGTCGTCGAACTGATGAGAAATAGTTTGGCAAGCGCCCTGAACTCCCCGCTCCCGCAGCAAACTCTTCCAACCCAAGCCAGCGGCAGCATTGAGCATGATCCCGATCTCCCCACCTTGGACGACCTCCCCAATCCTGTAACCCATATGGTGCGTCATGCTATCGTCGCTGCCAACGCCGATGTCAATCGTACCAATCAGGATAAAGGTTTTGAAAATGGCACCGGAATGGGAACCACCCTGGTCGGGCTTTGGTTACCCCCGTTCAGCGATCACCCGGTGGTCTTTCACGTTGGCGACAGCCGACTTTACCGTTATCGCAAGCAACAACTCGTCCAGGTCACCCGGGACCACTCCATGTATCAGCAATGGTTGGCCATGGGAAAAAAAGGCCCCCGTCCGGCACAAAATATTTTGCTGCAAGCTATTGGTCCCGCAAAAAATTTAACCCCCGATGTCCATCTCCTCGAAATGGTTTCTGGTGACGTCATTCTCCTGTGTTCCGACGGTCTCCACGGGATGGTTGGCCAGGATGTTCTTTCCAGGACGCTGGATAAGGCTGATCCAAACAACCTGGATCGGATCGCCAAGGAACTGATTGAACTGGCCAAGGCGGGGGGTGGTAAGGATAATGTCACGCTGATCGTTGGCATGTTCATCAAATAGCGACTGAAAACCAATCAGAGTATTAATTTTGGATGAGGTTGCCATCCCCTTGAGGGTGGTCTCGTAGAGTGATTAATCGACCCAAAGCAGGAGATCGCCATGAGAGTTCAGAAGCAACTGGCCATCATGTTTGCCGACATTGCTGGAAGCACGAAATTGTACGAAACCGTGGGTGACGCCAAAGCCCGCGAGTTAACCTCCCAATGCATCACCCTTATGGCGAACATCACCAAAGATCACCAGGGTACGGTCATCAAGACGATCGGCGATGAAGTCATGTGTACCTTTCCCTCGGCAGACTTGGCCGCCGAAGCCGCCGTCAGAATGCAGGAAAATGTTGATGAAAGCCAGCATGAGTGGGGAGCCAAGCTGCGTATTCGTGTTGGGTTCCACTTTGGCGATGTCATCGAAGAAAATGGTGATGTTTTTGGCGATGCGGTTAACCTGGCCGCCCGTATGGCTGCCCAGGCCAAGGCGGATCAAATCATCACCACCGGGGAAACCCTCGATATCATGAGTCCGCACTTGGCTGCCGATGGTCGGGAATTGATCAAAGCACATGTCAAGGGCAAGTCGGAACCCATCCGCATCTGCGAATTAACCTGGGGCGAAGAAGAAGAACTCACCATCATGGGAGGTGCCCCGGTAGCCGCTCCCACACCAACCACCGAAACCATCAAGGCCGTCTTTCTGCGCAAGGAAGTGGTGGTCAACGAATCTTCTGGTTCCGTCAGTATGGGACGTGGCAAGGATAATACTTTCATTGTCCCTGATACCATGTCATCAAGAAATCATGCCAAAATCGAATTGAGGCGCGGTCGTACCTACTTAATCGACCAAAGCACCAATGGCACCTTTGTCCTGACAACCACCGGGGAAAAATATTTGGTCCACCGGGATGAGCATATCCTCTCAGGTCAGGGGGTCATCGGTCTGGGGCGGGAAGTTACAGCCACTGATCCACTGGCCGTGCATTTCATGCCGGTGTGATGCCGGTTGGTTCCGGCGCTCCTCCAAGTAAACCTTGAAAGCCAGCATTCCGTTGGATGATTTGGTCCAAGGGTCGTGTTGTGAGTTTCACTCCCCGGGACTGTTTCCTGAGGTGGGTATTCTATTAATGCCGAATTCAATTATTATTCCCTGCTGTTACAAGGGTAGCATTGGCACCTTGCTCGTACCAGTCTTTTGAACAATTGACCACCTTGACGACGAACAGCATTGCAGGCACCTCAATGAGTACGCCGACCACCGTTGCCAACGCAGCTCCAGATTCAAAACCAAAGAGACTGATGGCGGTGGCAACGGCCAGTTCAAAGAAGTTGGACGCACCGATGAGGGCGGAAGGACAGGCAATGTTGTGTTTTTCGCCAGCTGTGCGATTGAGCAGGTAAGCAAGGGCAGAGTTGAAGAAAACTTGAATGAGAATGGGAATGGCCAATAATCCGATAACCAAGGGTTGTTTAACGATGGCCTCACCCTGGAATGCAAACAGAAGTACCAACGTAACCAGAAGCGCTGAAACTGACCAAGGACCGATTTTTTCCATGACTGCGTCGAACGACTGCTGACCTTTTGCAAGTAGACTTCTGCGCCCGATTTGGGCAAGAATCACTGGGATGACAATATAGAGGCCCACCGAAATAAACAAAGTGTCCCACGATACCGTGATGGCCGAAATACCAAGCAACAGCCCGACAATGGGTGCAAAAGCAAAGACCATGATGGAATCGTTGAGCGCCACTTGCGATAGTGTAAACAGGGGGTCGCCGTTCGTCAGACGACTCCAGACGAACACCATGGCTGTACAGGGAGCCGCTGCCAACAAGATCAGCCCGGCAATGTAACTATCCAGTTGGTCAACCGACAGCATCGGAGTAAATAGATTGCGGATAAACAGCCAAGCAAGAAAAGCCATGGAAAACGGCTTAACCAACCAGTTGACGAACAGTGTGATACCTATTCCGCGAATGTGATTCCTGATTTCGTGCAATGCGCCAAAATCGACCTTGATAAGCATGGGAATAATCATCACCCAGATAAGCAGGCCAACAGGAAGATTGACCTGAGCCACCTCCATGCGACCAATGGCATGAAATAACCCCGGGGCCGATTGGCCTAATGCAATTCCGGCAACGATACAAAAAAATACCCAAACTGTCAGGTAACGCTCAAAAATGCTCATTGCGGATTCCTATTTTGATCTTTAAGAATATTTTATGCGGCATGATTATGTTTTCCCAGCCAGAGTGAGGGCTTCACTGATGGCAGGAATCAAGCGGTTACGAATGTCATCGCGAACATTTATGAAGCTTTCAATCGGTTCCCCATGGGGATCGTGGAAAGGTACGTGGATGTGCGCGACCGGACGCGGAAAGATTGGACAGGCCTCCTTTGCGTTGTCGCAGACAGTGACTACAAGATCAATGCTTTCATCCATGATGGCCCCGACATCCTTGGGATAAAGGCCCTCTGTCGGAAGTCCCGCCAGTTTTAGTGCCGCAATGGCACCATCAGCCACCTTGGGTTGGGGTGTTGTCCCGGCTGAAAGGGCACGTACTTTTCCAGTCATTTCATGATTGACGATCACTTCGGCCATTTGCGAGCGGCAGGAGTTCCCTGTGCAGAGAATAAGAACTGTTTTTTTTATTTGGCGCATCATTTTTTTTTGTGGCAGGAGGGGTGAAATCCGGTTTCGGTTCTCGACGATAGTACCCGATGCAATTGTTTTTGGAAGACACGCCTTGCCATGACAACAGTTATTTATAAGAAAGGAAAAAAGGTCATCTATTGCGCCAAAGTCTGCGGAATAGAATATAAAACGACTTTCATGTTTTCCATGGATCAGTCCAACCCGACTCAGGTGGGCCAAATGAAAAGAGAGTGTAGTCGGGGCAAGACCTAACTGTTCGCCAATTGCGCTCGCATGGATCCCATCTGGCCCCGCCTCAATGAGCAATCGAAAAATGGCGAGACGGGATTCGTGTCCAAGTGCGGCAAGAAGTTCGGCTGCGTTCAATGTCTCCATAATTCCAGAATAATTGAATTATGCATCATTATCAAGCCCAATCGTCGACCGCCTATCAAATTATTGCATTATGACGATTGACTACCGCTGCCATATTATGGTGTTAATATAATTGGACAGACTACGATAAGTTATATATTATTCTATTGATTGTCTGTATTAAATTATATATCGATTATCTTCGTCTGAGAATTCGTTAGCTGCGAAATGCGCGGAACAGGTAGTGGATCCTCGGAACCCAGACAACCCACCCATGCCTGAACATCCCTGTGGTCGATAACGTGCCCGGTATCTACATCCACCAACGCATCTCGGGTCAATCGATCCCGTTCCTCTTCCTGGTCAATCCAAGCGGTCAACGCCTGCTTGATAATCCACCCTTGTGAACGTTCCATGTGTGCTGCCAACTGGTCAATCTTCTCAGCCAACTGAAACGGTACATGCGCAGTCAGTACTCTTGTTGTCAATGGTGTGTCATTTTCGTACCTCTCACACTTTTATTCTGACAGATAGTGTAACAAGCGTACCAAACCTTCCGTTCCGGTGAAGAAGGTCGGTAAATGCTGGTTTTCGTTGGGTGAATGGGGTCGTGAATCAGCCAAACCAAAACCCAGCAGCAGGGTATCGATACCGAACAATTCTTTCATCTTGGCTACAATAGGGATTGTCCCCCCTTCACCAACCAGATAGGTTGGGTGTTGAAAGCTTTCGCTGAGCGCCCGCTTGGCCGCCTGGAATGAGGGCAGGTTATCCGCAAAGCGAATGCCGGGACTGCCGCCTTTGGGACGATGTATTTCCAACTGTACCGTCGGTGGTGCCAAGGAACGCAAAAATGCCATGGTCTTTTCGACAATATCGTCGGGCGATTGCTCGGGAACCAGGCGCATGGAAACCTTGGCATGGGCTTTTGACGGCAGTACGGTTTTGGATCCCGGCCCGATAAAACCGCCCCACATGCCGTTTATCTCAAAGGTGGGGCGATGCCAGATCGATTCTAAGATGGAATACCCCGTTTCGCACCAGGATTCCGTAACGCCAACACCGGACAAAAAGGATTCGGGAGCAAACGGTAACGCCAGCAGCTCGGCTCGCATGGCATCCGGGCACTCCTGGACGCCATCATAAAACCCGGGAATTTGGATGCGCCCCTCTGGACTTTTGACCGCAGCCAGCAGGCGCGCCAGGATTTCCAGGGGATTGGCAATGGCACCACCAAAGCTGCCCGAATGCAAGTCGCATTGCGGGCCGGTCAAGGTCATTTCCAGACGGACCAATCCCCTGAGGGAAGTGGTAATCGCCGGCATTCCCTCGCCCCACATGGAAGAGTCGGAAATAATCGCCAGGTCGGCACGCAACAGTTCCTGATTGGCCTGGAGAAACGCATCCAGGTGGGGACTGCCGATCTCTTCCTCCCCTTCAATCAAAAAAATGACATTGACGGGCAAGGTCCCATTTGTCTTCAGGATCGCCTCCGCGGCGTGGATGTGCATCAGGATCTGCCCCTTGTCATCGGTGGCACCGCGGGCATAGACGCGATCATTGGCCACATGCGGTTCAAACGGGGGGTGGTGCCAAAGTTCCAGGGGATCAACCGGTTGTACATCGTAATGGCCGTAGATCAATACGGTAGGCTTGTCAACTCCCGCTTGGCGCCAGGAGGCCGTTACAATGGGTGGTCCGGCGTGCCGATGGATGATGACATCGTCAAGGGATGCATCCCGGAGCAGATCCGCCGTGTGTTGGGCGCAGGCTTCCAGGTCGGAAGCGTGTACCGCCAAACTGGAAACAGAAGGAAACTCCAGATAACGGCATAAATTGGCCAAATGGCGTTGCCGAGCTTGCTGTAGATACTGCACACAGGGATCGAATTCCATCATGGATGTGATCACCTCAACAGGAAGTACCAAGGGAACAAAAGGAAACGATAGGGATGAAGTTCAATCCTGAGCGGCGGCAGCCAGCTCTTTGGGATGTTTAATCCACATCACGGCACCACAACCGGGGGTCAGCCGGGACCAATCGTTGGGTAGCGTGATCAGGGTCAGGGTGGCCGTCTTGATCAATTCTTGATCAGCACTCCCCTCGGATGCCCTGCCTCCCAGAAAGGTAAAGAGGAATTCCAGGCCGGGATTGTGTCCCACCAGCAAGGTTATCCTGGCATCTGCCGGCACTGCCGATAACACGTCGAGAAGATCCTTCAGGTCGGCGTTGTAGACGGAATGGTTCCAAACAATACGATCCTCGGAAAATCCCAGAACCTGGCAGACCAGTTCGGTGGTTTGCCGTGCCCGCTGGGCGGGACTCGCGACCACATGATCGGGAAGAACTTGTGCCGATTGCAACCAGTGACCCATTCGGGGTGCGTCCTTGAGTCCACGATTGGTCAATGGACGCTGAAAATCGGAAAGATTGGGATGGTCCCATGATGATTTGGCGTGACGCATGATCAATAACTGTCGTGACATGGCGTGGACCCGCAGATTCCTTATTCAAGAAAGAGATAATTGACCCCCGAAACACTGTGCGGTCATCGCCGGACAAACCCGCCTGCAAAACCAAACATGAGGCCAACACGATGTAACCACCCCCAATCGCATTCAAGCATCGCCCCTCTGCCAAACTGTCTCGGTCATTCTATATAATTTATACATTCATTTCACCGTTTATTGATCAAAAACTGCAGAGGATCCTTTTATTGTCCATATCTTTATTTTCACTACATTTTTTTGTCTTTGTTTTCCATCGCCCTGACAAGGGATGGCAAAAGAGGGCAAATGGTATATCATGGAGGCAGCGCATGTCCTAAGCGAAAGGGTTACAGTCGTTGGCCAACACTGGCTGTTACCCCATCGCACTTCGAAACTTACGAACAACGATGCCCGACATAACCGACATCCCTGACGTACGCCCACTGCTCAAGGCAACAGACATTGATTTCCATCTGGGTGGGAGGAAGGTTTTGGATCGGGTCAGTCTCCAGATCCATGCCGGTGAGATTGTCACCGTCATTGGCCCCAATGGTGCCGGCAAGACGACCCTGCTCAAGGTTTTACTGGGCATCCACGTCACTTCCGCTGGTCAGGTCTGGCATCGCCCCGGGATCCGCCTGGGTTATGTGCCACAAACCATCCCCATTGATCCGATCATGCCCCTGACGGTGAATCGTTTCATGCGACTCGGGAAACAGCGATACTCTTCCTATGCCATCCGGGAAACACTTGATTTAACCGGAGTCGCACATCTACAGAAAGCCCAGGTACACAGGCTCTCCGGGGGTGAATTCAAACGTATGGTATTGGCCAGGGCCATGCTGGGACGTCCCGACCTGCTGGTACTGGACGAACCCGTTCAGGGGGTCGATTTCGCAGGCGAACTTGACCTGTACCGCTTGATCGGCACCCTGCGTGATCGCTTTGGTTGGGGCGTCCTGCTCGTGTCGCACGATTTGCACATCGTCATGAGTTCTACCGACCGTGTCGTCTGCCTGAATCACCATGTTTGTTGTACCGGCAAACCGGATCATGTTTCCAATCATCCGGAATTTATCGAATTATTTGGTGAACAGGTTGTCCAATCCCTGGCATTGTACCAACATCACCATCATCATTGCAGCGATCACGATGGTCACGGCCCCAAACCACCTGTAGCAGTGCGGAACAAACAATCATGAACGATTTTTTGTTGCTGTCGTGGTTGGCCGGCTTGGGCATTGCGGCGGTCAGTGGACCCTTGGGATGTTTCGTGGTCTGGCGGCGCATGGCCTATTTTGGCGATACCATGGCACACGGTGCCCTTCTGGGGGTCGCCCTGGGGCTGATGTTGCACGTAAACCTGACCCTGGGGGTGGTCGTCACCAGTAGCGTCATCGCCCTGGTGTTGCTGCTCCTGCAACGTCGCCAAGCCATCGCCAGTGACACCCTGCTGGGTATCCTCTCCCATGGTACCTTGTCGTTGGGGTTGGTGGTGTTGGGATTCATGAACGAGGTGCGTGTCGATCTGATGGGCTATCTGTTTGGGGATATTCTGGCCGTCTCCTGGACGGATATCCTGGGCATCGGCCTGGGGGGAACCGTCGTATTGGTCATTCTGGCCAGGTTGTGGAATGCCCTCCTGCTCATGACAATCCACGAAGACTTGGCACGCGCCGAAGGTGTCCCGGTAGATCGCATTCACCTCATATTCATGATGCTCATTGCCCTGGTGATCGCCATGACCATGAAAATCGTTGGCGTTCTCCTGGTCACCTCCATGCTGATTATCCCTGCTGCTGCCGCCCGAAACCTGGCCCGTTCCCCCGAAGCCATGGCTGTTATCGGTGCCGTTATCGGCATGCTGGCTGTTTCCATGGGACTCGTCGGCTCCAATTATTGGGATACTCCCACGGGACCTTCCATCGTTGTAGCCGCCATGCTCATGTTCGCCTTGAGCGTTCTCGTTCCGCAAAAAAAATGGCAATGATCCCTCCACCAGTACCTGACCGGTCAGATGGGTCACACCTTGCGTCCAGGAGACGGTTTCGGTATTGATTTAAGAACGGTTCCGCCAACCGGGTACTAGCTAAATCATAAGGATATCAAACGTGAATATCACAATCGTTGGGGCAAATTTTGCGGCATTGGCCGCCATTCGTCGCATCAAGCAACATGATTTGGGACGTTCCCTGAACATAACCGTTGTCGCCCCCAAACCGGAATTTTTTTATCAACCCAGCCTTATTTGGATTCCCACCGGCAGTCGCACCCGCGACCAGATTCACGTATCCCTCCTGGATTTTTTTGAGCGCATGGGCGTTCATTACGTCCAGGCTCGGGCTACCGGGTGTGAAGGGGGTGGTCGTACGGTGCTGACCACGGCAGGCCCTATTACCAACGATGCCCTGTTGATCGCCTCCGGAGGGGATTATTTAAGGAAAGCCCCGGGAATCGAACACAACGCCCTGATCCCATGTACCCTGAATGATGCCGAACGCGCTGCCGATATTCTCGGTCGCATGACAGGTGGGAATCTGGCTTTTGGCTTTGCCGGTAATCCCAATGAACCCACGGCCATTCGTGGTGGCCCCATGTTCGAATTCATGTTTTGTATCGACAACTACCTGCGCAGGATCAGGCAGAGGAAGCATTTTTCCATTACTTTTTTCAGCCCGATGGCCGAACCAGGAAAACGCATGGGTCCCGCCGCTGTCAAAGGCTTGCTCGCCACCATGAAAAAACGGGGGATTCACACCCATTTGGGCCATAAGATCAAAGGATTCAAGCCCAACGGTGTCGAAACGGAAAAGGGTCATATACCAAGCGACATGACTTTGTTTATCCCGGGAATGACCGGACAGCCCTGGTTTGCCAAAACCGGCTTTCCCTTGTCGCCCGGTGGTTTTCTCCAGGCCGATGCCCTGGGTCGCGTTGAGGGAACGGAGCGGGTTTATGTCGCTGGGGACGCTGGCAGTTTTCCCGGACCCGAATGGCGCGCTAAACAAGCCCATATGGCCGAATTGCAAGCCCGAGCCGCCGCTGATAACATGGTGTTGCAATTGTCCGGACGTCCGGCCAAGCAAACCTTTCGGACCGAATTGATCTGTATTGTCGATACCGAAAAAACTGGAATTCTCGTGTCGCGTTTTCCCCGTTTCGGGATGATTCTGCCGCCGCTGTATCTCATGCATCTGGTCAAACGGGGATTGGAATGGTGGAGTTTGTACCCCTTTCGCTCCGCCTTTTAACGTTGTTTGCGAATGGATCGATATAAGTGAAACAACGCCGGTTGATCAGCTTTGACTGGGCTTTGAAACGGCTTTTGCGTAGCAAGGCCAATTTTGAAATCCTAGAAGGGTTTCTCAGCGAACTTCTTCACGAGGATGTGCGCATCGTTGAGATTTTGGAGAGCGAAAGCAATCGCGAAACCCGCAATGACAAATTCAACCGTGTCGATCTCAAGATCAAAAACACCCGGGATGAAATTGTTATCGTCGAATTGCAATACGAACGAGAATGGGACTACCTACAGCGGTTACTATTCAGTACTGCCAAGACCATCACCGAACACATGGCGGAAGGCAAGCCCTACGCCAGTGTTGTCAAAATCATCACCATCAGCATTCTCTATTTCGATCTGGGACGCGGCAGCGATTATATCTATGTGGGCAACACCTCTTTCAGGGGAATGCATACCCGGGAAGAACTGGCGTTGGATGAGGGGCAGAAGGCATTGTTTCAACGCCCTTCGGTAGCAGCCATGTTTCCCGAGCATTACTTGATCAAAGTAAAAAATTTCGATGATGTTGCTCGCGATACCCTGGACGAATGGGTCTATTTTTTGAAGAATTCCGCTATCCGTGACGAGTTCACGGCGCGTGGATTGAAAAAGGCCAAAGAACAACTTGATGTCTTGCAATTGCCAGAGGCGGAGCGCAAAGCCTATGAATACTATCAGGAAGAACTCCATGACCAGGCAAGCTTTGTACTCTCCACCTATGGGGCTGGAAAATGGGAAGGTGAGCAGATTGGCGAACAAAGAGGCCGACAGGAAGGCGAGCAAAAAGGCGAAGCAAAAATCCTGATCCGTCAGTTGCAACGTCGCTTCGGTACCCTACCCGATTGGGCCAGCGAAAAGATTGCCAAGGCAGACCAACCCTTGTTGGAAAATTGGAGCCTTCGCATTTTCGATGCTCAGTCGCTGGAAGACATTTTCTCGGATAAGGTGTGATCATTGGTAACACTTGGTCCGCCCAGTAGAGTTCCCACTCCGCTTGCCCTGGCAAGTCCATACAAGCGGAGTGGATCCCCAATCATGATCTGGCATCAAAAACGGGTAGCGGCTCCTTCCAATTCGTTGAGATAACGTTCCGCTTCAAGTGCCGCCATGCAGCCGGTGCCGGCGGCGGTGATGGCTTGGCGAAAATGACGGTCCTGCACGTCACCCGCAGCAAAAACACCAGGAATATTAGTAGCGGTGGAATCGGGTTTGGTCACCAGATAGCCGGTGTCATCCTTATCCAGTTGGTTGCCAAAAATAGCCGTGTTGGGATTGTGGCCAATGGCAATGAATACACCGGTGACCGGGATGTCGGTGAGGGCACCGTTGTGGACATTTTTAACGCGGATAGCCGAAACACCCCCCTTGCCCGGCTCACCGAGTATATCCTCGACGACGCTGTTCCAAACCGGTGTGATCTTCTTATTCTCTTCCATTTTTTGCTGCATGACACGTTCGGCACGCAGGGCATCGCGGCGGTGTATCAGATAGACCTTGCTGACAAAGTTGGTCAGGAACAGGGCTTCTTCCACGGCGGTATCGCCACCACCGACGACTGCGACATCCTGCCCTTTATAAAAAAAGCCGTCACAAGTGGCACAAGCGGATACCCCGTAACCATTGAGACGTTTTTCGGCGGGAATGCCCAACCAGCGTGCTGAAGCCCCGGTGGCAATGATCAGGGCGTCACAGGTGTAGATATCGCCCGAGTCCAGCTTGATCTGGAAGGGACGTTGTTGCATGATGACCTCGGTGACCGAATCGGAAATGATTTCGGTGTCGAAGCGTTCGGCTTGCATCCGCATTTTTTCCATCAATTCGGGTCCCTGGATCCCATGTTCAAACCCTGGAAAATTATCGACTTCTGTGGTGATGGTCAGTTGTCCACCCGGTTGCATTCCTTGAATGATCATCGGTTTCAGGTTGGCCCGTCCGGCATAGATTGCTGCGGTGTAGCCTGCTGGGCCAGCGCCTATTATGATTATTTTTCGATGCTTCTTTTGTGGCATGGTCGGTATCTCCTGATCGTTTTGAATGCCTGAAAATGAGGGCGGGATGATTCTGTCATGAAGCATGGCTTTCTGAGGACAAAAAGGGAATAATCTGGCCCAGCATGTTGCGCCCGTTTTGATGCGGTGTGACGCAGTGGGTGCGCAGTGGGTGGGTTATGGATGGAAATCATAATTATTTTCAAGAATTATTTCCTCCAGGGCCACGTTCTTTATAGACAAGAACGTCTCTTCAGGCATGCTGCATATCATGGACTGGGGTTCGGGTCAATTTCTGTCTCAAGGAGACTCCAGGAAAAGTTGGCTCCTGGCCGATACGAAAGTTACGACTTTTAACAAACGAAATCAAACGATAGCGGATCCTGGCCACCATGCACGGCATCATTTTTTTAGCATTCGAGGATTTTCTGACTTCTCGCTTGAACGGGGAAGCCTGGGGGCAGGTTTTGGCAAAGGCAGGATTGGCTAACAGCGAATTTTCTCCCGAACAAGTCTACCCCGATGAACATATCATGGCCCTTTTTGACGCAGGTGCGGAAATGATGCATCTGACTCGAAATGCCATGCTTTTCAGCTTTGGTAATCATTTGGCACCCGGTTTGGTGGAAATGGGGCGCTCCACGGGCATTGTGGCCGAACATTGGAAAACCATGGATATCCTGGAGCATTTGAATAGCGAAATCCACTCCTCATTTGCTTCTTTCCACAGCGCCAGCAAGGTGCCCGACATCCGTACCTACCGCCTCAAACATGGAGAAGTGGCCATAGCCTATGTCTCCAAAAGAAGATTGTGCCCGCTATTGAAAGGCATTCTCCAAGGAATGGCGGAAGTCTTTCGTGAGCCGGTAGTGTTCAAGGAACCGGTGTGCATGTTGAATCATGGCCCGTTGTGCCGCTTGTCGGTCACCATCAACGATCCTTTGATGCAACGTTATGTGGATGTCCAGCGGGAATTTGCCCTGGTCCATTCCCGCATCGAGGAAATCAAGTTGTTTACCCAGTATAAGGGGATTCCCATTTCTGGAAGTGGTTTGGTGTTGCGTTACGACCATGACGAGGTACTCATCCAGACCCAGGAACTTGAACTCGTCGCCATGCGAGAGTGCGGGGAGGTTTTCATGGCGGTTTCGCACCTGCCCGTGGGTCTCAAGGCCAGTGTCAAACACTGTGATTTGACTCAGGGAACCGCCCTGCTGACCTCTTTCTACCTGACCGACGGTGCCGTTGGCCGGCGCAATTTCAAGCGTGTCGTCCCTGATGTCCTCATACCGGTACAATTGACTTTCGATGACAAAAAACTCAAGGGTGTCATCCACAACCTGTCTGGTGGCGGTCTCGCCGTCGACTTAAAGCACGGTCAGAATATCGATGAAATGATGCTGTTTGTCCCGGTAAGGGCAACCTTTAGAATACCACTCAAATGGGTCAAGATCGGTGATACCATTGAACTGGGGCCTCACGATATTTCCATGGACGCCAACGTATTGGATGTCCAACCTTTGGCTACCGGCCAACGGGTCCGCATACTTTTTTCCCCATCAAGCACCCACAACCTGGTTGTCATAGAGCAATATTTTAAATCACTTCAAGATGTTGCCCTCGCCGAACTCGACGCTCTCCTTCATAGTTGATTGACCCACAGCCATTCAATTGAATGGCCTGCTCCTTGCATTGTCGCTCAGGCATCCGCACGGTACTCATCCGGGGCCGTAGGTGGTGGATTCTGGAATAATAAGCTTTAAAGCAAGGAGACTGGGCATGTCCGCACGCCGCAAAACCGTTGAAAGCCATCCGGCCATGGATATCATGGTTAAGATTTTATCCGCCATTTATGTTGGTGGGGCCTACGGGTTGGTTTTGGTTTCCCTGGTACAGGCGGCTATCCTGGTTGCTTGGTTGCGGGGGTAGAAATATCTTTGCCCACTCAGGGGTTTTCTGGTTTGGCAGCGAGATGCAACAGGGCATAGAGGGTATCAAGAAAAGGTGTCGGCAAGGCATGTTTGCGGGCTATCCGGGTTGCGGTCCCCAGGATGGCCTCAACCTCCAGGGGGCGTCCCGCTTCAAAATCCAGTAGCATACTGGCTTTATTAAGTTTCATTCGATCCGTGTCGCTCATATTCTTTTGGACAATGGCCCCTTCATCCAAGGGGTGCACCTCGGCGTTGGCCAGGCGGCATACCTCCGTCATGTGATGCGGCAAACAGAGATGACAACTCTTTGACGAAATCCGCTTCGCCATGGGGATACGGGCCAATACTCAACCGTCCATGGTACCTGTAGCGTATCACACCCGGATTGTAAGGAATTCAAATCGATACAAGATGGATAAGCAAAGATTGACGCGGGAAGGATGCTCATGCGGAATGGGATGAATAGGTGGCTGCGTGGACTACGTAACGAAGCGGAATATCCGCTTCGATCAGACAGTCCAGCTCGTAATTTCATTGATGCAATGGAATGACATATACAGGGTATAAGGATCGTAGGCGTCATGAACATGGATGTTTCGGGTTATCTTCATGAGTCTGAATTCGTATCTGCCCAGTTGCTTCATGATAAAATATCAAGAAACACACTAGACTATTTTCTCTATTTGATGGTTGTTATTACAGCAGTCTTGATAGGCCTTGTTTTATATGACCACGATGACTATGCTGGACGTCAAATGGTAAAAGTATTGGGAGGCTTGGTCGGCGGGATTGTTGGTGGTTTGCTGGCGAAAATAGTGATGCGCTATCTCTATATCCCAGTCAAAAGCAAACGAATTTTTCAACAACATAAAATTATTCAATTGCCTTTCAGTTTGACATGGAACGGTGATGAACTCATTTCAGAGAGCAAGCAAGGATTAATTAGGATACTTTGGTCTGATATCGTAAAATGGAAAGATAACGATCAAATCATTCTCATATATGTTTCTGATATCAATTTCGTGGTCATCCCAAAAAGAATTTTTTCTGACCTGACCGTGCTCGCCTCCTTCATGGACCACTTGCAGATACATGCAATAAAGACTTAGCGAAGTATGGACGGGACTGAGGGCCATTGAACGTCTGACATTAGGAAGCCGCTACATTTACTTTGGGTTATGTTTTGAAATCGGTATGGATGTATTATTGCCATATTATTGTTCTTTTTATCGAGTGGCCAGTTTCAGCAAGGCGTAAAGGGTATCAAGAAAAGGTGTCGGCAAGGCATGTTTGCGGGCAATCCGGGTTGCGATCCCCAGGATGGCCTCAACCTCCAGGGGCCGTCCCGCTTCAAAATCCAGCAGCATACTGGTTTTATAGGGTTCCATTCGGTCTGTTTCGCTTAAATTTTTTTGGACAATAGCCTCTTCCTCCAAGGGGTGCCCCTCGGCGTTGGCCAGGCGGCATACCTCACGCATGACGTTTTCAATCACGTTGCGCATGGGAAGAGAGGCCATCATGTCCCGAGTCGTTGCGTGCCGTCCCAACACCGAAATGGGATTGAACGCCGCATTCCACACCAACTTTTTCCATCGTTCCTCCACAATATTCATACAAACGGCGCACGTCACACCTGAGGCTGCGAACAAAGATGACAACTCTTTGACGCAATCCGCTTCGCCATGGGGATACAGGCCAATGCTCAAGCGTCCATAGCACATGTGGCGTATCACACCCGGACGGATGCGGCTGACGCAAATAAACGCCAGACCACTGATCACGGGATTAAGCGGGAACATCTGGGCGACTTCGGTTTCGATGCCCAAACCGTTTTGCAATAGAAAAATGACCGTATTTTCTCGTACAGCGCTACGAATCAACCTAGCAACATCCAGTTCGGGCAACGCTTTGACCGCTACCAGCAGGATATCGGCGGTTGCGGTATATTCCGAGACTTCCCGATGCACCGAAAAAGGGCGATAATGAAAATCGCCGTGGATGCTTTCCACGGTGATGCCTTGGTGTCGTACGGCATCAAAATCGGCTTGGGAATGGTGGACTGTGGAAACAATGGCCCCGGCTTGTGCCAGCTTTCCGGCGTAGTAACCACCAATGGCCCCGGTGCCGACAACCAGGACCCGGGGGCTGGTGGTGATGTGGAGCGGTGGCGCGGTATGAGGTGCGGGGCTGTTCATCATGACCAACTCACTCGAAAAAAAAGGGGATTGGAACGTGAATAATAAAAACGGTTTGGTTATCTGTGGGCTTGCCCTTGCTCTATTGAGCCCTGTCACATCGTCGGCGGCGGACGCAAAAAATGGCAAGACGCTTCATGATGCCAGTTGCTTGACCCAATGTCACGCCAGTCGTGCCAATGGGGACGCCAACAAATTTTACTCCAGGGAAAATCGTAAGAAAACCCTTGAAGCGTTGCGGGCTCAGGTGTCCGCTTGTAATTCAAATGTTTTGAATTCCAAGTGGTTTCCCGACGATGAGGCGGACGTGGTGGAATACCTTAACCAAGAATTCTATCACTTCAAGTAGGATTTTAGGTATTATGTTGTGTTAGTGCTGTTACCAAATCGGATCCGGGAAGGGGTGCGCCCTTTCCCGGTTGGTGCAATGATTGGTTATTGTTGCACCCCTCCAGACGATGTAGTCGTCAAGTCAGACAGCAATTTCTCCAACTCAACCTTGGACAAAGAGCTGAGGTGCAGGATAATCTCGGCAATCAAATCATCGGGCTCATAGAAATAAGAAGGGGATACTTGTAATATCTTGGATATTTTGACCACCGTATTCACGCTGGGTTGACGTGATTGCCTTTCGTAACGGTTGATGCGTGGGGAAGCGATAGACGGCGTCAGGCCGATCAAAATACCCAACCTCTTTTGTGTAACCCCCATGCGCTCCCGTGCAGTGCGCAACCTGGTTGCGAAAGTAATACCGCTCATTTCTTTGTCTCCATCACCGTATCCATATTAGCGCCCTTCCATTGCATTGCATAATCTAGCATCAATGGTCGCTCTGTTAGGACTTCCTAGTTGGTAGATGGTTCCATTGATAATTTTACTATCCCGGATCATCATAAGTTGCGGATGTTAATAAAGACGAACACGCCGGAGTTGAATGGCATCAGTTCAGTATGCCGTTGCACAAAAATCACTTTAACATGATTATATATCTTTATTAAAGAATATATGATATATATCATATAATAAGTTTATTTGCTGATGAACGGCTATTGATTGAAAAAATCATCCAGGGCGACCGTCTACCCGGGGCCGCACGAGAAAGGGAAGGAATTTGAGGGAATAAATCAGGAAAACGAACACCCAGACAACCCCGGAAAGGGAGACGGCCCAGCCGTAGTCGAACGGGACGAAACCAAGGCGAAGCGGAACGTTAAGTGCCATGAGAAGAAACAGGGACGACGTAGTGATATCCAGTTGCAGGGGGCGTCCGGTGTGGGCCAAGGTGACGCGGGTCATGATTCCCAAGATGAGGACACCAAAACCGCCGACGGTAATGGCATGGAAGGCTGTTGACGGCATCATCCAATCGGTCAGGACGGCCAGGGCGCGCAGGAGGAAACCGATGACGATCCAGGCGTACCCAAGATGCAAAACCCAGACGATGGGATGACGAATGGTTTGCATGGGCTTCCAACCCGCGAGACGGATGGCATGGATGCAAGCGGTCAGGATGAAGACGAGTCCGGTGGCCCAATAATCGAGAAACAGGATATCTCCGATGCAAACGGCGACCAGACTCCCATGGGCGAGGGTTTCGATCAGAGGCCAGGTACGTATTTGCGGTTTATGGTCAAGGTTGGCGAAGGCATTTTGTGTAAAAGCGGGGAGCATGCGACCACCGAAAACGACGATGAGCCAGACCATGCTATTGATGCCCAGACGCATGCCGACAACCGCCGTTTCCTGGGTGATGCCGAGCCATTCCAGGTGGAACAGCAGGTTGGCGAACCACAGGAGGAGTATCAGGGCGGGAA
Source organism: Magnetococcales bacterium (assembly GCA_002753515.1). Lineage (GTDB taxonomy): Bacteria > Pseudomonadota > Magnetococcia > Magnetococcales > UBA8363 > UBA8363. The sequence goes on from PEAK01000012.1 coordinate 75,621, forward strand.
AGATTCCTTGATGATACATTCGGGTACGGACCACGGGAAGGGTGATGATGCCGGCAAGGGCAAGGAGGAAAGAAAGATCGATTACCGATGCCAACCAAAAAAAAGCCTCCGGTGGTGTCCACCACATGAGGAGGCGCCCAGCACTCCATAATAGCGCCAGGGACAGCAAGGGGATCCCCCGGAGTGGTTGGGACTGAGTCCAGTTGGTAACGGCGGTGAGCAGAAAACCGCTGGCAGCGGCGGCAACGAAACCAAAGAGCATTTCGTGACCGTGCCACCAGGAGGAAGGGAGTGATTCGGTGCTGTTCAATGGTCCGTAGAGGATCATGAGCCACATTCCCATGGCGAGCATGCTCCAAAGACATGCCAGGATGAAAAATGGCCGAAAGCCGTAGGCGAGCAGAGCCGGTCCCTTGGGTTTGGGCGGTTCTTCGATGCTGAACAGACGGGGTTGAATGGCGATCTTTTGAGGTCGTTTATCCATGGAGTCCACCTTCTTTCCGACAAACCTTGGGCCTTATCGAATGATCACATCCATCAATTTGCATGAGACCAGTTTCTGTTAGCTTACAGGGTATTGCGATAGTTCTGTCGGTCCCGGGTCAGGTGGTAGGCGTTCGCTTGCCAGGGCCCAGGTATTGAAACCAAGTGCTTGTGGCTTGGGCGATGCTGGCTTCATCCCACAACGGGGCGTTTCGCCACAGTTCAATGTCCCGCATCATGGTGGCGACCCCGGTGGCAAATGGGACTTGCGGCTGGAAACCCAATTGTTTGATTTTATCGATATTGGCGTGGGTACAGTCGGGTTCACCGGGACGTTTTGGGACGAATACGACATCGCCCCCCAGCAGTTCAACCAAATGCAGGATGGTTTGGGGGTTATCGGCACCAACGTTGTAGATTTCTCCGGGAGGGGCGTGTTGGGATGCCAAGAAAAAGGCAGCCGCCACATCGGTGACATAGATAAAATCGCGGCTTTGGGTACCATCGCCAACCACTGTAAAAGGTTTTCCCGCAAGTTTTTGTCGGAAAAAAACACCAAAAACAGCCCCATAAGCACCCGTGGTTCGTACGCGAGGGCCATAGGCGTTGAAGATGCGCATGGAATTGACCGGCAACCCGTACACCTGCCCCCAATGCAATACCACCTGCTCGCCTAAATATTTGCTCAGGGCGTAAGGATATTGAGGTTGAATGGGAAAATCTTCCCGGGTTGGTGTAGCGGCCAGTCCGTAGCAGGATGAGGAGGCGGCATAGACAAAACGTTGCACGCCCCTTGCATAGCGAGAAGCCTCCAGAACCCGTACCGTGCCTTGGACATTGGTATCCAGGTATTGGATCGGTTGTTCGATGGAGGGGACGATGTCACCAATGCCGGCAAAGTGAAAGACCAGTCCGGCGTCTTGAAACAGGGGGCTGTTCTCGGGAAGGTTCCGTATGTCCGATGTATCCAAAGTCACATCCGGATTGCGGGACAGATGGGCCAGATTGGCTTCGTGGCCGCCGCTTAAGTTGTCGATTACACGGACTTTGTAACCTTCTGCAATGAGTCGGTCAACCATGTGGCTACCAATGAATCCGGCGCCTCCCGTAACAACGGCGATGGGTTTGTGATCCGTCCTGGCCATGGCTATCCCCAGTGTGGCAACTTCGGAAAAAAAATTTAAAATGGTTCATCCCCGGAACCATTTTTGTCGAGTCTAAGGGTACG
>PEAK01000075.1 GCA_002753515.1 Magnetococcales bacterium
GCCCGGGATACCCTGGATGAGTGGGTCTATTTCTTGAAAAATTCCGATATCCGGGATGATTTCACGGCCCGTGGCCTGAAAAAGGCCAAAGAACGGCTTGATGTCCTGCAATTGCCGGAGACCGAACGCAAAGCCTACGAACGCTATCAGGAAGACCTGCATGACCAGGCGAGCTTTGTATTCTCCACCTATGGTGCGGGTAAATGGGAGGGACGACAAGAAGGGCTCCAGGAAGGACGACAGGAGGGACGACAAGAAGGGCTCCAGGAAGGTGAGCGGATTGGCGAGCAGAAAGGAGAACTGAAAGGCAAGACTGAAATGCTGACACGCCTATTGCAGCGCCGCTTTGGTAACGTGCCCGATTGGGCCGGAGAAAAAATGGCCAACGCCGAGTTGTCCGAACTGGAGGCGTGGAGCCTGCGTATCTTCGATGCCCGGTCATTGGACGATGTTTTTTCGGATAAAACGTGACAGCATTCCCCTGGAAGCTTTTGTGTCCATGTCGAGGAACAGGTCAATTTCCACAGCAAACCCAGGCTTTTCAATATTTTTTTCGGCACAAGGGACCGTGGTTACTACGGTTTGGCAGGCGTCACATCCCCACCCCGGACCACACGTACCCAGTTCATGATCCGTTGTGCATCCCCCTGGGGACCGTGTCCCAAACGGGGCACCCCCACCTTGGGATCACTGCGTTGCGCCCCCGCACCATGCACATCCAATATCTGACCACCCATTCGGCCGATGGCACGACCAAACGCGAAATAGACCGCCATCATGGCTGGTCTCGTCTCATCCTTGTGGGTCGTGGAGGTCCAGAAATAGGGATAATCCCGTTGCCCGGCCTCGTTGGTGATGGCGGTTATAGCCACGAAAATCGATCAGCGAATACAATTCTTTGATATTTGGCACCCGCCAATCGCCATGACCGGCCAGATGCATGCTTTCAGACCGGGGTGATGACCTCCATCCCGCCCATGTAGGGACGCAACGCCTTGGGGATCACCACACTGCCATCCGCCTGCTGGCCATTTTCCAGAACAGCCACCAAAGCACGACCCACCGCAACACCCGAACCGTTGAGGGTATGGACAAATTCCGTTTTTTTCTCACCACCACGGCGAAACCGCGCCTTCATGCGCCGTGCCTGAAACGATTGGGTATCGGAACAGGAAGAGATTTCCCGATAACACCCCTGGCCCGGCAACCACACTTCCAAATCGTAGGTTTTGGCTGCGGAGAAGCCCATGTCCCCGGTACACAGACACACGGTGCGAAACGGCAATTCCAGGCGACGCAACACCTCTTCCGCATGCGCAGTCAAGGTTTCCAGGGCCTGCTCGCTCTCCTCGGGGCGGGTAATCCACACCAATTCCACTTTGTCAAACTGGTGCTGCCGGATCAACCCCCGGGTATCTTTGCCCGCCGCCCCGGCCTCGCGGCGAAAACAGGTGGTCCATGCCGTCATCTGCATGGGCAATTGTTTTTCATCGAGGATGCGATCCGCCACCAGATTGGTCAGCGGGACTTCAGCCGTCGGGATCAAAAACCAGGGATTGTCGCGACAGGAAAACAAATCCTCTTCAAACTTGGGCAATTGCCCGGTACCGAACAAGGTTTGGGCATTGGCCAGCAGCGGCGGCATGATTTCGGTATAACCATGCGTACCCGTATGCAATTCCAGCATGAAGTTGATCAACGCCCGCGACAACCGTGCCCCGGCCCCTTTCAGCACGGTGAAGCGCGCCCCGGCCAATTGCACCCCCGCTTCAAAGTCGAGGATCCCCAACTTTTCACCAATTTCCCAATGCGGTTTGGGCTGAAACGGCAATGTTCCGTTTTTTTGTTCCTCCGGCCAATGGCGCAGGACAATGTTATCCCGTTCATCCCTGCCCACCGGTGTCGAGTCCATCGGCATGTTGGGAATCACCGCCAACGTTGCTTCCACCACCCGCTCCTGCTCCCGGAGTTCGGCCTCCAACTCCTTCAGCCGGGGACCCAGGGTTTTCATCTCATCGAAAAGGCCCGTCACATCCTCTTTGGCACTTTTCTTCCGACCGATCTCGGTGGAGATTTCATTACGCCGCGCCTGGAGTTTTTCCGTTTCGACGCGTATTTCCCGCAATTTGGCTTCCGAGGCGTGGAATCCCGACAAATCAACCTTGCCACCCCGTCTCCCCAGGCGTTCCGCCACCCATTCGGGTTTTTCGCGAATCAGTTTGATATCCAACACGGTTTATTGATCTCCCTCGTCCAAGTCCACCTGTTCTGAGGCCTCTTCCATAGCCCCGCCATCCCCTTCCGTTTCCTCCGACTCCGCGATGCGGGTGACCGAGGTGACCCGTTCCCCTTCCGCGACGTTGAGAATGGTCACCCCGGTGGCATTGCGCCCCGTCAGGCGAATGGAATCCACATCGGTCCGCAACACCGTCCCCTGATCGGTGATGACCATGATCTGATCCCCTGGCCAAACCGTCAGATTATCCACCACCGGGCCGTTGCGCGAACTGACGCCGATACCGATGACCCCCTGGGTACCCCGACCTTTGGTGGGGAATGATTCTTCCGCCGTCCGTTTGCCATAACCATTTTCGGTGATGGTCAACACCTGGCAACCCGACCCGGGTTCCAACACGTTCAAGGCGATGACCCGATCCTCGCCTTTCAGGCGCATACCCCGTACCCCGCGTGCCACCCGACCCATGCGCCGGACCTGCTGGGTGCGAAACCGTACCGCCTTGCCACTTTTGGAGAACAACATGATCCTCCCGGAATCGGGAGAGCTGCCGCCCCCTTCGACCTCACCCGCTTCCTCCTCCTCATCGCCCTCTTCCAACACCTCTTCCTCTTCCTCCAGCCCCTCCCCTTCGCGTTCCTCCTCGACCGCGCCCTGTTCCTCGGGCGATACCGGCAACAAAGCCACCCCCACCAGGTCATCGCCATCACGCAGGTCCACGGCCCGGAGGCCATTGACACGAATATTGCCATAAGCCGACAACACGGTTTTTTTGATCAAACCCAAGCTGGTGGCGAACAACAATTCCCATTGTCCCCAGGCATCGTCGGCGATGGGGGCCGGTAGGATTTGTCTGACTTTTTCATCCTGTTCCAAAGACAACAGGTTGACGATGGGTCGCCCCCGGGCGGATCTGGAAGCCTGGGGGATTTCGTATACTTTCAATTTAAAAGCCCGGCCACGGTCGGTGAAACACAGGATGGTATCGTGCGTCGAGGCGACGAACAATTGGGAAATGAAATCTTCATCCCGCATCCCGGTCGCCGATTTGCCTTTGCCCCCGCGTTTTTGCGTGCGGTATTCATCGCTGGGTTGACGCTTGATGTAGCCGGCGTGACTGACGGTCACGATCATTTCCTCTTCGGCGATCAGGTCGGCAATGGAGAAATCGGCGCTGCTATCGACGATTTCCGTACGGCGGGCATCGCCGAACATCGCCTTGATTTCCAGGAGTTCCGTTTTGATGACGGTCATCAACTGGGCATCGGACGCCAGAATGGCGCGAAACTTGGCAATCTGCTCTAATGTTTCTTCAAATTCCTTGTAGATTTTTTCCTGCTCCAACCCGGTCAGGCGATGCAGGCGCATGTCGAGGATGGCCTGGGCCTGGGTATCGGTCAAGCGGTAGCCGCCGGGGACGAACTGCGGTGAGGCCACTTCCCCCTCCCCCATGGCCCGAACCAGCATCGCCTCCACCGGTCCCCGCTCCCACAATTCATCGGTGAGCCATGTCTTGGCCACCGTTGGGTTGGGAGCCTTGCGAATGAGTTCGATGATACGGTCGATATTGGCCAGCGCCACCGCCAAACCTTCCAACAGGTGGGCACGCGCCAAGGCTTTGTTCAGTTCGAACCGGGTGCGACGGGTCACCACCTCGCGGCGATGGTTGATGAATTCGTGCAGGGCGCGGCTGAGGCTCAACACTTCCGGCTTGCCTTGCACCAAGGCCAGGGTGTTGATACCGAAACTCGACTGCATGGTCGTGTGTTTGAACAACAGGTTGAGCATGAAATCGGGGCTGACATCGCGTTTGAGTTCGATGACGATCCGCATCCCCTCCCGGTCCGATTCATCGCGCAGGTCCGATATCCCGACAATTTTTTTCTCGCGCACCAATTCGGCGATCCGTTCCACCAAACGCGCCTTGTTGACCTGATAGGGCAGTTCGGTGACGATGATGGCCTCACGACCATCTTTTTTTTGCTCGACGTTGGTACGGGCACGGACCACGACAGAGCCCCGACCCGTCTCGAATCCGCTTTTGATGCCGGCGCGACCGTGGATGATGCCGCCGGTGGGGAAGTCGGGGCCGGGGACGAAACGCATGAGATCGGCCACCGTCAGCAGGGGATTGTCGATCAGAGCACAGGTGGCGTCGATGATCTCCCCGAGGTTGTGCGGCGGAATATTGGTCGCCATGCCAACGGCGATACCGGAGGAACCATTGATCAACAGATTGGGGAATTTGCTCGGCAGGATCAGCGGTTCCATGAGGGAACCGTCGTAGTTGCCGGCGAAATCGACCGTTTCCTTGTCGATATCGGCCAGGAGTTCCCCGGCCAACCGGGTCATGCGCACCTCGGTGTAGCGCATCGCCGCAGCCGAATCCCCATCCACCGAGCCGAAGTTGCCTTGTCCGTCCACCAGGAGATAGCGCAGGGAAAACGGTTGCGCCATGCGTACGATGGTGTCGTATACCGCCACATCCCCATGCGGATGGTATTTACCGATGACATCACCGACGACACGCGCCGATTTTTTATAAGCGCGATTCCAATCGTTGCCCAATTCGTTCATGGCGAAAAGAACACGCCGATGCACCGGCTTCAGACCATCGCGGACATCCGGCAACGCCCGTCCGACGATCACGCTCATGGCGTAATCGAGATAGGAGGTCCGCATTTCATCTTCAATGTTGACGGGAATCTGTTTACCGCTATCGACTTCGCTCATGGAGAGGTCAAATTTTCTATTTAGACTCAAGCCAGGATTGGCCAAAGACTTATGTGGGTATCACTCACATCGACGATTTCAAGCACCCGACTTTATCCGATTTCCACCGCCTTGCACACCCCTTTCGTTAACCATGTTCGTAAAACATGGACGAAACGCTCTGGTAAGTGACGCCATCTCAAGGTACGATAACGAAATCAAGGTGACGGGAATCCCCGTTGCAGACGTCTCTCAAGGAAGCGAAAGCATGTCCACCATCACCGCCCTTTCACCCCTGGATGGCCGCTACGCCAGGATCACCGAGCCACTGCGCCCCATTTTTTCCGAATATGGTTTGATCCGCTCCCGTGTCGCCATCGAAATCGCCTGGATCAAAGCCCTCTCCCGGGAGCCGGGCATCCCCGAGGTGCCCCCATTCGACACCGCCATCCAAAAATGGCTCGACGCCATCGTCGACAATTTTTCCGAAGACAATGCCCTGACCATTAAAATTATCGAAAAAACAACCAACCATGACGTCAAGGCGGTGGAATATTTCCTCAAGGACAAATTCGTCGGTTCACCCCTGGCGACGCTGGGGGAGTTCCTCCATTTCGCCTGCACCTCGGAAGACATCAACAATCTGGCCCACGCCCTGATGCTCAAGGAAGCCGGGACCACGGTCATGCTGCCCCGCATGGAAAAGCTCATCGCCACGTTGCGCGCCCTGGCGCTCACCCATGCCGAGGAACCCATGCTGGCCCGAACCCATGGGCAAAACGCTTCGCCAACCACACTGGGCAAGGAATTGGCCAACGTGGCGCATCGGCTGCACCGACAAAGGAAAGTGATCGCCAACACCCCCATTTTCGGCAAAATCAACGGTGCCGTGGGTAACTTCAATGCCCATGTCGTCGCCTATCCCGATGTGGATTGGCCCCTGCTGTCCAAACAGTTCGTCGAACGGCTCGGCCTCAGCCACCAACCCCTGACCACGCAGATCGAACCCCACGACGGCATGGCGGAATTGTTTCACGCCATCATGCGGTTCAACACGATCCTCCTCGATTTCAACCGCGATGTCTGGACGTATGTTTCCATGGGCTATTTCCGTCAAAAGCTCAAAGAGGGCGAAGTCGGATCCTCCACCATGCCCCACAAGGTCAATCCCATCGATTTTGAAAATTCGGAAGGCAACCTCGGGTTGGCCAACGCCGTCCTCGGACATTTGGCGGACAAGCTCCCCCTATCCCGCCTGCAACGCGACCTCACCGATTCCACGGTATTGCGCAACATGGGTGTCGCCTATGGCTACAGCCTGCTCGCCTACGACTCGGCGCTCCGGGGCCTGGGGAAATTGGCCTGCGATGCCAACCGTTTGCGGGAAGACCTGGAACCGGCCTGGGAAGTCCTGGCCGAACCCATTCAAACCGTCATGCGGCGTTACGGCGTCGCGCAACCCTACGAACGCCTCAAAGAGTTGACCCGGGGACGGGAAATGGATCGGGAACGGATTCATGCCTTCGTCGCCACCCTGGAAATCCCCGAAGAAGCCAAAGCAATCCTGTTGCAACTCACGCCGCAAAACTATATCGGTTTGGCCCCCCTCCTGGCGCGGATCCCGCTGCCATGACGCACCCTTGTCCGCCGTCTCCCTGAGGGACTTCGCCATGTTGTCGCATCTCTCCATTGAAAACATCGCCCTGATCGAACGCCTGGACCTGGATTTGGAAACGGGTCTGACCATTGTGACCGGGGAAACGGGTGCCGGGAAATCCATCATCATCGATGCCCTCTCCCTGGCCCTGGGGAATCGCGCCGAACAGGGATTGCTGCGTTCCGGGAGCGACAAGGGGATGGTGATCGCCCATTTCCGCCTGCCCGAGGATCATCCGGTGCGTCCCTGGCTCGCGACCAAAGAGATCCCCTGGTTGGACGATGGCTTGTTTTTGCGTCGGGTTTTAACCGACAAGGGGCGCAGTCGCGCTTTCATCAACGAAACCCCGGTACCCCTCACCCTGCTGACCGAGGTGGGGGATCTGGTGGCGGAAATTCACGGTCAGCATGACAATCAAAGCCTGCTGCACGGTGGCGAACAGCGGCAATTGCTGGACACCTACGCCAACCATCGCCCCCTGGTGGATGCGGTTGCCGAACGGCATCGTTCCTGGCGCGCCACGGTGGACGAAATGGAAAAACTGGCCAAACTGACCGGAGCCGGCGGCCAACACCGGGATTTTCTATCCTTTCAGGTCAAAGAACTCCTGGAGGTCGCCCCGAAACCGGGTGAAATGGCGCATCTGGAGGCGCAAAACCGCCGTTTGCAGCATGGGACGCAACTCCTGCAAGGGGTCACGCAAGCCCTGGATGCCATCCTGGATGCCCCGCATAGCGCCACGTCGCAGACCCATGCCGCCGCGTCCACCCTGGAAAACCTGAGCCGTTTGGACGAAACCCTCTCCCCCCTGGCGAGCGCCATCCGTTCCCTGCACTACGAACTGGAGGATTGTGGCGTCCGCCTGCGCGACACCCTGCATGGCATGGAAACCGATCCCGAACTCCTGGAAAACCTGCAAGCGCGCATCGACAGGATTCATCGCTTGAGCCGCAAGCATCAGACGGACCCGGACGATCTCCAGGCACTGGCGACCCGCTTGCAGCAAGATCTGGACGCCCTGGAGCATGGCGACGAACGCCGGGAACAATTGCAGGCGCAACGCGATCACCTGCAAAAGCGCTATGGCGAAGCGGCGCATGCCCTGACAACATCCCGGGAAAAGGCGGCTTCGTCCCTCATGGCGGAGGTGGAAGCGCAATTGGCCGATTTGCACATGGCCAAGACCCGTTTCGCCATTGTCGTCAATCCGCTGCCCGGGGATCCCCGAGCCGACGGCATGGATGATATCCACTTCCTGGTCAGCGCCAATCCCCAGGAACCATTGCGTCCCTTGAAACAGGTCGCCTCGGGTGGGGAGTTGTCGCGCATCATGTTGGCCATCAAGACGGTCCTGACCGATACCCTGCCCGCCAATACCCTGGTATTCGATGAAGTGGATGTGGGCATCGGCGGACGGGTGGCGGCCAGTCTGGGACAAAAATTGGCAAAGGTCGCGACCGGACGCCAAGTGTTGACCATCACCCATCAGCCGCAAGTCGCCGCCTGGGGGCGGGCGCACCTGTGCATCACCAAGGCCATTGACCAGGAGAAGGCCCGGGTTTCCGTTCAAGCCCTTTCGCCAACACAACGCGTTGAAGAATTGGCGCGCATGCTGGCGGGGAGCCGCATCACCCAAGCCGCCCGGCAACACGCCCGCGACCTCCTCAAGACCGCCTGCGAATCCGAAGATGCCCAATGATCGGGGCACTTTACTTCGTCCCTGGCACGATCACACTTAAACCGCAACCAGCGCGGGATACGTAGTTTTCTAGCGTCATCCCCGCCCCCGATTCAGGCATTCGGGGGCAGGCTTCAGCGGGGATCCAGGGAGTCTACACACCTTCCCCTGACTTTCTGGATCCCCGCCTTCGCGGGGATGACAAGAACTGCGCATCCCAAGATAGCTGCGGTTTAATTCTACTTTGTCATATTGGAATATATGCTCTGGATCCCCGCTTTCGCGGGGATGACGAAGCAGAAAATCCGTTGAAAAAAGGTAACCGTCATTCCCGCAAAAGCGGGAATCCAGAGGCCACAAACTCCGAACTGGAAATGTGACAAAGTAGAATTAAGGTTCATTGTTCGTAGCATTTCACCAAGCCACTTTTTTACTACCTTCTGAATAGGAGAAACTACGACTGCATGTTCAGACGCCCAAAATTTTCCATCTGCATAATTAATATTCCCACATAATGCCCCTTGTCTCCCAATTAACAGTTGGCTTGCGTGTTCCTTGCGAACCTCTTTTTCCACCTTCTTCCACTCCACGCCGAAAGGGGGATTGGAGAGCATGTAATCAAACCGCCTGTGAGGGTGGCCGTCGTCGGAGAGGGTGTTGCCAAAGACGATGTTGGCCACGTCCTGCCCCTCGGATTTCATGGCGATGATGTTCATGGATTGTGACTCATGTTGTGTATAGGCGCAGTATAGGGCAAAAAAGCCGACACCCGCAAAGACGCGAGATAAGATTGGACGGTGACGGACGATTTCGGGTAGCATACCCATGGCAGTTGCATTTGGGGTGCCCCTTGGAAGGAAACCAGCATGAGTACCACCATCGCTTTCGACACACACACCTATGTCAAGAAGCTCCGGGAAGCGGGCGTGGACGAAGTCCAGGCGGAAATCCAGGCGGAAGCCATTCTGTCCCTGGTGGAAGATCGCCTAGCAACCAAACAGGATATGGCGACGCTCCAACGGGATTTGGCAACCATTGAAGCCAATCTCAAACGCGACCTGGCCGACACGCGCAAAGACATGGCAACCATTGAAGCCAATCTCAAACGCGACCTGGCCGAAATGCGCAATGATTTGGCAACCATTGAAGCCAATCTCAAACGCGACCTCAAGGAACTGGATGTCAAAGCCGAAAACCGTGCCAAAGAACTGGATGCCAGGATTGAGACGAGCAAACTGGAATTGCGCAAAGATATGGAGACGAGCAAATTGGAATTGCGCAAAGATATGGAAACGAGCAAACTGGAATTGCGCAAAGATATGGAGACGAGCAAACTGGAATTGCGCAAAGATATGGAGACGAGCAAACTGGAATTACACAAAGATATTGAGATGAGCAAACTGGAATTACGCAGAGGGATTGAATCGGCCAAAGTGACCACCATCCAATGGACAGCGGGGATGTTCGTCGCACAAACGGCAATGATTATCGGTGCCCTGTTCGCTGTGATGAAAATGAATCAGCCCAGCCAGCCATTCACCGGGTATCCCATGCCACCCGTCCAGGAGATGCGGGTACCGGCACCAGCGACACCGGCGCATGCCCCCGTTCCGCTCTCACGTTGACACCTGTCCCGATAGGGAGCTTTCATGGGGACTCGTGGCCCTTTGACCTGCAAAGCAATCCATTTTGAAGCGTTCTCCCTTGGAATTGGCCTTGGTACGGGATTACTATATGGCTTTAAACCGCAGCTATCTTGGGATGCGCAGTTCTTGTCATCCCCGCGAAAGCGGGGATCCAGAAAGTCAGGGAAAGGTGTGTAGACTCCCCCCGATTCAGGCATTCGGGGGCAAGCTCTGGATCCCCGCTTTCGCGGGGATGACGCTAGAAAACTACGTATCCCGTGTTGGTTGCGGTTTAGTTGGGCCGAAAGGATGCGGCAATCGTCAGTAACCATCTCCCACGACTTGAAGATCTGACACCATGAGCGGGCAGGACACCTCCAACGATACCGACACCATTTCGCGCAGCGACTCCAAAACCCGGGAACCCCCCCTCTACAAGGTCATCCTTCTCAACGATGATTTCACCCCGATGGATTTCGTTGTCGAACTCATCATGAAGCATTTCCGCAAATCGCTGCAAGAGGCCACCCGGATCATGCTGAACGTTCACTACCAGGGTCAGGGCCTGTGCGGGTTGTACCCCCGGGATATCGCCGAAACCAAGGTTTTTGAAGTCAATTCCCATGCCCGCCAAAGCGGTCATCCCCTGAAATGCCTCATGGAACAAAATTAAAGAAAAGTTCATCCATGATCAGCAAATATTTGGAAACCTCCCTGAACAAAGCCATTCGCAGCGCCAAACAGCGACGGCACCAATACGCCACCGTGGAGCATCTCCTGCTGGCCTTGATGGACAATCCCGAGGTCTCGTCCCTGCTCTCCCTGTGCGGCTGCGACCTGGGACAACTGGCCCGGGATCTGGAGGAACACCTGCAATCGCAAACATCCGCGGATGACGAATTCAACTCCACGGTGGAAATCACCCCCACCGTGGGCTTTCAGCGCGTCATCCAAAGGGCGGTTTATCAGGTTCAGGCGGCTGGCAAGAACATGGTAACCGGGGCCTATGTCCTGGTGGCCCTATTCAGCGAAAAACAATCCCATGCCGTCTATTTCCTGGAGCGGCAGAACATCAACCGCCTGGATGTCCAGACCGCCATGTCGCACAGCCTGCACGACCTGGGCGACGAAGAACCAAAGCCCACGCCCGGGGAAGCGGGTGACGATGCCCATCCCGCCGGCAAGAACGAACCCCAGGTCAATCCCCTGGAACAGTTCACCATCAACCTGAATCAGGAGGCGCTGGCCAACCGCATCGATCCCTTGATCGGTCGCGCCCCGGAAATTGAACGCACGTTGCAAATCCTGTGTCGGCGCCGCAAGAACAATCCCCTGTTCGTTGGCGAGGCGGGGGTGGGCAAAACCCATCTGGCCGAGGGATTGGCCTTGAAAATCACCCTGGGCGAGGTTCCCGAACCCATACGCGAAGCCGTTGTCTACTCCCTGGACATGGGAACGCTGTTGGCGGGCACCAAGTTTCGTGGCGACTTCGAGGCGCGACTCAAAGGGGTGTTCAAGGGACTCAAGGAGAAACCCGGGGCCATTCTTTTCATCGACGAAATCCATACCGTGGTTGGTGCCGGCTCGACGAGTGGCAGCACCATGGATGCCTCCAACCTGCTCAAACCGTTGCTCGCCTCCGGGGAAATCCGTTGCATCGGTTCCACGACCTACGAAGAATATCGGGGTGTCTTTGAAAAGGACCGTGCCCTGGCGCGACGCTTTCAAAAGGTGGATGTCGGCGAACCATCCCTGACCGAAACCATCGATATCCTCAAGGGTGTCAAGGGGCGCTACGAGGAGCATCACGCCATCCACTACACCAATCCCGCCATTCAGGCGGCGGCGGAATTATCCAAAAAACACATCCACGACCGCCACCATCCCGATTCCGCCATCGATGTCCTGGACGAAGCCGGGGCGGCGGTACGGCTGTGGTCCCCCGGTAAAAAGAAAAAAACCATCACCGTCAAGGATGTGGAAACCGTCATCGCCCGCATGGCCAAAATACCGCCGCGTTCGGTGTCCCACGACGATCGGGAAATCCTCGCCAAACTGGAGGCCAACCTGAAACTCTCCCTGTTCGGTCAGGACGAAGCGGTGGGACAGGTCTGCACCGCCATCAAGCTGGCCCGTTCCGGCCTCGCCAATCCGGAAAAGCCGGTGGGATGCTTCCTGTTCACCGGACCCACGGGGGTGGGCAAAACCGAACTGGCACGGCAATTGGCTTTGGAAATGACCGTGGAACTGATTCGCTTCGACATGAGCGAATACATGGAACGCCACACCGTATCGCGTCTCATCGGTGCCCCCCCGGGTTATGTCGGCTTTGAGCAGGCGGGATTGTTGACCGAAGCCGTGACCAAAAATCCCTATGCCGTATTGCTCCTCGACGAAATCGAAAAAGCCCATCCCGATGTCTTCAATATTTTGTTGCAGGTGATGGACCACGGCAAACTGACCGACAACAATGGGCGTCAGGCCGATTTTCGCAATGTCATCCTCATCATGACCACCAATGCCGGGGCCCATGATTTACACCGCACCCCGTTGGGATTCGTCCATCAGGATCAGGCGGGGGATGAAATGCAGGAGATCAAACGCCTGTTCTCCCCGGAATTCCGCAATCGCCTGGATGCGATCATCTCCTTTGCCACCCTGGATAAAAAAACCATTTTGCACGTCGTCGATAAATTTTTGTTCACCCTGGAACAAGACCTGGACAAACAACACATTCGCCTGGAAGTGGACGACAAAGGGCGTGACTGGTTGGCGGAACACGGCTATGATAAAAATAATGGTGCCCGTCCGATGGAACGGATCATCAAACAAAAAGTGCGGCAAAAGTTGGCGGATGACATCCTCTTCGGCCCCTTGAAAGGGGGTGGCAAGGTGGTGATCACCACCGACGAAAAGGGGGAACTGGAAATCATCACCCGGGATTCTTGAAAGGAGCGTGTATTATGAAACAATGGATGGCTTTGTTCATGTTACTGGCATGTTTCCATCTGACACCGCAGGCGTGGGCGATCGGGGCCATCGCTATCGATGATCAAATGGGGGAGGATGAACCGGCTTACGGCGTTGCGGTTGGCGAAGATGACAAAGAATCGGCGAAAAGGCTGGCCTTGCGCTATTGCCGTCAGTATGGCGGCGAGAATTGCCGGTTCATCGTCTGGTTCGAAACCTGTGGCGCCGTGGCCGTGTCGAAAAAATATTATGGCTATGGCTATGGCCGTACCAAAGCCAAGGCAACCGCAGACGCCTTGAACATGTGCGATAACAACAATTGCAACATCGTCGCCGCCGAGTGTGAATGAGCGCTTCGTGCGCCAAATCAAAGGAAGATGATCATGTGTACCCCTATGAACACCTTGAACATCTTGAACACCTTGAACACCTTGTATTTCTTTGCTACCATGTTTTGTAAATAATTTATTATATATTTTATTTTTAATGTTCAATATTATACATGATGTTCAAGATGTTCAAGATGTTCAAGATGTTCAAGAGGGGTACGATGATCACCTTGTCAGGCATTGCGCACAGGTTGTTCCGTAACCACCGGCAGACCCCAAAGCCATTTCCCGGACACGATACCCTTGCGTGGTTTAATGCCCAACGCCCATCTGGCACGACGCAGGGTCATGTCGGCGATACCCGCTTCCTGGGCCTGCTTTTTGATGCTATTGGCCTCAACCTGGCCATGCTGTAGCAGGAGCAGCAAAAACTCCTTGGCCTCCTCCAATTGGTTGCGATCCTCCGGGTTGGCACAGGTTGCCGCCAGGACTTCATCCGCCGTCAGGGTGACACGATCCGGTTCCCAAACCACGCGGGAGGTTTCGATCCCGGTGGACAGGGTGACCGGGGTGATGCGAAAGGCGAACCCATCGGCATCACCCCCGACGTTGTTTTTCACCGGCAGGAACAGGCGTCGTTCCTTGTCAACCGGATCCCTGGCGATCAGATAACCGGCACGGGCGGCGGCAATGAAGCCCAGGCTCCCCGATATTTTCGTCAACGCACTGCTGCCCGACTTCGCCAAGTGCGACACCGCCACAACAGCCGCCTCATGACGACTCGCCAGTTCCGTCAATGGTCCGAGCAAGGCCCGCACATCGCTGTTCCTGTACGAATCGGCTTTCCCCACATAGGCGGAAATCGGATCGATGATGATCAAATCGGCACCACCCAGGTGGGTGATCAGCGCTTCCAGGCGTCCCAAATCCTCTTGCAGATTGAAGCCGCGTTCGCGCATGTGACCTTTGTTGTCGGTATCGCAAATCGCTTCCAGGATGAACACGCGATGCATGTCGGCACCACAGGCCAACAGGCGTGGTTTGATGGTATCACCCGGGTCGTCCTCGACGCTGATGATGATCACATTGCCCGCCCGGGTGCAGGGGGCACCATCGTGCCATTGCCCGCCGGTGGATACAATGGCGGCATGATCCAGGGAGATTTGCGATTTCCCCAACCCCGGATCCCCGGCTTCCAAAGTCAATTTGCGTTTGGCGATGCGCCCGGGCCAGAGCCATTGGATCGATTCCGCCTCCACATCCGCCAGACAGCGGTATCGGGCTTCCAATGACCCCGGGTCCTGGGCCGATGTCCGAATCCGGGCGGCACCGACCTGCGTCCGAACGGCCTTGAGACCGTAGAGGTGATGGACATCATTGAACGTGGTGTGATACGCCTGTCGCTGACCGCCAAAAACGGGAATGGCCAGGGCGGCATCCACTTCCCGGGCCGCCTGTACGGCGAAGCGATCCGGCTGGGCAGAGCCCGGATCCAGATCGGCCAGGAGGATGATCATGGCATCGGCATACCATTGACGCAACACCCGTGCGACTTCCGGGAGGCGTTCGTGGCCGAGCGCCGCCACACAATAAACACCGCTGATGGCCATGCGCACGCTCAGACAGGTGGCGATCCCCACACCCAGCAGCACCGGGACTCCCAAGGCATCCCCGGTGGGCAGGGGGGACGCACTCCAAAAACACCCCGTTACCCGCCCCCTTGTCAAAAAATGTTTCCGGCCCGCCGCGTCCATCAGGCAGAGCGATGCCATGTTTTGGTGGCCGTCGCCGATGGGCACCAGCAAGACAGACCTCCCTTGCAGCAACTCCCGATCGTCCCGGGGGGCGTAACCGAGTATCCCGACCACCGTTTCCAGGGGGAGTTCCCGGAGGGTGGTACAGGCGGCCACCCCTTTGCGTCGCAGATAGGGATTGTCGTCTGTCGCCGGCAAACCCATCTGCCAAACCGCATACGCCAGCCGGGCCGCATGCGCCCCACGATCCTCGGTTTCATCCCGTCCCGCATCCATTTCCGTCATTGATTCGCCTCCGCGCTTGATGAAAAGAAAAACACACACGATGGAAAACTAACGGATCAGACCCGGGTACCGGCAAAAAGCGGTGTCCGGGGCAGCGGCTACCGGTGATAACGATGGTCAATAATGATTGATGCTGCGATAGAAAATATTTATGAAGGCGGCGGTAGCGGTTGTCCGGCATGCAGCCAGGCACTGACATATTCCGCTATTTTTTCGTGGGCATAGAGGGGTCCGTACCGGTCCCCATCCCACCATTTGCTGCTTTGATCGATCATTTCCTGCGCGATCTTGTTCGCCGACAGGGTGGTACCGTGATACAAATACGCCCCGCCCCGTCTGACGAAGACCGAGGCGGCATGACAGATGGTCCGTGCTTTTTCGCGGTAGGGTTCGTTTTTGGGGAGGAACCCCCAGGGATCGGCAGGGGATTCAGCCGGTGGCATCGTCTTTTCAAACCGTTGCATGACGGCCCGACAGGTTGCACAGTGCCCCACATCGGATTGTTGATTCCCCCCCGGATCATAGGTCTCTTTCCGGTGCAGCAGGTAGGTGTGCGCTTCCAGGAAGGTTGCGGAGAACTCATGCCCCTGCTCCCGCAAAACCTGAATCAACTCGTGTGGGTAGGTCAGGACATGGTGCCATGCCAGGGTGAGGAAGTCTTCCCGGGTGGCACTCCATTCCAAAAACGACCCCAGGTGGACATAAGGGCCATCTTCCCGCACGACCTGCCGCACCTCATGCCAATTGGCCACCGCCCGTACCGCTCCGCGCAGGAAGCCCCCATCCCCCACAACAGGATGGCCATCGGGGTCATATACGGGAAAAAACGTATCCTCTTTGGCATGTTGAATGATGCCCAGGAGACTTGCGACCAGGGGCGTGTGGCGTTCGGGGTCGGTGATGGACGCGGGATCCCCCCCCACCAGGAGTGTCATGGCGACGTGTAACGGGATGGTTTCGCTTTCAGCCCAGCGGGCATAATGAATCGTCATGTTCGGTTATTTCTGAAAAAATGTCATCACACACTTAGCCAAGCCCATGTCAGTGCGCAACAGGGGGGTGTGCTTGTGGTGCCGGCACACGCCATTCCTGAGCGGGTGGCATCGGATATCCGGAGTTTTTTTACGTATGCATGCGTATCAAACGCGGCCTTGACCATCGTTTCGTCCAAAGCGCATCGAAGATGCTTCGGTTCCGTCCGGATTCCCGCTTTCGCGGGAATGACAAACAACTGCACGGGAATGACAAACAACTGCACGGGAATGACAAACAACTGCACGGGAATGACAAACAGCTGCACGGGAATGACAAACAACTGCAATCTCAGCGTTTTTTTCGTCATTCCCGCGAAAGCGGGAATCCAGAATGAGTTGGCTCGGACGAAACGATGATCAAGGCCTCAAACGCAATCGTGTTTCCCATGTGATTTCTCCCATTGTTCAGACTTTATCCCAGCAAAAAGGAAACCGCAATCCGTCAACGATTCCGTTCTGTTCGTTCCAGGCGTGGTGCTGCAAGCTCTCTTCATGAACGGGATTCAGACACGTTATTTCTTACTATTTTTCATTTTTTCTATCCATTTATTTAATTTATCCATATCTTTTTTATATTCAATTATAACACTTGCAGGCACATCATCCGGGATGGTTTGGCATTGTGCGTTTTTCTCGATGGTATTGACAAAAATGGTTGCCTTCGGTAAGTCATCAGCGGAATCCATATCCACATTCCTCACCAAGCCCCATCGGATATAAAAATCTGTACAGAGCAAATTATCGGCCAACCAATGGGCCTGTTGGGATAAGAAATCCTTCCCTTCATTGCTTCTATTTGAGATGATTCCCTGCAATTTTTCATTTTTTTGATCAATAATTTGTTTTTCCTCATTTGTAGGATCAAACAATCTCTTTTTTACTTTGTCAAATCTTTCTAAAAGCTTTTTATTTCCCTTATAGTCAGTTTTATTGTCCTTTATTTCAGCGATCACTTCATTCCATTCTTTTTCATCAGCCTGCTGGATTTTGGCTCCCCGCCAACGATTCCAAAGGAGGCTGAGTGTGTCAATATCATTATTAAATAATTTAACATTTCTAAAGTCGGCACCTTGAAAATGCGCTTCCCTCAAATCCGCACCTTGAAGTTGCGCTTCCCTCAAATCCGCACCTTGAAGATGCGCTTCCCTCAAATCCGCACCTTGAAGATACACTCCCCGCAAACCCGCACCTTGAAGATGCGCTCCCCAAAAATCCGCACCTTGAAAATGCGCTTCCCTCAAATCCGCACCTTGAAGATGCGTAAGACTCAAATCCACATTTTGAAGAGCCGCAAAACGCAAATCCGCACCTCGAAGATGCGCCATGTTCAAATATGCACCTTGAAGATCCGCTCCCACCATGAAGGTTCCTCTAAGATGTACATACGTCAACAGGGCATTCTTTAAATACGCCCCATTAAGACTGGTGTGATCCAGATTTGCGGCTGATTCTTCAACAATTGGGCCTCTTTCATTTTTTTTAACAAAGCGCGCATTATAAAATTTTGATCTTGTCAAGATGGCATATCGTAAATCCCTGTTACTTAAATCAAGACCAATAGCATGCTCAGACCAAGCCTCCTCCACCGTTTTTCCCTTCTGCATATAGGCGGCCAAGATTTCTTGCGATGGGGCCTCCTTGACGAGAGTTTCATCCGTTACCTTCAAATTGCGGGGAAACCAGTTTTGCAATTTATTCTTGTCAGGATTTATGAAAACACGATCACTCCATTCACCGGGATAGGTGGCAATGAGAAATGAGAATCCAAGAATACCCATGGATAACAACACTGAAAGAATAAATTTGGATCCAGCAAGATAAGATAAAAAAACAGTCCCGAATCGCCATTGCGTATTTTTAATTTTTGGCCAATAAATCCACAACAAGACAAGATCCATCAAGATGGACGAACGATGGCTCCACCAGGTGATTTCTTGATTATGATAAGGTAGAAAACGTATTTGCATCCACAACAACAATCCCAACGGCAGCAATACCGTGGAAACATGCACGAATAAGGCGAAAAGTGCATGCAACAGACCGTTAGCATGGGCATGGGTCTGCCAAAGGGAATAAGGGAGCGGGAACAGGTGATGCAATATTTGCCTGCCACTCAGATGTTCCTTAATCTTATGAAGTTTGCAAGCATGCACATGCAGGAGTTGCAATAAATTCCAATGCAAGACGAAATAGATCCACGGAACCGTGGCATAAACCCAGACAATGGGCAAATTCGTCTGTAACAAAGGCAGGGGAACGCCACTCTCCAGGAGCAATTGTTTGTGCGTGGTGGAGCCAATCAGGATGGCG
>PEAK01000076.1:0-6861 GCA_002753515.1 Magnetococcales bacterium
TTCGGCAGGGGGGGGGGGCGGGTGCGGGGGGGTGTGTGGCTTGCGGGGCGGTGGACTTATTGACACCTGGCTTGGCAACGGCGGTATCCGCCGTATTCTTGACGATTTCGTGGACGGCGTCGACCAAATCCTGGGATACTTTGTTTTTCATTTCGATATTTTGCGCCGTCGCAAAAGCGGGGAAATGGATGAATGCCAAACAAAAAACGTACGTTAACATCCTGGAACACGGTAAGTTCCGAAAGCGTTCAGATTTTCTTTGAAAGAATAGGAACGATTTGTGCATAATTGCTTGGGACCAGGAAACCCGTCAAACGCAATGGAGTAAGGCCTGTACCTCTCAAGGGCCGAGGCTTATGGCGACGGCAATGAGTCGCACATCCTCATGGGCCGGTTTCCGGCAGGCTTACGGTGGCTTAATTATTCAAGTACCCGTTTTTACTTTAGGTTGGGGACGTGCGTCAATCATCCTTACAATCTGAATGCGTGTCGCGGTGTTTGCCAGAGGGGATGGTTGCTTCAAGTGGAGGGGTTCGGAATATCCCGAAATGAAGGCGGTGGGTTTTTGACCCGTGTTGTGGTAACTGTGATTGCGGGGTTTTCACTTTAAGGGAAGCGCAAGGTTGACCCATGAACAGACGAGATTTCCTCAGAGTGGCAGCGGCGGGATCGGCCTTGGGAATGGCTTCGATGGTCCTCCCCGTCCATGCCAGCGTCAAAAGTCCCTCTTCTTCAAAGAGTCAGATCAAGTTCAAGGACGACGATCTGTCCGACTATCTGAAGAAAGTCCGGCAATACGATGAGGATCATGTCGGGGATGTCTACTTCGATGAGTATAACTGGGGGCTCTTGAAATCCTCCCTGGAAAGGTTTGTGCGCCTGCAAAAAATGGTTGGACACGGCAATTTCTATTTATTGGATTTCGATGAAGCCCTCCGGTTGGCCAGCACCTATCCCAGCGTCGGGGAATTCACCACTCCGGAACTGAACTTTCTGGAAACGCTGTTTTACGAGCAGGCGGCGATCTACGGCTTTTACGGTGAAAAACCCCTGAAAAATTTGACGGATCGTATTCCATTACGCGAGGTGGTCAAAGTTCCCAACAGCGGCAATTATCTGTATCGGGGCAAGCCCGTGGAGACGTGGGAGGCCATCCGCAAAATTTTGGGGCCGGACGTGATCTTGACCTCGGGGGTCCGCAGCGTCATCAAGCAATTCTACCTGTTCCTGAACAAAGCCTATGAAAGTGGCGGCAACCTGTCGCGTGCCTCCCGTTCGTTGGCCCCCCCGGGGTATTCGTTTCACGGCATCAGCGATTTCGATGTCGGTCAGGCGGGGTACGGCCAATACAATTTCACCGAACGCTTCGTGTTGACCAAGGTCTATAAAACACTGCGGGAGTTGGGGTATCTGACACTCCGGTATCCTCGCGACAACCTGCTGGGTGTCCGATTCGAGCCCTGGCACATCAAGGTTGGCACCAGGGTATAGCGCCTTTGGTCGGCTCGCATCTGGCCCCCACCCCCGGATGGGCCACGGCATGGATTGGCATCGGCAGCAATATTCGCGACCCCATCAAGCGTTGTCGTCAGGTGATTGTACTCTTGGCGCAACATCCCCGCATGCGCCTGGTCGGGGTGTCCTCCTGGTACCGTTCCGAGCCCCTGGGATGGAAACGCCAACCCTGGTTCGTCAATGGCGTGGCGTGCATCCGCACCCCGTTACCCCCGTTGGCCTTGTTGCGAACCCTGCACCGAGTGGAAGCCCGCCTGGGGCGGGATCGCCGCCATGAAATCGCCAACGGTCCTCGCCCCATGGACCTGGATCTGCTGCTCTACAACCGCCTCGTCTGGCACCACCCACGGCTCCGCTTGCCCCATCCCGCCATGACCCATCGCCGCTTCGTCCTGCAACCCCTGGCGGAAATCGCATCCGGACTTTTGCATCCCGGTTGCGGTAAATCCATTGACTTGTTGCTCCGGGAAACCGATGATGGATCCCGAGTGGAGCGCATGGTTTTCCCGTGAAGGCGCGGATCGGGTTCGCCGGCCCAAAAAACACCGACTCGTCAGGCTTGGGGATACGGCTTGGCTGCGGTGATCGTGGGGGCTGGTGATGTTGTCCCGTTCGCCGGTGTCAGGGTCGATCCCTTCGTTCCCCGGGGTGTTGTTGAGCTTTAGAGCGCAGTACATCGTGAACAATCTATTCTGCAGGGCGGCCTGGATCCTTAAACCCTGACGGGTGCGACCGGGACTGGTGGACATGATCCAATCAATGAAATACTTTCCACGTCTTCAAAATTTTGCATGCGGCACCCCGTGTTCCCGGGGCGTTGTCAGCTCATGGGTGCCCTTGGGTGCTACCCGTTCCGGGGAGGCGTCATGTCCTCGCGTCTGACCGTCCTCGACTTTCCGCGCTTCAAGGCGGAAAAACGGCCCATCGTCTGTGTGACCGCCTACGACTATACCTTCGCCGGATTGTTGGACGACGCCGGGGTGGACCTCCTGCTCGTCGGGGACTCCCTGGGCAATGTCATTCAAGGGCACGAAACCACTCTGCCGGTTACCTTGGACGATATGATCTACCATACCAAGGCGGTGGTTCGGGGTTCACGCAGGGCCTTCGTGGCCTGTGACCTCCCCTTCGGGTTTTGTCACCGCTCGGCGGGCATCGTGCTGGAAGCCTCCATCCGCGTCCTCAAGGAAACCGGGGCGCAGGCGGTCAAAGTCGAAGGCGGGGAGGCGGTGGTCGATGCCATTCGCGCCCTGACCGAACTGCAAATCCCCGTTCTGGCCCACGTGGGATTGACCCCACAAGCCGTCCATGCTTTCGGTGGATTCAAGGTTCAGGGACGCGGCGAGGCTGCCGATAAAGTCTTGGCGGATGCCGTGGCCGTGGAACGGGCCGGGGCTTTTGCCGTGGTCCTGGAGGGGATTCCCTCGCCACTGGCCGAAAAAATCAGCAAACGCTTGACCATCCCCACCATCGGCATAGGGGCTGGTCCGGGATGTGACGGCCAGGTTCTCGTCGTCTACGACTTGTTGGGCTTGTACGACGGTTTCAAACCACGGTTCGTCAAACGCTACCTGGAAGGGGGGGCTTTGATCCGCCAGGCGGTGGCACAATTCGCCGATGAAGTGCGAAGCCGACGGTTTCCCGATGAAGGGCATGGTTTCAACGAATAGAATGGCTGGCGGAACCGGTGCGGATAGGCCCCGGGTGCCGTCACCAGGAAAAGGCTATGGAGCTTCTAACAGACCGCAATACCATGCGCGCCTGGGTCCAACAACAGCGGACGGCAGGGCGCCGTATCGGATTCGTACCCACCATGGGGGCCTTGCATGCCGGCCATGGCAGCCTGGTGCGCGAAAGTTTGGCAACAACCGACCAGACGGTGGTGTCCATCTTCGTCAATCCCACCCAATTCGGACCCGGCGAGGATTTCGATCGCTATCCCAGGATCTTTGAACAGGATCGGGACATGCTGCAACAATGGGGGTGTCACGCCCTGTTCCACCCCGATGTGGCTTCCATGTATCCCAGTGGCTTCCAGACCGAGGTCACCGTCGAACCCTTGGGGTCGCAATTGTGCGGACGCGAACGACCCGGACACTTCACGGGCGTGGCAACCGTCGTCACGGTGTTGCTGAATCTGGTGCGGGCCGACAGGGCTTTTTTTGGATTGAAGGATTACCAACAATTCGTCATCATTCGGCAATTGGTTCGGGATTTGGGCCTGGATTGCGAAATCGTCGGGGTTCCCACGGTGCGCGAGGCGGACGGCATGGCGATGTCCAGCCGTAATCGCTATCTGAGTGACGAGGATCGTTCACGGGCCAGTGCCATCAGTGCGGCTTTGGGCGCGGCCAGGGCCGCGTTCCTGGCCGGGGAACGGGAGTCGGGACGTCTGGAAGCCATCGCCCGTCGTATTCTCACGGAAGCGGGAATCCATCGCATCCAATATATCGCTGTCCGCTCGGCGGCTACGTTGTTGCCGTTGGAAAAAATTCATGAGGATGGTGTCATTTTGACAGCGGTCAAGGTGGGAAAAACACGACTCATCGATAACATGGTGCTGACGTTGCCAGGGTGATCACAATGGTTCTCCGCTCAATGGGGGCCGGGTGTCGCCAGTGAGCCGTTTTTTTTTGTTGGTGTGTGCAGGCATGTCCCGGGTGGGTCGCTCAAGCCTGAATGAAACTCTAGTGAAGGTCGGTCAAACATCAGCCATAGGAAAGGAATGGGTGATAATGGAAGTTTCCTTGTTAAAATGTAAGCTCCACAGGGTGACAGTGACCGAATCCCATTTGGATTACGAGGGCTCTTGTGCCATAGACGAAAACCTCATGGATGCATCGGGTATTCGTGAGTACGAGCAGATTCATCTCTGGAACGTCGCCAATGGGGAACGCTTCACCACCTACGCCAT
The DNA here is from genome assembly GCA_002753515.1 of Magnetococcales bacterium. Lineage (GTDB taxonomy): Bacteria > Pseudomonadota > Magnetococcia > Magnetococcales > UBA8363 > UBA8363. The sequence continues at coordinate 4,430 of PEAK01000076.1, forward strand.
TCGCGGTGAGCGGGGCAGCGGCATGATTTCCGTCAACGGGGCGGCGGCCCATAAAGCCAATCCCGGGGATGTCATCATCATCGCCGCCTTTGTCCAGATGAGCGAAGCCCAGGCTGATTATTTCAAGCCCAAGCTGATTTACGTCGATGCCAACAATCGCATCTCCCGTATCGGCAATGCCGTTCCGGCCCAGGCGGCTTAAGAGGATTCTTTAAGGCAGTGAGGACGTTTGCTGGGTTTTTCTTCATCGGGGGGGCGGCGGCGTTGCTGTTACTCACGGCACCGTTGGTCCGTGCCGAAATGCTGGATTTCAGGCCGAAACCGGCTTTGAATCCCCGTGGCGATATCGTCAAGCCCAGGGCAACTGGCGGTACCCTGCGCGTTCCCAACTCCGAACCCCATGCCGAAAGTGCCGATCCACCTCCCGGAAGGTTGGAACCCCAGGAGGTGGCCGAGGAGCAATTGCCCGATTTCGGCGGCGATGAGGTGGGTTTCTACCCGCCGTTGGCCCTGATCAAACGGGTCATCGGACAGGATTCCAGTTATCTCAATCCCCATGCCGCGCCGCATCTGACCTTGTTCCTGGCCGAGTGGGCGCTCAACTCCGGGGCGGCATTGCGCAATCCCGAATGGCTCAGGATCAAGGCCGGTGCCCTGATCGTCCTGGAACGCTACCCGGAAGCCCTGGGAATCCTGGAAAACCTCCCACCTTATCTCTTTCGCGACGACCCCATGCTCCAGTTGCAACTGGCACGCATTTATCTCGTTACCGGCAACCACAAACAAGCCCGGGAATTGTATTCGCGTTTTTTGGTCGAACAGCCGCACAATCTCCAAGTCAAAGAGGCGGAAAAGGGGATGGTGTTGTCGGTATTGGCCTCCGGGGCTTTGGATCAGGTGGAGCTCTTGTTCGGTTTAATGTCGGAGTCGGGCGATAAACGGATTCGTGGCGATGCGGATCTGGCTGCCGCCATGGGACGCTTCCTGCTCCTGAAGGGGCGCCGGGTGGATGCCGAACGATGGTTGAAAACCTTGGCGGCCATGACCCCACCCACCGCTTGGGATAGCAGACGCCAATGGCATCGGGATGTGGCCGAATTGACCATTCTCCTGGGCAACTGGTCCAAAGGGATGGCAATCCTCGAAGAACTTCTGGCCCAATACCAGGGACCGGCAACCTTGGCGCTGCATTCCCGGTTCATGAAAGAGGCCCCACCCAATGCGGTGTGCGGACCCAAAGAGGATACGGCGGGGGATCGCTTGGCCTGGATTCGCCTGCTCCGGGACAACCGGGCCGATTTGTTGGAACGGGAAACAGCCCTCGATGCATTGCTCACCGAAGAACGCCAACGACCGTTGGGATTGGTCAAACCGGAGGGCATCCTGGCCCCGGAAAAAGTTTTACCCGATCTGACATCAGCCGAGGCGGCGGTTTCCTATGCGGCGCACAGCTATCGCAGTCGCCAGTTCAAGGATGCCTGGGCCTTGCTCCAGGATGTCCCGGGGGTGTTGGCCGATGCCTGGCGCCTGGCGATCCTCGCCGCAGATTTCATCCCCAGTGAAGAGGTCAATCCCAAAGCCTGGATTGCCGAATTGCCGAATCCAAACAACGGTTCCCTGGCGGAAACGATTGCGGAACCCCTGGCCGCTGCCATGCTGGGATTCACCGCCAAGATGGATTTGTCAGAAGCAACGAGGATTCGCGGCTTCCTCAAGCGCCTGCCCAGTGGTTCCAGGATCCGGGAATCCATGGATGATGTGCTGGGATTGCAGGCGGCAATGGCGCGGGAATTGAACGAGGAACCCCAAGTCGCCCTGACATTGTATCTGGAACTGGTGTTGAGCGGTGGCGGCAAGGAAGGGCGGGAAAAACGTTGGCCGTGGTATGTCGCGGAGACCCCCGCGCAAGCCGTGGTTCGCCTCCTGGAGGACACCGGACGGGGACGGGAGGCGGCTGAATTTAAAAAACTTTGGATGCCGGCGACCGGTAAGGACAAATCGATGTAATGCGTGCGTTGCCGGGGGTGCGTTCCGTCCCGAACAGTCGATCCGAACGGCGGAAGGGGTGCCGTTTGTCCGCGATCTAAACGCCATCAACCAGTGCCATGGGTTACATCACGCCTTGCCCGGGAAAATATCGTCCAGGGATTGGGCATCCAATATCTTTTCACCCCACATCTCCAGGGTGGCCGGATCGGCTGCGAGCAATGTCGCGGCAAGGTCCGGGGGTGGGGGTCCGAATCGCTTGGTGATCTGGCGCAGCAGCAAAGAGGCTTCACCTTTCTGAATGCCTTTCTGAATGCCCTTTTGAATGCCTTTCATTTCACCTTCCTGAAGTGCCAATTCGATGCGCCCGCGGGCATCGGTAATGGCGATTCCGGCCTTGTCATACAGTTCCAACTCATCCGCCGTCATGTTGGCGACCCTGGCCT
>PEAK01000076.1:7490-17806 GCA_002753515.1 Magnetococcales bacterium
TGAGGATTTCCAGGTGATTATTGTTGATGGTCACATCACTGCGTGTTCGAGAAAATATCCTCCAGGGATTGGGCATCCAATATCTTTTCACCCCACATCTCCAGGGTGGCCGGATCGGCTGTGAGCAATGTCGCGGCAAGGTCCGGGGGTGGGGATCCGAATCGCTTGGTGATCAGGCGCAGCAGCAAAGTGGCCTCACCTTTCTGAATGCCTTTCTGAATGCCTTTCTGGATGCCTTTCATTTCACCTTCCTGAAGTGCCAATTCGATGCGCCCGCGGGCATCGGTAATGGCGATTCCGGCCTTGTCATACAGTTCCAACTCATCCGCCGTCATGTTGGCGACCCTGGCCTTTTCAAAGGCATGGCGAATGGGATCGGCCCGCATTTTCCCGGGGATCTCCTCCAGGGTACTCGCATATTTGATGAAGTAGATCCATTGATCGAGAATGCCGTCACAGGCGTCTAGATCCTTGGTGAATTTGGGCAGTTCGATGAAATAGTGGACGATATCGGTCAAGAGGGATTGTCCTGAGAGCCTTTCACGGGATTCATGGGTGGATGCGTAGTGTTCAAAGCTGTCGAACAGGACGAAATCGGTAATCGTGACGGCAATGATTTGTTTCAGGTTCGGGTAGTCTTCGCCACGGCTGATCTGGTTGGCGTAAGCCTTGGCGCTGTTGTACTGGATCCTTTTCAAGAACGCCGCCACCTTCTCAACCTGCATTTCGACGATATAGGAGATACCCCGGTGGTCCATGCAGCGCACGTCGAGGATGGTGGACTTGAGGTCTTTGATGCGCGGTGCCAGGAAAGGATCGAGAATGGTCAACTCGGCAATGCGCCGGTTGCCTTGCAGGTCGAGGAGCCCCTCCAAAAAACTGATGAGGATATCCTTGGCATCCTCGCTGCCGAAAATTTTCTTGAAGGCGTAATCGATTCGTGGGTCGATGAATTTCACGTGCCGGACTCTTGAATGGGATGGGGGATGTCAAGGTGATTTTCCCTGAAACCGGCGTTTCCGTCCATAAAAATCCACAAAAAAAAGGCCCGGGGGGTGGCCCGGGCCGAATGGTTCGGTCATATCCTGATGATTATTTAACCGGCTTTATTTTCCACACCTTTTCCGCATAGGTTTGCACGGTACGGTCGATGGAGAAGAAGCCCATGTTGGCAACGTTGATGATCGATTTCCTGGTCCAGGACCTGGGATCGCGATAGAGCTGGTCAACCCGTTCCTGACAGGCGACATAATCGGCATAGTCGGCGGTCAACAGGTAGTGGTCATTGATGGTCAGGGCATCGTAGATGGGACGGTAGCGGTTTGGCTCTTCGGGGCAGAAATAACCGTCGCGGATCATGTCCAGGATGCGCTTCAGATCGGGGCTCTTGGCGATGGCTTCGCCGGGATTGTAGCCGTGCTTCCACAACTCGTCGGTTTTGTTGGATTCCAGCCCGAAGATGAAGATATTGTCCGGTCCCACCTCCTGGCGGATCTCAATGTTGGCCCCATCCATGGTGCCGATGGTCAAGGCACCATTCAGGGCGAACTTCATGTTCCCGGTCCCCGAGGCCTCCAGACCCGCAGTGGAAATCTGTTCCGACAATTCGCAGGCGGGCATGATGATTTCCGCTGCGGAAACATTGTAGTTCGGGATGAAGGCCAATTGCAGCTTATTGGCCATTTGCGGATCATTGCGCACCATGGCGGCCACATCGTTGATCAGGCGAATGATCAACTTGGCTTGATGGTAGGCCGGGGCCGCCTTGCCGCCGAACAGGATGGTCCTGGGCAACAAGTCGGGCTTGCTGCCGTCGCGTATCCACAGGTAGCGGGTCAGGGCGTGCAACAGGTTGAGCAATTGACGCTTGTATTCGTGCATCCGCTTGACCTGCACGTCAAAGAGGAAATCGCAGTTCAAGGTGATGCCGTGTTTTTCCTTCATGAATTTGGCCAGACGGAGCTTGTTGGCCTTTTTCACCGCCATGAAGCGGTCTTGGAGGGCATGGTCATCCGCCATTCCCGCCAACTTCCTCAATTTGGTCAGATCGTGTTCCCAACCGCCGCCGACGGTTTCGGTGAGCAGTTGCGCCAAGCCCGGATTGGCCAGGACCAGCCAGCGAATCGGGGTGATGCCGTTGGTGACGTTGGTCAATTTGCCCGGGGAGAGGCGGACGAAGTCGGCGAACATCCCCTTTTGCATCAACTGGGAATGCAATTCCGCCACGCCGTTGACCGTGTGGCTGCCGACAATCGACAGATTGGCCATGCGGACCCGTTTGCTGTTGTCGTCGAACAGGGACATGCGACCCAGGATGCTGGTATCGCCGGGCAGACGGTATTTCACATTGTTCATGTGATGGTGGTTGATGAGATACAGGAGGTCCAGATGCCGGGGCAATATTTTGCCGAACACTTCCAGGGGCCATGTTTCCAGGGCTTCCGGCAACAGGGTGTGGTTGGTGTAGGAAAACACCCGACGGGTGATATCCCAGGCATTGTCATATTCCAAGCCGTGTTCGTCGATGAGCAGACGCATCATTTCCGGGATGGCACTGGCGGGATGGGTGTCGTTGAGGTGGATGGCGACGTTGTCCGGCAGCTTTTGCAAATCTTCCGGGCAGGTGACGTGTTGGGCGAAAATATCTTGCAGCGAGGCGCTGACGAAGAAATATTCCTGCATGAGTCGCAGTTCCTGACCCATGGTGGTGGAATCGTCGGGATAGAGTACCTTGGACAGGTTTTCCGAATGAATCTTGGATTTGACGGCGTCAATGTAGTTGCCGGCATTGAAGTTGTGCAGGTCGAATTCCTGCGAGGAGCGGGAATTCCACAGACGCAGGTAGGAGAGGGAAGCGGTGCGGTAGCCGGACAGGAGGACGTCGAACGCCTGGGCTTCGCAATCCTCGGTATCCACCCATTGGCAGCGGTTTTGGCCGTTTTTGTCACGGTAGTGGAGAATGCGGCCCTTGAACTTGATCTCGTAGACCAGGCTGCGGCGTTCCAATTCCCAGGGGCTGCCGAAACGCAACCAGGATTCGGGGGTTTCGACCTGTAAACCGTTTTCGATGGATTGCTTGAACATGCCGAAGGTATAGCGGATGCCATAGCCGATCCCCGGGTAGCCCTGGGTTGCCATGGAATCGACGATGCAGGCGGCCAGACGGCCCAAACCACCGTTACCCAAACCCGCTTCGGCTTCGCAGGTGAGGATTTCATCCAGGGATTTGCCGCAGGCGGCCAGGGCCTGACGTGCCGCTTCGGTCATGTCCAGGTCCGCCAGGGTGCGGTGCAGGTTGCGACCGATCAGGTATTCCAGGGAGAGATAGTACACCCGTTTCACTTCCTGGGCGCGGGTTTTGCGTTCGAATTCAACGCGCCGCTCCGCCAGGATCCCCTTGAGGAACAGGACGAGGGCTTTGTACCAATCGTTTTCCCACGCCAGTTCGGGATCTTTGCCAACCAGATGAACCATGCAGTAGAGGATGTTTTTGCGTATGTACTCGACATCCCATGTATTTCTGTCCTGGCGCTCAAACTGGATATTCAAATCATTAGACATGCCGCACTCTTATCCTCATCCGTTGGAGAAACTTGGTTAACAGGGGTATCCCAAACGCCTGCGGGTTGTCACGACAACCGCGCCCGCTTATAAATATCCAAATAGTGATTGGCCGGTTCTTTCCAATCCGAGGGTTGGCCCATGGCCTGGATCTGATGTTTGCGCCACGCGGCACGATTACGAAACAGGTTGATACCACGGGAAATCGCCAACATCAACTCACCACCCAACGCTTCATTGAATACGAATCCGGTACCGGTGTCCCCGTGCAGGCAATCCAGCACGGTATCGGCCAAACCCCCGGTTTTGTGGACCACCGGCAAGGCCCCGTAGCGCATGGCCTGGAGCTGTTTGGTGGCGCATGGATCGAAGCGGGCCGGAACCAGGAAGAGATCGCTGGCGGCCAGCAGTCGGTGGTGCAACCCGTGATCCCATTCCAGATGCACGCCGATCTTACCCGGATAGGTGGCCGAGGCCATCACCAGGCTGTGTTCCATATCTTTATCCCCATTGCCCATAAAGATCAATTGGGTTCCGGCGCTGATGATCCCCGAAAGGGCGGTGACCAGGAGATCGCCCCCCTCATCCCGGCCCAGGGGGGAGACCATGCCGATCAAGGGGATATCGGGATTGGGATCCAGATGGAACTGCCGTTGCATTTCCAGTTTGTTGCCCAGTTTCCCATCCATGTTGTCGGCGCTGAAGCGGAAGGGCAGGTGCGGGTCGTGATCGGGATTCCATTCATCGGTATCCAACCCGTTCAAGATCCCGGCCAGGTCCCCACCCCGCAGCGAACAGACACCGTGCAATCCCTCGCCATGGCTCTTGAGTTGGATTTCCCGGGTGAAGGAGGGGCTGGGGGTGATGATCTTACCGGAATAATACAATCCCGATTTCAGAAAGCTCAGTTGGCCATGGAATTCCAGGCCGTTCATGGTGAAGGCGCTTTTCGGCAGGCCGAAGCGGTGCAGCAATTCGGCATCGAAGTTGCCCTGGTGACGCATGTCGCGCACGGTGAACACGGTACCGCATTGGCGATTGCCGTTCAGGGCCAGGTAGGCCGGGGCCAAGCCGCAAGGCCAATCGTTGCCATGCAGGATGTCGGGCTGCCAACCCAGCATGCCTCCGGCTTCCGCCAGCAAGGCGGCTGTTTTGCCGAGCAGGGCGAAGCGATGGGCATTGTCCGGCCAGGGGGTCCCGCGCACGTCCAGAAACGGTCCCCCTTCGCGATCGTATTGTTTCGGGCAATCCAGGAGCCAGACCTTCAGGGAGCCGTCCGGGAGCCAGGCGGGTATCAGGCGGCTTTTGCCCAAACCCAGGGGATTGCCCAGGTCAATCGGTCTCCCTTTGCGCCGTACCGCCTTGAGGGCATGGGGATAGGCGGGGAGCAGTACGCGAACATCCGCCCCTTGTTCCGCAAGGGCCAATGGAATCTGCCCGCAGATCTCCCCCACGCACCCCGTTCGGGTCAGGGGGTGCAATTCAGCGCTGACGTATAAGACTTTCATGTCCCCGTTCATCCATCTCGACCAACAAAAGCGTGTCGTCCCGGCGTGTTGTTACGGACCAGGGGGTGTGTTCCCGTCGGTTTGGACGCTCCCGCAACGTCTCCCCTCTCCAGCGTACCCCATGCGCCATTGGAGCATAAAATTCTTTTTTTTTCAAAAAAAAATTTCATCCCTTGGTTCCGATAACCCAACGCATCCCCCTTTTCCGGGGCGGCGGGGGGTGTTGGGTCCATGTTGTTGTTCTGTCTAATTCTACTTTGTCACATTCATGTCTTGTTGGTCGATTGAAAAAATATTGAAAGAAAAAAGGGGTCTGGGGGATTGCTCCCAGGGTTTTGATTTTTCTTTTCCCGCCCCCCTTTACACGAAGCATTTTCGTGCTTTTTGCGAAAGCGATCACACCTAATGCCGGGTTCCAGTCAGGGATCTAAACCGCAACCAGCGCGAGATACGTAGTTTTCTAGCGTCATCCCCGCGAAAGCGGGGATCCAGGGAGTCTACACACCTTTCCCTGACTTTCTGGATCCCCGCTTTCGCGGGGATGACAAGAACTGCGCATCCCAAGATAGCTGCGGTTTAAAGATAAAAACAAAACCAGAACCTTGGGTGACTTCGTCCCCCAAACCCCCTGTATGGGGAAGTAAAATCAAAAACAAAACCCTGGGGGCAATCCCCCAGACCCCTTTTTTCTTTTAATAGTAAACGATATCAATGAACTAAAAGCCATCCGTTCAGGTTAACGAATCTGACAAAGTAAACCGCAACCAGCGCGGGATACGTAGTTTTCTAGCGTCATCCCCGCCCCCGATTCAAGCATTCGAGGGCGGGGATGACAAGAACTGCGCATCCCAAGATAGCTGCGGTTTAGAACTAATGAATCCTTTTCGCCAACTCCTTGGCCACTTTTTGGTAGGCTTTGGCGGCCTTTGATTTTTTATCGAACCATATTAAAGGTTTGCCGTGGCTTTGCGATTCGCTCACCGTGATATTGCGTGGTATGTTGGTGGCGAACACATCCTTCGGGAAAAATTTTTCCACTTCCCTGACCACCTGGCGAATCAATTTGGAGCGTTTGTCGTACATGGTCAGCAGGATGCCGACGATGCCCAGATCGGGATTCAAGCGTTTGCCGACGATCTCCAGGGTGCGCATCAATTGGCTCAGCCCTTCGAGGGCCAGGAATTCGCACTGTACCGGGATGAGGACGCCGTGTGCGGCGACCAGGGCGTTCAGGGTGAGCAGACCCAGGGAGGGGGGGCAATCGATCAGGATGATATCCACGGGTTGCGGTGGGTTGGCCAGGCATTCCCGCAGTTTGTGTTCCCGATTGCTGGCCCCGGCCAGTTCGATTTCGGCACCACTGAGGTCGGGGGTGGCGGGGATGACCCACAGATCGCTGGAGGTGGGGCGCACCATGGCTTTCTTCAGGGTGGATTGACCTGCGAGGACTTCGTAGATGCTGTGTTGGATATCTTTCTTTTCAATACCCAGTGAGGTTGAGGCATTGCCCTGGGGGTCCATGTCGACGAGGAGTACCTTGTGGTCGGATTCGCTCAATGCGGCTGCCAGATTCACAGCGGTGGTGGTTTTGCCCACCCCGCCCTTTTGGTTGGTAATGGCAATTATTTTCGTCATGTCTGCTGTCCCATGCTGCAAGTGTTCCCCGGGCGACCGTCCCTGGGGTATCGTACCAGAGGTGGCAGGTAAAATCATCCCGATCCCTTTGGCAAGGGTTGGCGAAAAAAGGGGGTGGATGAGACGGGGCCACCTTGGTTTGCCCTTTTCGCGTTTTTTTGCGAAAAGGGCAGGAGGTGTATGAGCCGTTAATTTATTGGTTTGCTTTTCCAACTTATCGATAATCCGGGTCAAACTTGTGAACAAGTCAGAAATGCTGTGTTCCAGCATCTCGAAACTCTTCATCCACCGATAAAAAAGCACCTCATCGCCAGAAAGTTTCCAGACTTGAAACGGAACATCGTCATCCGCTGTCTTTTGAACGGTACCGATGGTGGTTTCATAGAAAAACGCGATGATCCGGGGCCAATCCTTGTAACGGCTTTTAAACTGGGTGGAGTTGGCCAGATCAAACCAGCAGCGCGGCGGCAAACTCGTTCGCTTCATATTCCAAATCGCTGGTACCATATCGGGCCATGGATGAGTCGGTCCCCTCAGCCAGCTTTCCCCATTCAGGTTGTTCAAATCCCATATGCAAAAAAAGGTGTCCCAGTTCATGGGCCAGGGAGAAACGTTGCCGTACCTCGGGATAACCTGGTCTCAGATCAATGCGGAAAGAGTCGTCGTGCTTCTGGATGACCGCTTCATAGGCGAAGGGATTCGTGGCAAGCCGGGTGATGGTACCCCCGAGCTTGGCGATCATTGCTTCGACATTGACGACATCATTGGCCATGCAATCGGCAAAGCGTTGCAGGATTTCTTCCGCCAATTGATGAATTTCCCGCCTTCTTTGCGGTGTCATGGCAGTCCCCTCGGGAGAGATATGCGAATATCATCATCCAGCCGTTCCATGAATCGGCTACCAACAACAATATCCGCTGAAATTGGTAATATTCAACAGTTCATTCACAGTCTATTTGCTCCCAACACCCGATTCATTCGTCCCTGGATTTCGGGGTGAAATAGAGTTCGACGCGGTTGTCGAGTGCGTCACGCTCCTCTGGGGTGAACGGTCTAAGGATATCGTCATCGCGGACAGGTTTGCGGACCTTCCGGCGGAAATACGCAACGAAGCCTACGAACAAGGCAGCAACGGCAAGGATATACAGGGTGTTTTCCATAAGGGGGAGATAGTTCTGGTCAGGGAAAATATCCAAGATGGAAAGCAGCTCGGACTGGAGAATCACGGAACGTCGCATTCACCGGCGCGAATTTCTGTGGACGAAGGTGCCGATTTCAGCGAAAATCATCCTTGAGATCGTGAATCCAACTCAAGGATCTTCAAGTGAAATTCATCGACCCACGCATTGACTTCGCCTTCAAGAAAATCTTCGGCAGCGAGGATGCCAAAGATATCCTCATCAGTTTTTTGGAGGGTCTCCTTGGCCTTAAAGGCGATCGGTGCATCGCCGAATTGGCCATCATGGATCCTTTCCTGGCACCGCGCATCAAAGACCTCAAATCTACCATCCTCGACGTGCGTTGCAAGGACCATCGAGGTGTCTCCTATATCGTCGAAATGCAGGTCGAGAAGGTCAATGCTTTTTTGAAAAGGATCCAATACAACAGCGCCAAGGCTTACGCCAACCAAATCAGTCGTGGCGAAGACTACCCGAACCTGAAACAGATCATTGCCGTCACGATCACGGATTTCATCCTGTTCGAAGGCTTTGAACACTGCGCATCGGTTCATGAATCCCGCGAGACAGTTTTCGGACAATCCCATTTAACCGATATCGTTCACCATTTTGTCGAGTTGCCAAAATTCACCAAGGATCTGGACTCCTGTGAAAGCATTTTTGATCAGTGGCTCTATTTCATCAAATATGCGGGCACCCTGGAGGAGATCCCCGAAAAAATACGGGCTGCTCCCATTCGCCATGCCTTTGAAAAGGCCAGGGTCGCCAACATGACGGCGGATGAGTTGGAACTGTATGACAAGGCCGGAATCGCCATCGCCGATGCACGCGGGCGCGTAGAACTGGCAAGGGATGAAGGACGAGAGGAAGGGGAACGGATTGGCGAGCGAAGAGGCGAAAAGAGAGGTCGGCGAGAAGAAGGCGCATTGATGTTAACCCGCCAGCTACAGCGCCGATTCGGCAATCCACCCGATTGGGCCAATGAAAAAATAGCCGCAGCGGATGTGTCATCCCTGGAGGAGTGGAGCCTCCGCATTTTCGATGCCCAGTCCCTGGACGACGTTTTCTCGGACAAGGGGTAACGGACCTCAAGGAGACACTTTTCCAAATTCATCTGGAAACCGGTCGATACCCAATTCTTTGATGCACTTGTTCTCGTGTCATTGCTGAAACAAAGCTCCCAAGGTTGCCACGTCCATGGCCCCGGAAAATTCAATTCGAACCCGATTGGGCAATTGGACTAAACCGCAACCAGGTCGGGATATGTAGTTTTTCAGCGTCATCCCCGCCCCCGATTCAGGCATTCGGGGGCAGGCTTCAGCGGGAATCCAAAAAGCTAGGCAATGGTGTGTAGGTTTCCTGGATCCCCGCTGAAGCCTCGTCATTCCCGCCCCCGATTCAGGCATTCGGGGGCAGGCTTCAGCGGGAATCTCGAATGCTTTAATCGGGGGCGGGAATGACAATAACTACACATTCCAAGATGGCTGCGGTTTACAACATCATTCCATAGGGCGTTGTTTGAATAATCCGATCCGCTGATTTACCACCGTCAAAGACTGGAACGTGGGAACAACCTGTTCCGTAGCTTCCAGCATGCCCCTTTTCCGAAACCAACTTCGCCAACGGTAAAGATCCTGGGGGTTCAACCCATTCTTTAGAGCATACTCTTTCATCGTGCAGAATTAAAAGAATTATTATTTGACAGAGCCGAACTAGCATTCGCAAATAAAGTAACCGAGGATGAAATGGAATTGTCGTTATTGAACCTTGTTCGACTTGGATGCATTACACCCGGACAGTTAGAAAGCCCCGCATCTTTTGGAGACCATATAATATATGCATACAAGGGGACCGAGCTAGTTCACTTGTCTCCCCTCGGGGTCTCCTTGGTGAAGGCTGTTTCACCAACTCCCGAATTAACAAACAATCCTCGGTCATAAGCAGAATCTACGAATAGCGCAAACTGGTTTCACGATAGGCCCGGATCGTTTTCGGGATCGTTACGGTGAACCAGTACAGAAACGCCTGCGCATCCCGGCACACCCCCGCTTCTACGCGAGCCAATAACCAAGTTGGACCGCAGCCATCTTGGGTTGCGTAGTTTTTTGTCATCCCCGCCCCCGATTAATTCTACTTTGTCACATTAGAATATACGCCCTGGATCCCCGCTTTCGCGGGGATGACGGTTGCCCTTTTTCAACGGATTTTCTGCTCTGTCATCCCCGCGAAAGCGGGGATCCAGAGGCTACAAACGCCGAACTGGAAATGTGACAAAGTAGAATTAAAGTATTCGAGGTTCCCGCTTTTGCGGGAATGACGGTTGCCCTTTTTCAACGGATTTTCTGCTCTGTCATCCCCGCGAAAGCGGGGATCCAGAGGACTTTCCTACCTCCCCTGACTTTCTGGATTCCCGCTTTCGCGGGAATGACACTGG
>PEAK01000013.1 GCA_002753515.1 Magnetococcales bacterium
GAAGGAAAAAGTTATCGAATGAAAGAAAAAATAAAAGAATAAATGAAGAAAATGGGAAGAAAAGGCGGGAAGAACAATTTCAAACCGCTGCTTTTATGACATTTCCAGGCCGATGTCCGCAATCTAATGAATTAATACTACTATATTATGATGACAATTATCACGTAGAAATGTCTACTGATCGCTCGATAGCCTATGTAACTGATCGGACCACACTACGTCAATGATCATTTTTTTCACAAGAATGTATCTTGAATCAACGCAGCTAAGTTGGCAAGCAGTTGATCATAAGTTTGTATGCAAACTATGTCTTACATGAATATAGATTATTACACGTTCGATAACCTGCCATTCCGTGCGGGATATCGAAAATACAGAGGTTTCACTCTACCAAGAAGGATATCTCGGCTGGGACGTTTTTTTCATGGATCTAATCAAAACCGGGCTGAAAAGTCCCGGTTTTCAAGATCCAATCTCCTCACTCCCTTCGCTGACGGCGGAATCGGTATGCGAATGCATCTTTTTCAGGCGACGCCAGAGTGAAACACGATCCAGACCGAGTACTTTGGCCGCCATGGTCTGATTGCCTTTGACCTCTTTGCATACCCATTGGATATATTTCGCTTCCATCTCCTCCAGGGAGAGAAGACGATCATCCTCACGTTGCAAGACCGGGGCAATTTTTCTTTGCCTGACCGATTCGGGGAGATCCTGTTCGGTTACATCGGGACCGTTGGAAAAGGCCATGCCATGCTGGATAATATTTTCCAGTTCTCGGACATTGCCGGGGAAAGAGTAGTTGGTGAGACATTCCATGGCGCTACGGCTGATTCCCGTCACCTGCCGGTTGATCGACTCGGCATGCTTTTCCAGAAAATACTGCACAAGCACTGGAATATCCCCTTCACGTTTGAAGAGCGGCGGCAAATAAAGGTTAATAACATTGATACGATAATAGAGATCTTTGCGAAACCGTCCCGCCTCGACCTCCTCCTGGATCAGATGATTGGTGGCCGCAAGAATGCGGACGTCCACACGCACCGGGGTGGTATCTCCCAGGCGTTGCACTTCCTTCTCCTGGAGAACGCGAAGTAGTTTAACCTGCATATTCAGAGACATTTCGGTAATTTCATCCAGGAACAGGGTACCGCCGTGAGCGGTTTCCACCAATCCTTTGCGATCCCGAACCGCTCCGGTAAAAGCCTCGCGACCGTGGCCAAAAAGTTCATTGGCCAGCAGCTCCTCGTTGAAAGCACCACAATTGACAGCGACGAATGGCTTGTTGGTCCGGTTGCTGGCGTCATGTAGGAAGCGGGCCAGAAGTTCCTTGCCAGTCCCGGTCTCGCCCGTGATCAGAACAGGCAGGTCCAGAGCCGCCACGCGACCAGCCTGCTCCAAAAGTCGCAACATGTCGAGATTGCTGGTAATCAATGGGAAACGATGTTCTTTTTGTTCGGCTAACTGCCGCCGGATCCCCCGTTGCCGTTGTTTGTGACGGCTGTTTTCCGCAGCGCGCATGACCGCCTGGCGCAGTTCGTTAGGACGCACCGGCTTGCTCAAATAGTGGAAGGCCCCTTGCCGGATGGCGTCCACTACCGAGTTGATGGCTATTTTGTCAGAGATGAAAATCAATTCGGTGGCGGGTTGCAGACGCTGACAATGACGCAGAAAAATTCCCTCCTTCACGGAATCGAGCCCCAAGTCGGCCAGGATGACCTCGAATTGACAAAGATCATTGGCCCCGGCATCCAAATGTTTGACCGCTACAGCGCCACCGAAAAGGGTCGTGACTTGGCAACCGTCCTTAACCAATACATGCTTCATGTTTTGCGCCGCCACTTTGTCCCGATCGACCACCAGTATGCGGACCGGATCGTGCATGGATCAGGTATCCTCCTGAATTGTGGGTAACCACAACCTGAACAACATCCTGTCATTGGACCGGGATTCGGCCAGAAATGCCCCTTCGTGTTCCCGTAACAAGGACGGCAACAAGGTAATCCCCGGATGCCCATCCTCCAGGGGAACACAGAGCGATAATAAGTCCCCATTGTTTGCATCGACATCATCGCAGTGGTTCCTCCACAGAACCTCCATGGCGATTTCGGCAACGGCATCGCATTCCCGGGATATCCAGGAGAGAGGCCGCCATGTCGATTGTTTGCGAATTGTCTGCATCTCCTCCCGTGCAAGCTGGCAGCCGCGGATGTTTACAATTTCATTTTCCGGTGTCGTGCGTGTTGCAAAGGTGAACAGTTCGCAAAACCCCTGTTCCAGGGTCAGCGGATTACCCCTCACTTTCAGCGCCTCCGGAATCTCCATGAGGTATTTTGGAATTTCTTGAGGATCCTGATGAAGTTTTTCCAGAGCATGGGCGGCCAACTGGGATAGATTGAGGATTTGGGTTGGTTCCTGTCCTGCCTGAAACCGTTCCTGTGCCGCGACCAGAAGCTGTCCCCCCTGTTCCGCTTGTTGCTGAATCTGCAGGAGCATATCCCGGTGAAAGGTCGATAGCGTTTGCGGGACATCCTCCAGCAGGATCTGACAAGAGGTCGAGATGTTATCCATTGGTTGTCCGAGCATTCGTACCAAACGCAGCATGTATGCATCGGCAAAGCCCTGTCGTACCAAGCGTGAACGCTCATCCTGAATGCGAATGAGATGATCCAATGTCATGTTGACCACGCGAGCCAGCGCGAGATGCTCGGCGTCCCCTTGGATGGATGGGATGCGCTCCTGACGACCCGCCAGGATGGCCGTCAAACCCTCCTGAATGCTGACGAGCGGCTGAATCGTCTTGCGATGGAGCCAAATACCACAGGCCAGCAGGAGAATAAAAAAGACAATATTGAACAAAACCAAGATGGTTTGTATATTATGGAGAATGATGGTAACGTTATCATTACTGTCCGCTGTCAATTTTTCGGCAAGAGTGATCCATTGCGTCCCCAGTTGATGCAGACTCTTCTCCATGTTCGGGGCCTGCTCCGAATTTTTCTGTTTCAACATCGAGTAATTCAAAAAATATTCCCGGTATTCCTTCAGCAGGGAAGACATTTCCTGATAGATTTTTTCGCCATCGTCTCGCGACAGGAATGCCCAGCGATATTCCCGTAATTGCCGTTCGGTCTGATCCAAATAATTCAGCGCCATTTCTGAATAATTTTTATCTCCAAAGATAACATAGTTTTTCTCAAAACGCCGCGTTTCCAATATCATGTTCAAGAGATACAAAAAACTGTGATCGGCTACAGCTTGTAAATGCATCTTGCGTGATTCTGTGGAAAACCAGTAGGACACACTCAAAGCGGTTACGCCCATGATCGTGAATCCGAGCAACAGGGTAAAGGCGATGGATCTGGTCTTTTTCATAAAGTCTACCTCGCAGAAAAGTCGGATGTATTAAACGGGAAACCTCAACCCGACTGTATCTGAATCGTGGTTAGTCACCATGCCCCATGATTACCATCGCACACTGCGTCAGGCACAGTGTTTGTGGTCAGATACCGTTCAGCAAACGGCAACAGATGGCACCCATTTCGTTTTACAAAGATCACGATCCGCAGAAATTTCAGTGCGGTGGTCCTGATAATCATCCAACCACAATGCCAGCGGATTTCTGGGGAAGATCATGACACGCCCTTGATCTTTTTTCTGTGCCGCTTGCCAATACTTCAGAATCACTCGCTTTTCCAACAACCCGACTATTTCTACCTTTCCCGTAGTATGGGACATGACATAACGCCCCCTTTTTTCCAATCCCGAGCAACGACTCCTGGCCTGTTCAAAAAGGGCCATTCCTTCCTCAATAGGTACCACCAAATGATAGTTTCCGCGTACTGGACGGCATTGCAGCAGGTAGTATTGCGGAGATCCCATGGCCGCCAAACGCTGGAATAATTCCGTCAGCGTCGCAGCATTATCGTTCACCCCACGAATCAAGGGGGACTGATTGGCAAGCAACACCCCGGCATCGTGCAAACAACCCAAGGCGATTTCCGCCTCTGGAGTCAGCTCCCGAGGGTGCGTAAAATGTGTCATGATATACAATCTTTTGTTGGCCGTGGAATGGTATTTCAATATCGCCAACAACTCCGGGTCATCACTGATCCGTTGCGGCATGAATGCGGGAACCTTGCTGCCGAGACGGATGACGGAGACATGATCGATCTGACGTATTCTGGTTAAAATTTCATCCAAACGATGGGCCGGCAACATCAATGGATCGCCGCCGGTCAGCAGGACATTGCTAACTTTGCGGTGATTCTTCACATAGGCAATCGCCGCATCAAGGTCACGCAACGATTCGTTACGTCGGGAATGAAATATCCTTTTCCGAAAACAATAGCGACATATGCTGGCACATTGGTTTGAAATGATAAACAGTACCGTATTTTCATATTTATGCTGCACTCCCTGCATGGAAGTGTACATACCTTCATCGGATGGATCTTCCTTCCCCCACTGGTACAGCTCCCGCTTGTCCGGGATGATCAGACGGCGAATTGGATCTTCAGGGTCGTCCCAGGAGATGAGGGACAAATAATAATCATTGGTCATGAAAGCATGATGTTGACTAACTTTATGCAATAATGCTCGTTCGTTGCCGGGAATTTGCTCCAGACGGTCCAGATTGGTAATGGGAAGCAGGGTATGAGCCATCATATTGCAATCTCCTCTGCGCGATTCCCGGAGCGGAAAAAAACCGCTCGGGAGTTGATCACAAAAAATGAGTCCAACAGAGGGATTACCGCAATATGCAGACCAACGGGATAGCGTACTTCAAATCATTGTTCTATCGATATTTTTCTTAATCAACACCCAATCGCTCATGCTCTCCTTATTGCATCCGCGCACTCGAAGCATTGCGCCAACGCAACAGACGCAATACTTAAAACACAACGTGTTCAACGATGAATGGGAGTGTCTTCCATTCCGCATGATTGAGGTATCGCGAATAGTAATCCGATACCCTAAAATCGCGCATACAAAAACCAGTACCATACCCCAAAAAAGGTCATTCCGGAGACTCCACCCCCGCACCCGACTCCTCCCCCGCAAGAGGTCCACCAGAACCGGCACGTAACTTATCCCCAAGCCCCGCTTCCATGGCCAATTGTCGCCGCTTCTCCGAATAAGAGGGTGCCACCAGACGAAAATCCTTCGGCAAATTGAATGCCTTCAGGTATTCGTCCTGACGCATCTTGTGGGAACGGGTGAGGTGCCCTCTGAGTGACTTGCCACGCTTGCCACAGATCAAACACACCACTTCATCCCGGGTCACCGCATCCTCCAAGGGAACCTTGGGTATCCAACCCCCATTTTCTGCAACACGCAGGGAAGGGTGATCTTCCAGGTCTTCGGGTAATTCTTCCGCAACATGACCCGATACCCCCTGCAATGTTGTGTAAATTTCCTTGATCAACGAGGGAAGACTCCGGGCGGCCATTTCATTATTTTTCAAATAGGCAACCACGATATCAACCGTTTGTTGCAGTATCTCGCTTGCCATCTCATTCCCCCATTTTCAGGACAACGCCCCAACGCCACCACATCCTTACCCCATTCAACCGTGGCTTCTACGGAAACATACCCGACCGCGCCCGATGCAGCAGACAATGGTCCATCAACACCAACGCCATCATCGCCTCCGCCACCGGGACAGCGCGAATCCCCACACACGGATCATGCCGCCCACGTGTTTTGATGATCCGCGCTTCACCGGACGAGTCGATTGTGCGCAACTCGGTATGAATGGAGGGCGTCGGTTTAACAGCCAAGCGCACAACGATATCATCGCCATTGGCTATCCCCCCGAGGATACCACCCGCATGGTTGCTCACAAAACGTACCCCACCCGGTCTTGACCGATCCACGACCATCTCATCCGCCAACTGCGAGCCGAATCCCTGCGCTGCCGCACAACCGGCACCAATCTCGACAGCCTTGACGGCATTGATTCCCATCATGCCAGCCGCCAAATCGGCATCCAGGCGTCCATAAACCGGCTCTCCCCAACCAACCGGTACCCCCCTGGCGACAATCTCCAGCATGGCGCCAACCGAATCCTCCGCACGGCGACATCGATCCAGCAAAGCTTCAAACCGAGGTACCGCTTCCCGGTCGGGAGAAAAAAAAGGATTCCTGCCAACCTCCTCCCAATCCCAGTGCGTCCGATCAATCCGTTCCGGTCCCATGCCAATCAGACAACCTTGAATGGTAACACCCAATGATCGCAAGACTTTCCTGGCAATCGCCCCACCTGCCACCCGCATCGCCGTTTCCCGCGCTGAAGCCCGGCCACCCCCACGGTAATCCCGTCTTCCATACTTTTGCAAATAGGTCCAATCGGCATGCCCGGGCCGGAAAAGATCTTTAATATCATTATAATCCCGACTCTTCTGATCCTGATTTTCAATCATCAAACCAATGGGCGTCCCCGTTGTACGCCCCTCAAACACCCCCGACACGATGGTGACCCGGTCATCCTCGCGGCGCTGGGTTGTAAAACGACTTTGTCCCGGACGCCTTCGATCCAAATCCCGTTGAATATCGGCCTCCTCCAATTCCATACCCGCTGGGCAGCCATCCACCACCGCACCGATCATCGGCCCATGACTTTCGCCAAAAGTCGTCAACCGAAACATCCTGCCAAACGAGTTTGCCGTCATGATCCAACTCCATCTTTTTTCAATAGTTTTTCTTATATTGGGATTGGGATATGTCTTATTTTTTACATCAATTAATTGTTAAATTAAGCACCACGGATATTACGCAAGATACCACCACCTTCTTTTTCAGGCTTGTTGCCCAGCCGCCCGCAAGACCGCTTGTGCTTCCTCTTCTTCGGTCACAGCGCGCATGCCGACAATATGATAGCCGGCATCGACGTGAATGACCTCCCCGGTAATGCCACTGGACATGCCGGAGAGCAGAAACATGGCCACATCCCCCACCTCATCCTGGGTGATGTTGCGCCGCATGGGGGAATTGTCGCGATTCCAATTAAGGATTTCCTTGAAATCACCGATACCCGAAGCCGCCAAGGTTTTCGCCGGACCCGCCGAAATGGCATTGACGCGGATACCCCGCTGGCCAAAATCGGCTGCCAGGTATCGCACACTGGCTTCCAACGCCGCCTTGGCAACACCCATGACATTGTAATGCGGCACCACCCGTTCCGCCCCGAGATAAGACAAAGTCACCACACTGCCGCCATCGCGCAAACAGGGTGCCGCCCTGGCACACAGTGCCGTCAACGAATAGACCGAAGATTCCATGGCCACGCGAAAACCATCGCGTGAGGTATCGTAATACTTCCCTGTCAGCTCCATTTTTTTGGCATAAGCCACCGAGTGGACAATAAAATCGAGTTGACCCCAGCGTGTAGAAACATCCTGAAATACCGCATCAATCTCCTTGTCGTTATTCAGGTCACACGGGATAACGAAATTGGAATGGAGCTGCTCCGCCAGGGGGATGACCCTTTTTTGCAGCGCCTCTCCCAGGTAGGTGAATCCCAGCTCCGCCCCCTCACGATGACACGAACGGGCAATGCCCCACGCCAAGCTACGCTCGTTGGCAACACCAAAAATCAACCCTTTTTTTCCATCCATCCACCGCATGTTCCTTGTCCCCCTTCGCAAGTTACCGATGAGACACCAGGTTAACGTTACGTGCCAACCGGGGCCATATTACAATTCGTCCCTTTGATTTTTCAAGCGATAGCCTGACAATTCCACATTTTTCAGGCCCGAACACAGTGCCAGAACCTTGAACCTTTCCCCCATCTCTTCAGGGAGTATCAGACGCAGGGCGGACTGACGGATCGCTCGCCCCAATCCCCCATCCTTTTGGCTCCGCGCCACCCCCTGCAATCGTTCCAACAAGCCCAAGCCCATGAAAAACCAACCCTGGGTGGTATAGCCGCACACTGTCAACCCCGCCGCACAACCCGCCCGGGCCATGGCAGAAAAATCCACATGGGCCGTCAGATCCATCTCTCCCGGATGCGCCAAGGGATCATCCACCCGTTGGTGACGGTAATGACCAACCAGGGTCCCCTGACAACGTTCGGGGGCGTAATAATCCCGGTCCGTATAGCCATAATCCACCATCAACACCACACCCCGACGCAACACACGTCCGGCCAGATGCATCCATTCCTGCCCCCGCAAGCACACTTCAGTACGCATGCCCACCGGCAATTCCAACCCCAACCGTTTAAAATAATTAGGGTCCAACCCGCTTCCCAGGGGCATGGTGGTCAACGCCAAGGTCCCACTCCGGGATACGACCACACCGACCTCCCGCAAACCTTCGGAGGTCATTTCCAGCCATCGTACCGGCAAGGCATCCAGGAATTCGTTACCAAACAGGACCCCTTCAACGCCATCTCCCGCAGCATCCTGCAAACTTTCGTACCAATGGCATCCCAAAGGCGCGGTGGTCTTCTGCAATCTGTGTTGTTGCATCTCCCGAAGTACTGGGGACGTTTCCACCAATCGATAGTCCAACGCCTCCAGAAATCTGGGAAACTTTTGCGATGTACGGATGATATCCTCAGCCAAATGACCCGTTCCCGGTCCCATCTCAATCAAAACGAAGCGGGCCGGTACCCCCATGATCTCCCATATTTCGATCATTTGCAGGCACAGCAATTCGCCAAACAACGACGTCAGGATGGGAGCCGTGACAAAATCACCCTCCCGACCCAGCGAAACACCTCTTTTTTGATAGTAACCATGGACAGGATGGTACAGCGCCAATTCCATGAACCGCTCACCCGAAACGACGCCCCCCAACTCCTGGATTGCTGCTACGATCCAGGCAGGTGTTTCGGTGCAACCCTCGGTAGCCATTGCGGGATCGTTTCCGGGAGTAGACGAAACGTCCCCCACATCAGACCTCTGTGACCGTCAGTGCCAAGCCTTTACACTCGACTCTGTCCAAGCCATGAGATCCCCAGGAAGGACGCCCCATACACAAATCAAGATAAAGCTGAGGGTCACGACCAACAGCCCACCCCCCGAGAAGAACATTTTCGACTCAGCCACCGGCGGGTCAAAGTACATGACCTTGACCACCTTGAGGTAATAAAAAGCCGACACTGCGGAAAACAACACACCGGCAACCGCCAACGGCACCATCCCCGCTTTGACCGCCGCCATAAAAATGGACAACTTGCCGACAAATCCGGCCAACGGGGGAATCCCGGCCATGGAAAACATGAACATGGCCATGACAAAGGCCATCAAAGGTTGCTTATGGGCCGCCCCCTGATAATCGCTGATCTCTTCCCCCAACCCCTGGCGGTCAAAGGCGACCATGATCCCGAACACCCCTACGGTCATGAAGAGATAGATGGTCAGGTAGACCATCACCCCCTGCATCCCCTCAGGCGTGTTGGCGACCAAACCAATGAGGATATAACCGACGTGACCGATGGAAGAGTAAGCCAACAAACGTTTCAGATTGGTTTGCACCAAACCGGCAAAGGCCCCCACACCCATGGAAAGGATCGCCAACAATTGCACCATCGGCCCCCACTGCGCATGGACCGGAGCGAACACATCAAACAGAATGCGGAACAACGCCGCGAAAGCAGCGATTTTTGGCATGACGGACATGAAAGCGGTCACAGGTGTCGGCGCACCTTGATACACATCGGGGGCCCACATGTGAAAAGGCGCTGCCGCAACCTTGAATCCCATCCCCACCAGGACCAACACCACGCCCAGTGCAGCGAGTTGACTGCCATGACCATCCGGCGTGCCCAGGAAAGCCGCCACTTCTTTGAAACCAGTCGCCCCCACAGCCCCATAGATCATGGAAATACCGTACAACAACAATCCCGAGGCCACCGAACCCAAAACAAAATATTTCAGTCCCGCCTCCCCGGAAAAGCCGGAATCACGCCGCCATGCCGCCAGAACATAAAAGGACAACGACATCAACTCCAGTCCCAGATAAAGGATCACGAAGCCACCGCTTGAGGCCATGATCATGCCACCCAGCATGGCGAACATGGCCACCACATGGTATTCCCCACCATCCATATCATGGGTGCGGATATAGTCCCTGGACATGATGATCGGCAGTACCATCCCCAGACAGATCAGTACTTTCATGTAACGGCTCACGGCGTCCGTGACAAACTGACCACCAAAGGTGGAACCACTCCCTTCGCCCACACGAATGACCAAAATAACGGCAATGATGGTCATGGCCGTCATCCAATGCACAACACCCGAGCCTCCTTTGTGCGTCCAGGCACTCAACAACAACAGCGCCATGGCCATGACCGCAACCAATATCTCCGGCATCATGAAGATCAGATGGATATCCTGCATTTCCACAGACATGTCGTTATTTCGCTCCGCCGACGATTATTTCCTGCAATCCCATCCGTTCCAAGAGGTCATGCCCTGCAGGGGAACGACCTCTACTTGACTACCATGGCCCCAACCTTAACCACACTCGCCTGATGCAACAGGTGCTGCACCGATACGTGAAACATTTCCAGGAAAGGTTTGGGATAGAAGCCGATCCAAAACACCAGGATCAGCAGCGGCACGAACAGGATCAGCTCCCGCTTGCTCACATCCAGCAGTGCCGAGACCCCATCATGAATTTCACCAAACACAACCCGTTTGTACATCCACAACATGTAAGCCGCCCCCAACACCACCCCGGTGGTTGCCACCACCGCAGCTCCCTTGGAAGCTAGATACGCCCCCAACAGGATCAGAAACTCCCCGACAAAGCCATTGGTCCCCGGCAGACCCACCGATGCCATGGTGAAGACCATGAAGATGAGTGCGTATACAGGCATGCGATGCACCAGACCGCCAAAGCGGGCGATCTCCCGGGTATGCAACCGATCATAGACGACGCCAACCAGGAGGAACAAAGCCCCGGCGACGATACCGTGATTGATCATCTGCAAAATACCACCCTCCACCCCCTGTTCGTTCAAGGTGAACAGACCGATGGTGACGAAACCCATGTGGGAGACCGAGGAGTAGGCGATCAACTTTTTCAAATCTTTTTGCATCAACGCCACCAGGGCCGTATAAACGATGGCCACCAGCGACAGGCCAAAGATCAACGGTACGAAAACGCGGGTCGCATCGGGCAACATGGGGATGGAAAACCGTAAAAAACCATAGGCACCCATCTTGAGCAGGATACCGGCAAGGATGACCGAACCCGCTGTCGGTGCCTCCACATGGGCATCCGGCAACCAGGTATGCACCGGCCACATGGGCACCTTGACCGAAAAGGAGGCGAAAAGACCGAGGAACACCCAAATCTGGAACACCAGTGAAAAGGGGTGATCCATCAGGGCTGGTATGGAAAAAGTCCCCGCTTTGATCCCCATGGCCAACACGGCGACCAGCATCAATACCGAACCCACCAGGGTGTACAGGAAAAATTTCAAGGCGGCATAGATGCGATTGGGACCACCCCAGACACCGATGATCAAAAACATCGGAATCAGCATCGCCTCCCACAGGATATAAAACAGGATGAAATCGAGGGCGCAAAAGACACCGACCACAAATGTCTCCAGGGCCAGGAAGGCGACCATGTATTCCTTGACGTATTTTTGCACCGACTCCCAGGAAGAGAGGATACACACCGGGGTCAGGAATGTCGTCAACAAGACGAACGGCAGGCTGATGCCATCGACACCCATGCGGTAATACAACCCATATCCCGGCAGCCAGGGACTCTCCTCCAGGAATTGGAAGGCATGGGAACCCGGATCGAATCCTTCCAGCAGCAAAAGGCTCAACAGAAAGGTCACACCAGAAACCACCAAAGCGGCCCAGCGCGCCAACGCGGGTCGGTTGTGTACCCCAACAGCGATGACCAGGGCGCCAAAAAGAGGTAAAAATGTGACCAAGCTCAGCATGGGCAAATGTCCCGCCGGGTTAGGTATAGACAGTAACCAAAACCAATACGCCGATCACCATGACGAAGGCATAATGGTAGATATATCCAGACTGGATGGAGCGCAACCATTCGGCAACCCTGGCACAGGTGGCCGCAGCACCATTGACGCCAAAGCCATCAATGATGGTGACATCACCCGTACGCCACAGCCCGTCTCCAATCTTCTTGGCCATGTTGACAAACATCCAATCGTAGAGACGGTCAAAGTACCAGGCGTTGACCAGGAATCGATAGGTTTTACGGAAAGTCTCCGCCATGATGCCAGGCAATGTCGGTAGCCGCACATACATCAGCCAAGCCGCGGTCAAGCCCAACAGGAATGCCGCAAAAGGCAGCCATTTGACCCAACCCGGGACATGGTGCGCATGTTCCAGGGCTTCGTGCCCCGGAGCGACGACAATGGCTTCTTTGAACCAGTGCGCCTCGATCATCGGCGCTCCGATCACCCCGGCAAACACCGCCCCCACCGCCAACAACACCAACGGACCCCGCATGGACCACGGCGCTTCATGGGCATGGCCGTAGGCGTGCAGATCAACCGGCTTGCCATGGAAGGTCATGAATACCAGGCGAAACGAGTAAAAGGTCGTCAAAACAGCGGCAAGCATCCCCATCAGCCAAGCGAAGGTGCCAACTGCCGAATGCGCCGCATAGGCCGATTCCAGGATGGCATCTTTGGAGTAAAACCCGGCAAGGAACGGAAAACCCGTCAAAGCCAAGGTGCCAATCATCATCACGCCATACGTCATGGGTATTTTTTTAATCAACCCGCCCATGCGCCGCATGTCCTGTTCATGATGCATGGCATGAATCACCGCCCCCGCTGACAAAAACAACAGTGCCTTGAAAAAGGCATGGGTCATCAGGTGAAACATGGCTGCGGCATACGCCGATACCCCGGCGGCAAAAAACATGTAGCCCAACTGGGAACAGGTCGAATACGCGATAACCTTTTTAATGTCGTTTTGCACCAGTCCGACCGTCGCGGCAAACAATGCCGTCACCGCCCCAACTATAGTCACTATCCCCAGGGCGGTCGGCGATAATTCAAACAACGGTGAGGCGCGGCACACCATGAACACCCCCGCTGTCACCATGGTCGCCGCATGAATGAGGGCCGAAACCGGCGTTGGTCCCTCCATGGCGTCCGGCAACCAGGTGTGCAATAAAAATTGCGCCGATTTACCCATGGCCCCGATGAACAGCAACAGACAGATCAAAGTGATGGTGTCCACCGGTCCGAAAAACAAAAAATTCACCGTCGATTGAAATTCTTTGCGCCCCGCCATGTGGAAAACCTGATCATAGTCCAGGGTGCCAAAAATCATGAAAATGGTGAAAATACCCAGGGCAAAACCAAAATCCCCCACCCGATTGACCAGGAAGGCCTTGATGGCCGCATTGCAGGCCGATTCCTTGCGATACCAAAAACCGATCAACAGATAGGAAGCCAAACCAACGCCCTCCCACCCAAAGAACAATTGTAAAAAGTTATCCGCCGTCACCAGGGCCAGCATGGCGAAAGTGAAGAGGGACAAATAGCTGAAGAACCGGGGTTCATCGGGATCTTCGGCCATGTAGCCAATGGAGTAAATATGGATCAGGGTCGAAATCCCCGACACCACGATCAGCATGATGGCGGTCATGCGATCAATCAGTAGACCGAAGTGAACTGCAAATTTCCCCGATACGATCCACGAGAAGACTTCCTCGTGAATCACCGGACCATCTCCCACAGCCACATTGAAAAACACGTGGATGGCCAATGCCGCCGATATCAACATGCCGACGATGGTGGCCCCAATGGCCGCACTCCTGCCAATGTGCCTTCCAAGAAGACCGGCTGTCAGGGCACCCGCCAAAGGGGCTAGTAGGATCAACAGATTTACACTCATGGTTCCATTATCCAATCGCCTCAATCACCGGCGTTGTTATCCTTTCATGGAATCGATCTCTTCCACATCAATCGTGGACCGGTTACGGAAAAAAGCCACCAGAATGGCCAAACCAATCGCCGCCTCTGCCGCAGCCACCGTCAGAACGAAGAAGGTGATGATCTGCCCATCCACATGGTTCATGAATCGGGAAAAAGCCACAAAGTTGATATTGACCGCCAAGAGGATCAACTCAATGCTCATCATGATCAGGATGACATTGCGCCGGTTGAGGAAAATCCCCACCACCCCGATGGTGAACAACAGGGCACCCAACACCAGATAATGATTGAGGCCCATTGCCATCACGCCCCCTCACCTGAGGCAACCTTGCGCAATTCCACGGCGTCCTCCTTGGTTCTGGCCAGTTGTTTGGCGATATCCTGACGGTGGACCCGCTTGCGTTCCCGATGGGTCAAGGCCACCGCCCCGATCAATGCCACCAACAATATTAAAGAGGCCACCTCAAAAGGATACAGATACCGCGTATACAGGACCTGCCCGATGGCCAACGTGTTGTTCACCGTATCCAACCCGCTCACCGCCTTATCCCAATGATGATGCGCCACCATAAACCCCAATTCCACAAACATCACGAATCCCACCGTCAGTCCCAGCGGCAAATAACGCACACTTTCCCGCCGTAACCGGGCAAAATCAACATCCAACATCATCACCACGAACAAGAATAAAATGGCCACCGCACCCATATAGACCATCACCAGTACAGCCGCCAAAAATTCAGCGCCGATCAATACGAACAATCCCGCTGTCGAAAAAAAGGTCAACACCAGAAACAAAACGGAATGCACCGGGTTGCGTGACCCCACCACACCCAAGGCCGCCAAAACGGCCAACGTGGCAAACAGGTAAAAAATAATATCCGCAACCGTCATAGTTTTTCCCCGTTACCGATATTTGGCGTCGGCAGCGATACAGGCATTCAACGCATTTTGGAAACGCTCACCGTTTGCCAAAAGCCGTTTCTTATCATAATAAAGATCGGAACGAACCGAGCCAAAAAATTCAAAATTCGGCCCCAGCACAATCGCCTCCACCGGACAGGCCTCCTGACAAAATCCACAAAAAATACATTTGGTTTCATCAATATCATAAACCCGGGTCAATCGTTTTTCAGCGGTTGATTCGGGATCGATCTCAATGATGATGGCTTGTGCCGGGCACACCGCTTCACACAGTTTGCACGCCACACAACGTTCCGCCCCGTTCTCATCGCGACGCAGGGCATGTTCACCGCGAAACCTCGGGGATAACGGCGTCCGCTCCTCGGGATATTGCACGGTAATCGTGGGCTTGAACATGTGCTTCAGGGTAACAGCCATTCCCTGCGCCAGTTCTTTCAAGGCAAAACTTTGCAGAAGATTTTTCAGATCCAGTCCCACCGTCAACCTCCTCGAACACCCTGGGTTAGCTGCAGCACCAGCCCGGTCAGAAAGATCCAAAATAACGACAGCGGCAAAAACACTTTCCACCCCAACCGCATCAATTGGTCATAGCGATAGCGGGGGAAGGTGGCGCGAATCCATAGAAACACAAACATGAGAAAGCCCGCCTTCAATCCCAACCACACCAGCCCGGGGATGAAGCCCAATATGGAGACCGGCGGCAACCAGCCCCCCAGGAACACCAGGGCACCCAGAAACGACACCAGGACAATATTTGCATACTCGCCCATCAAGAACAGCCCGGCGCTCATGGCGGAATATTCCGTGAAAAACCCGGCGACCAATTCCGGCTCCGCTTCTGGGAGGTCGAACGGTGTGCGATTGGTTTCCGCAACAACGGAAATGAAATAAATGAAAAACATGGGTGCCAACGGTATGACATTCCACCAAGTTTTTTGATGTTCCACCACGTCCACAAGGTTCAGACTGCCGGTGATCAAAATGACCGGTATCAGAGTGAAACCCATGGACACCTCGTAAGAGACCATCTGCGCCACCGAACGCATGGCTCCCAGAAAGGCATATCGCGAGTTGGAAGACCAACCGGCCATGATGATGCCATAGGCACCCAGAGACGAAATCGCCAAAAGATAGAGTACACCGATATTGATGTTGGCCAAAACCAGTTCCGGGGAAAAAGGAACCACCGCCCAGGAGAGCAGTGCCGGCACCAAGGTCAGGAGAGGCGCCAGGATGAACAATCCTTTATCCGCTTTGATTGGCAGAATGGTTTCTTTAAAAATCAGCTTGACCGCATCGGCCAATGGTTGCAGCACCCCAAAAAAACCGACCCGGTTGGGCCCGGGGCGAACCTGCATGGCACCGATCACCTTTCGTTCCGCCAAGGTGATATAGGTCACGATAAAAAGGACGGGAGCCAGGAGCAGGACGACTTTGATCACCACCCACACCAACGACCAAAGCAGGGGCCCAAAAAAGCCCACACCCACCTCATGCACCATTTTCAGGAAATCCGCCATCGCTACCCCTGATCATCCAGCACGATAAAATTCCCTTCACACCCCTCTCAACCCGAACCGTGTGCGTCCAATCACTTCAACGCCTTCAAGGTTACGGGAAGAAAACCACCCTTGCCATCCCCCAAACACCGGAAATCGAGTCCCGTTCCGAACAGGACGCTCCCCTCCAACGCCTCATCCACCGCCACGTTAACCTGTATCGCATGGCCATTGCATTCGACACTCACGCTCCCCCCCGAAGCAATTTTGTGCTTTTTGGCTTCTTTGGTTCCGATTCTGAGTTCCACCCCACCGGCGAGCTTGGCCATGGTCTTTGAGCCGCGGACAACCGGCGTATCATCGTAAAGAGAGGGTTGCCAAAGCAGGATCGGCCCGCTCGCATCCTCCATTTCATCCACATCGACATTCACATCCAACCCCTGCGTCACCCCCACCCCATGGTCGCACGGCACCCCGAGCTTACCCGATCCGACGACACCCGGATCGTAACGCCGATCCCCCCGGCCCATGGCGGCCCGCAATCCCTCCAGATCGTTGTAGGGCAGGACCTTGGCAAAGCGCTGGCTCAAGGCCCGCAGTATCCGCCAATCCTCCCGGGCCATCAACGGCCCGTTAACGTGGCGCTCACACCGCTGTACCCGACCTTCACCATTGGTCAGGGTCATCGACCGCTCACCGGGGAGCAAACCCGGCAATACCACCTGCGCCTGTTGGGCTGCCCGATCACCGAAAGCCCCCAGGTAAATCACCTGCACTTCCGCCACTGCAGCCGCCGCCAAATAGGAATCCGCCGCCTCGTTTCCCGGGTCAATTCCAAGCAGGAACAACACCTTGATCTTCCCCAGGGCACACCCTTCCAGGATTTCCCTGGCGTTCATCCCTGTCCGAGCCACACTTTGGTAGCCGGGACCGCGATGGGGTACCACACCCATATCCTGGGCTGCTGCCGCATTGGCAACCGCCACCATGCGGTTGTAGCCCTGCCACGCCTCCTGCACCGATTCCGCCTTATTCAATAATGCCAGCAGCAAACGTCGCAATAGTTCGGCCTGCGGGTGATTGATCGCATACCGCCCCAATAATACCAACGGCCTCTCCGCTTTCCGCAGGGCACCCGCCCAGGCAACCGCAGCCTTGGACCCACGCCGTGTCGCCATGGCGGCCAGCACCTTGCGGAGAAAATTACACTCCTCACCAGGGGCGATAACCGTTTCCTCCACGTTTTCCAAATTGGATGACAGGTGCCTGGGTCCCATGGACCACACCTGAGCCCCATTCAAAGTTGCCTTGCGCAAGCGCAAATTCAACAATGGCATCTCATGTCTGGGGTCAGCTCCAACTAAAAAAATGGCATCGGCCTCTTCCATAGCCGTAAGCGGGGTATTGAGCATCAGGTCAGCGCGTTGCAACGGCACCGCATCGCCACTGAAGTCCCGCTGTGCCAAGCGATGATCCAAATGCGCCGTCCCCACGACATTGCGCAAAAAATCCTGGAAGGCGTACAACTCCTCCGCACCCTGACCCCACGCCCCAGCCAGTCCCGCCACCTCATCCGGGGCCACGCCCTTGATCAGCTCCGCTGCCCGATCCAACGCCTCGGCCCAGGTCACTTCCACCAAGGATCCCCCTTCCTGGGGAATGATTTTCGGCACCAGGTTGCGCCCTTCTGTCATCCCTTCATACGCAAACCGCCCCTTGTCGCACAACCAATCCTGGTTAATGCTGTCGCAACGGCGCGATTTGATACGATAAACAATATTATCCTTATGATTCACCCGTGTGTGGCAACCAACGGCGCAATGAGGGCACACACCATCCGCCTCCTGCAGTTCCCAACCCCGCACCTGAAAATGAAATGGCTTTAAGTTCAGGGCACCAACCGGGCAAATCTCCGCCATGTTACCCGCCAACTCCGATGTCAGCGGACCACGACCGGGATAAGGCCCCACCATCATGTGATCACCGCGAAAAACGGCTCCCATCTCTTCCGTGCCCGCAACCTCCGTGGAAAACCGGATGCAACGGGTGCAATGGATGCAACGGTTCATCTCGGTTTCGATCACCGGCCCCAAATCATAGTTGGGCACTTCGCGCTTGTGTTCCTGGAAACGACTCCGGTCCGGGCCATACTTGACCGCATAATTTTGCAGCTTGCACTCACCGCCCTGGTCGCAAACCGGACAATCCAGGGGATGGTTGATCAGCAACAGTTCCATCACCCCCCGCCGCGCCTTCCGTACCATCTCGGAGTCGGTGCGTACCACCATCCCTTCGTTAACTGGCATAGCGCAGGAGATGACCGGCTTGGGCATTTTTTCAACTTCCACCATGCACATCCGGCAATTTCCCGCCACCGAAAGACCCGGATGGTAGCAAAAATGGGGGATATGAATGCCAAGAAGCTTGGCCGCCTCCATGATGGTGGCCCCCGCCTTGACGGTTATCTCCCTGTCATCGATGATCAGAGTAGGCATCTTTGTCCACTGGCTCCTATTCCACCAAGCATCGACCGTGCTCCACGTGGTAGACAAATTCATCCCGGAACGCCCGAATCGCCCCCGCCACCGGCATGGCAGCCGCATCCCCCAGGGCGCAAATGGTCTTGCCGGAAATATTGCCGCACAATTCCTCCAGCAATTCTATATCGCCCGGCTGACCACCACCCGCCTCGATACGGGTCACGATCTGGGACAACCAACCCGTCCCCTCGCGACACGGCGTGCATTGCCCACAAGATTCATGGCGATAAAACCTGGATATCCTGGCAATCGCCCGCACGATACAAACCGATTTGTCCATGACGACCACCGCCCCCGACCCCAGCATGGAGCCGGCACGAGCAATGCTATCGTAATCCATGGTTACCGTTTCACAAACCTGTTTGCCAAGAACAGGCGACGAAGACCCCCCCGGAATCACACCTTTCAGGTTGTCCCAGCCACCGCGGACCCCTCCGGCGTACTCTTCCAACAAGCGCTTCAAAGGCAGGCCCATTTCCACTTCATAATTCCCCGGACGATTCACATGACCCGACACGGAGAAAATTTTGGTCCCAGTTGATTTTTCCACCCCCAAACCGGCATACCAGCTCCCCCCATGTTCCAGGATTGCCGGAATGCTGGCCAATGTTTCCACATTATTGATGACGGTAGGCCCGCCCCAAAGTCCCACATTGGCCGGAAAAGGCGGTTTGACCCGTGGCTGCCCCTTCTTCCCCTCCAGGGATTCCAACAGTGCCGTTTCCTCCCCACACACGTAAGCCCCGGCCCCCAAATGTACCGCCAAATCAAAACGAACCCCGGTGCCAAGGATATTGTCCCCCAGATACCCTTTGGCGTAAGCCTCGCGAATGGCACCCTCAACCCGTTGGCTCTCCAGGAAAAATTCACCGCGTATATAAATATACCCCCGCTCCGATCCCACAGCAAAAGCAGCGATGACCATACCCTCGATCAGCAGATGCGGGTCAAAACGCAGGATGTCCCGATCTTTGCACGTCCCCGGTTCACCCTCATCGGCATTGCAAACCAAATATTTGGGTTTGGTCGATGCCTTGGGAATGAAAGACCATTTAATCCCGGCTGGAAAACCGGCGCCCCCCCGCCCACGAATGCCGGAGGTCTTGACCTCGTTGATCACCTCTTCCGGGGTTTTGGCCAAAGCCTCGGCCATCGCCTTGTATCCACCCCCCTTGAGATAGACCGGCAAGGTATGGCTGTTGGCCTTATGGATATTCTTGAATACGATCTGGAGGGGAGCGGATTGGTTCATGGCAGTTGGTCTATGATGCCGACCACCTTTTCGGGGGTCAGATTTTCATGATAATCATCGTTAATCTGCAACATGGGGGCATTGACGCAGGCCCCCAGGCATTCCACCGCCACCAAGGTGTAGCGCTGATCGGCGGTCGTCTGCCCCAGGCCAATCCCCAGCTTGCGTTCCAAGGTTTTGACGATCGCATCGGAATTGCATAACCAGCAGGAAATATTGGTACACACTTGAATGTGATACGTCCCCACCCGCTTCAGGTTGTACATGGTGTAAAAAGAGGCCACCTCATACACCCGTATCGGGGCCAGATTCATGAAATCAGCGACATAATCAATCGTCTCCGGGGCCAGCCAACCACCGAATTCCCTCTGTGCCAGATGCAGAATCGGCATCAAGGCCGCCTCCCGATGTTCCGGCGGATACCGATTGAAGATTTCTTCGGTTTTGGCAAGCGCCTCTTGAGAAAACTGCGGCGCACGGGTGTGTTGTTCTTGTTCCATGGCGCTACCGATCAATTTCCCCAAAAACAATGTCGATTGTCCCCACCATCGTCGTTACATCCGCAATCATGTGCCCGGGCAACATCTTCTTGAGGGCTTGCAAATGGTTGAATCCCGCAGAGCGGATCTTGGCCCGATACGGCTTGCTGCCACCCTGGGACACAATGTAGACCCCCAACTCACCCTTGGGGCTTTCCGTCGCCAGATAAACCTCGCCAGCCGGAACGTTGAATCCCTCGGAAACCAGCTTGAAATGGTGGATCAAGGATTCCATCCCCGACTCCATGTCGGTACGGTTGGGAATGGACATCTTGAAATCCTGCAACTTGACATCCCCCTTGGGCATTTTTTCCAAACATTGCAGGATGATCCGTGTGCTTTGGCGCATCTCCTCAACCCGGACCAAGTAGCGATCATAACTATCGCCGTTTTTGCCCACTGGAATATCAAAATCCACCTTGGCATAAGCGTCATAAGGCTCTGCCTTGCGTAGATCATAGGCGATACCCGACCCGCGCAACATGGGACCTACGAACCCCCAATCCAAAGCCTGTTCCGCCGTCACCACCCCCACATCCACCAAGCGCTGCTTCCAGATGCGATTGTTGGTCAGGAGCGTCTCATATTCATCAATCTTGGCAGGGAAATCCTCGGCAAAAGCCTGAATTTTCTCCTCCAAGCCATCGGGCAAATCCTTGGCAACCCCGCCCGGACGGAAATAAGCGGCATGCATGCGACTGCCACAGACCGCCTCATACATGTCCAGAATGGCTTCACGTTCCCGAAAACAGTAGATGAACATGGTCATGGCCCCCACATCCAGGCCATGGGCACCCACGAACAACAGATGATTCAAAATACGGGTCAACTCGGCAAAGATGGTGCGTATGTATTGCGCCCGGGGCGGAGCCGTGACACCCATCAGCTTTTCCACAGCCAAAACCCAGGTGTGTTCCTGGCACATCATGGACATATAGTCCAGTCGGTCCCAATAGGGCAGGCCCTGGAGATAGGTCTTGTGTTCGAGCAATTTTTCCGTACCCCGGTGCAGCAGCCCGATATGGGGATCGGCACGTTCCACCACCTCACCGTCCAACTCCAGGAGCAAACGCAACACCCCATGCGCCGCCGGGTGCTGCGGCCCAAAGTTAACGGTGTAGTTTTGAAACTCCTTGAGCTGTTCCATCTTTACCTTATCTCTTTAACGACTCCGGCCAGCCCGGACCCATAAACTCCGACCTCTCCAACAAGCCACGTCAACCGCACCCTGGACTTACGGGGATTGACGGAAGGGCTCCCTGTCCTCCTTGCCCAAGCGTACCGGTTCCTTGACCACCATGCCCCGCACGGCATCGTACCGGGATTCCACCAAGCCAACCACGGGAAAATCTTTGCGCAGCGGGTAACCGTGAAAATCATAATCGTTCAGAATGCGCCGCAAATCCGTGTGCCCACTGAAAAGAATACCGAACATGTCGTAGGCTTCGCGCTCATACCAATCGGCGCAGCTCCAGATACGCGCCACACTGGGAACCAACTCACCCTCTTTGACCGACAGTTTGACGCGAATGCGATGATTGTGATGAACGGAGAGCAATTGATAAACCAGCTCAAAAGGGATCTCCCGATCCGGGTAGTGAACCCCCGCCAAATCCACCAACAATTTAAAATCCAGGGCGATGTCATCGCGCAACCTGGCCATGGTCGACAGCAAACTACCGATGGTGACATGCACAACCAGGGCATCCGCGAGTCTTTCAACGTGGAACCCCGGCAGCCTGGCCGCAACCTCCATCTGCAATCGGTCGAGCTTTTCCGAAGTCATGCGCTCTCGCCCCAACCGGAATAAAGAGTATTGGTCCGATGGATTTTTTTATGCAATTGCAAGATGCCATACAACAAAGCTTCGGCGGTGGGGGGGCACCCGGGCACATAAATGTCCACCGGGATGATGCGATCACAGCCGCGGACGGTCGAATACCCGTAGTGAAAATAGCCACCACCGTTGGCACACGACCCCATGGAAATGACCCAGCGGGGTTCGGCCATTTGATCGTAAAGTTTCCGCAACGCCGGGGCCATTTTATAGGTCACGGTTCCAGCGACGATCATGACATCCGATTGTCTGGGGCTGGCGCGAAACACGATCCCGAAGCGGTCCAGGTCGTAACGGCTGGCCCCGGCATGCATCATCTCCACGGCACAGCAGGCCAAGCCAAACGTCATGGGCCACATGGATGACGTGCGCGCCCAATTGACCAACTTATCGGCTGATGCCAGGACGAATCCCCGATTGGCCACTTCCCGCCCGATTGCTGTCGCCCCTTCAATCATCCCCATGCCCTCACTCCCACTCCAGAGCGCCTTTTTTCCAAACATAAACGTAGCCAACGAGAAGCACCAACAAAAAAAGCAT
The DNA here is from genome assembly GCA_002753515.1 of Magnetococcales bacterium. Classification (GTDB taxonomy): domain Bacteria; phylum Pseudomonadota; class Magnetococcia; order Magnetococcales; family UBA8363; genus UBA8363. Next base: position 23,029 of record PEAK01000013.1, read on the forward strand.
CATTTCCACGAAGCCTATCAGGCCAATGGAATCAAAAGCCACAGCCCAGGGAAACAAAAAGGCGGACTCGATATCGAAGACGATGAATATAATAGCGATGAGGTAGAAGCGGACATCGAAGCGCATGCGAATGCGTCCGAGGGGTGAAAAACCGCACTCATATTGGTCCAGTTTTTCCTGGTAGGGATGTTTGGGACCCACCAGGTAGGAGACACCCATGGCCCCGACACCAATGGCCAGGGCCGCTGCAAAAAGGATGAGAATCGGAAAATAGTTTTCGAGCATGTTCTCTCACTCAGGTACATGTCCTTTTCTAAGGACGCCGACCTACGTGTTTATTGCACACCGCCCACCCGCACACCACTTACCATACTGACGACTTGAAGCCCCCTCCCAGAACGCTTGAAAGTCGCAAATCCCTTTTGGCGACAAGTACCATTCATAAGGGATGATAGTCAACCACCAAAAATGCTTAAAAATACTTTCTTGTTCCAACCTCTCGAAATGCCTTGATTTCAGATTATTTCAACTATCATTTCATGTATAAACCATAGCCTTCCCCACAAAATTCAACGTCATGCCTCCCAGGCAATGCTGCCGACCACGTAATCGGGATGAATTCCCATTCGGAAACATACCCGCTCCAGGATAGCCGCCATGGGACCATACAAGCCCGTAAGCGTCAGACAAGTCCCCACTCCAAAAGCAGCCGCTCCGAGGATATCCGTTTCCAGGGCATCACCCACCATTAACACACGATCCAGCGGCGGATAACCGCATCGTTTCCAGGCCAGGTCAAAAACCGGGCGAAATGGTTTGCCGACACCCACCAGTGGATGCCGCCCCGCCGCGCTCGCGGTACAAGCGGTAAACCCGGCGACCAGATGCGTTTCCCCCGAGGGTTCGGGAGCCACGAGATCGGCATTGACCAACAACAATGGGAGGGATCGTACCCGACCGGAGGCCAACAAGATACGCTCCTGGACGCCGCCATAATACTCCTGATTGCCACTGAACATGACAAATTCAGCGGCATCCTCACGCCAGGTGGATCCGAGATGGTTCACCATCAGGGCATGGGGATTGGGGGCATAATGCTTGGCACTGTCATGGGCTCCGACCCACAAATACGGCCTCGTGTCATACCCCAGTTCCCGGACATGATCCCCGACGACCTGACCCGAGGTCACAATGTCATCCAAGTCCAGAACAATGCCCATGGCTGCCAGATTGGCGCGGATTTCTTCCGGCGCATGGCTGGCGTTGTTGCTCACCAAGCGAAACGGAATGCCCGCCCGACGCAGTTGTCGCAAAGTCTCCCCAGCCCCGGGCACCGGTTCCGTCCCCCGATTCAGCACGCCATAGGCATCAAACCATATCCAGGAATAGCGCCGCACGATGTCTGAAAAGGCAACCCGTTGCATCGTCCCACGACGCACCCGCTCATCCAAAGCAACCGAATGCCCGCAAACCATCTGCCGATAATGGACAATATGTTTCTCCAGACACCCATGGTCAGGGACGGGTGGTTTCGACATTGTACAAACCTGCAAGGTAAGAGATCAGGGTAAACTACAACAACTCAGCAGCAGATACGAAAAAAGCTTGATCGGGCCATTAAGAGTTTTTTGTTCCTTTTCTTCCATCACATTTTTTTTTAGACTGTCCGAGTCCTAATTAAGGATCTATAAAAATAAGCATGAAGCAGGAGGGGGAGTCATCCCACACCTGCCAAACCTTGTCGTCAGGAACCGTCCATGAGTTTTTCCGATACCCGGCTGCGCGTCTTTCATGCCGTAGCCAAACATCTCTCCTTCACCAGAGCCGCCGAAGAATTATACCTGACCCAACCCGCCGTCACCTTTCAAATACGGCAACTCGAAGAACACTTCAATACCCGTCTGTTCGATCGCCATCATAACCGCATTTCCTTAACCGATGCCGGTGAAGCGGTCTTCAATTACGCCGAAAGAATTCTCGACCTGTACCGCGAGGCGGAAAAAGCCATCAGCGAAATGACCGGGGAGACCCGGGGCATCATCAAACTGGGGGCCTCCACCACCATCGGTGAATATCTTTTGCCACCTATTTTAAGCGGTTACCACGAAAATTTCCCCAAGGTGCAAATCCGTTTGTCCATCGACAACACCCGTTTGGTGGTACGCAAACTGGAAGATGCCACCATCGACATGGGTATGGTGGAAGGGCCGGTATCCAATAAAAACATCTCCACGGCTCCCTGCCTGGAAGACGAACTGGTCGTCGTCATCCCCCCGGGGCATCCGTTCGCATCCCTGGATGAAATACCTCTCGCCAAATTGAAGGAATACCCCTTCGTTTCCCGGGAAGAAGGTTCCGGCACCCGCATGGTTATCAGCGAACACCTGAGCAAAGCCGGTCTTTCCTACGACCACCTGGACATGATCCTGGAACTGGGCACGACCGAATCGGTCAAGGCTGCCGTCGAGGGTGGCGTCGGTTTCAGTATCCTCTCCAGTGTGGCACTGCGCAAAGAATTGCAATTGCAAAGCTTGGTGGTGCGCCGCGTCAAGGGTATACGCTTCCGGCGTCTGTTGAACTTCATCTATCAAAAACAGAAATTCCGCTCCAAGGCGGTGGAGGAATTCCTGAATTATGCCAAACTCCGGTGCCAATCCCTGCACGCCAATGTCTGAACGGTGATATCCCTGCCACCCGCTCACCCCGAGACACACCCGTTATCGCAACCCTTGAGCTTTTCGCCACCATAGCCTAAAGATTGCGCTTGCATCCCGCCGGGGTGTATCCTTACACTAATAGTAAGCGTCGAAAGGCGCAGCATCCGTTCGTCCGTCCAAATAAAAAAGAACCGAACTGCAAAAAATTGCCAATAACTAGATGAAGTAACCAGGGGTACGCCATGCCGGGTCAATCCATTCACAGCGTTCAAGATCCTTTCCTGAATACCTTGCGCAAAGAAAAAGTTCCGGTGACCGTTTTTTTGATCAACGGCATTAAACTTCAAGGGGTGGTAACCTCCTTCGATAATTATTGCCTGTTATTGAAGAACAGTGTAACGCAACTCGTATTCAAACATGCCATTTCGACGGTCATGCCGTCACGAAATATAGATTTTGGCCAAGGTGACGACTAAAGCCCCCCTTTCGTCCCGACCGGATCCCGTTGGCAGCCTGCTCGTACAGACTTTCTCCCGGGAGGGGGGTCGCGACCGCGCCCAACGATTCCTTACAGAACTCAGCCATTTGGTTCGCAGCGCCGCTCTCCTGGAAAAAGGGACCAGGGTGTTTGCCGTTGAACACATCCATCCGGCCACCTTTTTGGGAAAGGGCCAAGTGGCCAGTCTGCATCAGGAAATCGTTGACCTGGATATTGAGGTCATCGTCTTCAACCATCCCCTGACGCCAGTCCAGCAACGCAATCTGGAACACACCCTCGACGTCAAGGTTGTGGATCGTACCGGATTGATCCTGGAAATTTTCGCGGCCCGCGCCCGCACTCGGGAAGGCAATCTTCAAGTCACGTTGGCATTGCTCCTGTACCAGCAATCCCGACTGGTCCGAACCTGGAGCCATCTCGAACGACAACGCGGTGGCGTGGGATTGCGTGGCGGTCCCGGGGAAACCCAGATCGAAGTCGATCGCCGCCTCATTCGCGACCGTATCCATCGTCTCAAAAAACAATTGACCCAGGTGGAACGCACCCGCTCCCTGCAACGCCATGCCCGGCGTGATGTCCCCTATTTCACCGCCTCCCTGGTCGGCTATACCAATGCCGGAAAATCCACGCTGTTCAATCAATTGACCCATGCGGGGGTTTACGAGGCCAATCAACTGTTCGCCACCCTCGACCCCACCATGCGCGGCCTGACCCTGCCCAACGGCCAACGCATCATCCTGAGCGATACCGTGGGCTTTATCCGTGATCTCCCCCACCAACTGATCGCCGCCTTTCGCGCCACCCTGGAGGAAGTTCTGGAGGCGGATCTGTTGCTTCACGTCGTAGACCTTTCCGACGAGGAATGTGTCGAACAACAGCGTGTGGTCATGGAGGTTCTCACCGAACTGGGTGCCAACCACAAACCCATGGTGACGATCTACAACAAATGCGACCTCCTCGGCGATAATGCGCAATTCCTTGTTCCACGATTCGCCTCCCGTCCTGACAGCTTGGTCATTTCCGCCAAAACCGGACAGGGTGGGGCCGAGTTGATCCAGGCTTTGCAAAAAGCCGCCTCCCGGGATACCCACGTGTTTGATTTGCGCATCCCGGCAACCGATGGTGCCTTGTTGGCGCGCATCTGCCGCGAAGGGCATGTTCTGCAACGACGGGACCAGGATGACCACATCCACCTCACCGTTGCCTTTGCCCCAGTCGCCGCAGGTCGCATCAAAAAGACCATCGAGCCACTTTTGCTTCAATAAAATATCTTTTTTTAGTGGTATTGCGCGACCAGGCCTTGACAGCAGGCAACGGATACCTACATTTAGCACTCTACCCGGGAGAGTGCCAAACCGGGTGAATTTTTTTACCGTTTACAGGCAGTCAAAACAAGGTTTGCATCAACTAAATCCATGAAGAAACTGGAGGTTTAATCAGGCAATGAAAACAAAATTTCGTCCATTGCATGACCGTATCGTGGTCAAACGGTTGGAACAGGATCAAAAAACCAGTGGTGGCATCATCATCCCGGACACCGCCAAGGAAAAGCCCATTCAGGGTGAAGTTTTAGCCGTCGGCAAAGGAGCCATCAACGACGAAGGCAAGTTGCGCCCCATGGAACTCAAAGTCGGTGACAAGGTGCTGTTCGCCAAGTATGCCGGCACCGAAGTAAAACTGGACGGGGAAGAACTCCTGATCATGCGTGAATCCGACATCATGGGCATCATCGAATAACGTTCCATCCCAGCTTCCAAATGCCCATCGGGACTCAGTCAACGCGATAAATAAAGGTAATGACACATGGCAGCCAAAGAAGTCAAATTCAGTGAAGCCGCCCGAGCCAAAATGCTCACGGGCGTCAATATTCTCGCCAACGCCGTCAAGGTAACCCTCGGACCCAAAGGTCGTAATGTGGTCCTCGACAAATCCTGGGGCGCCCCTCGCGTCACCAAGGACGGCGTCAGCGTCGCCAAGGAAATCGAACTGGAAGACAAGTTTGAAAACATGGGGGCGCAAATGCTCAAGGAAGTCGCCTCCAAAACATCCGATGTGGCCGGTGACGGCACCACCACCGCCACCGTTCTCGCCCAATCCCTCATTCGCGAAGGATTGAAAGCCGTGGCGGCGGGTATGAACCCCATGGACCTGAAACGTGGCATCGACGCCGCCGTTGAGGAGGTCATCAAGGCCCTGAAGAAAAGCGCCAAGGAAGTCACCTCCTCGGAAGAAATCGCCCAGGTGGGTGCCATCTCCGCCAACTCCGATCCGGAAGTCGGCAAAATGATCGCCGAGGCCATGGACAAAGTCGGCAAAGAGGGTGTTATCACCGTCGACGAAGCCAAAAGCATGGATACCACCCTGGACGTGGTGGAAGGGATGCAGTTTGATCGCGGCTATCTCTCCCCCTATTTCGTCACCAACGCCGAAAAGATGGTGGTGGAGATGGACAATCCCTCCATCCTCCTGGTGGAAAAGAAAGTTTCCAATCTGCAACAAATCCTCCCCATCCTCGAAAGCGTGGTCCAAGCCTCTCGCCCACTCCTGATCGTGGCGGAAGATGTGGAAGGCGATGCCCTGGCCACCCTGGTCGTCAACAAGCTGCGTGGCGGTCTCAAGGTGTGCGCCGTCAAAGCCCCGGGGTTTGGTGATCGCCGCAAGGCCATGTTGGAAGATATCGCCATCCTCACCGGCGGGACGGTGGCCTCCGAAGATTTGGGCGTCAAGCTGGAAAACGTCACCATCAACATGCTGGGCAAGGCTCGTTCGGTCATCATCAGCAAAGATGAAACCACCATCATCGACGGCGCGGGTCAGAGCGAGCAAATCAAGGCTCGCATTAGCCAGATTCGCGTCCAGATCGAGGAAACCACCTCGGACTACGACAAGGAAAAACTCCAGGAACGGCTGGCCAAGCTGGCGGGTGGCGTCGCCGTCATCAAGGTGGGTGGGGCTACCGAGGTTGAGGTGAAAGAACGCAAGGATCGTGTCGATGACGCCTTGCACGCCACACGCGCCGCCGTTGAAGAAGGGATCGTCCCCGGTGGTGGTGTCGCCTTGTTGCGGGCACGCGGGGGACTGGGCGAACTGAAGGTCGCCAACGAAGATCAACGCGTCGGCATCAACATCGTGCGCCGCGCCCTGGAAGAGCCCGTGCGTATCATCGCTGAGAACGCCGGTGCCGAAGGGTCCGTGGTCGTCAACAAAATCCTGGAGGCCAATTCGGATAATTTTGGCTTCGATGCCGCCAAGGATGAATACACCAACCTGGTGGCCCGGGGTGTCATCGATCCCGCCAAGGTGGTGCGCAGCGCCCTGCAAGCCGCAGCCTCCGTTGCCGGATTGATGATCACCACGGAAGCCATGGTCGCCGAACTGCCGAAAAAAGACGCCCCAATGCCCGGTGGTGGCGGTGGCGGCATGGATGGCATGGGTGGCATGGGCGGCATGGGGATGTAATCGTACCCAGCCCCAACGCTCTGCCAATCCTCATGGCGGATGGTCATCACAAGAGTTTGTCGGTATTTTTTCTCCGGGGGGTGTTTCGCCCCCCGGTTTTCTTTGTGTGTGGTGCAAACCTTTGTTGCATTCCCCTGTCAAGATGGTTAACCTTACCCGGGAGTACGTGGCCGGGTTTGTTTCGGGCAATCCTTTTCCTCCAAGAAAGTCACGACCATGCAAATTTTTAACCTGATTCCCATCGGGTTCCTGGTATGGGTGGTTGTTATCGCCATCAAGCGCGGGCACACCCATGGCTATACAGAAGGATATTTTAAAAAACATCGTATCAAGACTGGAAAACGCTTCCGTAATTTTTTTGGAATTCCCAACGCCAATCTTCAATAATCATGTGAAGGGGGAGACTTGAACATGGCCGGTAAGCGCATCGGTGTCGTACTCTCAGGGTGCGGGGTTTACGATGGCAGTGAAATCCACGAAGCCACATTGACCCTCTACTTTTTGGACCGGGCCAAAGCCCGGATCGTCGCCATGGCCCCGAATATCCCCCAATTCCACGTCATCAATCATCTGACGGGGGAAGTGGTCGGCAACGAATCACGTAATTGCCTGGTGGAGTCGGCACGTATCGCCCGCGGAGATATTCGCGATATCGCTACCGTCCAAGCGGACGAACTGGATGCCATCATTCTGCCCGGCGGCTTCGGTGCGGCAAAAAATCTTTCCACCATCGCCTTTGACGGCCCCGATGCCAAAATTGACCCAGATACCACGCGACTCCTTTTGGACATGTACCAGGAGAAAAAACCCATCGGTGCCTTGTGTATCGCCCCGGCCATGCTCTCCAAGGTTCTGGCCGGCAAGGGGGTCACACTGACCATCGGCACCGATGGTGGCGTAGCGGGTGCCATCCAAAAAATGGGCAACGTTCACCAGCTCAGCACATTCGATGGCATTGTCGTCGATGCCGCCAACCGTATCATCACCACCGCCGCTTACATGTGCGCCGCTTCCATCGCCGAGGCGGGCCAAGGCATCGAAAAATTGGTCGATCACCTCCTGGAAATGGCCTGAAACAGGTGAAAGCGCGCCTCATTTACGCAGCTTCGGAAAGCTCGGCGGACCTCTACTACGCAACCCGTTTCTTTGCCCCCGATCCTTTTCTGTACCTTCAGGAATCCAATGGGGGGAAAACCCATCTTTTCACCAGTTCCCTGGAGATCGACCGGGCCAAGCGGGTTGCCAAGGTTAACCACGTCCACGATTGGAGTGACCTGCGCAGGCAATTCAAGGAATACTTCCCCCACGGCACAGTGAATGACGCCACACTGATCGCGTTTTTTCTCAAGCAATCCGATATCATCGATCTGGAGGTTCCCGCCAGCTTTCCCTTGGGTTTGGCGACCAGCCTGCGGGAATTGGGAATTCGCCTGGAACCCGTACCCGAGCCGTTCTGGCCCGAACGCGCCTTGAAAACAGCCGATGAAGTGGCGCTGATCGAACAAGCCCTGGCGGTAACGGCGCGTGCCATGAACTGCGGCATCGACATGATCCGCCGCTCCAGCATCGATAGCCACAACATGCTGCGCCTGAACGGAGCGCCTTTGACCAGTGAACTGGTGCGGGGTGAGATCAATGCCCAACTGGTACGCGAAGGTGCCAGCCCCAGCCACACCATTGTTTCGGGTGGCAGCCAGGGGGCCGATCCCCATGAAACCGGCCATGGCCCCCTCCCCGCTTGCGCCCCCATCATACTCGATGTTTTCCCAAGAATGGATGCCACGGGCTATTGGGGCGACATGACCCGCACCGTATGTCGGGGAAAGGCATCGGATCGCCTCCGTCGGGCCTGGGTCGCCGTTCGCGAAGCCCAGGATGTCGCTTTCGCCCTCATCCACGATGGTGTCCCCGGCAAAATGGTCCACGATGCCGTCGCCAAACATCTCACCGATTCCGGCTTCGTCACCGGCCCACTCGCCGATGGCCGTCAGGGTGGTTTTTTCCATGGTACCGGTCACGGCCTCGGTCTGGAAATCCATGAAGCCCCCCGGATCGGTCAAAAAGACCAAATCCTCTCCTCGGGTCATGTCGTCACCGTGGAACCCGGCCTTTACTACCCCGATATGGGAGGGGTGCGTATCGAGGACGTGGTTTTGGTAGAAAAAACGGGCTGCCGCAATTTGACGGTGCAGGAGAAGTTTTTGGAGTTGTTGGACTGATCATGAATCAATGCTGAGATGTTGGCACCCGAAACGCGTGGAGCCGATGAGAAAAACATTAAAAATATCAACAAGATCAAAACTATTTCCAATAATACTTCTATTATTGGGAATTGCCTTTTCCAATATTTATTGGGCCTATTCCACCTACGAAAAACGGGAGTTTTCACGCCAATATTTTGAGCAAGTTACCGCAAACGCCTGGAATATCATCACCAGGAGACTTTTTCTCCAGGATAATCTGTCACGGGCCATAAGCGGGCTGTTCACGACCTCGGATGCCATTTCCACCATCGCCTGGAACCGTTTTTTGGATGCCATGGATTGGGAAAGGCGGTATCCGGGATTGCAGGAAATCGCTTTTGTCGTTCCCGTAACGGAGGAGGAGCGGGAACGATTCGAGCGCCGCATGCAATTTCCCTTCAGCCCTTATTTTCGGGTGGAAAGTGAAGAAAAACGCGACGATTATTTCGTCGTCACTTTTCACCGCGCCCTGGATCCCGAGCAAATTTTTTACAAACCGGGTACGGATTTGGGCTCTGAAAAAGGGCGTCGTGAAGGGGCCAAACAATCCCGGGATTGGGGGCGATCGGTTTTTTCACCACCGGTCATGCGCCAGGTCGGTGATGACGTTCGCTGGGAATTCCTCTATTTTTATCCGGTCTATCGCCCCGGACGATCCTTGGCGACCGTCGATGATCGTCGTTTGGCCTTTTTTGGCTGGATTGTCACGGTTTACGATGCGAAAAAATTATTTGAATCCCTTTTTGGCAGTGTCCATATCGACCTGCGCGCCGAAATATTTGATGGGTTGATGATTTCCCCCAATTCAAAAATATATGACACGCATCCCGGAATCAGCGAAGGCCGGTCCAATCTGGAATGGATTCGCATCACCCAATCGACAGCGGGCCAGGGGGGATGGACCATCCGTTTGTCCCCCAGCCCCATATTCATTGAAAATTATCAATCGCGAGCCAGTTCCGCCATACCCATTGCCGGCTTTGTCATCAGCGTTGCCATTGCCCTCAGCTATTGGGTGTTGATTTCCGGACGTGAGCGCGCCCTGGATGAAGCGCTACAAATGACCCGCCAATTGGGGGTGAGCGAAGAACGCTTCATGCGCATCGTCCTGTACGCACCTATCCCGGTACTCATCCACTCCGCGATAGACGGGCGCATCATTCAAGCCAATCAGCGCTGGCTGGAATTATCGGGAATCCAACGTGATGAAAAATTGACCCTGAGGGATTGGGTCGAGCGCATCTCCCCTCCGGAACAGCACCAGTCGCTCATGGAACTGCTCGGCCCCCCGTTTCCCTCCGACAATCCCCTGAAGGAGGGGGAGTTGACCCTGCACCCCATCGAGGGGGGGACTCGGGTATGGATGGTACGCTCCCGCCCTTTGGATCATTCCGTTGTTGAGGGTGGCATGGTCCTCAGCATGGGGATGGATATCACCGACATGAAGGCGACCGAAATTTCCCTGGTGCAAGCCAAACGGGAAGCGGAAGCCGCCAATTTGGCCAAAAGCGAATTTTTGGCGACCATGAGCCATGAAATTCGCACACCGATGAATGCCATTGTTGGCATGGCCGAAGTCCTGGAGGAAACCCCACTAACCGAGGAACAACGGGAATATGTGGCGGTATTTCGCCGGGCCGGGGACAATTTACTGGAATTGATTAATGATATCCTTGATTTATCCAAGGTTGAGGCGGGGCGGATGGAATTGGATCGGGTGCCCTTTTCCCTCAAGGATCTATTGCGCCGCATCATGGACATCATGATCCACCGCGCCCGCGAGCGGGGGTTGGTGCTCAATCTGGAGGTCGAGGAAAACATTCCCGACTGGTTGATCGGAGACCCGAAACGATTGCGGCAAATTTTAATCAACCTGATCGGCAACGCCATTAAATTCACCCATGAAGGGAGTGTGTCCCTGTACGTCAAGAAAAATACCGGGAATGTCAGTCCAGGGGCCTTGCAATTTCTCGTCAAGGATACGGGAATTGGCGTTCCGCCTGACAAGCAGGTGAGAATTTTTGAATCTTTCACCCAAGCCGATACGTCAACGACCCGAAAATATGGGGGAACAGGTCTTGGATTGGCGATCACCCGCAAACTCGTCAACTTGATGAATGGTGATATCCATGTCACCTCGGAAATGGGCAAGGGCAGTGTTTTTTGCTTTACAGCCATATTGGATTTGGTGGACCAAAGCCATATTTCCCCAATACCTCCACGAGATAATGAGCATCGTAATTTAGATGGGAAACGAATCCTCGTCGTCGGGGAGCAACCCGACCATCGATTGGTTCTGACGCGCCTGATTGAAGGATTGGGGGGGGCCGTGATCAGCGCAGAAAATCCTGCACAGGCTTTGACCAATCTTCACGCGCAGATAGACGCCAATGCGCCTGTGGATGCCGTGTTGCTGCAACCCCCGCCGGAACAAACGGATATCCTTGAAAGCGTCCAAATGTTACGTGATGAAACCCGACAACCCAATCTTGCGGTTGTTGTGGTCAGCTCCTACCAACTGCAAGGGGATTTGGCACGCGCCCGCGAGCGCAACATTGGCTTGCTGCTCCATCCCGTCAAGGGAGAAGCATTATTGGACGCCTTGTCCACGGTTTTGCAACTGGAAGCCGCGATTTCCCAGGAGAAGCACCCCTCCCAACCCGGGGTTGGCGGGGCCAACGAGCAACCAACCCATGAAAAAGACAAAAATATTTTATTGGTTGACGACTCTGAGGATAATATCCTTCTGGTCAACGCCTTCCTTAAAAAGACCTCCCACAAGCTCACGGTTAGGCAAAATGGCGTCGACGCCGTTGCTGCCGTCAAGGAAGCCGAATTTGATCTCGTATTGATGGACGTGCAAATGCCAGTCATGGATGGCTATGCCGCAACCCGCATCATCCGCCAATGGGAACAGGAAAACAATCGCAGGCCAGTCCCGATTATCGCGCTGACCGCCCATGCCTTCGCAGAAAATGAACGACAATCCCTGGAAGCGGGATGCACGGCGCATCTGACCAAGCCCATCACCAAGCCCCGTCTGTTGGAAGCCATTGCAACCCACGCACTCGACCGGTTACCGGAAGAATTGCAGAAAAATCTTCACGGTCCATCACGTCTTGTCTGAAAAAACGTCTTCCAGGGACTGGGCATCGAAGATACGGAGGCTCCAACCTTCCAAAGATTGAAGATCGGCCTTGGCTATGGCAGGCCTCCAAATTTTTTTCAGTCACATTTGAACATTTCCGACTCTTACTGGCCTGCCAAACGGGATTTTTATGGACGAAAGCGCCCATTTCAGCGAGAATAGCCTTGAAATCGTGAATGCAACTCAAGGTCATTACAAGTGAAATTCGTCGACCCACGCATCGACTTCGCTTTCAAAAAAATTTTCGGCAGCGAAGATGCTAAGGATATCCTCATCAGTTTTTTGGAGAGTCTGCTTGGCCTTAGAGGCGATAGGTGCATCGCCGAGTTGGCCATCATGGATCCTTTTTTGGTTCCGCGTCTCAAGGATCTCAAATCAACGATCCTGGATGTGCGTTGCAAGGACCATCGAGGTATCTCCTATATCGTCGAGATGCAGGTCGAGAAGGTCGCCGCCTTTTTAAAAAGAATCCAATTCAACAGCGCCAAGGCTTACGCCAACCAGATCAGCCGGGGCGAAGACTATCCGAACCTGAAACAAATCATTGCCGTCACAATCACGGACTTTATCCTGTTTGAAGGCTTCGAACACTGCGCATCGGTTCACGAATCCCGCGAAACGGTTTTCGGGCAATCCCACTTAACCGATATCATTCACCATTTTGTCGAGTTGCCAAAGTTTACCAAGGATTTGAACTCCTGCGATGGTATTTTTGATCAGTGGCTCTATTTCATCAAGTATGCAAGTACCCTTGAAGAGATTCCCGAAAAAATGCAGGCTGCCCCTATTCGACACGCTTTTGAAAAAGCCAGGGTCGCCAACATGACGGCGGACGAGTTGGAACTGTATGACAAAGCTGGAATTGCCATCGCCGATGCACGTGGGCGCGTAGAACTGGCAAGGGAAGAAGGACGAGAGGAAGGAGAACGGATTGGCGAGCAGAGAGGCGAAAGAAAAGAAGCGGCTAAAATGCTGACTCGCCAGTTACAACGCCGTTTCGGCTCCGTACCCGATTGGGCCAATGAAAAAATAGCCAAAGCAGACCTGTCATCTTTGGAGGAGTGGAGCCTCCGCATTTTCGATACCCGGTCACTGGACGATGTTTTTTCGCACAGCATGTGACAGTATGTGACCCAACGGCTGACACCATGCATGGGAAAAATCGATTGCCGCACGCAGGTATTCTTAAGAAAATTACAAACATAAAACTTCGCTCAATCAACATAGTGTTATTTCGATGGATGAGTCCAAAGAACGATTGCTGGAACGTCTGGCATCCATCCTGGCGCTACACCCGGAAGGCATCAAGGAATATGCCCTGGTGCGCCTCTTGAAACAGGAAAACATCCCCCCCTTTGCCGACAGCTCATTGAGCGACCCGCTGCACTTGTTTCACGTCCATTTTTTGCTGTTTCACTGCTTGTACCTGCTCAAATCTCGCATGATCACCCTGGGAATCGGCGATTTGGAAATTCATTGTCTGAATATTTGCCTGATTCCGTTGTCGCAAAGCCTGGGCGGTGACATGACAAGGTTTGATCCTTTACAAAGCTATTATCTCGACCTGAGCCACTTGGACCGAACCACCCGGGACGATGTCTCGAAGATGATCGATACGTTTTGGCAACAATGGGACCGTCACGAAAAACGCGCAGCGGCATGCACCCTGCTGGACCTTCCAGAAGATGCCGATTCGGCAACCATCAAAAGGCGATACCGACATCTGGCCAAAATTCACCATCCCGACATCGGGGGTGATGGGAAAGCGTTCGCCAACATTGCCGCCGCGGTCGCAGTTCTTTTAACGCCCTAAACTGTATGCCTTTTGCATTGGCTGAAAATATGGCAAACTCGTTATGGTGATTTAAACCGCAACCAACGCGGGACACGTAATTTTCTAGCGTCATTCCCGCGAAAGCGGGAATCCAGAAAGTCAGGGAAAGGTGTGTAGATCCCCTCTGGATCCCCGCTTTCGCGGGGATGACAAGAACTACGCATCCCAAGATAGCTGCGGTTTAGGACGATGACTTAAAGCACCCGTTTTGCCATTTTTTTGGTCTGGCTGCCGGCACCCGGGAAAGGATCATCCCCTCCCGGCCTTATTCTTTTCATGGATGATACCATCATGGTTGACCGCGTCCTGATTTTTGACACAACATTGCGCGATGGCGAACAATCGCCCGGGGCGTCGATGAATATTGAAGAAAAATTGCGCATCGCCCGCCAATTGGAACGCTTGAAGGTGGACGTGATCGAGGCGGGCTTTCCCATCGCTTCCGTGGGTGATTTTGAATCGGTTAAAGAGATAGCGCATCTGGTGCGTGACTGTAGTATCGCAGGCTTGGCCCGGGCGCGCCTGGAAGATATCGATCGGGCGTGGGAAGCCTTGTCACAGGCTGCCGACCCGCGCATCCACACCTTTATCGCCACCAGCCCCATCCACCGGCGCCACAAGTTGGGGATGGATCAGGACCAGGTTCTGGAAGCGGCCGTTGCCGCCGTACGCCATGCGGTGCGCTACACCAGCAACGTGGAGTGGTCCGCCGAAGATGCCGGACGAACCGAATTGGATTTCCTCAGCCGTATCGTCCAGGCGGTCATCCGCGCCGGTGCCAAAACAGTCAACATTCCCGATACGGTCGGTTATACCCTGCCCGAAGAGTTCGGTGCCCGGATCCACTACCTGATGGAACATGTTGACAATATTCATCAAGCAACCATTTCGGTCCATTGTCACAACGATCTGGGCTTGGCCGTCGCCAATTCCCTGGCAGCGGTGGCCCATGGCGCCCGCCAGGTGGAATGCACCATCAATGGTCTGGGCGAGCGTGCGGGCAATGCCGCTCTCGAGGAAGTGGTCATGGCACTCCGCACGCGCCACGATCACCCCCCGTTTCAATCCCTGGAAACCCGTATCGACACCACGGAGATCATTCGCACCTCCAAATTGGTATCCGCCGTCACCGGCTTTCCAGTGCAACCCAACAAAGCCATCGTCGGTGCCAATGCCTTTGCCCATGAATCGGGGATTCACCAGGATGGGGTTTTGAAAGAAGTCACCACCTACGAAATCATGACCCCCGAATCGGTGGGACTGGCAACCAATCGCATGGTGTTGGGCAAACATTCGGGTCGGCATGCGTTCAAGGATCGCCTCCGGGAAATGGGCTACGAATTGGACGACCAACAATTGGACCGGGCTTTTCACCGTTTCAAAGGGTTGGCGGATATGAAGCAGGAATTGTTCGATGAAGACATCCGGGCCCTGGTGGACGACGAGGTCATTCGCGAAGACGACCATTACCGTCTGGAACGGTTGCATGTCGCCTCGGGAACCCAGGATACCCCCATGGCGGCTGTGGCCATTCAAGCGGGTGGCGAAAGCCTCCTGGAAGCCACGGGTTCAGGCGTTGGCCCGGTCGATGCCGTGTTTCAGGCCATCCACAAACTGATTCCCGAGGCGGCCACCACCCGTTTGAATCTGTACCAGGTCCACGCAGTAACCGGCGGTATGGATGCCCAGGCGGTGGTCACGGTACGCCTCGAACAAGGGGGACGATTGATCCAGGGTCAAGGGGCCGATTACGATACCATGGTGGCCTCGGCTCGGGCTTTTATTAACGCCTTGAACAAACTGGCGCACAGGAAGAACTTGCCGCATAAGGGCGTGTGACATTCTGGCAAGAGCGGGGAGATATTGTTTAACATTTTGTTATGATTTAAAAAAACATCTTTGGCACGTCATTTGTTAGAGTGATGGGGATAGTTGCGTCATGGAACGGACGCAATGGAATACGTACAACTCCAAGAAAGGGGCCTATCATGAGCATCCGCCGTGTGGGAAAGGCTGACTCGCCTGCCGCTGGCTCAATCTCCTCTGCTAAAAATCGCAGTGTCGACAGCGTGTCAGGGGAAATTTTTGCCCGTCACCTGGCGGATATTGCCGCTGTCCGCGATCCGGAAGCAGTCGATGCCGTCACCGCCACCGAACTGGTCACCGCCGTAAGTGACCGGGAGCCAACGCCACATCAGCGTCGGGAACAACTCCTGCAAACAGGCGAACTCCTTGATTCCCTGGCCGCCCTGGGTCGCGACATCGCGGCCGTTGGCACAAACTCGTCCATGGAATTGCGCTCCCACCTGCAAAAAACACGTGATCTCGCC
Source organism: Magnetococcales bacterium (assembly GCA_002753515.1). Classification (GTDB taxonomy): domain Bacteria; phylum Pseudomonadota; class Magnetococcia; order Magnetococcales; family UBA8363; genus UBA8363. Next base: position 39,199 of record PEAK01000013.1, read on the forward strand.
CTGCGCACCCTGTCGGATTCCCCCACCACCGGTCTGGAGCGGGATTTATTGCATCGGACCACGGTTTTGGCAACGGTAGAACTGGCAAAAAGTGACCGGGGGGATTATAAGTAGGGACTTAGGGTCTCCCGCCGCATCGGTAGCTGACCGGCAGAGTCCAAAGCCCCCGACTTGGCGTGTGTATACATTGAACCGAATCCGTAACTTTTCCATCATCGCCCATATTGACCATGGGAAAAGCACCCTGGCCGACCGGTTGATCGAACGCACCGGTGCCATGGAGTTGCGCGACATGTCCAACCAGGTCCTGGACAGCATGGACCTGGAAAGGGAACGGGGCATCACCATCAAAGCCCAGTCAGCCCGACTCTCCTATACCGCACGCGATGGCCACACCTACACCCTCAACCTCATCGACACCCCGGGCCACGTCGACTTTTCCTACGAAGTATCGCGTTCTTTGGCCGCCTGCGAAGGGGCGCTCCTGGTCGTCGATGCCGCTCAAGGGGTCGAGGCGCAAACATTGGCCAACGTCTACCTGGCCATGGAAAATAACCTGGAAATCGTCCCGGTTATCAATAAAATCGACCTGCCATCCGCCGATCCCGCCCGTGTACGCGCCCAAATTGAAGAAGTCATCGGCCTGGATGCCACCGATGCCATCGAATGCTCCGCCAAATCGGGTATCGGCATTGATGCCATCCTGGAAGCCATCGTCACCCGCATGCCGCCTCCCAAGGGAGATCGCGATGCCCCCCTGAAAGCCTTGATCGTCGACTCCTGGTACGATAATTACCTGGGGGTGGTCGCTTTGGTCCGGGTCTACGAAGGCGGGATGTCGACGCAAAAACGGGTGGAAAGCCGCACACGCAAAATTCGCCTCATGAGTTCCGGTCTCGAATACGCCTTGGACCGACTGGCCGTTGTCACCCCCAGAATGGTGGATGTGGAAAGCTTGAGCGCCGGTGAAGTCGGCTTGGTCATCGCCGGTATCAAAGAATTGTCCCAGGCCCGGGTCGGCGATACCATCACCGATGCCGCCCGACCCGCCGATCAGCGCCTGCCAGGGTTCAAAGCCGTGAAACCCATGGTGTTCGCCGGACTCTACCCCGTGGACTCCGCCGAATATGAATCCCTTAAAGATGCCCTGGAAAAACTCTCCCTCAACGATGCCGCCATCATCTACGAAGCGGAATCCTCCCCCGCATTGGGTTTTGGATTCCGTTGCGGTTTCTTGGGCATGCTGCACATGGAAATCGTCCAGGAACGCCTGGAACGAGAATTTGACCTGGATCTGGTAACCACCGCCCCCAGCGTGGTCTATCGGGTGATCCTCACCAACGGTACCATCGTTGAGGTCGATAATCCCGCCAACCTGCCACCCACCAATCATTGGAATATCATTGAAGAACCCTTCATCAAGGCTTCCATCATGGCACCCGCCGAATACATGGGGCCGGTGATCCAAATGTGTAACGAACGCCGTGGCGTTCAGCGCGATATCGTCTACGTCTCCGACACCCGGGTCTTGATCCAGTTTGAAATGCCCCTCAATGAAATCGTCATGGATTTTCACGACCGCCTGAAATCCATCACCCGAGGCTATGCCTCCATGGATTATGAATGGCTCGAATATCGCGAGGGCAGTCTGGTCAAACTTGACGTGTTGATCAATGGCGACCCGGTCGATGCCCTGTCCAGCATCGTGCATCGCGACAAGTCTCAAGCCAAAGGGCGCGATCTGGCCAAAAAAATGAAAGAGATCATCCACCGGCAAATGTTTGAAGTCTCTATCCAGGCGGCTATCGGCGCCAAAATCATCGCCAGGGAAACCGTCAAGGCACTCAGAAAAAATGTTACGGCCAAATGTTATGGCGGTGATGTCACTCGTAAAAGAAAATTACTGGAAAAACAAAAGGCTGGCAAAAAACGCATGAAACAGGTCGGCAAAGTGGAAATACCGCAGGAAGCGTTCTTGGCCGTGCTGAAAGTGGAATAGGTGGAAAGACGTGGATTCCAATCAGGAAACAGAGCAAAAGGCGCAAACCGTCCAGGAAGAAGATCAAGAGATCCAGGCTCCGTCACCGGCCAAACACCTGTGGCACGGAGCCGTGTTCATCATGAGCGGTCTCTACCTGCTGGGCAGCACCGGCGATGGGGGCAGTGACGCCATCGAGGAAACCGGTCTCTCCTGGGGTCCCATCATCGCGGTTGCCTTGCTGATCATCGGGGCGTTGTTCCTTTGGAAGGGGCGTTGGTTTCTGCAACACAAACACCCCCGCATACAAATAGTCGCCGAATATTACGAAGCGATCATCCTGGCTGTCGGCATCGCCCTCCTGGTACGCACCTTCGTCGTGGAACCATTCAAAATTCCCTCGGGATCGATGATTCCAACCTTGCAGGTGGGCGATTACCTGTTCGTCAGCAAGTTCACTTATGGCCACCGAATCCCCTTCACCAAGGAACGCTTGTTCATGGGAGAGGGACCGAAACGGGGCGATATCGTCGTGTTTGAATATCCACGCGACCCCGCCAAAGATTATATCAAACGTATCATCGGCCTGCCCGGCGACCGGATCGTCTATCAGGATAAACGACTGTACATCAACAACCAACCCGTCCCCTACGAAAGAACCGGAGAGTACACCTACCACGATGAACGCGATCGGGAAGTCACTTCCTTGCGACTTACGGAACAATTGGAAGACCATCCCCATTCAGTTCTCATCCGCCCCTTCTATTTTTCCGATCAGATTACCGATGAGGTCGTGCCGCCTGGCCATTATTTTGTCATGGGAGACAACCGTGACAACAGTAACGACAGTCGGTTCTGGGGGTTTGTCCCCGCCTACCGGCTGGTGGGACGTGCGTTGGCTATTTTTTGGTCCTGGGATTCCAGAGATAGCCGGTTGCGTTGGGAACGCCTCGGAAGTCTGGTCCGTTAGCACCTGATTTCCATCGTGTGAGAGGGCCTCGGGCCGATCGTTCCGGGTGATGGAGGATAACTGTGTCTAAATTGATGATTATCGCGGGCATTCTGGGTCTGTTTTTGACCTTCCTGGGTAAAGCGGGACCAGGAATCTATGATTATTATCTCATGAAAGATTTGGCTGATCGCGTGGTCCTGGATTATGCAAGCCTGCCCATGAAGGAGGTCATGCGCCGTATCGAGTTTGAGTTAGATCGATCCAATATCAAGGTCTCGGAGGAAACCTTCCAGGTTCGTGAAACCAAACAGGGTTATCAAGTATTGGTCACCCAACGCATTCCCTTGGTTATTGAAGTGGGTGGCCGCACCCTAGCCATGAAGGGGCATGAGGAAATGGTCTTGCATTATGAAGCCGGCAAATAACACCTTGGCAACCGGGGCATGGGGCGGACTTGAAACACTGGAAAAGCGCTTGGGTTATACCTTTGCTGACCGAACTCTGCTCTTGACAGCACTCACGCATCGATCCGCCCCCAGACTGCTTGACACCCATACAGCCAATCCGAATCACGAAAACCATAACGAACGCCTGGAATTTTTAGGCGATGCCGTCCTGGATCTCGCTGTTTCGGCATTACTCTATCAGCACTTCCCCAGGGCACCCGAAGGCATGCTCTCCACTTGGCGCGCCTCCCTGGTCAACACCCGAACCCTGGGGAAAGTGGGTGAAGAATTATCCCTGGGAGACCTCCTGGAAATGGGCAAGGGGGAAGATTTGAGTGGTGGCCGCAAAAAAACATCCATTCTCGGCAACAGCCTGGAAGCCATTTTCGGTGCCATCTACCTGGATGGTGGGTATGAGGTGGTGTTGCAAGCAGCCGATCGCTTACTGGGTTCGCGCATCCGCACACTGGAAGAGGGCAAGTGGGACAAGGATTACAAAACCCTGCTCCAGGAAAAACTGCAAGGTTCCGGTCTCCCTTTGCCGGAATACCGCATAGCGCTCGTCAGTGGCGCCCCTCATGATCGCCACTTTGAAGTCGAATGCTTGGTGGGCCAGCAGGCGTCGGGAAAAGGGACGGGTCGCTCCAAACGCATCGCGGAACAAGCCGCCGCAGCCCAGGTTTTGTCAGCCCTGGCCCAGAAATCATAACGCATCGTCCCAATCAAAACGGCAGCTTGTCCAAAAGTTTGTCAATTCCTTTCGGGGCAATCTGTTGCAAAACGCCGTCGAGTCCTTTCTCCTTCAGCTTTTCCCCCAATTTACCATTCAAATTTTTATCAATTTTCTCCATGATTTTGCGCTTGGCCTCCTCCTTGGCATTGTCTTTGACCAATCCTTGCACATCCACCTGATACCGGGGCCGCATCGGCTGACCGGTCACGCGAATGGGAATGACAATGTTTTTCAATTCGGCCAGATTCTTCCCCCCCTGCCCTTCCAAAGTATCCACCAATGCCACCTTGATCAGATAATTGACGGTATCTTTGGGCAAATCGGCCTGCCCCTCACCGTTGACCCGTAATAATGGTGATTTCAAGGCCAGATCATTGTTGCTCAATACCCCGTTATCCATTTTGATCGAGGCGGAAAATTCGGAGAAATCGGTCTTTTCACCATTGTCCTCCCCCGGTGATGGCGCTTGACCTTTCAAGGCCTGGGATGCCGAGCGCACCATTTTTCCAATATTGATCCCCTTGATGGCACCATCCGCAAAGGAAAAACGCGAATGACCCGACAACGTGCGTTTGATATCGTCGGCATCCAGCCCTTGCATGGTGAGATCCGCACTGGCATTGGCCTTGCCGATAATTCTATCCACCCCGGTCACATCCGCCAGGAGTTGTCCCCCCTGGACCCCGGTCAAAACCAACTTGACCACCGTCTTGGGTTTTTCGGAACGGAAATCACTATCCAGATCCCCTTTGATCGTCCCCTCATACAACCGGGCTTCCACGGGATGAACCCCCAAAACACCCTTGGCAACGGAGAGTTTGACGAGGGCTTCGGTCATGCGCAGGTCATGAAATTTAAGTTTTTTGACGCGCAATTGCCCGTTCATATCCGGCAACCCCACACCCTCTTTATTCTTTTTCACATCCTTCACCCCACTCCCCGCCGCCTTGCCCCCCTTTTTGGGGTTCCCCTTCTCCCCCTCAGGGGAACGGTAACGATCCACATCCAGGGTATCGACAGCCAAATCATACGTGAGATGGAACGGGTTGAACGAATCAATCCTCGCCTGACCGGTCAGGTGCGTCTCATCCAAAATGCCATCGATTGTTTCCAAAGAAAACCGATCATGCTCCCCTTTGATGCCCAGGGTAACGGCCACCTTATGCCAGGCACGCGGATCCCGCGCAGACATCGGATCTTTGTGCATCTTGTTCAGGGTATCCGCCAGATTAAATTCATGAAGTTGCCAATGGCCCTGCCAGACCGGCTTATCCCCCAAACCGGTCGCCTTCATCGCGCCTGTCAGCCTGGCACCTCCCGCCACCAATTCGAAACCGGCAAGGTCCAGGGTCCCTTTTTTCATATCAACGTCAATCAATCCGGCCAACGTCCCCACCAATCCACTCCCGGGCCCCTCCTCACCAGCAAACAACAGGGTCATGTTGTTCAAATTGGTCCGAACATGGGGTCCATCGAGCCAGGTTTGCACCTCCAGCGGTCCCGACCATTGCGTCAACCCCTTACCCAAGGCACCCCCCCGGCTGGACAGGGTCATTTTCTGGGAATGCGTTGTTATTTCCCGTTTGTTGAGATCAATCCCAACATTGAAAACACCCTCCAGAGAAGAATCCCCACCCGGGAAGAGACCGCCCGAGTTTTTCATCGCAATGGCAAAAGTTTTCAGCCTGACCATGCCCTCTTTAGAGGCTGTTTCCCAATCGCCGGAGAACGTCCCCTCCAGGTGCCCGAGTCCACCGCCTTGTGTACTCAAGCTGCAACCCTTCAACGTTCCCTGCATGGTATCGGAACCCGGGGTAACGGTGATCTTGGATGGGCACGTCACCTGGGAATGACCATTTTGCCCCATGAAACCATCGCTGGCTGTCACTGTCAGGTCATGCAGGGTGGCACGAATCGCTCCCCCCGGTTGTTCCCTGTTCCAGTCGACAGCTCCTTTCCCCGTCAATTTGCCGTTATCCACCAACGGCCCATGCAAGGCAAACGTCAAGCCTTCCATCCGTCCATCCAGACGCCCCGAATCCAGAGCCAAGCTATTGTTGGCGCGAAATTTGAACTCACCGCCACCGGTTTTGAACGCCCCACCCGTTATTTCCAGTACCGCTTTATCCAACAGGGTGGTCAAGATTTTTTTTTGTAAATCGGATTGCACTTCAAGATCCATGCGACCGGCAAATCCCCCTCCGGAAAAAGCCGAACCCTCCCCCTTAAGCGTCATGCCATTCAAGATGAGGCCAACCTGCTGTTTGTTCACGTCAACTTGCAACCTGCCCGGTGACTCGATGCGAACAAATCCCTCTTTCAATGCCCCTTCACGGGCCTCCATATTCAATCCCGACAGGGTGGCCGCCACCGTCATCGTCACCCAATCGAACTGCCCATCCATCTCCGTGCCCACATGGGCTTTGACACCCGCGAGCTTGCCCCCACCCGCCTCCATACCCACTTGTTTCAGCCCCCACAACACCTTCCGACCCTGGGGATCCACCACAACCCGACCTTTGAAGTTGGCTTGGAGCGTCACCCCCTCTGGCCCGGGTTCATTCTGACGCCACGAGCCTTTTTCCACATTCAGGGTGCTGGCCATGTTGGATAAATCCACAGAAAGGGTACCCGCCATCCCCAGATTGCTTCCCGCCCCCTTTTCCGCCTCCTTGCCCGTTGCCCACGACACCGTGTCCAAGGTCGCTTTGATTTGACCCTGCGCCAAATCGAGATTCAGCATTCCTTTCAGCGTCACGCGTTCACTCTCGGCAGGCTTCGGGCGAATCACGTCCGCATGCAGATCGACCTTCACCGGTTGACCCGCAACCCACTGCCCCACATCAAGGCCCAGGTGTTCCAGTCGGACAACCTGACCCGAGCGGGCATCATTCCAGTGTACCTGACCCTCCTCAACATGGATGCCTTGAAAGACCACAGCAGCCAGCAACGCCGAGGGGCTTTCCACCACCTGAGCGCTCCCCCCGGGGGTGGGAATCTCTTTCTTTTCACTGGTCTTATCCTGTCGGGACAAATCCTCCCAGTTCCCCACCCCCTGGGCATTGCGTCCCAGGTTCACGGTCAACCCTTTGACAACAACCGTGTCCACTTCAACCTTTTTTTGCAAAATCGCCCCCAGCCTGACCCTGACTTCCACATCATCCACACTGGCAAACGGTTCGGAACCAAAGCCAACGGCATTGTCTAACACAACGCCTTGCGCATGAAAGCCAACCCATGGGAATAGCGAAATTTTTAAATCATCACGGATGCGAAACCCCCGACCGGTGTTTTCCTTGACCAAGCGGCTGATCTGATCGCGATAATCGTTGGGATGGACCAACCAGGTAACACCCACGCCAACCAACATGGCGAAGACCAATACGGCTACGATGACCAGGACTATGATTTTCAAAGGTTTCAAGGTACACCCCCCATGATGGAAACCGCGACCGGAAGACCCACTACCCTTGTCCGATGCACTGGTCCGGACCACGTTTTATTGTTGGCAAAAAGACTCAATCCAGGAAAACGCGGCAGATTGGTCCAGCATGGATTCGGCCATGAGCATGGCTTGTTGCACCGCCCCATCATGGATTTCATCCGGGTGATGGGCATCGGCATTGACTACAACCCTGATGTGATATTCTGCCGCCATTTCCCAAAAAGGCAACCAGGGATAAGGTTGCCGCACACGGGCTCCGTCCTGAATCGGCCATTGACGCAAACCATTGGCATTGATCTCCAAAGGCATGGCCAAGTCCTGAGCCGCCTCAAGAATGGCCTTCACACACGCCTTGACCTCGGCATCCCAAGGCAACAAGGAGCTGGCAAACAAATCGGGATGCGCCATGAAGCCAAACAAGCCAGAGGCCATGGCGGCAATAAAAAAATCGGTGTAGGCCCGCAATGTTTTTCCGTCGCGCACACCGCCAGAGGTGTAACACCATTGCGCTTCATACTCAAACAGATGCACGCCGCCCACCAAATAATCAAATTTTCGTTCACCCAACAAGGTGTCCCTATAAAAATGGCTGAATTCCGGAACATATTCACACTCCATCCCTTTGAGGACACGGAGCGAATCGTGGTCTCGTCGCGCTTGCTCAATCCGCCGGTCGTAATCATCCAGGTCGGCCATGGCCATGCGAATCGACGCCCAGCGTCCATCCGGCAAGGGCGTGTGGTCGGAAATCCCCAACACTTTCAGGCCTCGCTCACAGGCTTTCTGACAGTAGGCCGCAACATCTCCCTGGGCATGGTGGCAACGCCACGTATGGGTATGCAGGTTGCTCACACGCCACATCATGCCTGAATCATCCTTATCCAGCATTGTCCTTTCCAGAATCATTCCAAGGTGTTGCAAATACTTTTGCCATCGATCGGTTTGGCTAGGAAGCCATTGGCCCCGGCCTTGGCGCCAAGACGGGCATTTTCGCTGCGATAATCGGCGGTCACAATGACGATCTTACCGGTAAAACCCTGCGCACGAATACCTTTTATGGCATCAATGCCATCCATCCCCGGCATGTGCAGGTCTATGAACACCATGTCCGGTTTCCAGGACGATACCAAAGCAATGGCATCGGTGCCCGAATAGCATGATTTGGTCAGCGGCTTTTGCGGGCATCTTTTGAGAAACGCCTCCATCAACATGCAATTTTTCGGTTCGTCATCGACCACAAGAATTTTTCCCATGTTCATCCCCTACCTGACCCGTCGATTCATGGAGCGCTCCGCCAGGATGCACAGCCGGAATGGCTCGTGTCCACCATTTTGACATCGCTTTACCACACAAGCCCATCCATCGTACCATTCCCTGACCTTTCGGCAACCCTTTTGCAAGGGCCACTCCGAGAAAAAACATCGGCGCCATCAGTCACGAGCCACCCTGGCCAACAGGCTACTGCGCCAAAACGACACTTATATAGAACAGTTGCTCCTTTCCACCATCCTTAACCTTGACGGAGACTTGCAATGAAATGGAAATGCACCGTGTGTGACCACATCCACGAAGGGGATGCCCCCCCTAAAGTGTGCCCGGTGTGCGGCGAAGGTTCCGAAGCGTTTGAAAAAATGAAATAATCTTGAAATAACCCGGACGGTCCATCGTGTCAGACCACCTTCAGGGTGCATCGTCCGGGTTGTACAAAGCGTCACCTCCTGGCCCGGGCGATCTCTTCCAAAACCATCGGGTGTCGTTCCCCCAGGGCGCTTCGCGTCAAAGCCAAGCCCGCCCGCTCCTGAGCCTCCCGACTCCATGAAGGCTGCAAGGCCCTTCCCAAGCCCCAAATCGCCGCACCACGAATCAACGCCTCCGGTTCCGTGGCCAGACGCGCCAAGGCTGAGACCGCTTCCCCAGCACCCGAGTTCCCCAACGCAATCGCCAAATTTCGCAAAAAACGCGTCCGTCCCACACGCTTGGCACTGGAATGATGGAACAGCTCCCTGAATTCCCCCTCGGTCAGCGCCGCAAAATCCGTCAAGGGCCGGTTGCCCAGATCTTCTCTGGGAATCAAGGCGTTTTCCCGCGCCGGTCGGGCGAAACGATTCCACGGACAAACCCGCAGGCACAAATCACATCCCAGAACCCGGTTGCCCACGTGAACCCGATACTCCCAAGGGATGGAACCTTTCGCTTCCAGAGTCCAATAACTGATGCAACGACTGGCATCCATCCCCCCCAGACCATCCAATGCCCGCGTCGGACAGATATCACAACAACGTCGGCAGGTGCCACAATGGCTTCCCGAGGGAGAATCGGGTGGCAGATCCAGGGGGATCAAATAATCCCCCAAAAACAACCACCCCCCCCATTGTCGGCTCACCAATAGCGTGTTTTTCCCCTGCCAACCCAAACCGGCTACCGCCGCCAAAGGTTTTTCCATCACCGGGGCCGAATCGACGCAGACACGTCCCGGCAAGGTCCGCCCACACCGTCTTTCCAGCCAATCAGCGAGTCGCTGCAATTTTTCCTTGATCATGAGGTGGTAATCGTCGATGCGACAAAATGCCGCCAGATCCATCTGCTCCGGTTCCGCCCATGTCTCCCGCACAGGGCGATAATTCAGTCCCACCACCATGACCACCCCGCAACCGGGCAACAAGCGGCTTGGATCCTTTCGTATATCGCGGTTTTTTTCCAGCCAAACCATGGAACCATGCCGACCCTGATCCAACCAGCGGGAAAAATGTTCCACCCCCGGCGGTGGTCGCGCCGGAGCGAAACCAACGGCATCAAAACCCAACAGATACGCCTGGGCACGCAAGGCCTCTTTCAGTTTCAGTTCAGGATTGTTACCATGGATCATTGAAAGATCCCTTCACAGATTCCCAAATGCCATCAACCTTTGCCAGCAAACGGTCTTTGTCATCCATGAATGCACCGGTCCCCTCCTCCCTGGAATCCCTGTACCAATGTTCCGATCAGGAACTCGACCAACGCATCCAGGCCGCCAAGGATCGGCTGGGTGATTCGGTGGTCATCCTCTGTCACCACTACCAACGGGAAGAGGTCTACAAATTCGCCGATTTGACCGGCGACTCCTTGAAGCTCTCCCGCCTTGCCGCAGAACGTTCCCAGGCCAAAACCATCGTTTTTTGTGGCGTTCACTTCATGGCAGAGGTCGCCGACATCCTCTCCGGTCCGGAACAAGTCACCATTCTACCCGATCTGGCCGCTGGTTGCTCCATGGCCGATATGGCGGATCTCCCCCAGGTGGAAGCCGCCTGGAAAGAATTGGGTCGGATCATCCCCGTGGACACCCTGGTAACCCCCATTACCTACGTCAATTCCACCGCCGAACTCAAAGCTTTCTGCGGCTCCCATCAGGGAACGGTCTGCACCTCCTCCAATGCCGGCAAAATCTTGCAATGGGCCTTTGCCCAACGGCCCAAGGTGTTGTTCTTCCCCGATCAACACCTCGGACGCAACTCCGCCAAACGCATGGGTATCCCCCTGGATGAAATCGTCCTCTACCAACCCGAACTCCCTATGGGCGGGCTGACCGAACAGGATATCCACCGGGCACGCGTCATCCTGTGGAATGGTTATTGTTCGGTACATCAAATGTTTCAACCGGCACACGTCACCCTTTTCCGCCAAAGGATCCCCGACATCCGTATCGTCGTACATCCCGAATGCTCCATGGAGGTCTGTGATCTGGCCGACGACCTGGGTTCCACCGAACAAATTCAACAGATCGTGCAAAACGCCCCCCCGGGAAGCCGATTCGCCATCGGCACCGAACTCAATCTGGTCAACCGCCTGAAACACCAATTGACCGACCGGGAAATCCATTTCCTCTGCCCAACCATCTGCATGTGTTCCACCATGTTTCGTATCGATACGCAACATTTGTGCTGGACCCTGGAAAATTTGCTGCAAGGACGGATCGTTAACCGTATCACCGTCCCACAACGTGAAGCGCATCTGGCAAAAATAGCTCTGGAGCGCATGTTACAGGTGCGCTGAAAGGTCACCACCATGTCCACCTTGGAAAAAGCCTTGGCCCTCGCCGCCCAACACCATGCCGGACAAGTGGATCGTGCCGGCCACCCCTATATCCTGCATCCCCTCCGCCTGATGATGCAACTCACCGACCCGGATCAACAAATCATCGCCCTGCTGCACGATGTGGTCGAGGATACCCCGGTCACCTTGGAAGATCTCGGCCGGGAAGGTTTTTCACAAACCATCATCAGCGTACTCGATCTCCTGACCCATCGACCCGAACTGAGCTATGAGGCTTACATCCTCCGACTCAAGCCCAACCCGATGGCACGCCAGATCAAACTTCTCGATCTCATCGACAATATGGACGTGCGGCGCTTGAATCACGTCCCCGGGGAGCGGGACTGGGAACGGATCAAACGGTATCAAAACGCCTGGGCAACACTCAACGACTTACCCACAGCATGAGTCGCAAGGTTTTTCGCGATGCCGTGCATGACATGATCATCCTGCATCGCCACGACCACGGACCCGAGTGCGCCCCGGTCAACTGGGGTGACGCCCTGATCCTGGATTTGATCGATACACCGCAACTGCAACGGTTGCGGCGCATCCGCCAATTGGGACCCGCCGCGAAAATCTACCCCTCTGCCGAACATTCGCGATTCTCCCATTCCCTGGGGACGCTGCACCTGGCCAAACGCATGATGGAACAGGTCCTGATCGGCGGCCAGACGCGGCTCGCCCCCAAGGAAGTCCTCGCCATCAAGGTAGCCGCACTCTTTCATGACGTCGGACACGGCCCCCACTCCCACGCTTTCGAACATATCCTCCCGGATCTCCCCAACCATGAAACCTGGGGATGGCGCATCCTGTCAGAGCCCGGGATACCACAGACCCTCATACAACGCCACTGCGAACGCTTGGCCATCCCCCTAAAACAATTCATGGCCGACTTGCAGGACATCAGCACCCCCTCCCGCCGGACCAACCAACTCAGTGGCCGGGCGTTCATCTCCAGTCAACTGGATGCCGACCGCATGGATTATCTCCTTCGTGATGCCCACTTCACCGGAGTGGCCTACGGTCAATTTGATTTGGAATGGCTGCTGCACTCCATCACTGTGCGACCAGTCGATGGCCGTCCGCGCATCTGCATCGACCTGGACAAGGGGCCCGCAGCCCTGGAAAGTTATATCTTTGCCCGGGACCACATGTATCGTCAGGTCTACGACCACAAAACGGTGCGTGCCCTGGAAACCTTGCTGGTACACATTTTTGGCCTGATCGATTGGATTTGGACCCTGGAAGGACAACCGCCACCCGCAACCCCCGTGGAACTCATAACCTTCCTGGATCAGGCCCGCCAGGGCAAAATCCCGACAACCGAAGCCTTCCTGGCACTGGATGACACCGTGGTCGATTATGCCTTGGGTCGATGGGCCAATCTGGTCCCGCAAACGCCGCCGCAGGGCGAATTGCGCTTGCGCTGCCGCATGTTTTGCCATCGGCAATCCATTTACCGCCGCTTGACCTGGAGCATGCCAGCCAACATTGGCAATCAAAAACAGCTCACCTTCGGCTTTGCCAAGACATCAGAGAGCATGGAACAAAACGCCCTGGATCTGGGAATGAGCGAACAACCCCAGGCCACCGATTTGATCCATGACCCGGAACTGATGACCCGGGTGGAACGTTTTTTCCGGGAGCATGGGGAAACACGCATCCCGACGCCTCAGGAAGACGGCAAGACCCTGGATATACCCCTACATCTCCTGGCCCGGGTGGATCGCATTCATCGATCCCCCTACGCCCACCTGCAGTACAACACTCAAGGGGAAGAACCCATTTACGTCATCACCCAGGAAGATATGGTGCAACCTGCCGAGCAAGTCAGTGAACTCGTCCACTTCCTGGGACAAAACCGCCGCCGCCTCGCCCGGGTATTCGTAGACCCTCGGGTCGTCACGCCGATACGACACCTGGCTGCAAACCGCCTGGGCACCTGGTTGCGGTAGACAAAGAACGTCACACTGACAAATTTTTTCGTATGTCAAGCGACAGAAATGCGGCGACAGTAGTATGGATGCCTGTAAGGACGGATCAACGAGGCAGCAGTTTCAGCTCTAATCGGCAGCCCACAGCAGCGGCATACCGGCGCAAAGTGGCCAACGAAGGTGACATCTTTCCACTCCCGAGTGATGACTCTAATCGGGAAATAGCACTTTTCGTGGTACCCATGCGGCTGGCAATCTCGTCCTGAGTCAACCCGGCAGCTTTGCGGGCATCAAGAAAGGCCGAGATTGCCGAATATTCTTCCTCCAGGGCATCGTAGGCAGCTTTGAATTCCGGGTCAGCCATCCAACGTGCTGTATCTTCTTTTGTATGTGGTACGGGATCGTAGCGATCAGTGTCCATTTTTCACCTTCTTGAGTCGTTTCCTGGCAATCGCAATCTCGCGCTCTGGAGTCTCCTGCGTCTTTTTGATGAAGGAATGGAGCATAATAATCTGCCAACCAGCCTGCGTACAGTAAAACACCCTGCCGATGCCTTCTTTCCCCGTGGGTCGTAATTCAAAAAGCCCACTTCCCATGGCACGGGAATGAGGCAATCGCAGGTTTGCTCCATATAAGGTCAAAAGATCGTACAGGCGCAGCAAATCAGCACGAATGCCTTTCGGTAATTCATCGATCTCCATCTTCACCTTGGGTGAATAGTACGTGATTGTCCAGCTCATGGGAATATATTATCCGATACGCTAACTTTAGACAAGAAAATTGCACTCATGTGTCAGCAGCAAATTAATTGTCCGGTTAGTACAACCAAAGCAGATTCTTGTTCACGGGTTGGCCATGTTGAAATATCCTGGCAAGCTATCGATGAAATATTGAGTAAATTTTTCTTTAACCTCATCACGAACATGCCATTGGTCGTAGTAATCGTCCGGCCCGGGGAAAATGTCGGGGTTGGAATCGTAAAACCCGGCCCCGTTATCCTCCAACCATTGTTTCAAATCTTTCGTATAGGCTGCAAGGGCTTTGGGTTGCTGGATGGTTCCATCCCCGCCGGGTCTGGGTTTCACCATGAAAAAAACCAGATTGAGATGGTGTTGGCGATTGAGGCGTATCATTTCCGGCAGCAAGGAGTTGGGCAGACGGGCATAAAAGTTAAAAGGCGCATCGGACATTTGCACCGCTCGCGTACCACTCTCGCTGTTCATCGGGCGCAACTCACTGGGTTTGAACAGACGGTAGCGCAAATCCTCCTTGAAATGCCGACGCGCTTCCAGAAATCTCCGGGACTGCTGCGGTGATTCTTTTTCGCCAATCATGCGGGCCAACACAGCCTTTCCATAGCCGGGTAGAATGGGGACAAATGCCCAGGAATCCAAGAGCCAGCTCATGTCGGAATGCTTCAGTTGAATAGGGTAAATTTGCATCAATATGTGCTCTATGGCATCTTTAAAGTCGCGATGCTGGGCCAGAACCCGTTCCAACTCCTCCTCTCTCCCCCGGGAAGCGCTCAATAGATTCTTGATGTCGTCGGGTTGACTCACCGCACGGTAGGGAGAAGTCAAGTCGTCCTCACGGAAAAAAATAAACACGCGGCGTGGACGTATTCCAGAAGGGATGACATCGTTTTTCAACCAAAGATACCAATGCGGGGTAAATACCCCTCCCATGGTAAACGACAAACTTTTCGCACCCCCCAGGCGTTGCGACAGGGCTCCGTGGTCGATACGGCTGGCAAGCATGGAATTGCCCAGGAATAAATAATCGGGGGAAACCTCGCGAATGGCTTTTGAGCGCGATTCATCAAAAGGGGGATGAATGGCATCTCGACCAATCAACGCCGGGATGACCAACAGTCCAACCGCCAGGATACCCAGTTTCCACCAGTCAAGCAGTGTCACGTCAGGGTGTTTTCGTGCCCCCGGCGTCTCCTTGGAATGATTGGACACCTTGGAGGTGATGGATTGAGGAGGGGATGGCGGAATCATGGCGATTAAAATTGAAAGTAGATAAAGTCAACCGTCACATGACTCCTGAGCAGGAGTGTGGCGGTGAAAAGCAGGACTGCATTGACAATTTTCAATAATTGGCGACGCTCATCATCGAAACAGGGAACAATCTTTTGGGCGAAAAAAGGGTGAAGCCACAGGGGGAGACCATAGGTTGCAACTTTTACAAAAAGAAACAGGGCATACTGCCGCTCCTGAAAGGAATCGTTTAGGGGGGACAAAGAGAATAGCTGAATCAGATGGGAAACATCGGTTTCACGGAAAATCAAGAAGCCAATCATGCTGAAAAGGAACATGAGAAGCTGTTTGAGTACATGTGGCATGTGCCAGGGCCATGCAACCCGGGAGCAAAGGGTACTCGCCAGACGGTGACCGATGATGAGCAGACCTTGGTAGAGCCCCCATAAAATATAATTCCAACTGGCTCCATGCCAAAGACCGCATAGAAAAAAAGTAACCATGACATTGAAAAAATAACGCTGTGGGCTGCGCAAAGATCCACCCAGGGGGATGTAAAGGTAATCACGGATCCATTGTGACAGTGAGATGTGCCAGCGTTTCCAAAAGTCTGGAGGGGAATGGGCCAGATAGGGATGGTTGAAGTTGATGGTCAATTCAAAACCCAGAAGGCGGGCAGTACCCCGAGCGATATCGGTATAGCCGGAAAAATCGGCATAGATTTGGATGGTGAACGCGAAAACACCGACCCAGAGTACAACGAAAGGGGGCGATTGCAGTTGGAATATGTTGTGGACGATGGGGGCGATATTGTCGGCAATCACCAATTTCTTGAAAAATCCCCATGTCATCAAGAACAGCCCCTCCTGAATTTGCCTTGGCGAGAAACGGCGTCGGCTTTCCAGTTGAGTCAACAATGTTTGGGCACGTTCGATGGGACCAGCCACCATTTGCGGAAAGAAAGAAGTATATAGAGCGAAATGGAGCGGATTTCGGCAACTGACGATACGACCACGGTAAACATCAATGGTATAGCTTATGGACTGAAAGGTATAAAATGATATACCAACCGGCAGGGTGACCATGATAGCGTATTGTATCGTGGGAAGATCGAATACATTGAGTAACCAATTAATATTCTGGGTGAAGAACCCAAAATATTTAAAGACACACAGCAGCCCGAGATTGAACGAAAGACTGACGAACAGTATGGCCCGTTTCCAATGATTGTAGCGGGTAATGGCCAATCCCGCCAAAAAATCAGTGCCCGTGGATGCCAGAAGGAGAATCAAAAACCAAGGATGGACATAGCCATAGAATATATAACCCGCCAGCAAAAGAAATATTTTTTGTCCATTATTTGGAAGTTGCCAATAAACCAGGAATACAATGATCAGGAAAATCAGAAAATCGATGCTGTGAAAAATCATAAATGCATCTTTCAAAAATGCAAGGGGCGGGCAATCACTCGGTGGGCACTTGCAAGATGACGTACTGATTCATCCCCAGTTGAAAGGTCCGCTGGGCAATAATCCTGAAACCTGCATTCTGGGCGTGGAATGCAATACCTTCACGGGTAAAGTAACATTTATGGTCCAGAATGGTGCGAGCATCAAATACGTGCAGTGCCGTCAATGTCATCAATACCGGAAACGCCAGCGGGGTAGGTGTCGTTACCACCGCCAAACCGCCAGGAACCAAACAATCGTACAGCAAACGAAAATGGTGGGCGGGATCGGCGAGATGCTCTACCACGGCCAGGGAAAAAACAAAATCCCAACGGGACTCGGGTTGCCATAAACCCAAATCAGCCTCGAACAATTCAATTCCCGTGACCGGTTCGGCAGACACCCGCAAATCCATTCCAGAAAAATGCCCCTGTGCCAACAAACGGGACAAAAATTTCAGGTTGGCCCCGCCATATCCACACCCCAACTCCAAAACCCGGACATGATTGTTGTCTCGAAACATGGCCCGCAATGGGGCAATGACCCTGGCGAGTCGCTGGCTCACCGCCCAACGTTCCAGGAAAGTGAGGCTGAACCCCTCACTATAAACCCTCTCTTTGTCAACGTTCAGATTCCATCCCCATGTTGGTGGTCCTTCGCTTGCCAACAGTACCTTCATAAACTCTCATTGTGATCCCCCGCATTGCCCGGGATCCAAAGCAACTTCACACCTGTTGCAACGCTTGGTTGATATCGTCCAGAATGTCTTCCACATCCTCCAAACCAATGGAAAACCGTACCAACCCATCGGTTACACCCGCCTGAATCCGGTCCTGGGGTGCCAGCTTCCCATGCGTTGTCGTAGCGGGATGGGTGACCAACGTGCGCGTATCCCCCAGATTAGCCGTGATGGTGGCCAGTCTCAACCCATCAATCAAGCGATAGGCCTGCTCCCGTGTTTCCAGTTCCAAACACAAAATACCACCGAAACGACGCATTTGCCTTTGCGCCAGCTCATGTTGGGGATGAGAAGACAAACCTGGATAACGCACCCTCCCCGTCAATAGCGGGTGAAGGGCGAGGGCGTGCGCCACTTTTTCCGCGTTGTCACAATGCTTTTCCATCCGTAGCGACAAGGTTTCCAAACCTTTGCACAGCACCCAGGCATTAAACGGCGATAGAGAGGGGCCGGCGTTGCGCAAGAAAGGAAACACTTGTTTCATCAACAATTCCCGCTGGCCGACGATGGCCCCACCCAGGACCCGTCCCTGTCCATCCAAATATTTGGTAGCGGAATGCACGGTCATATGTGCCCCCAAGGCCAAAGGCAATTGCAGACAGGGGGTACAAAACACATTGTCCAACACCAACAAGATCCCGTGCTCATTTGCCAACTGCGCCAGGGCGGCGATGTCCACCAACTCCAATGTCGGGTTGGCCGGAGTTTCGGCAAAAAACAGGCGCGTTTCCTTGCGAATGGCCCTCTTCCAGGCATCCAGATCAGACAACGCAACCCGACTGACCCCCACCCCCATCCGCGCCAGGACGCTATTGGCCAAATTGGTGGTTGAACCAAACACCGAGCGGCTGAGAACCAAATGGTCCCCAGCAGAGAGCAAGGAAAGGAAAACCGTGGCAATTGCCGCCATCCCGGATGCCGTTGCAATCGCTTTCCCCCCACCCTCCAAGGCAGCCATTTTTTCCTCGAAAGCGGCCACGGTGGGATTGGTGAAGCGGCTGTAGATATTGCCCCCTTCTTCCTCAGCGAATACCGCACGCGCTTGATCGGCACTCTCGAATATGTAGCTGGAGGTCAAGAAAAGTGCCAAACTGTTTTCCCTCTGCTCCGACCGCCATACCCCGGAATGCAAGGCGCGGGTAGCGGGACCCCAATGGCGATTATCTGTTGTGTCAGTTTTTTTCATTATATTTCAATTCTGTAGGGTTCTAACCATTCATGGCACCAACAAACGATGTCAAACGGGAGCAGTTAGTGCGGACGGTTGATTGGAAGATACCGGCCCTCACAAAAATCACGGAAGTAACCTGCCATTTTTGCGTTTTCCACCGGTTTCAAAGAGTTGTCAAGGCAAAGATTTCTTTCCGCCACATAGGCCTCGCTATCGCTATCATGCACCAAAACCTGATACCATGGTCGGTCTTTAGGTGGCCGATTGCGTGGCATCCGTTCGTAGCAGGCGTCATCCCTCTGATACATGGGATCAACATCGACGATCACACCCCGATAATCGAACAGGTTGTGGCGAATGACCTGCCCCACGGTGAATTTGGCATCCCCTTGTTTCATCTGCTTCTCATAAACCAATTTTAAGGATCAAGAGGGTTTCCCACCCTGGCCGGTCTGCAATGCGGCAAGGGATGGCGTACCATTCTCCTGGAATTTCGCTACCCGGTCAACAAGATCCTTGCTGATTACACTTTCAAGATTTTTTTGCCGAAACCATTGTTGCAAATGCACGAATAAGATTCATGGGAAGAATTTTCGAAACATTCGTCATTGAGCCATGTTTTGAAATCGAAAGAATTTTTATATAAATCATAATTGCGTGACCTGTTCTCTGTATCGATTTGTTTTGAGACAAATAGATAAGCCTGATGTATGTTATTGGCTCAAACAGTAGAGAGGAAACAACCCTCAATATTTTCAAAGCCCAGTGAGAAATTATAGAAAATTCTTGCTTATTATGGTCATGGACGAGGATCTTCATCAATAAAACTGGAACAAATGGGGCAATACGGATTATCCTGTTCAAGGTTGTATCATCCAACACCTTGTAATCTTTTCGTAAAGACTCGGACGCATCGGATATCAGACCGTCTTTGACAGCTTGTATATAGATTTCAGTTCCACGGTAAAAATTGAGGGAAAAGAAGTCAACAAAGAATGGTTTCGGGAGTTGCATGAGGAGGTAGACTGTTTCCCATCGGTCCTCATCGGTCTCATAAGGGTTGTCCATTATAATATCGTAACAAGCAGCAACTCCAGAGTGATGGATAATGCTGGAAGCCTTAAGAAAATGCTTACTCAAAGATTTTCTTTTATACACATCTTTGACGATGCGGTCGCTCCCGGACTGCAATCCGATCAAAACCCAAGAAAGACCAGCAGTCTTTAGAACAGATATCTTTTCTTCTGTAATATAAGTTGGAATACTCCGAATTATGAACGGCTTGCCAACCAAGTCTTTATATAGGTCGGAAAGATGGATAATTTCCTTTATATTGGCTGCCAGAAAACAATCATCCGCAAAATTGATCGTTTCAATTTCAGGGTAATCCCGGATAGCCACGGACAGCTCTCTGATAACACTATCGACACTCCTTCGTCTAATTTTCGTTGTCCCATACAATCCGGAAATAAAATTATTACAGCAGTATGTACATTGGTATGGGCATCCTCGTGATGATAGAACTGCGTAATGTGTTCCAAGGTGACGGTGAAATTGATTAAATATCGTTTTTGTCAAAGATGAGATGATGCCGTCATAAAATATATAGCTGTTCACCGGAATATGCTCGTAAGCGGGCAGTGAGTCCAGATCTTGAATAAGAGGGTACAAAGGGTTTCTAATAATATTCTTTTCCTTATCACGATAAATTAAATTATTGATATGCTGCGTTGGCAGATTGCCCTCAATGGCAGCAGCCAAATCGACGATTGCGTATTCACCCTCACCAATGCACACATATTCAGCACCAGAATCAAGACATTCCTCAGGTGCAAGCGTTGGGTGGATACCACCCATGATAATCGGAATTCTGGGAAAGTGGGCCGTTAGCCATTGGCAAACATCCCTGGCCTGAAGAAATTCATGGGACATCAGACCAATCCCTATAAGATCAGGCGAGAATTTTTCAATGAATTGTTTTAAAATATTGCCGTTGCCATGTGTGACGTCACAATGCGCAAGAAACAAAATAGATGAATTGTGACCATTACTGCGTAAAAAATAATGAATAGACTTTAGACCAATGACATCAGGATCATTCTGAAACGACAATAATAGTATATTAATTCCCATTACCATGGTTCCTCATAAAATATTCTGCTTAATATGAACAGGCCGGTATTAAAGAAAAGGTCCAACCGTCGCAAGGATGGAAACGATAACACCCAACACAAGGTTGACGGACACCATGTTCTTGACCTTTTTCATATAGAGCCCCGCTTCCGGGAACAATTCCTCCCTGGCCATCTTTTTCATTTTGGAAAATATTGAAAAATAAGTATAAATAAATATGGCAATCATGATCCAGCCCAGAGTGTGCATCACAATGACATGCAACCCTGCCTGATGGAAACCTCCCATTTCATGAAATACCATCCAATAACCGGTTGCCGGTTGAAGAATGACGATCACCCAGACCCATGAAAAAAATTTTTTCAGGATGCCAGTCCACAAGGAAATCCTGTCCGGAAGGGGCAGGTGTTCAAAAACCGGACGCAAAATCCAGTAGGCGAAAAACATCCCCCCAACCCAGACAATGGCCAGGACCACATGGATGGATAATGGTGTTATCATTGTAACCACCCCCGGTTTGGTATACCCTATGTGCAGTGTAACCTTTTCCCCCACAGTTTGAAAGCCAACAGTTTTTTCAGTGGAGACAGGCGCGTGACGACCTTGGAATCCTGCGTGGGCAACACCCCCATGGTGGCCTTGACCCACCTGACCCCTTCCAAAGACATTCAAATTTTTGCCAAATTGGAAGGCAACAATCCTGGCGGCTCGGTCAAAGATCGCGCCGCCCTGGGTATGTTTACCGGTGCGGAACAACGCGGAGAAATCCGTCCCGGGATGCGGATCATCGAACCAACCAGTGGCAATACCGGTATCGCCCTGGCGATGATCGCCACCATACGGGGTTATCCCATCACCCTGGTGATGCCGGAGAACATGACCATCGAACGACGCGCCGTCATGGCGGCCTATGGCGCCCACCTGGAACTGACTGCGGAATCCAAGGGAATGGAAGGAACCATTGATCGTGCCCGGGACATGGTCGCTGCCGGTGAGGGAACCATGTTCGACCAATTTTCCAACCCGGATAATTGGCGCGCCCACATGCAAACCACCGGCCCGGAAATATGGCGCGACACCCGGGGACGTGTCACCCATTTCGTCTCCGCCATGGGAACCACTGGGACCATCATGGGGGTATCCACAGCCCTGAAACAATACAATCCCAAAGTCCAAATCATCGGTGTCCACCCCGATGAACAATCCAAAATTCCAGGCATCCGCCGTTGGCCGCAAGCCTACCTGCCCAAAATTTATGACCCCGGTAAAGTCGACCAGGTCCTGGACGTCAGCAGCCAGGATGCACGCGAAATGACCCACTGGCTGGCAAAAAAAGAGGGGCTGTTCGTGGGACATTCCGCCGGGGGCGCCGTAGCCTCCGCCGTTGCACTGGCCAAAACATTGAAAGAACCGGCATGCATCGTGGTCATTTTGCCTGATCGTGGTGATCGCTACCTTTCCACCAACCTGTTCAGCTAAGGCTTCCCCTTGCTCCGGTATCGTCTGCTCCTGGAGTATGACGGAAGCCATTTCTCAGGCTGGCAACGGCAACCCGATCAGACAACCGTCCAGGGGGTTCTGGAACAGAAGCTCGTACCCCTGTGTGGACACCCGGTGCTGGTGGTAGGTGCTGGGCGTACCGATGCCGGGGTGCATGCCCTGGGACAAGTCGCCCATTTCGACACCCCCCTGCCCCGCGACCCCCGGGTCTATGTTCGCGCCTTGAACGCAACCACACCCGAACAATTGACCGTCCTGAAATGCCAGGAAGTTACCAACGACTTTCATGCCCGCTTCTCGGCCCGATATCGTGAATACCATTACCGCTTGCACCTGCGCCCCACCCCTTCGGCCATCCAGCGCCAGCGGACCTGGCATATCGGACGCCCCCTGGATATCGATGCCATGTTGCAGGCTGGACATTCCCTCCTGGGGATCCACGATTTTTCAGCATTCCGGGCCGCCTCCTGCCAAGCGAAAAGCCCGATCAGAAATTTATATCGCCTGGAAATATGCCGACATAACGACGAGCTAACCATTATTTTCGGTGCCAACGGCTTCTTGCACCACCAAGTACGCAACATGGTGGGCAGCCTGCTGCAAACGGGCACGGGACGCTGGTCAGTGCAACAGTTCCAGCAGGTATTCGCAAGCCGCAACCGCAACCTGGCCGCCGCAACCGCCCCTCCTTGGGGATTGTACCTGACATGCGTGGCCTACGAAGGGGACATCCCGGAACCCGCCAGCGCTTGCGCAAGGGAACCCAACCTCACATTCCGCGATACTCCAGGGCCAAGCGCCGCAGCAGGTGCAGAGCCGTTTGACTGGATTGCCAACGGATCCGATCTCGACTACCGGTGAAACCGGCTTTGTATTCCAGGCAGCCACCCTTCTGCGACACCGCTGCCAGACAGACCGTACCCACAGGTTTTTCCTGACTGCCCCCATCCGGTCCGGCGACCCCGGTTACCGAAACCGCCAATTGGGTATTGCTGATACGAAGGGCATTCCGGGCCATGCTCAGGGCCACCTCGGGACTGACGGCACCACACCTGTCCAACAAAACCTCCGGGACTTCCAAATGTTTCATCTTGGCCTGATTGGAATAAGTCGTAAAACCAGCCATTAAATAGCTGCTGCTACCCGGAACTGCGGAAAGGCGCGAACTGACCAGACCAGCGGTACACGACTCGGCCACGGCAACCGAAAGTTGCAATTCCTGCAACATTTGCCCACAAATTTCCTCCAAAGGACGCGGGCTCAACGCATAAATCCGATGGCCGAATCGCGAACGCAATCGGTTGCGCAGCTCCTCTCCAACCAAAGAGGACATCAAAATAGCGCAATCACCATCCGGCAGGCAGCGGATTTGGTATTGGATCACATCCTCCCCACAGTCGCTCATGGGCAAATCCAGGCCCTGGCCATAGGATTCCACCAACCAACAGGTATCAAACCGGGAACGACGAAAATTTTCCTCCTCAAGCAACAGGGTGCGAATGGCATGAAGCCATTCCATGCGCAAGCCCCACAATGGTTTTTCAAAAAAAGCGATAATCCGGCCCCGGCGACGAATGATGAAACCAGAAGGAACTCCTGCGGCATCGTGCAAGGGACGCGCCCCAACAACGCGCAGACGCTCGGAGCCCTGACCATCCAGACCCAGGGAAAGACCCAGATTGGAAAGCACGGAGCGCCGCAACCGACTGCTCGTCGGACAGCAATCCGACTGAATGAGGATCAGGTCAAAGGTTTCATCCACCCCCTCGGGATCGAACGGTGCATCCGCCTCCAGCTCCCGGGTAATGATTTCGGAATAACCCAAACATTGCAGCATCAGGTCCAGATGCGGTCTCCCGGAAGCGGGAAAGATCGACCTGGCTTCGCTCCATAGCGGTAAAACCAGCAGGCACTTCATTTCATAGCATCCAGATTGTTGAGAGTGTTACCACAATCCAAGCATACACCCCGGCGGCCAAATCATCGGCCATAATACCCCATCCCCCGGGTAAAGTCCTGTCGATCCAATTGACCGGCCAGGGTTTCCAGATATCGAAGAGTCGAAATGCGACAAAACCAATGATCAGCAAAAAAAAGTCAGGCGGTATGGAGAGCATGGTCAATAACATCCCTGCCATTTCATCAACGACCACTTCCTTGGGATCGTGTTTTTGCAGTGCAATGGCTGCGCGATGTGCCGCCCAGGTTCCCAGTGATATCACGATGCCCAGAATGGCCAGATGCCATACCAGCCCGGCCCGCATCACCAAGTGACACACGGGCAGGGACACCAACGTTCCCATGGTCCCCGGTGCCAATCGTGACCGTCCAACACCCCCTAACGTAGCCACCTGGAGAGCCCATGCGTCCAGGCCAACCTTTTTCATAACACTTTCTCCCTGACTTCAACGTTCACAATAGATGGGTTCTGTCGCAATCGTAGACATGCCTCGCCCCATTGTCAGGGGGTGGCTAGTTGGATTAACTTACGATATCCTCTTTTCAAGTTCACGGCCATCTACGACGATTGCAATGACGACCCATTGGTACAGCAACCGGGCGGTTACCTCGTTCCTTAATACCCGGACGCAGTAACCCCAGCGTAACACATCCTTGGAATACTGGATGAGATTTGCATGCGTGATTTGTTTTTAACTTTGTTTATTTTTGGCTACATGCCCTGGATCGTCATCAGGCCGCATTATGGTATTTTCATGTGGTCATGGCTCACGTATATGACCCCCCACCGTTTAACATGGAGTTTTGCCTTTGATTTTCGTTTCAACTATTTTGTAACAATCATTACTTTATATTCTATCTACAAATCTAAGGCGCATAAATTACACATTCCAATAACTGTTGCAACATCTTTTTGGATTCTATTCACTATCTGGGTAACGCTATCGGGAATAGATGCCATTGAACAGGGTGCCGCTTGGACGGAATGGACCAGATACATGAAAATTCAAATTATGGTCTTAGTAACCTATTCCTTGATCAAGAAAAAAGAACACCTTGTATTTCTCGTTGGCGTAATTGCCTTTTCAATTGGTTTCTTTGCGTTCAAAGGAGGTTTATTCACCTTGCTCAAGGGCGGACATTTCCGAGTCCTGGGTCCTGAATATTCTTTCATAGCCGATAATAATACTTTTGCACTTGCCGTCAATATGACGATGCCCTTAATGTTCTACTTCCTCGAAACCGTAAAGAGCAAAATAATCCGTTTATTGATTGTATTTCATATATTTCTTTGTATTCTTGCAGTTTTTGGGAGTTACTCCCGTGGTGGTCTGATCGGCCTATTGACCATCGCCATCGCCCTCTGGCTCTCCTCGAGCAGAAAAATAATTCTATTAACTTTTATCCTTATCCTTATCCCAGCTGCCGAAATGATCATGCCGGAAAAATGGACGCAACGTATCTCACCAATGCTGGATTCACTTAACATTCCCCACACCATTCCTGCAAACTGGCTCCTTTCTCCCCGGCGCATTTGGGAAAATAACGAATTCATGTCAAGCAGTTTTTCAGATGCCAATATTGAAAAATTTGAAACCAATCAAGGATTGATAAAAGAGGATGCAGAAATCCTCAGAGACCTCTCCATTAAAGGACGGTTCGATGCTTGGAACATGGCCAAATTAATGTCCAAAGACAGGCCTGTTTTTGGTGGTGGCTTCGGATCCTTCTCCCAGGAATCATTTGATCGTTACACACCAGGTGTTTTTCGTCACGCTGCCCACTCGATTTATTTTCAGGTCCTCGGTGAACAAGGATACGCAGGTTTGATTATTTGGAGTTTGATGCATGTGGCAACCATTTTTACCGGGTTGTGGGTCGTCATCCGCTGCAAAAAAGATCCTGACCTTGGTTGGGCCTCGATCATGGCGAGAAACATCATCATCGGCATGCTCGGCTACTATAGTTCCGGCTTATCTTTGGGGCTGGCCTATTATGACCTCCCCTATCATTATGCCGCCATCCTGGTCATTTTGAAATTAATTGCGAAACAAGAATTCCTTAATAGGAATAACCATATCAAGACGCACGAAGCCAATAAACCCGTCCGCACCAATCATACATTCCCACTCACGCCCCCAAAAGAGACCCAACGACCACACAGTCCCCACCAATCCCCCAACGGCTGACAAAGGAAACGCCAACTCGGAACTATTTCTCTTGCCGGAGAGCAAATAGCGACAAATGGCGTGATACGATACCTGAGGGGTGATGAGGCACCGTGCCACGGCCACAGTTGCCCTTTAACACCAAACAATACTTGGCATGGCTATTGCTTTTCCTTTATTTTCCTATCCAACTCGAGTTGAACGTAACCCCATGAATCCCGAACGACAACTGGAAGAACTCGTCAGCTTGGCACGGGATAAACTCGGTGCCAATGCAGCCACACGTGTCGCTCAGGCCGCCCAAATGGCCATGCAGTTTCATCATGGGCAAACGAGAAAAGTCGACGGTGGTCCCTACGTCACCCACTGCCTGAGCGTCGCCTACACCGTCCTGTCCTGGGGCTTGGTCGACGAGGTGGCCGTCAATGCCGCCCTGCTGCATGACGCCCTGGAAGACGCACCAGCTGAAGCCGATGCCAACCAACACATTCAACAATTCAACCCCGATGTACATCGTCTGGTTGTGGCCCTGTCGAAAATCCGTAACCTGCAAACGGGTGCCGGAGATCTGCCAGCCACCTACCGCCGCATCCTCGGAGCCGCATCAAAAGACTTACGGGTGCTGATTATAAAAACTTTCGATGTATATCACAATGCCGAAACACTGTCGGTCCATGGCCCTGACAAAGCCAAAAACAAGGCCAGCCTTTCCCTGATTTTTGTTGGTGTTGCCCGACGCCTGGGCATGATCACCCTGGCCGATGCCATTATCGATCGCATTCTACCCCTCCTGATGCCCGTCCAAGCCAAGCAATCACGCATAACACTGGATACCCTGATCCTCAAGGGTCGGGCCAGTATGAACCAGTTGAGTCAGCATTTGCGCCAAATTCTGGGTCCCAACCTGGCTCAGGACTTTGTCATCGAAGGTAAAACCCTGTCCGACTATTTTTGCCTGTCTGAAAAACCAGGTACCGGACAATTGATGCGGGTGGGCTGGCCTGTTTACCGGATTCGTCTTTTGGTGGAAGACGACGATGCCGCCTGGCGTGTCCTCGGGAAAATGCATGCCCTTTTCGGACCCTTGCCCAGGCATGTGCGGGATTATATGAACGCACCCCGTGTCAATGGTTTTCGCGCCTTGACCAGCCGAATCCTTTGGAAAGGTCATCCCATCAACATTCAGGTGGTCCGCAAACACGACGATCTGCCCAATCGCATGGGCGTACTGGCTGAATGGGGCGTCAGCGGGCCAGATCCCAACAAGTACATGCGTCTCCTGGCAACACTCGGAGACAGTGATTTACGCATGTCCGAAGTGCATACCCATGTCCTGCCCGATCTCCTGGACATATACACCCCCAAAGGAGATCGACATACCTTCCCCTTCGGAGCCGTTGTTCTCGATTTCGCCTATCTGGTCCACACCGAATTGGGACACCGCTGCATTGGCGCCAAGGTCAACGAAATCCCGCGAGCCGCCGACTACCCCCTGCAGGACGGCGATGTCGTGCGTATCCTGACCGCCAAAAACGGCTGGCCACAGCGCTCCTGGCTCGATACCGTCAAAACGGCACGGGCGCGAACCCTGATCAAGCAAGCCCTCAAAAGCGGTCGATCCACACTCCATGGCATCAATCGCAACCTATCCGGCAGTTTTCAAGTGACCTCGTTAACCGGTGCGGATATTCGCTGGTCCACCTGCTGCCTGTCGATCCCCGGAGTCCCCATCGTCGGTCGGTTGTCCGAGGACGGTCTGTGGATCATCCATCGCCAGGATTGCACACGCATTCAACCCGAAGAGTGGGAAAAAGGCCATTGGTACCTTTCCAACTCCCAGGCGTCACTGTACGTCTCCCTCAACGTTGAACATCAGTCCGGTGCCCTGCTGCAAGTGCTGGAATTGCTGGCCCGCTACGAAATCAATGGCAAATCCATTTCAGGTAAAAGCCGTTCCGGGGAGTTGTACACCGTAGGCATGGAACTCGGCGGACAGTCCCCTGAAACCTTGGGACGCATGCTCCTGGAATTACCGCAACTACCCGTGGTACGGGAAATCGTCAAATATCGATGGACTTGATGGTCAACAAACGGCGGTGGACGGGCATTATGCCTTTTGAACCGTTATTCAAGGTTGAAAGGATCTGAATGGTTACCCTGAATCAGGAAGTCTGGACTTGCGATGGGCATGGCGCGAGTTGATTTGCGATCTGATTCAGAACCTCCAGCAGTAACTTTTTACTTATTGGTTTGGTGAGGTAGCGATCACAACCCGCACTCCGACTGCGTTGGATTTCCTGTTCCATGGCATGCGCTGAAAGAGCGACAACTGTCACTGGTTCATTACCTACGGCTCGTTCCCAGTCCCGAATCTTTCGCGTCGCGGCATACCCGTCCAAATGTGGCATCTGAACATCCATGAACACGGCGTCAAACCTTTCTTTCTGCACCATTGCAACGGCTTCAATGCCATCATTGACAATGATTAGCTGATGCGGGGTCTGCATAAGGAATGCCTCGAATAATATTTGGTTTTCTTCAACATCTTCTGCCAACAAGATGCGCAGAGATCTGCTATTGGTCGTAACCGACTCTGTATCTGGGGCCAATGTATACACAGATGATTCAGCAATTCGTACTGGCAGTGTAAAAAAGAAGGTACTCCCCACTCCCAACTGGCTCTCAACCCAGATTCGACCTCCCATCATTTCTATCAAACGTCTGGAGATGGATAATCCCAAGCCGGAGCCTCCATAACGTCGAGTAATTCCACCATTAGCCTGTTTAAAGTTCTCAAAAATGTTTTCCAACTGGCTCTGGTCAATACCAATTCCAGTATCAGCAACGGAAAATAACAGAGTTTCTGGTTCGTTAGGCCCTATGGTCAGGCGCGCATCCACCCGTCCTTCATGGGTAAATTTGATTGCATTACCCAAGAGATTGATGAGAATCTGGCGAACGCGCCCATTGTCACCCAGTACGACTTCTGGTATAAGTGAAGAGACCTCGTCCTCCATTACGAGTCCTTTCTCTTCGGCTGCAATATGCATTAGATGGGTGGTTTCCACCACCACCTGACGTGGTGAGTAAGGAGCCTCGGATAATGTGAAACGCCCCGCCTCAATACGGGAAAAGTCCAGAACATCATTGATTACCCCCAACAGCGCCTTTCCCGAATCGTGCATCAACTGGGCAAAACGGCGTTGCATGGCATTAAGATTCGTTTCCAACAGCAACTCAGACATGCCTAGCACGACGTTCATGGGAGTACGAATCTCATGGCTCATGGCAGCCAGAAATTCACTTTTAGCTTTGGTGGCCACCTCTGCCTGGGTCTTGGCCTGACGCAATTCCTCTTCGATCCGTTTTTGCTCGGTTATATCAGTAGAAACGCCGCTTAGCCCCCATATTCTCCCTGTTTCATCAAAAATGGGACGTTTGGCTTCCAGATAAATCCGCGTCTCGCCTTTGCTGATAGGGACAACCACCATTTCCACCCTGCTGGGGGTTCCCGTATCCAGGACACTTTGATCAACTGCTTTAAGCTTGGACAAGGCATCTTCGGATGTAAAAAAATCCTCATCACTCTTTCCTGTCAATGTATCGGCAGTACAACAGAATAAATCCAACGTCAACCGGTTTGCATAGATATACCTCCGCTGGAAATCCTTTATGTAGATATAGGCCTCGACATTATCCATAATTTCAGTGAATCGTTTATTCTTTTCGAGTTCTTTCTGGAGAGATGCCAACATCTCTTTACGTTCGGTTATGTTATCCTGCAATCGGTATTGAATCTGGATGCGTTCGGCTACTTCCGCTTCAGCCTGTTCTTTGGCCCGGCGCAGAAAACCATCCATGACCTGGAGTTTACTTGCCATCTGGTTGAATGTTTGGCCCAGGCGACTGAGTTCGTTACCGTTATTTCCCAGATTGGCAAGATTGCTCCTGACGTCCAAATTCCCAGATCCCAGGAGTTCCGCTTGACATTCCAGGTCCCGCAAAGGGGTGATCACAATCCTGCGGATCAGGCTCATATTGAGCCACATCACCATTACCAATGCTGCTAAAGACCACAACAGATGCCATGCGATTTTGACAACCGCCTTTTGATGGTCCTCAGCGTAATGCAGCTCGAAATAGAGCAGTCCAGAGATGTCTTGCTGTGGCAAATGGGAGGCGTAGAAACCTCCGAACAGGGGCATGACGAAACGCAACTTAAAGGCGTCGCCCTCATTACCCAGCACCAATCGGCGGGTATCAATTGCCTCACGTGTCAGAGAGGAGTCAATAAAAATGGGAAGGGGATTAAAGGGATCTGACCGAGATAGAGTATTACCCTGTCGGTCCATCACTATCAACTCATGAACCCGACTGGTGCGGACATTTTCCAGTATCCTTTGAAGCGCCAGGGGGGCTACAACAACGTCCTTGGTTGGCTCGGGATTGACTGCGAGTTCTGCCAAAATGGGAGCGGTAACCGTAGCCAGGGTAGTGGCCAAGTGTCGCCCATCTTGCTCAATTTCCACAAAGAGCTGTCTACGTTCCTGGATAGCATCATTCACCTCAGCAACAAGGAAAACCACCAGCAACAGGAAGCTGGTGCTGAGGGAGAGTGTCATGGAGACGGATCGCTTGATGACAAACGGCTTGATCATGAGCTCATTGCTTTCGTGCCATCGCCTAGGTTTTGCGTCAATGTGATGCGGTCAGTGGTGCAAATAGATTACGGGAATCTGGGACCGCTTTAATCAATTTAAACCTTAGAAGGAATTCTGATACTTGGCGGGCCGCATCTGCACCTGTCCCCGGAATCCCAGCCACTCCAAGCACCCGCCGGTTCACCACGTCGTCGCCAATTTCAATCCCTTTGAAAATGGTAGTCATGAGACTGAGGTCGCTTTTCTGGTACCTTGCGATATCGGCAAAGACTGCATCAGGATTTTTCTTGACATCCTCCAGGGCCCGGTTCCAACCTTTTATCATTGACTGAATTTCCTTTGGCCTTTTCTTGATGATCGCCGGCGGAAAAACAACACCATCGATAATCAAATCTGGGAACGAGGCGCTCGTGAAGATAATGTGTGCGTCTTGTCGATGTGCATTACGTGCCAGTTCTGGCTCCCAGGTAACGGCCACATCCACTTGTCCGTTGTCGAAAGCGACCATAATTCGGTCTTCAGGGAGGTTAATGATCTCCACATCCCTTTCGCTCATACCTGACATTTGCAGGGCACTAACCAAAGTAAAGTGGTTGGTCGCTCCGATGGTGACCCCAACTCTTGCACCGCGCAAATCAGCCAAGCTCTTGCGGGTTGGGCGGGTAATGATGCCATCGCCACCCTTTGAAATATCGCCAACCAGGACCATTTGGGCGGGAATTCCCCGATCATTCATAATCACCACCTGATCAAGGCTGACGTAGGCCCCGTCCACATGGCCATTTTCATAGGCGCGCTGTTCGTCCGCGAGGGAAGTAAAGCGCACCAATTCCACCTTTACCCCTTCCTGGGCAAAATACCCTCGATCCTGTGCGATCTGTAGGAACTCCAAACCTGGCCAATAATGGATGCCCATGCGCAATGGTGCCGTGGGGGTGGAGTCTTCGCAACCTGCCAGCAGCAATACCTGCAGGATCATCAAGAAAGCAGGCAAGCGGTAGATGAACATGACTAAGTTACTCCTTAACTGATGGCACGAGATCAATAAAATTTTACTATATATTACATATTAGAGCGAAATCAAGAGCAATATGCCATTTTGTTGTATAATCTTAAATATTGGCATTTTATACATTAGCGCCATGTTATTCTTGCATGCCATGTAAACCCATTTTTTTGTTTATCACTGTGCTATATTTTTTATTATATTATGAATATATATCTACAAATGTTTAATATAATTTAGTATTATTATATGTTTTAAAGAATTTTATGTACTACAATAATGAATATTTTGAATCTCATTTCGACAGATAAATATTATTTATTTATTGAATTTTGTAGAATTCAGGAATACATTCTTAAATTATTAACATATATATATGTAAAATATTTATATTTGTTGATAGGATTAATTATTTGCAATTTTAGGACCCAACCAACGTTGGTGACGCTACGGTCATATATATTTCAACATTTTTACAATGGTTTAGATAAATTCAGCCATGAAAATTTTTTTCAAAATTTTTCTTGCAATTCTTGCTATTTTGGCAAATAATTAACCAACGATAAATATGGAGACATACATGGTAGCATAAATTGAATAACAAAATTTATATTTGACTTTAGTAAATATCCAATCATGTTGAACGATTATTTTCGGAAATATATTTTATAGGAATACCACGGCGTCAAAAATATTAGATAATAATTATTATATTCAATTACACAATACTGAAAATGTATTCTTATTCAGCGGTAAATGAAACAATGGTTGGGTCGGAATGGGTTGCTCATCTTTGATATGAAGATTTCTACAATATTGGAGAATTTCAATGGAACACAACCTGGTTACCGAAAACGTGATATACATGACCAATACCATCATTGAAACTGTCCGTGAACTTGAAAGCATTAACAGCCAAATTGTTCGAGAATTAACAAACCAGCAATTGATCTTTTCCGAAAGATTTATTATAGAATCGGCACAGCACTTAAAAGATCTTGTATCGTCAGATGATAGTCCAGACAACGTTTCTAGCCAAATAAAAATTGCTGAAGATCTAAACAAGATGCTGGAAGAAAATGCAGACAAAGCAAGAAATATATTAGATATAGCTCAAAATAAATTAAGGATATTAATGGAAAAATCAGAAAACACCGAATATTCAACATACTATTCATCGTATATAGCGACCGATTAAATTATTATTTTATAGAACTCATGAATGGTTTGCCTTTGTTGGAAACAATGCGAACAGCATCGTATTAAACGCTCAATTTGTTGACAAGTGTTTACGAAATAAAATATCCTGCAATCATGGAGGCCGTGATGAGTGGAACTGTTGCAATTAGCGGTTTAACCCGGTCAATGATGTTCGACAAAAATCGCGCAAAAGAATGTGATCAGAATAATAAATGCCCCGTGGTAACAATCTCCAGAGATGTTGGTGCTGGCGGCGGACATATTGCTGAATTATTGGCCAATGAGTTAAACGTACCATGTTATGGATACTCTATGATTGATGGGATAATAAAACAGTCCAAATCGGATAAACAGTTGATGAGTCTTATGGACGAAAGGAATCCAAGTTTCATAGAGACCTGGATTAGCGACCTTATCCTGAAGGGCAACCTTTCACAAACGGAATATTTTCGTCGATTGATTCAAACTGTACATGCAATTGCGGATACGGGTGGTGTCATTGTTGGACGTGGAGCACATTTAATTTTGGCCTCAAACCGTAATGTGTTTCGTGTCCGAATCGAAGGGTCTTTGGAATTCTGCGCTAAACGTGTATCTAAACGCGAGAATGTCACCCTTGATGAAGCAAAACAAATTATCGCTTTCAGGACTAACGATCGCGCCAAATTCCTTAAAAGCTTTTATAAACTATTCCCAAACAATCTTAGATATTCAGACCTTGTTATAAACACCGATAAGGCTTCCGACAAGAATGCCGTTGATATCATAGTCTATGTCATGGAGAAGATGGGACATTATGTACCGAAGAAAATTAATGAGAAAACATTGACACTTTAGTCCGAAGTTCCGTTACTCGTGATTCTATAATAGAACTAAATCTCAAACTGGATAAAAATGGATTCCAAACTATCAGTTTGCTGATTCCAGCAAGAAATATTTTCCTCATAGAGACGTTATGGTTGCGTACAGCATGCTATTTCATTCAGCTTGGAGGGATCGTCGTCTTATTTGGGGGAAATGTTCGTGGCCGAGTAGGCTGCGAGAACTTCCAACAGATGCTGCTTACTGATCGGCTTGGTCAGATGGATGTTGAATCCAGCTGCTTGAATCCGGGCCGACTCTTCGTCCATGGCGTGGGCAGTTAAGGCCAAGATGGGCACAGGTGGCCTCCCTTCCGTTCGTTCAATGGCCCGGATTGTCTTTGTGGCACTGAAGCCGTCCAGAACGGGCATCTGCAGATCCATCAGGATCAAGTCGAAGTGTCTAGATTTCACTGTGTCAACCGCTTCAGCCCCATTTTGCACGATTGTTAACCGATGGGGCGTGGGTTGCAGGTAGGCATCAATCATAAGACTGATCTCTTCGGTATCTTCGGCCAGAAGGATCTCCAGTCCGGTCTGCGGGGCATGCACTAAGCTATGGGAGACCTCCCTGATTTCAACTGGGGGGACCACCTCGGATGCGTTGCATACAGGTAGTGGGATGAAGCACGAAAAAATGCTGCCCTGTCCCAGGGTACTGGTTAGTGTGATGGTGCCTCCCATCAGCTCTACCAGACGTCGGCAGATGGTCAATCCAAGCCCTGTGCCACCGTGGGTACGGGCAATGGAGGCATCAACCTGACGAAACGGCAGAAAGATCTCCTGCTGGCGTTCTAAAGCAATGCCCGGACCAGTGTCGGCGACTGAGATAATTGTGTGACCACCAGTGCCGGCACCTGGTGCAACTGACAATTGTATACTGCCCTGGCTGGTAAACTTGAGGGCATTGCCCACCAGATTGATGAGTACCTGACGCAAGCGGTTGGGGTCGCCCAGACGCAAGGAGGTCATCGAATCATCGGTAATCTTCTTGGCAAGTGTGATGCCTTTCTTCTGGGCCGATAAAGTGAAAACCTCCAGGGTTTCATCAATGATTTGGGTCAGTGAAAACGGAATGCGTTCCAGGACGATTTGGTTTGCCTCGATTTTGGAAAGATCAAGGATGTCATTGATGAGCACCAGTAGCATGCGGCCAGAACGTTCCATGCGTTGGACATAATTTGATTGTGTATTCGTCAGCCGGGTTTCCTGGAGTAGTTCGCAGGTGCCGAGAATGGTACTCAAGGGTGTGCGAATTTCATGGCTCATATTTGCCAGAAACTCCCCTTTAGGCTCGCGGAAAAAATAAAATATCCCATTTCCCCTGGCCAATATTCTCTGAATTTGTTAAAATTTTTCCAATTATTCATCAACGGAGAAATGTAATGTAGAGGTTCAGGAACTATGGAAAAATACCGCGCTGCTTCTGAAGGGAAGCGGTAGGCGGAAATTTATTG
>PEAK01000077.1 GCA_002753515.1 Magnetococcales bacterium
CGGCTTCCTTCAGATCCCACCTCACGGTGGACACCCTTGCCGTCCGGCTAACAGTTCCCCTTGCCGGGCCTGTAGGGGACTTTCACCCCCAAGTAAGTGCGCCCTGCCGGGCGCACGAAAAGTAAAGCTTTTTCCATGACCATTATGTAAAATATTGCTATCAGTTGTGCGCCCTTCACCCATGGGTACTGGCCGTATCATCTCCCTATCGTAGTCAGCCGATACGGAAACGCAATAAGGTGAACAGGGCGATCAGACCATCCATTGGCCGAATCTTTTTCCCTTGCACAACACTGCGGGGATGATAAGAGATCGGCACCTCAATGATCTTAATCTTTTTGCCGAGCAGTTTGGCCGATAGTTCGTGATCGGTTTCAAATCCGCAAGTACGAATACTCAGTTGACGCAACACATGCAAAGGATAAACCTTATAGCCCGTCAACATATCGCTGATCCACCGACCATACAGCAACCAGGTCCATACCGCCAAGATCATATTCATCAACCAAGGACCCAAATTTTGCGATGGGTGGCGACCCGGGAATGGCCAATTCCAACCATGGCGTTCCATTTGACCCAAAATTCGGCTGCCATAGACAGCAACGTCATCCCGCCCCTCAAGGGCCAGGAGCAGAGCGGGATAATCATCTGGATCGTATTCCAGATCGGCATCTTGAACCAGCAGATAATCCCCCGTAGCCTCCTGGATACCCCGTTGCACCGCAGCACCCTTGCCCTGATTGGTTTGCCGGATCAGGCGCACGCTAGCAAAGGATTGGACTTGTTCCCCCGTGGCATCGGTGGAACCATCATCAACGACAATCACCTCCAGGGAAAATCCGATGTATTGCAACGAAATTCCCGATATTTTCCGCAACAACTCCCCGATAAACGCTTCTTCATTGAAAGCGGGAATAACGATGGAAACAATTTTCATAACGCGGTTGCCGATGCATGCATGTTTGCCAAAATTTGCTCCACCATCTTGGCATCTCCGGGGGTATTCACACCCAAGGTCTCTCTCTCATCCGTAATTCTGACCGTCACCACATCACCGACTTGTTCCTCAAAAGAAGGGAGCGTCTGCAATAAGTTAAACTCGCCAGTCAATGCGCCACACGCCAATCCCGTGTTCCGGCAGCGATGCAGTGTCGCAAACAGGGCTTGGGCGTTGAACAAAAACAAACCGCAATCGTTTTCACCTTCTAAAGAGTCGATTTCTCCCTCCCGGGCTTGCAATACCCGTACTAGTTTGCCATGGGAATCCCGCTGAAAATGGATATAGGGGGCTTTTTTCCATAGGGTCGCAAGTGTCAATTTGGGATTGCCAATCTTTTCATGGGCAAGGGCACAACGGCGAATCGTCCGCCTGCTCAACAATGCCTGATCTCCCCAGACAACCAAGCAATGAGGAGTCATGACTCGCCCCTCGGCACACAACACCGCATCCCCCATCCCTGTGGGTTTGGATTGCGTCACCAGCAAACCCCGGTCTCCCATTCTGTTGAAAAAAACAGGTTCCACCTGGAAACGTGCCTGAGGGGCGATGACCAGGATCACCCGATGACTGACATCTTCCAGGGCATCCAAAAGCCAGTCCAGAATAGGGCGACCCAAAAGCGGATAAAGAATTTTCGCCTTATCAAACCCGAGACGCGATCCAGTACCGGCAGCAGGTATGATCACCGTCCATTGGGCCTTGTCGGGTTTGCCATCGGGAATGTCATCCAGGGATAAAATCGGGCTCTTATCAGACATGATTGTCAAGCTCGTCCAAAGTATTGATCCTGGCATGTATCCATGGAGAACGCTGGTCACCCAACGAATAGCCGCTGTTTCTCACAATCACGCCAATACCTGCCTGGATGGCCGCATCCACGCCATGGGCGGAATCCTCCACGACAAAGACCTTATTGGCTGCCAATCCCATTTTTTGCAGTGCCAGCAGATATATTTCCGGGTCCGGCTTGGCATTTTGAACATCATCGCCACTCAAAACAACCGAAAATACCTTTTCCAGACCACTGGCCTGCAAAAACGTTGCGACACCTTCCCTGCTGGCCGAACTGGCCAAGGCAACCCGCATCCGATTGGCAAGCGCACGAATCACGCCGGGACACTGCGGATCAACAGGGGGATTCCTGCGCAGCAGCTCCATGGCATACAATTGTTTCAGCCGTGTCAAACGTAACACCTCCTCCTCGGAAGCAACACCGCCGTGTTCCCGCAACATCTGCCGAAAAACCTGATCCGTGCGGCGTCCCGCCAGAAGGGCATAATCAACCTGCGGCAATCGATTTTCCGCCATCACCCTGGAAAAAGCATTTTCATGGATCGGGCCGGAAAGCCAAAGCACCCCATCCATGTCAAAAATTATCCCTTTGGTCGTGTCAGGAAGCATGCGTCAATTCCGTGTGGCAACGACCAACGTTTGTCCCATGGTGTAGCGCACGGCATAGCGCCCCAATGGGTTATGTTCCATCACCCGAGCAAAAGAGTCCAAAAAAGGTAAATAAGCCGCTGCCCTTTTGAGGACATATCCCAAGGGTAATTTTTGCCAATGGGTGCGCACCTCGCGCACGGCAAAACCATGCGCCGCCAACAACCGAGTGATGGTCACCGGGTCGAAATAAACCAGGTGAACACTCAGGTAAAAAGGCCAACGAAATCCCAAAAGCCGCCGGATGACACTGGCATGATCGGGATAATTAACGATCAAGAGACCGTTTTCCTTGAGCAAGACGTGGATGCGCCGCAAGGCAGCGGCAGGGTCAGCCAGATGTTCGATGACATCCCACAATGAGACCATGTCAAACTGACCCCCGGAAAAATCGGCATCTTCAAGAATACCAGAACGGATATCCAGCCCATAGCGCAAACGGGCTTCCGATGCCATCCAATCACTGGGTTCCAAGCCCACGGGATGAAACCCCAAATCGTGGGCCGCCTTGGGGAAGGCTCCACCGGCACAGCCAATATCCAACACCCTGGGATGACTTTTGGGACTGATACCATGCCGCTGCATGATCCCCTGCAAACTTTCCTTGAAGGTGAGGATCCGGGCATCGTTCTGGGCAATAAACAGCGGATCCCGGGCACTGCGATAACCATCCAGAATAATATCCCGCCGCACCCTTGGATTCAGATAAACCAGGCCACATCCCAGGCAACGCACCAGTTGATCCAGCAACCCCTTGTCGCTGGAAGCGCAATACATACGGCGAAGATCCGGCAGGGAGACCCCGGAATCGTAGGTAGCCCCCCGGAGAACGTCATACTCCCGCTGACCACAAACTGGACAGGTGACCCGTTCGGTAAAAGGGTTGTGCGCCGCACCGTCACCTTCGGCTCCCGATACATCATCGTGCGGCATGACGACTCCTCTCTTCATCCGGGGGGACGGCATGTCCGACCCGGCTTTTGCAACATTGGCGCATTCCAATCCATTTCCAAACCATAGCGCGGTAAGGAATCATCTCCATTTTGGTCTCAAAGCGCCGCTGCACAAAGAAGTTAAAACACTGGCGCGCTATTTTCCACGGGAAATAACGAAGTTTCCAAAGTAGAAACGCAAAATACAATTTTTTCCTGAAGCGATTCAACCCGGCGTAGTCGTCACGCCATACCGGGGTAAAATTAAGATCTGAAAGGGAATGAAAACCTTGCGCCTGGGCAAACAATTCGGAACCGGGCACTGGTGTAATCATGAAAATGGCAATTTCATCCACCCCCGCTTGCGTCAAGGTGTGCGCCAATTGATAACTCTTCTGCCGTTGAAGCGGGCCTTCCCCGGGAAAGCCAATGACAAAACATGCCTGGGAGCGGATACCATTTTCGCCCATGTGACGGATGATTTCCAGCGCATGATGCACCTTGAACGGTTTGTGCATGGCTTCCAGCATTTCCGGGGCACCACTTTCGGGGGAAATGGAAATATAGTCGCATCCCGCCTCGGCCATCATGCGGACCGTCACCCCATCTTTGATGGATTCAACCTTGGTTCCGGCGACGAGTTTCCAGGATACCTTGAGCTTTCTTTGGAGTATCAAGGAACAGATTTCCCGGATACGCTTGTCGGAAACTGTGGGATTGAGATCTTCGATATGGAATTCATCCACCTGGAATGTTTCCATGCAATGGACCATCTCATCCACAACCTTGGCGGCACTGCGTCCACGCCAACGGCGTCCGGTGGTCGCTGGCGCAACACAAAACCGGCACGGATAGGGACATCCCCGGGAAGTCATCAACGGCAGGTAACGCGCCCGGGTCTGTGGACCGTGGGCAAATCGCAAGGACCAATAATTCTCCAAGGGGAACAAATCCCACGCCGGGTTCGCCAAACCATCCAGATCGGGAACCTCCCCCCGGGGGGCATGCCGCCTGTTGGGCGTCAGAATGCCGGGAATATCAGGAATGGATGCCCAAGATTGTCCCGCAGCCAACCATTGCGCCACCTGGACCCCACCCTCTTCCAAATCACCAATCACCGCAAAATCGGCCCCATGGCCAAACAATTCATCCACCACCGGCATCAGGGAATAGGCGGTGACCGCTTGGGAATTCTCCAATATTCCTAAAATCTTGTCTGGAAAACGTCCCTTGATCGCCCGCAAAATGTCCACCAGGGAAAGGTGGTTGATCACCTGATTGGCAAACAAAAAAATACATCGTGTGCTTTCAGGGATGCGTTGCACAATCTGGTTGGAATCGATCCCCAGAATCAAAAATTTATCCTGACACCGGGCTTGGAAAGGCGCCAATCCAAAGGCATCAGTGACGTCAACTTCCAGATGTTTCCGTTTCAACGCCGCCGCGAAACTGGCCAAGGCCAACGGCATGTAGACAACGCCGGTCGTCATGGGATCGTTGCGCTGCACAACCAAATTGGGATTGATCAGCAGAATCGACATCGCTCCCTCTTAAGCCGCGCTACTGCGACCCCTCTTCCCGGGGAAGATCGGTCAATTTCGGGGAATTCGACCCGACCACGCTGACATCGGGTGGCACCAACCGGTCTGATGGGTCCGGTCGCAGCAGGGAAGCTACCATGCCATCGATACGGATGGAAGATTTTTGCGCACGAATCACCAGATCATAACTTTTCATGGAATACGGGATGAAAGTAAAGAATGAAACATCTTGTTTATTCTTGGCAACACGTTTGAAATAATAAGTTCCCAATGATTGATAGCTGACCCAATCCCGGGAAACCGTCCCCACACGTTCTTTCAACCCCATCCAAAGGATGGCAAAAGATCCCTCCGTCATGGCGTTCAACCGGACATGCAGCCAGTATCCCCCCTTAAGAACCAGGGACGGATCGGGTTTTCCATCAGATAACAGCGAGGTCAACGTCAATTCACCGTTTTTCGGGATCGTCACCGGGATCGAAGCGTGTGTCGGCGAACCCTCCCCAATGGAACGTCCTTTATCATCCGCTAACGTCCAGAGCTTGTTCTGGTACGATGCCATCACCTCCGCTTCCCGATGAATCTTTTGCGGTCCAACCCGTAGTACATCGCTCATGAGACCCTGAACATCGCTGTGGAACACGATGGGATAATCAAGAAACAGATGAGAAAGCACAAAGGGGCGCTCATTGCCGTCCGAGTTGATGCGTGGCCAGGAAAGAATCATATACCCGGGTTCTTTGAACTCCGGGGCAACCGCAGGCGGCAATATCATTTCGCCCGGGATCCATCCCGCCGATTTGGGAAAGTACAAGGGCGTCACGTATTGCATGCCGGCCCGAAGATAGAGCCTTTTGGGTGTTGTGGTTTGTTCAGCGTCCCGAGTCAAAACCGTTTGCATGGCAGCATTGGTATTGAAACCATTTTTTTGCAGCAAGGGGAGATAGTCCGCCGCCGCCAACAGGTTCCAAGAGATCAACACCCCATAGAAAATCATGCCCATTGCCACAAAATAACGACGCAATGCCAAATGTCCCGCATCCGTCATCCATCTCCAGATATGGAGGAATAGATCAACCGTGGCCAAATAAATAAAAGGGAGAAAAGGTACATAATAGCGTAATACCACATCAAAATAGGGCTGAATGGGATGGATCCCTTTGACGGCCAGGATAACAAAAGCGGGGGGCAATACAAAAACGATAATCTTGATTCGGGAAATGATCGATCCCCAATCCCGGCACCATAGAAAGAATCCCGCTATTGCCGGAAGGAAAAAGAGTGACTCGGCGGATCGTGTGTAGTGGACGACCCTGGGCAACCTGAGCAAAAAAGAGGTCAGATCCAATGGTTCAAATTTGGTATTGACCTCGTCAATAACGGCATTGATACCCTTGAAATAGTGAATGCGCGCCAGGGGATCGCCGAATTGCACCCAAAACCAGACCAACTCCATCATGCCGCCGATGAAAAGCCCCAGCATCCCATAACCAAGCATTTGCCAGCGGTTGCGATGTATCATGACGATGAAGAGAACAGCTATGCAGTAAATTACGAATGTTTCCTTGGCAGCACACGCAGCCCACAACATGAAACCACCGCACAAAGACCAGAATCGCGCCTGGTACCAGATTCGGTGATGCGTTTCTCCCTGACCCTGATCATGGAAACGAATCGCCAGTACCATCGCGGCAATGGCGAAAAAGGACATGGACGCCCCCCAGTTGTCGGGGACAATGGTCAGATCTGCCGAAAGAGCCGCAAAACTGGTTGTCCATAAAACCGCAACCAGAATGGCTGCAACCGGTCCAGAAAGGATCCAGGCCACCACCCACCAGGAAACCAGGGTCATCAACGCCCCCGCATGGACAACCGTATAAAAAGTCGTCAACGAATAGCCAAATAGGAGGGCGGGCAATCCGACGATCCATGCCATCAACGGTCGCAAATGATGATGATGCATACCGAGGTGAAAGTCAGGATCCAGATATCGACCGGCTCCAGCCATAAAATAGGAAATGGGGTCGGAGTTTTCGGGCTCCATGACCAGCCAACTGCGCACGGACATGCCAAGCAAAACAATGAGCAAAAATACACCCAGAACCGTTTGCGGAGCGGGTTGACTTTTGTCAGGCATCCATCTCTCTCCTCTTTTCGATTCACCCACCCCGGGCAGCCCCATGTTGCATGCGTGTTAAAGAGATTTGCGCTTCGGGGAAAACAACCTGCACATGAAAAAACGATACAGGGCCTGAAGACCCGCTGCTACAGTGGACTTTTTCCCCTCTTGAAGCGTGCGCGGGGTATAATCCACGGGAACCTCCAGGATATAGGTCTGCGATTGGTGTACCCGGGCGACTATTTCCAAATCAAGATCCATATTATTGGAAACCAGATCAAAAGAACGCAACAATCGGGTATCAAAAGCTTTGAGCGATGACAGGGGGTCGGAAAGATAGCGGTTGAAAAGCAATAAAGAAAGAAAACTTAACAAGAGTCCGCCATACTTGCTGACCATGTACATGGACGTATTGGTACCGTAAATATTTTTGATGACCTGATCAACATTCAAACATTTGATCGCACGACTGCCAATGACACACTGAAACTGATCTTCCAAAATAGGCCGGACCACCTTGACGATATCGTTGACCGAATATTCCCCATCGGCAGGGAAAAATACGATGATATTGCCCTTGGCCTTGGCAATCCCCAATCGTAAGGCCGCACCACGCCCTTTGGGTTCCCCTTTCAACTGGAAGCATCGGACAAACCGCTCCTGCAACGCCTCTTTCAAGGTTCCATCCCGGGAACCGCCATCGACAAAAATAATTTCTTTGCCAACACCAAATCCGGAAAAATCAAGGTGAATCAAATCCTGCAAAACTCGGCGAACCGTCCGAACCTCATCCAGGGCGGGAACAATAATGGATATCAAAAAATGGTGTTGTTGCAGTTTATAATCATGCAATTGCCTGAAAAGAGTGAGCAGTTCCGCAATGATCTGGTTGCCGGAATGGCGTCCGGTCGACTCTTCCCAATCACCGATCGTAACCGCTTTGGAATCGAAATGCAGATCCTTGAGATTCAGCGGCAGATAGGATCGCCGCTCCTCCACGCCCCCGATCTGATCGTTATCATGTCCTTGAGCGAACAATCGGGTGATCAGATTGGTCTTGTTGGGAATTCGTGTCGATTTGGCCGACACGTAATGGAAAAATCGTTCAACCAGTTCCTGAACCGTTGCCGATGGGCTATCGTGGTCAGGGGCAATATTACCAATAAACACCTTCTCCGCCTTGTCGTTGCTTTCAATGCATTCGCCGACCCCCGCAACCAGATAGGATGGATACAGGGATGAGTGTTGTGTCCCGGGACCGTAGATGATCAAATCCGCCTGAGAAAGGGCGGCAATCGCTTCCGGGTTGGCACCGGGAACGACATGCCGGGCATTGAGAAAGCCCCACCGCTGATCAGCCGGCAATTCCTGAAGGGATGCCAACTCCGGCGCGGTCAAATAATCGGGCAATAAAAAAAGATCCCTTATTTTGGATCGATCCGGATGCACCGCCACGATGGAGGCTTCGTCCGCAAGATAGCTACCGTTTTCCTTCAGGCCAACCAGAACCTGGTTGCCCCCATCGGTAATATTCAAAATTCGGCCAAAAATTTCGCATTTTTCTTGGAAGG
Organism: Magnetococcales bacterium; assembly: GCA_002753515.1. GTDB lineage: Bacteria > Pseudomonadota > Magnetococcia > Magnetococcales > UBA8363 > UBA8363. Next base: position 8,604 of record PEAK01000077.1, read on the forward strand.
CCTGTGTTGCACGATTAAAATCACGATCACAGGCCAAGTAGCAACCGCTGAACAACAGATTGCCAATGGATGTATCGCCATACTCAAAAACAATGCCCCGGTCCCACTGTTCTTGTTCATACGCCAAAAACAGGCTCAGATAATCGGCAATCCAGAGCGTTTGGGAAACTTTGATACTCTGGTAGGATTGCGCCAGGGGGGCGTAGGGCAGATCACGCTCCCGGTTCACCAACGCCGTCAGACAGGACAATGCAACCGGACGTGAGGTTTTGTCGGGAAAACGATGTTCCAGAATGATTTTTAACGAGCGTGTCGCCGCATCACCCTCGGGAATCAGGTTGACAATGTTTTTCCGAACATCGGAGGGCCCCAGCATTCCAGGAATGAACGCCCGTAAACGGCCCGTGGACAAACCGTCATCGTAGGCGTTCACCAGAACGATCAGGTCGACCCTGGCATACCCCAGAAACGCTTTGATGATATTGGAGGCCCCACGACCACCCGCAAAAATAACGACTTTGAGCATTTTGTCCATAGCCGTGCCATCTGTTAAATGCCAACAATTCAGGTACCCTACCACAAAACAGGCAAATCAGTAACAAAGAAACTGTTTCAATCCACCTGGATCCCATCCGATCCCTTCCCGGTCAACCCGATCACGGGAGAATGACATGATGAATCTCAACGAAGACAGGCTTTTTTATGATCGCATGCCGATCATTCCAGAGTTTCGTCACATTTTTGAATTCGATCGCTACCTGCCGGTCCCAGGGGAGTGGCTGGTGGTCATGAGCGATATCCAGGGGTCTACCGAAGCGATTCGTCAAGGTCGGTATAAAGAGGTCAATCTGCTGGGAGCCATGACCATTGCCGCCCTGCTCAATCTGGCGCCAGATGTGGAATTGCCGTTTGTTTTTGGCGGAGATGGGGCCACGCTGCTCTTGCCCCCCTCCCTTGCCCCTCAAGCCCGACAGGTCCTGTCCGCCACCGTGCGCGTTGCCCGCAACGAGTTCGGGTTGACCCTCCGGGCAGGAATGATTCCCATGGCGGTGATTCATCAGGCCGGCCAGGAGATCCGAATCGCTTGTCTGGCCCTGGCCGAACAGGGCAGACAAGCCCTGATGATGGGAAATGGGCTGTCCCTGGCGGAATCACTGCTCAAAGATCCCGCTTTCATGACCTATCGCGTGTTGGAAAGCGAAGGGGGCAATCAGGCCGATTATTCCGGATTGGAGTGCCGTTGGCAAAACCTGGTCAGCCCCCAAGGGGAAATGGTCAGCCTGTTGGTGGAAGCCCGGTCATCCGTACCGTCTGAACAGAAGCAGGTCTATTCCCAGGTGCTGACCGCCATCGAAAACCTGTGCGGCACGGCCGGACAGCGCCGCCCCGTTTCTCCAAATCTGCTGAAACTGACCTTCAAAGCCCAAACCCTCGACCTGGAAAACAAGGTGCATCACCCGGCACAAACCTTCTGGAAGCGCCTGTGGCACCGCTGGCTACTGCGCGGGGAAAACGGCCTCGGCTATCTCTTGATGCACTCCTGGAAGGGATTGAATTGGTCGGCTTATCCCGCCTTGGTGGCCGCCACCAGTGATTGTGAAAAATTCGACGGAATGCTGCGCATGACCTTTGCCAGCAAACCACGACGACGCCAGGAATTGGCTACCCTGCTGGAACAATGGCGACAACGGGGAGACCTCCATTATGGTCTTCACACCTCCAATCAGGCCCATATGACGTGCCTGGTCTATCAACGCATGGGACGTCAATTTCACTTCGTGGACGGTGCGGATGGCGGTTATGCCGTTGCCGCGATCATGCTCAAAAAACAAAGGACCCCATCCTGATGGCGCGCACCATGTGATCAAGTCCGTTGTCGGGCATGCGACAACGGGATGGGCGCTGTCTGACAAGACACAGTTTCTGTTGACAGAGTATCCTGCAATAACAACACGTTGATATTAAATTTCCGTTGGTCTGCAAGTTGCGCTAGTCACTCTTGTGGGAGGCTGGCATGCAGCCGGCTCGATGACAACGGAGACACGCCATGTCCCTTTCCTGTAAAAACGGCCAAAGCCAACGGCTCATCAACCAGCACCCCTGTTACTCCAAAGAAGCCCACCATCGGTATGCCCGAATGCACCTGGCGGTTGCACCGGCATGCAATATTCAATGTCACTACTGCAACCGTAAATACGATTGCGCCAACGAATCCCGTCCCGGGGTGGTGACCCGTCTGCTGACCCCTGATGAAGCACTTGCCCAGGTGGCCATGGTCAAAACCCGGATGCCGCAATTGACGGTTGTTGGCATAGCCGGTCCGGGAGACGCCCTGGCCAACCCGGAACGAATCCTGGCCACCTGTCGCCGCATCAAGGCGGAATTTCCCGATTTAATGCTGTGCCTGTCCACCAATGGCCTGGAACTTCCCAAATATGTGGAGACTCTCGCCGGGCTGGGAGTCCATCACGTCACTGTCACCGTCAATGCCATTGATCCCGCTGTGGGCGCTCACATTTATCCATGGATTTTTTGGAAAAACCGTCGCATTCGCGGTTTGCATGCGGCGCAAATTTTGATCGACCATCAACAGGAAGGCATTGCCCGATTGGTCGCCCGGGGTATCCTGGTCAAGATCAATTCGGTATTGATCCCGGGGGTCAATGCGGATCACCTGCCATTGGTACATGAAACCATCGCCGGGCATGGTGTTTTCGTCCACAACATCATGCCGCTGATTTCTGCGCCGGCCCATGGGACCTATTATGGACTGATGGGGCAGAAGGAACCCACTCTGACCGAGCTTGAAGCCGTCCGTTCCCAGTGCGGTCACGTTGCCATGATGACGCACTGCCGCCAATGTCGGGCCGATGCCGTCGGCATGCTGGGCGAAGAACCCCATGTCAACAAACCCCAACCGTCAGCAAACGACACACCCCCGCTTCATGAACCGTTCGGTGCCACAATCGTCCCCCTACACTGGATCGCCAGGGGCGACACAACACCCGATCTGGAATCACCCCACAAAACATCACGGGGTATTGTCGTCTCCTCAACACTTCCCCCGCCCCGACCGTCCGTTGCTCTGAGGAGATAGTCCCCATGGCGTTACGTATTACACAACATTGTGTGGGATGCTGGGCTTGCGCGGGCGTCTGTCCCAACCAAGCCATCCAGGTCGTGCATCAGGTGTTCACCATCCTGACCTCATCGTGTCAGGAGTGTGACGGCGATTATCCCGATCCACAATGTGGCGCCATCTGCCCAATCGAAGAAGCGATTGTCGACGCCCACAACCAGGCCATCAATCCCCCGGGGAGTTTAACCGGCGTGCCCATCGCTGTGCGGCACCACGCTCAGAGCCTGCTGCAATAGAGGAAAAAACGATGGCCCACGTGATCTTTTACGGAAAACCGGGATGCATCAACAATCGTCTGCAAAGAGCGCTGTTGATCGCCTCCGGCCATGCCGTGGAAGTTCGTAACTTGGTGACCACTTCCTGGACAGCCGAGCGCCTTGCTTGGTTTTTCGGACAATTGCCCGTTTCCCGATGGTTCAACCGCAGTGCGCCACGGGTCAAAAACGGAGAAATCGATCTGGAATGGATCAGTGCCGAAGAGGCCCTGTCGTGTATGACCGACGATCCGTTGCTGATCCGACGTCCGCTCATGGAGGTTGATGGCATGCCCATGGTGGGATTTGATCTGGTCGAATTAGACCGCACCATCGGGTTGGTCAAGGATTTACCGCCACTGGAGCTACGATAATGACATCCACCTTGACACAAGGGACACGACCCACTCCAATTCTAAAACCGGGACCGTATCCTGACTTTATTCCCTTCCCTGACGCAGTCCGGCATCACTCAGGGCAGTCCCTGTCAAACAACCTTTTTTTATTGTCGGTTTTGACATCCTGGCAACGTGGTCAGGGTGCCATGCCCGCCTGGCTCGGGCTTGGGCAAACCCGCTTCCAATCCATGATGGCGCGCCATTTCCCCTGGCTGCCTTGGCGGACCTTCTGGAAAGACGCAGACGCCATACCCGGGAACAGAAAACGGGAAATGATCGAAGTGGCCAACCTGATCCACCTTTTTGCCAATCCCTCCCTGCCGAACAATGAAACCCGGGATATCGCCTGGCTGATCAGCGCCGGCTGCCTGGGGCAAAACCATCTCTACCAGGATTTGGGATTGTCCAGGCGCCAGGAACTCAGCGCCTGGATTGCATGGAATTTTCCCGCCCTCAAGCAGGCCAACCATCGAGACATGAAGTGGAAAAAATTTATCTACCGACAACTGTGTCTGAAAGAAGGTTTGCATACCTGCCGTGCGCCATCGTGTTCCGTATGCGATGACATCGCCGTATGCTTCGCCCCTGAAGAATGAATCGGGTCAACAACAATCATGATGTGGCCATGGCGACAAAATCAGGAATGGGTCCGGGCAGACAACCTGGAACGACGTGCCATAGGGGCCTACCTGGGACTGGCCGTCGGCGATGCCCTGGGAGCCACCGTGGAATTCATGGTCCCTGAAGAAATCGTCGCCAAATACAAAGTGCATGACAGCATGTGCGGCGGTGGGTGGCTGTATTTGAAACCCGGTGATGTTACCGATGATACCACCATGGCGTTGGCCCTGGGCGAGGCCATCCTGGCTGAGAAAGGTCTCATTGTGGCGCAAACCGTAGCACAAAACTTTGATGCCTGGATGCGCGCCAAACCCGTGGACATTGGCGATACGGTGCGACGGGGTATTGTGCAATTCCGTCACAAGGGAATCACCGAGATGCCCTACGATGCGTGGGGCGGTGGCAATGGGGCCTGCATGCGCACCTTGCCGGTCGCCCTGATCACCTACGGTCGTGCGGATGGGGATATGGTACGCGCCTCCCGGATTCAGGCACATGTGACACACCATAGCGATCAATCGGATGCCGGAACCGAATGCATCAATCGTATGATTCACCTGTGTCTGGACGGGGCCGACAAAAACGACTTGTTGAACAATCCGGTCTCCAACCTGATCACAACGCATCCCGAATTTCGCTTTCACCGCAAAAAACCGATGAAAAATCCCTCAGCCTATATCGTGGACACCCTGAGAACCGTGTTTGAAAGCTTTTTTGATACCAGCACCTTCGAGGATTGTTTGGTGGATGTGATCAATCGTGGTGGGGATGCGGACACGACTGGTGCCATCGCTGGGAGTATCGCCGGGGCCTACTACGGAGGACCTGAAGCGATCCCCAAAAAATGGTTGGGCAAACTGAATCGGGCCATCGCGGCGCAATGCATCCAACAGGCGCGGGATTTGATCCGTCTGGCAGAAAAAGACACCCATCAAATCCGAAAAGAGACGCCCGAAAGTTAGGCAGCGATGCCTGATAATTGGACAGATGCCTGAAAAATACACCTTTTCATCAGGTTCTTCTTCGTATCGAACAATTGCATCCGGTTCTGACATGTTGATTGATAAATAGGGATAATACTGGCATTCTTTGAATTAATAGTCCAGTGGCACCCCCTTTGCGGTGTACTCTATTGCAAAGTCTGATTTCCCCTTTTGGGCAAACGAATAAGACTTGAAGATGGAGGATACCCCCATGAGTGTAGAGAGTCCCTTTCGCCATGCATCCTTGTCCCACATCAACCGAACCGCCATTTTGGCCTCTCAGATCAAAACGTTACACAGTGTCAGCCATGCCATTGGCCGCAGTTCCGGTTTGAAACTTTTGCTGAAGAACGTCTTGGAAATCTTGGAAAGCGAAGCTGGCATGGGTCGGGGAGTGATCACCCTCACCAATCCCAAAACCGGCGAACAAACGGTACAGGCCGTCCATGAAAACCTTCCCATGCCCGCAAAACGAATCAGCTATCGCCCCGGCGAAGGGATCATGAGTTGTATCGTCTCCTCGGGTCATTCGATCATTGTCGAAGATCCCGCCCGGGAACCTCGTTTCATCCACCGGTTGGGACTGATGAACCTGAATCTTCCCTTCATAGGGGTCCCCATCATTCTGGAAGAGGGGCACGTCGATGGGGTGATCGCCGTACAACCCCTGTTTGGCAATCGGGATTTGTTGCGGGACCAGGAATTGTTGGTCGAAGTGGTGGGTAACCTGCTGGCGCGAGAAATTCACAACGCCGGCCTCACCGGAGAACTGGCCGAAATCATGGATCCCGGTTCCAAGGGGGGGGATCCGTTGATTGCCGATGGGTTCACCGCACCTTGGTTGGAACAATGGATGACGAGTCCCTCCATGCGTGTGGTGTTACAACGCATCGTACAAGCCGCCAAATGGGATACGCCGGTCTTGATTCAGGGGGAAAGCGGCACGGGCAAGGAATTGACCGCCAGCGCGATCCATCACTTGTCGCCCCGGGCCGATGGCCCGTTCATCAAGGTCAACTGCGCGGCGCTGGCCGACAACCTGCTGGAAAGCGAACTGTTCGGGCATGAAAAGGGAGCCTTTACCGGAGCGATCAGCAACCGCAAGGGCCGCTTCGAGCTAGCCCATGGTGGCACGCTGTTTTTGGATGAAATCGGCGAAATCAGCCCCGCCTTCCAAGCCAAACTGCTGCGGGTCCTCCAGGATGGCACCTTCGAGCGCGTCGGTGGCACACGTACCTTGCAGGCTGATGTGCGTCTCGTCGTGGCAACCAACCGCGATCTGTATCACGAAGTGCAGATGGGGTCGTTTCGTTCGGATCTGTTTTATCGGCTGTTTATTTTCCCCATCCAAATGCCAACCTTACGTGAACGTCGCGCCGACATTTCCGGGTTGGCGGAATTGTTGCTCGGTCGCATTGGTCTGCGGCAAAAACGCACCCTGCGTTTGACCCCCGGGGCCATGACCACCTTGTGCAATGCCGATTGGCCCGGCAACGTCCGAGAGTTGGAAAATACCTTGGAACGAGGTGCGGTGATGAGTACCGACGGTGTGATCGATGCCGCACACATCATTTTTACCGGCCCGGCCCACAGAGTCGCCATGGACACGGGCATGGGTGCTGCAGCCATGGATGTCGGTGACCCGGATCTGAATGAACGGGAACGGGTCATGGCCGCCCTGGACAAGTCGGGTTGGGTACAAGCCAAGGCGGCACGGTTGCTCAACATGACCCCGCGCCAAATCGCCTATCGGATCAAAACATTGGGTGTCCCAATGCGGCAGATCTGAACCTGGTGTTCCAGAATTCTCTCATTCTCGTATTGTTATAGTGGATTTGCGCCGCTCATTCTTTTGCTCAAGCGCTGCACATGATGAATGAGCAAAGCACACATATGTTCGGACTGGTTAGCTCGGACAGCCTTGCGGACTCCTCATAACATACAGACTACGTGACGGTCCACTATCTTAAGCGTCCACAGTGTACTGTTTGGCACCGAAACACTTAAGGTCCGCAAGACACAGAGTTTGTAACATAAGTTTTTGCTCCAGACACACTGTAATACATCGAGATCTTCCCAGAACACGTGCTGCCACTCCAACCCATGTGACATACTTGGCTACCGCCTGAGGACCTCGGGTACGTGCAATTCGCATCGTAATCACCTGCCGCTAATGCGTACTTACCCCCGATAGACGTACCAATGCACCATGCCTTCAGTTTCGCCATACAGTCCGCAGCCGAACTCGCCGTAACTGCCTCTGATACGCTTGGCACAGTTGTCACTGCAAAAAATAAAAGTAGGACCGCCACCACAGAGTAACCTAAAACACTTTTCTTCTCCGCCATTGCCCGCTGGCTCCGTAATGTCTGAACACCTACCGTCATGAAACCATTACCAACCCGCCGAAGCGCACCCCCTTTTCCAAAATCCATACTCCGTAAAACACCCATGATATCCTCCAGTTTAATGATAACAATATGATTTGTAGCAACTCTCCCTGCATTCTCGTTTACCGGAATCCATCATAAGTGTCAAATTCCGATCAAAAAGTTTCATTGGTACCGACATAGTATTAAACCGCAGCTACTTTGGGATGCGTAGTTTCCGTCATCCCCGCGAAAGCGGGGATCCAGAGCCTGCCCCAGAATGCCTGAATCGAGGGAGATCTTTTCATCTTTCTCTAACTTTCTATAGGGGTAGGGAAGAGGTCTCCCCCTCCCCTCCCTCCGAACCGTGCGTGCGGTTTTCCCGCACACGGCTCTCCAGTCAACAGTTTCCACATCGGGACCGACTCGCTGTTCTCCAGGCTTCCTCCATGGTGAAAAGACCGAGAGATGCGAAGAATGCATTTGGCCATCGCTTGTGATCCGCAAGGGTTCGGCCATGTCCCGGCCTCTTTTCTTGATGTCGCAGTATCGACCTCATCCGCCGTCTGGTAAAGCCGTCAATCCCGGCAAATGTGCGTTTGTGTGCATGCTTGAAATACCCAAACCAGCCCCTGAGCGTTGGAGTGAGATCTTCAATCACCCGGGCAAGACTGACACCTTGCCCCCTTCGGGTTTTCCGAATGATCTTCTCTTTCAGCGCCCTAAGACTCTTCTTCCGAACATAGCGCTTTCCTCCCTCAAACCTGTATCCAAGGAATTCAAACCCTTGTCCCTTTTCAAGGCAGTTGCCCACGTGGGTCTTGTCAGGGTGCAGCGTCAGCCCATTAGCTTGCGTCCAGCGTATCACTCGCGCCAATGCCGCCTCTGCCTCTGCTTGATCTCGGCATAAAATCACAAAATCGTCCGCGTAGCGGACCATCCGATATCCCGCCTCAACCAATTCCCGGTCCAGCAGATGCAGATAAATATTTGCCAGCAAAGGACTTATAACTGCTCCTTGCGGAGAGCCGGTCGTCGGTCTCCAACATTCCAGCCCTTCCATGATCTGCTGATTGAGAAACCCCTTCAGCAATCCATGGATCCGTCCATCGCTGACTTTCTCCCCAACTCTCTCCAACAACGGTTCATGGGGTATCGTGTCAAAATAACTCTTCAGGTCGGCGTCAACCACCCAGGTGTCACCTTCCTTCAGGCGTTCATCCACCTCGCGTAA
>PEAK01000078.1 GCA_002753515.1 Magnetococcales bacterium
TTTTCGACGATGCGTCCCGCCTGGGATTCGATGGATTGCATGAGGGGTTGCGTGGCGTTTTGCACGGAGCTTTCCATGCGTTCGACGATGCGTCCCGCCTGTGATTCGATGGATTGCATGATGGGTTGCGTGGCGTTTTGCACGGAGCTTTCCATGCGTTCGACGATGCGTCCCGCCTGTGATTCGATGGATTGCATGAGGGGTTGCGTGGCGTTTTGCACGGAGCTTTCCATGCGTTCGACGATGCGTCCCGCCTGTGATTCGATGGATTGCATGACGGGCTGCGTGGCGTTTTGTACGGAGCGATCCACGCTTTCGACGATGCGTCCCGTCTGTGCTTCAATGGATTGCATGACGGGTTGTGTGGCGTTTTGAATGGAACGGTATAAATGTTCGACGATGCGTCCCGAATGGGTTTCCACAGATTGCAATACGGGTTGCGTGGCGGTTTGCAAGGATCGGTACAAATGTTCAACCAATCGTCCTGATTGGGTCTCCATGGCCTGCAATACTGGCTGGGAGACACCATGGAGCGACCGATCCACGTGTTCCATGACGCGACCAAGTTGGGAATCCATCACGTGCAGCATGGGCTCCGCAGCTTTTTGCATGGCACCTTCGATTTGTAGAGAAAAACCCCGTGACTGGCTTTCGATGAGTTGCAAAACGGGCTGGCTGCTGGACTGAACAGAATGGCTGACGCGCTCCAGAATGTGAGCGGATTGCGTCTCCTGTCCTTGCAGGATGTTATGGACGGCCATTTCCAGGTCGCGACCGGTCAGTTGTCCCGCCATGTGGTGTCGGATCGTGTCGATGACTGGCCCGATATCGAAGGTTTGTCCGCTGCTGCCAAAACTTTCGTTAATTGTCTGACGCAAGGTCTCCAGGTGCTTGTCCGCCACGAGCCGAGCTTCATCGATGGCGGCTCGTCCAAGCCTGTCCACGTGTTCGATCACCCGGATGTGTTCCCGCTCCAGGGCTTCTTGCAGGTGGGTGATCACTTCTTGTCCGTGGCCAGCCTCAGGATGTTGTTGGGCCAGCAGTTCTTTTTGCGCCAGGGCGATTTCGCTGGCTTCCTGTCGGATAACCTGCAGGATGACGTCAATTTTTTGTCCCAAACCTTCGTTGAGGGCATTCAGCGGGGCTTGCCAGTTGGGTTGATGTCCCAAGGCATCGGCAACGGCCAAGCTGGCTTGCTGCGAAATCTCCAAAATCTGCGACTGGGCGATTGTCAGGCGATTGGTTTCCTGCTGTAGGGTGGTGAGCATTTCCTCCATGCGGTTGTGCAAACCACCATTCATGTCGTCCAAGGTCTTGAGAAGTGGTTCCAGGGATACCTTGGAGTTCTCTTCCCGGGTGGTGTCGCCAAAGAGTTGCAAAAGCATGTGATGTTGGTTGGTGGTGCTATGGGAAATCTCCTCCCGTAACTGTTGGGTTGCCTCCTCCAGACGCATTAAAATGGCGTGATTGCCTTCCTGCAGGGTTGCTTGCATTTGCGTCAGTTGCGGCAGGGATTCCAGCAGATGGTTCATGGCTCCGACCTCACCGGCGATGCGGTCGGTATTATCCCGTACCAGATCGAAACGTTGTTCACTGCGGGCAAAACTGTCATTGATGGTCTGACACAAAGCTTCCAGATGTTTGTCAGCGACAAGCCGAGCTTCATCACGGGCCGCTTGTCCAAGTTTGTCCATGTGTTCGATCACCCGGGTGTGTTCCCGCTCCAGGGCTTCTTGCAGGTGCGTGACTGCCTGTTGCTCGTGACCATCTCCAGGGAGTTGCTGCACCAGGAGTTCTTTCTGCGCCCTGGCCATTTCGTCGGCTTCCTGGCGGATAACGTCCAAGATGGCATCAAATTTTCGTTCCAATCCATCGTTGAGTATGCTCAGCGAACCTTCCCAGTTGGGTTGGTGCCCCAAGGCATCGGCAACAGCCAGGCTGGCTCGTTGCGAAATCTCCAGAATCTGGGTCTGGGCCATGGTCAGGCGATTGGTTTCCTGTTGCAGGGTGTTGAGCATTTCTTCCATGCGGTTGTGCAAACCACCATTCATGTCGTCCAAGGTTTTGAGAAGCGGTTCCAGGGAAACCTTGGTGTGCTCTTCCCGGGTGGTGTCGCCAAACAGTTGCAAGAGCGTGCGATGGTGATTGGTGGTGTTGTGCGACATCTCTTCACGCAACTGCTGGGTTGCCTCTTCCAGACGCACCAGAATGGCGTGATTTCCTTCATCCATGGCCGCCTGCATTTGCGTCAGTTGCAGCAACCGATTATCCAAACGTTGTTCCAAGGATTCCAGAATTGGGTTGAGATCGGGTTCCGGAATGGCTAATTGCCGAATACTATCCTGAAGATGTACGAGTTTGTCCTCAAAGGCTTCCAGGTTGATCTCTGCGCTGCCTTGGGGTTGGATCAGGGTGCTGATGCGTTGCAGCTCATCCCGCACGCTGCGCACAATGGGCTCGATTATCGGCTCCAAACTGGCGTGGGGATTGAGTTCTTGTGCTGCCTGTTCTATTTCTTGACGGATATGATCCAATATCGGTTGCAAAAATTCCGGCGTGCTGAGGTGGGTCAGGCTATCCTGCATCATTTTTTTCAGAATGGACTCCGCCTCGCTGCCATGGTGCCTGGAGAGGGCGTGTAATGATTCAACCACCGTGGCGGCCAGATTGGGTGTGCCGATCCGTTCTGCCAGGTCCGCCCCTTGTCGCGAGATGGTTTGCGAAAGATCTTCCAGGGCAAGGTGCAGTCCTGATGTCGGTTTTTCCTTGATGGCTTCGGCAAGGTGTTCAATCTGTCTGACGGAGCGCTTGATGGTTTGCGTTTCCGCATCGGCGATTTCCCGAGCCTCTGCCAAGCCGCGTTTGACATCTTCCCGGAAATCGGCCAGCAAGGATTCCTGGGTTTGCTGATGACGGGCGTTTTCCCGGCGGGATTCCTCAAGCAGGGGTCGCGTTGCCTGACGGATCATGCCACCCAGACGTTCGTCGATCACGGCAGTGATCTGGGCTGACAAAGTGTCGGCTAACTTTGGGAATTGTTCCAAAATTTCATGATTAGGTTCGGCGTTCAGGCTGGATTTGGCTATTTGTTCCAGAACCATGGTTTCACGCGGAACTTCGGGAACCATCCGCTTGAGCGTTTGCCCGAGCTGAATGGTACGTTGTTCCAAAAGTTGCAAATGGTTGCGGATGACGGCAGACAACAGCATGGAGCAGCTGATACCGGCAATGGCGGATAAAAATTTGAACGATGCAACCTGAAACAATTCCTGAATGGCCTGGAGGGAGGGGCCTTGGGCGGTGATGATGGTGGTGCCTGAAACCTGGATGGCGACCAACAGGCTGAAAAAAGTAAAGGCGAGACCGGCATTGGCCAGATAGGAAGGGATGGTTTGAAAAGCGCGTAATGACGGCAGAGGGGTGCCAAGATTGTCCAAGATAAAATATTTTTCAGCGGAATCGGAGGATTGGATCGTGTTCGATTTTACCGATAAAAACAAGGTGGCACGGTAGCTGGACCAAGCCGGGGCCAAAAGGCTGTTGCGGTTGAGTGTGGAATCGAGGGCATCCAGATTGCGGGCCAGGGCTGCGGGGGATGTGTACGTGGCCAAGGCATCTGCGGCATCGCTCACCCCCTGATAGGCGCGGCGGGCAAGTGCGCGGAATCGTACCAGAACGAACAGACTCCAGAGTACGATAAGGACCGAGATGGCCCAAGGCAGGCCAGGGTGATTGATGAGGTTGGTCATCCGTTCAAACATCCGTCACTCTCCACTGCGGCCCGGTTCTTAAAGTTTGTCATGGTTTTTTCAGGGTGTTCCCAGATGGTGGTACGTTTTGAAAAGGTTGTCATCCTGGCGGAAAACGGTGACACGTATTCCAGATCTCCTCCAGTCTGTTGACGAATAACCATCGGGAAATACTTCGTACCCATGCAAAAACGAAACCATGTTAAAGAAACCCTAGAGCCTCAAGGATTCGTTTCGGCACGGTTGGCAATAAAAGTTAGAGACGTTGTTCCTGGTTGTCAAACGATACTCAAAATGGCGGTGTTTTGTTTCTCATGGTGATTTTCCAGGCGGGAATCCTCCATACCATCAACATGGTCAAAACCACGCCGTGTAGAGCGGGCTGAAGGTGGTCAGCTTTGACCATCAACCAGTAATGAACAACCGCAAACGCTGCCGAAATGTAGACCAACCGGTGCAGACGTCCCCAATAACGGCCTAGCCGTTTCATGTATCCATAGGTTGAAGTGATGGCCAGGGGAAGCAGCAGCAGAAATGACAATGCCCCGACCGTGATATAGGGACGTTTGAGGAGATCCCTCACCGTGGATTCCCAGTCAAAATAGCGATCAAGCGCTACATAGCCCATAACATGCAATGTTGCATAGAAAAAACTGAACAGCCCCAGCATCCGACGTACGCGAATCAGTTCCGTCAGCCCCGGAACCCGACGTAACGGCCTCACCGATAATGTGAGCAAAAGCCACCACAATGCCCAATCACCACAGAAGCGGATAGCCCGCTCGATGGGATTGGCTCCCAACAAATCCTGCCAAGCAGCGTAGGTCAGCCATGCCAAGGGTAACAGTCCAACAACGAAAAGGAACCTGCTGGCCGCAATCATGGAATCAGAAGTTTCTGGAGAGATCCATGTGGGCGTAGAGTCCAGCCACGTGATCACCATACCCATTGAAAATCAGCGTGGGACGACGGCGGAATTCACCTATGCGCCGTTCACTTTCTTGATCCCACCGGGGGTGGGGAACCAGGGGATTAACGTTGGCGTAGAAGCCATATTCCTCAGAAGCCATTTGATTCCATGAGGTGAGCGGCTGCTGCTCGGTCAGGGTGATGCGTACAATCGATTTGATGCTTTTGAAGCCATATTTCCAGGGGACCACCAGACGAAGTGGTGCCCCGTTCTGATTGGGCAGGGAACGTCCATACATCCCGGTGGCGATGATAGTCAGTGGATGCATCGCCTCGTCCATCCGCAGTCCTTCGCGATAGGGCCAATCAAGTATCTTCCTGGTTTGTCCGGGGAGGTGTTGGGGATCGAGAAGGGTCTCGAACGCCACGTACTTGGCGTTCCCCAGGGGATCGAAACGCCGCAGCAAGTCTCTCAGTGGAAATCCCTGCCAGGGAATCACCATGGACCACGTTTCGACACAACGTAGTCGGTAGACTCGTTCTTCGATGGCATGGGGTTTGAGCAACTCTTCAAGGCTCACCTTGCCGGGCTTTGTCACGGCACCATCAATGATGACGCTCCATGGAGAGATGAGCAATTTGTCGGCATTGGCGGCGGGATCATCCTTACCTGTGCCAAGTTCATAAAAATTATTGTAATGAGTGGCTTTTTCATAAGGTGTTGCGGTATCGTCCTGTGATTCTCCACCCAATGCGGTCAAGGGATTGAGTCCCAGGACGGCCCCAGCTCCTACCAGGGCGGCCTGCTTCATTAATCGCCTTCGTTCCAGGAAATACTCTTCCGGGGTGACGTCCTGCATCGTGAGTTCGGGATTCCAGCGAAAGGGCATGGCGCACCACTCCTATCGGTATTCCATCGGTTCTATACCGAAACCAACTCGGGATACGTAATTTTCCAGCGTCATTCCCGCGAAAGCGGGAATCCAGAAAGTTATGGGAGATAGGAAGATCTCCTGGATCCCCGCTTTCGCGGGGATGACAAAAACTACGCATCCCAAAATAGCTGCGGTTTAAACGGTTGTTTCAGTTGATGACATAAAATAGTTTGACAAGCTTCGCAACTGTAACGCCATCTCTTACTGACCATGTTACAGTTCGGGATCGTGGCTTGTTTTTGCCAGCAGTGGAATCCCCTCCTGGAAGGATATAAAAAGTTGTGTAGTTTGATGTGGATCAGCCATTTGCAGAACACTCGATGCCAAAAGCTTTTTTACAGTGTGGATTCAAACCGCAAAATTCAGGATAAATACAACCTATCAAAATTATTTATGAGTATGCTTGATATTTTCCGGACAGTCAACTGGATTTCTGAGCCGAGTCAATCACCCTGCTGCTCTTTATTCTTTACCCCGCAACGCGGAGAATATCATTTAAGGGTCCAGGTGATGGGCCTTACGCGATGTCTCAGGAGCGAATTTTCCAAGATTTTAGTGTTCATGATATGTCTTGTAAAATCCGGAAGCTTTTGTTGCTAGCAATAAGGATCCGTACTAGACTCCACGGCATCCGGTGAGGGGCATAGGGTCAGCATATCATAGAATATTGGTGAAATTATGGGTTTGCGCTATTTTTCGTCCATTTCAGCCTTCCTGTGTCCGCTTATCTTTTTTTCCTTTGCGTTACCATTGTTAGGGCCTGTTGCCTGCGCACAAGCTGATGAGGAAGGTCAGTTTCATTATCTTGCCTATGGCACTTTGGGCATCAGTCATGACGACAGTTCCAATCTGGCCGCCATGCGCGATATCAGCCAAAGGCCGAAGAAATTGAACCTGATGAACAATTCTTGGGTAAAAGATAGTCGCATAGGGTTGCAAGCGAGCTATCAATTCAATTCATATATGGATGTCATGACCCAGGGGGTGTTGCGCGATCAGTATGATACGTCCCTGAACCGTTATTTGGACTGGGCCTATGTGAATGTGCATCCGACACCAGCGCTGGATGCCCGACTGGGTCGGGTGGGTTATGACGTGTTTTTGATGTCGGATCATCGCAATTTGGGCTACGCGTACCCATGGGTGCGCCCACCCGTGGAGTTTTATGGCTGGGTTCCGGTGTACTCCATTGATGGCGGTGACGTTGCCTATACCTTGCAGAATGACGCTGTCCGTTGGCGTTTCAAGGGTCAAATGGGTCGTACGGGACTTAAGTTTCCCATGGGTGCGGATGCGGAGTACAACTTTAAAAGCGATCAAATATGGAGCATCAGTATTGCCCGGGAGACAGATACCTGGCGCATCAAGGGCGGGTATTCCCAATGCATCCCCAAAACCGATGCCCCAATGTTGGCACCGTTGCAATCCGGGCTTGCCGCCGTGTCGGCGGCCGGGATCCCCGGCGTGAGCAACGAATCTTCCGACCTCCTCCGTGAATTGACTTATAAGGATGTAACCTTACGCTACGTCAATTTAGGCCTTGCTTACGATGATGGAACCTGGCTGGGTCAAGCCGAACTGGGCAGTGTGGTAACCACTGCGGATATGATGCCCAATGGGACGATGGCCTATATCGGCTTGGGTCGTCGATTGGGGGATTTCACCCCTTTCATGCTGCTCAGCGGTATTCGTTCCAACGCCCCCGTCAGGCAAACATCGGGCAGTTGGGCCGTCATGGGACCTTCGGGGCCAATCTTGCAAACCGCAGTGGTGAAGGCGTTGAATTCGACTCGTTTTGACCAAGAAACGGGATCTTTAGGGGTGCGCTGGGATGCCAATAGCCATGTTGCCCTGAAGGTGCAATGGGATTCCACCCATATCTACTCGAATGGTTACGGTTTGTGGTATAGCGATGAGGGGCAGGTCACAAAAAATGCCAGAGTAAATATGTTATCAGCTACTATGGATTTCATATTCTGACCATGGATAATTACACCGCAAAGATATGCGCAACAAGTCGTGCATCTCTGACTGTATTTTTTCTATTGATTGGTTGGGTTTCATGCGCTGATTCAGCGGATGTCGTTGTTATTGTTAATAAGAGCAATCCCGTTACCTCTATGAGTTCGGCCCAGGTTTCCGATTTGTATCTTGGAAGAAGCCGTACCTTTCCCGATGGCTCGATCGCACATGTTATCGATCATGCACGAGAAGCACCTTTGCGAGAGGAATTTTTCCGCCGTATCAACGGAATGCCCTTGAATAAAGTCAATACTTTCTGGGCGCGTTTGGCCGTCAGTGGACAGATCATGCCGCCAGTAACAAAAACAAACAGTGGTGACGTTATCTTGGCTGTACAGGAAGATTCCAAGGCGATTGGTTATGTCGAGGATTCGCCGTTAATTGATGGAGTTGTTATTCAGGTGTTGAGACTCCATGACTAAAATAAATAAATATACCAGTCTGGAACGCCGCTTTGTCGTTACCGTTGGATTGGGTATGCTGCTTTTTTCCCTTATTGCCGGGGCCAGTTATTACCAATACCTGTTCATCAATGAAGTTGAAGGTGCCAATGATCTGCAAAAACAGTTGGTTGAGACTGTGAGATCTCAGGCTGAGGTGGGCGTTTTCACTCAAAACAAGCCCATCGCCAACGAAGTCATTCAAAGTTTGCTGGTCAATCCGACCATTCTGGCGGTACGTGTCGAAACGCTCACAGATTTTCGCGTGGAAAAAACGAGGAAAGCATCTGTCGATTTTTCCAATGGAACGGTGTATCCGCTCTTTTCCCCGGTTGATCACAAGGAGCAGATGGGTTCATTGATCGTGATTCAGGATCAGGATCATGTCAATCAATCCGCAGCCAATCGTTCCATTTTCAATGCCGTGTTGATGGTAGTGCAAACGATTATCGCGACGGTTATTTTGATGGTGATGTTTCGGCGGTTGGTTGCCAGACCAGTGGCTGATTTGGCCAAAAAAATGAAGGAGATCACACCGGGTCAAGGCGTCTACTTAAAGGTCGAGGAACGGCACCGCCATGATGAAATCGGTCTCTTATCGCAATGTGCCAATTCTTTGCTTAGAGCGACCGAGGATGCGCTCAAAACCGTGCATGCCGCCAACCAGTCCAAGAGCGAATTCCTTGCCAATATGAGTCATGAAATTCGTACGCCCATGAATGGCGTATTGGGGATGATTGACTTGGCGCTGGGTATACCCTTACCAACCAAAGCCCGTGACTATTTGGATCACGCCAAGACATCCTCGAGGATGCTTCTGGGTATCATAAACGATATTCTCGATTTTTCCAAAGTAGAAGCTGGGAAATTAACCCTCGATCCCATTGAGTTTGATCTGGAAGCTCTTCTGGATGAAGTTGTTGCACTGTTTCGCAGGGATATTGACAGAAAAAAACTTGAATTGCTCGTGTTTTTTCCCCCCAAGGGGCCATTGCTGTTGGTTGGGGATAAACTTCGTTTGCGGCAAATAATAACCAACCTGGTGGCTAATGCCGTCAAATTTACTGAGAAAGGGGAGATTATCGTCCATGTTGCCATTATTGATCAAACCAAAGATGATATCCGCCTGCAATTTTCTGTGAAAGACACGGGCATTGGACTGACTGAGGATCAAATCTCCCGTTTGTTTACGGCTTTTTCACAAGCAGATGGCAGCACTACCCGCAAATTTGGGGGAACGGGTCTGGGACTTACGATTTGCAAACGCCTCGTATCCCTTATGGATGGTGAAATTTGGGTTGAAAGTACCTTTGGAGCGGGAAGTCAATTCTATTTTACAGTCTCTCTGGGCCATAAAACGATGCCGGGGAACGCCAACCATTTACCCCCTGTATCTCTGGAGAATCTGAACATTCTCGTGGTTGACGATAACGACAACGCCCGTGCTGTATTCACTGAAATTTTTGCATCAATTAACCTACCCATCGAATTGGCCTCTTCGGGTAGTGAAACCTTGTTAAAAATGAGAGAGGCTCATGAAAGTGGTCATCCTTTTAATCTGATTCTTCTTGATTGGCGCATGCCTGCCATGGACGGTGTCGAGGTTGCTACTGCAATTCGTCTGGA
This sequence comes from Magnetococcales bacterium, assembly GCA_002753515.1. GTDB lineage: Bacteria > Pseudomonadota > Magnetococcia > Magnetococcales > UBA8363 > UBA8363. Next base: position 9,682 of record PEAK01000078.1, read on the forward strand.
CCCATTATTTGGAAATTCTCCGCCGAAGATTATTTTAATGACCGGATTCAATCGTGAAGATGTCGAGAAGGAAGCACGACAAATTGAGATAAATGCTTTTCTCTCCAAGCCGATTTCTCCATCTTTATTGTTCAATACCATAATGGATGTTTCAGGTATACCTGTTGATAGTCACTATGGAAAAACTGAAAAATTAATCGATATCAATAAATTGATCAGGAAGGTGGGAGGTGCCAAAATTCTATTAGCTGAGGATAACCTCATTAACCAGAAAGTTGCTCAAGAACTATTGAAAAATATTGGTATGGAGGTCACCCTCGCCAATGATGGTTTGGCTGCGGTAACATTGGTACAGCAAGGGGAATACAATTTGGTATTGATGGATATCCAAATGCCGGTGATGGATGGCTACAATGCAACGCGAGCGATCCGCTCCGACCCGCGATTGGCTCAATTGCCAATTATCGCCATGACGGCACATGCCCTGACCGGGGATCGGGAACAGTGTTTGTTGGCAGGAATGGATGACTACATTACCAAACCCATTGATCCGGATCAATTTTATGAAATATTGGAAAAATGGATCAGGCCAACTGGAAGTACGGTGGATGTTGATGGCATTTTGGCCAGGCGGGCGGGGGGAGAGTACGCGACAACCATGCTGAGGGAGTTGCCGGGTATTCATGTTGAGTCCGGTTTGCGTCGATTGGGCGGCAATGTGACGTTGTACCAAACCATGCTTGGCGAATTCAACAGCGACTATTCCATGGCGACCAAAGCGATCATGGTTGCCCTGGAGGGGAGAGGCCCTTTGGAAAACGCGTTACGTCTCCTTCACTCCATCAAGGGTATTGCGGGTAACCTGGGTGCCCAGTTTTTGTATGAATCCGCACGATCTTTGGAGAAGGCCATTCTGGAGGAGGAGCGTGACCGATGGCAGGAATTGTTGTCTCAATTTGCAACCTGCTTAAATCAGGTATTGGAATCGACGCACCCCTTCATCCCGAAAAAGAACACGATCATCACCGATGATCGTTCGGCGGTTGCTGACGGAAATAACGTGGACAGGGAAAAAGCTGGGACGATCCTATTGGAATTATTGGAGCGGATTCAACATGCCGATATCAGTGCCCAGGAGTGTGTGGTTCTTCTCCGGGAAATCCTTCAAGATTCCAACTCTCAGACAGAGCTGGAATTATTGGCGTCTTCACTGGATGTCTTCAATTTCAAGAAAGCGAAAACTCACCTGGTGTCTATTGCCGATCTTCTACAGATTTCCCTGAAGAACCAGTCATGAACCAACCAGAAAAACATGCAACGCTATTGATAGTCGATGACATGCCTGCCAACATCAAGGTGTTGGTCCAGTCCCTACACGCCAAATACCGTATAATTGTGGCAACCAATGGCCCTGGCGCTTTGGAACGGGCGCAGTCTGAAAAACCCGATTTGATACTATTGGATATCATGATGCCGGGAATGGACGGTTACGAGGTATGCAAAAAATTGAAGGCCAATGAACAATTGCGAGATATTCCAGTCATATTTATCACGGCCAGGGATGAGGAGGAGGATGAAGCGAAGGGTCTGGAATTGGGAGCGGTGGATTATATCACCAAACCTTTCAGCATTGCCATAGTATTGGCCAGGATCCATACGCAATTGCAAATCAGGGCCTTGAACCGCGACCTTGCAAAATCATTGAAACTGATTCGTTCGACGTTTGGCCGGTATATCTCCGAAGACGTTGTGGCCAGCATCTTGGATACGCCCGATGGCTTACGCATGGGTGGTGAGCGGAAAGAGGTCACGGTCCTGATGTCCGATTTGCGGGGATTCACTCTTTTGAGCGAGCATCATTTGCCGGAAGAGGTGTTCTCTGCGCTCAATATGTATTTGGAAATGATGACCACAATAATATTGAAGCATCAGGGGACAATTATAGAGTTCATTGGAGATGGCATTCTGGCTATTTTTGGTACACCCATGCGTCAGCAAGATGATCCGCAACGCGCCGTGGCATGTGCCTTGGAAATGCAGTTGGCCATGCCGCAGGTCAATGAAAAAAATAGAAATGCGGGGTTCCCTGAATTCATGATGGGCGTGGGATTGAATACCGGGCATGTGATTGCAGGTAATATTGGTTCGTATCAACGGACCAAATATGGTGTCGTGGGTAGTACGATCAATCTTGCTTCCCGCATTGAGTCACTGACCGTTGGCGGTCAGGTCCTGGTTTCAGAAGCTACCGCCCGAGCTTGCGGTCCCGCTCTTGCCATTAGCCAAAGTTGGCCGGTCATGCCCAAGGGTGTGGGACGTCCTATAACCATCCATGAAGTGACAGGAATCGCAGAACCCTATTCCATCCATTTACCAGACACGAAACAAATGGATATTCAACCCATCGATAATCCTGTGCCTTTGATCATCCACATCATGGAAGGTAAATCTGCCATACAAACTTCCTGTGAAGGAAGGCTTACGGGGGTATCACTGCCACTTGCGACAATTGCTTCCAATTTGGGTGTTGAGAGGCTAACCAACCTGCAAATCGATCTTTCCAATTCTCATGGGGTCTCTATCACCAATCCATTGTATTGCAAAGTGGTAACCGAAGATGATGGGGACGGAACCATGACGGTTCACTTTACATCGGTGCCCCAGGAGGCCGAGATGTTTTTGCAGCGTCTCAAGGGTACCAACAGTGCCCTTATTGCTACGTGATGGTTCAAGACACACCTTTGAAGCTAGGCTTTCAGGCAGATCATTGTTATCCTTGGGTTTTCCCCATATTGGTCGTTGCCACAACAATGTTCCCAACCCCTTGGAATTCAACTTTGGAAAATGCGATTCCAGAGGCCAGTGCAATACCGCGCCCATGGGTATCGAACATGCGCGCCGGGTCAAACTTCATGAAAGGTTCCCAATCAAAACCAGAGCCCTCGTCGCGAATGGTGAACTCGATTTCCTCTCCCAAGCGTTTGTAGGCAACATAAACCCTCTTCTGGTTGTATTCAGGCAGTTGCATACGGCGTTTGATTTCTGTTTCCCAATCAGTCGGGTCAGCGAGTTGCGATTTGTCCGCATAGGTGATCCCCAGGTTGCCATGCTCCACCGCGTTAAACAGCAATTCCCTAAGGCCTACGACGATGCTTTCCCGCTCTCTGCAGGGACAGGAGAGGAGGATGGAAAGGTAATCAGCTTCTTCGAGTGTTTGAAAACTGAAATGACCTTCATCCAGAAGTTTCAATGAGTTGGCTGCTGCTCGTGTTCGCTCCAGGAGGATGCGGTGGTTGTAATAGTGATGGATTGCCGCCTGGGCGATGGCCAGGAGCGTTTCGCGATGGATCGGTCGGGTCAAATAATAATAGGCCCCGATTTCCAAACCCTGGGCGATATCGGTGCCGGTATCTTTCGAGGTTACGAATACGACCGGAATATGGCGGGTGTGCGCGCTCTTCTTGAGTTCCTTGCAGACATCCAAGCCGGTCATTCCCGGCATGACAATATCGAGCAGAATGAGGTCGAATGGTTGTCGATTGACCAGTTCCAGGGCCTCCGGGCCATTGGTGGCGAAATACATTTCGTTCTCATCGCCGAAAATGGATGAGATTGTTTTGATATTGGCGGCGACGTCATCGACGATGAGAATTTGCCAGGGTATTTGCTGCTTGAGCATAGACGGTTCCATTCTTGAAAAAATGACAAACAGTTTCCATTGTCATTCTTGTTTGGGTTTGTTTATTGACGGCAGCTTCCGGGCCGATGGTTTGGCCAGGGATTGGAATTTTGGGTTGGGAAAGCTTTTGGGCTCGACCGGCATATCCGGGCTTGGCGGAATTCCGTTGCTGTCTGTTTTTCTGTCCTCTTTTGGGGTGAGTATGCCCTTAAAATCTTGAAAGGCGATCAAACGATCCTGTATTTCCATGGCTTGAACTTTGAGTTGATCCAGGGTATCCAGGTTACGTTGGGTATAGGGGTGGTCCGATTGCAGAATGGTCTCCATGACGTGGATAATGGCATCGGCTTCTTTGGGTGCCTGGTCGAGAATGGAGCGGTTCAAGTGGTGGTTGAGCATTACCGATTGCGACGGAAACCCTTTCTTCCTGTATTGTAGCTCACGCATTTTCATCCGCAAGATGGTTTGGCTGATGTCATTGAAGATTTGCCTGAGTTCCATCAGGCGCATGTCCATGGTGCTGGCCATGGCCTCCATCTCTTTGCGTATCCTTTCCTCCTCCATCCGTTTTTTCTGTTCCTCAGCCTCTTTGATTTGAGCGATCAGGGCATGGGCCTCTTCCAATAATTTTTGACTCTCTTCTTCCAAGGCTATACCGGTCATCACATGCAGGTCGGAATGGCGATCCCGATTGTTGTCGATGACCTTGAGAACTTCCAAAATTTGCGATGTATTCAGGTTCATTCTGGATTCCATGCTGTTCAAGGTTTCCAGAAAGTCAGCCTGGGATCCGGTACCGGCCAGGGCCGGGATCATTCCCAGGCTTTCCAGCAGGTTTTGTTCAAATTCCATGAGTTTGGTTTCGAAAGCGGCGAAGCGTTCGTTCCAGGATTGAGTCAGGTGGTTGCCATATTTTTTCTGAATCTCAACGGTTGGGTAGTAGCTGTTTTCAAAGATGGACGGGATGGTTATGTCCAATAAGGATTGGAGTTCCGGTTGTAATCTGGCGATCAAGTTTTTCAAGTTGGAGGATCGGGCCAGGGAATGGACGAATTCTTCACGCCAATGGTAATAGGAGAGGGGAAACCATGCCGGTGTTTGGCGGATTCCTTTAAAGAACAGGGTGGAAAAGACGTTGAAAAGGCTCTCGAAATGTTCTATGCCCCGTTGTGTCAGTCGATGGAACCGTCGTTGCGTGGCGTTTGTGGTAATGTTTAAAGGATTCTCAATGATTTCAGCATTTCCGGCATCCAATTGTTTGGAATAGGCTTTGACGATGCGATTGATTTGTTCTTTGGTTCGTTGCGAATTATTGCGGATTTGGATGCATGCTTCCGACAAAACGGGACCGTTCTTGTCGGGTATTTTTCCAGATTCGAAGAAAAATGCGGCAAACCATTGTTTGAGGATGGGCTTGCCAGGGTGAGTCATCCGTTGCAGGGCAGCCAGCCGAACGTTGTAGGAACGTGTCCAATTGGGACGGTTGAGGAGGAACATACCCAGGAACCACAGCAGGAATCCTTCCACGATATTGCGATCGTTGGGATGTTTGGCTTCGGCATCCAAGCGATCCACCTGTTGGTTGAAATGCATTTCGACTTCGTTTCGTGTTATCGGGGATCGATCTCCGAGAACGGTTCGGGCGAGGGCGGATTCGAGGAGTTCATTGCTGGTCAGGGTGAACTCTTTTTCCCATTGGGACAGTTCTTCGAGCAATACTTTGACCGATTCCCGATCCCGTCGGCCATGGCGGGCAACAGAGCGGGCAAACAAAATGGGATCGGCCAAGTCCATGCTGATGGACAAGAAAAGTATCAGGATTAAAAACAATCCACCGGCAGCGGCACCGTAGCGTTCCATGAGAAAGAAACGCAATTCGGCAAAACTTTTATGCCGGGCCTCGGGGATCATGCCGGCGCGTAATCTTTCAATGGATTCAAGCCTGGGGACATTCATGCTGGCGGAGATGACATAATCGCCGGGTTGGATATTGCCCGACAGGTCGACCTTGAGCAGAATGGCCAGATAGGCTTTGGTCAAATCGTGTAAATCTTCGACGACTTGTTGATAAATATCCTTGGAACGTTCCAATTCCAGGATGATTTCGCCAACCAGGGCGTTGACTTGGTAATGTTCGATGGCCAGGAGACGTTTGATTTCCGAGAGGGAGTATCCCCGGACGTTCATCATGCCATCCAGGGCGTTCATGCGTTGGGTGATGGCGGATTCGGTTTGCTCGATTTGGCGGGTATAGGTTTGCCCGAGCAGGTTGATTTTTTGCTGTACCGACGTATAAAAATCGATGCCGGAACTGGTGAGCATATGATCGATGGATTGGGCGAGTGGGGTATTGATGGACAGACTGACATCGGAAACCCCCGGTTCGTAGCCGCCGAAAATGATGAAATGTTTGGCCCAGTAACGCGGTCCCTTGCGAGCATCGCCGCTGGAGGCCAGGCCGCCCGCTTCATCGTTGGGGATGCTTTCCAGGGTGGGGATGAGCGTGGCAATGTTGTCATCCAGGACGGCTTTCAAGTCGAACAGGGAGTTGGGATCTTTGGCAGAGGCGAAGAAGCGGTTGCCGAGTGCTTCATAGATATTTTTTTTGATGGTTGTGGCCTGCACGGTCAGATCTTCCTTTTTGGAGAAGATCGAGACGATGCCATCGTAATTGGTCTTGATGGAAAGTGTAGTCAGGATCAGGGCGAGAATCATCCAACGCGGATTGATCAGAAAGGCATCGCGGATGCCGGCGAATACCCGTCCGCTATCGGCGATTGCGCCGAACAGACGGGTTTTGAAGTCAAGAATGGCCGAGGAGAGGGCGAATCCGACCAGCACCGAGACCAGATAGCGTCGGCTTTCGCCGGCGGCCCCCTGGAAAACATCCTGGACCAGGAAATGTAACTCTTGGGATTGGAGCAGGTCGTTGACGCCACGGTAGGTGGTGTAGGAGGAACCAAGGAAAAGGAGGATTGCCAAAGGTGGGCGGGTCAGGATGACCACTTTGGCTATGGTTGCGTAAATTTTTGAGAAAAAACCACCGAATTCTTTGGGACGTCGCCATATTTCCCGTACCGTGGGTGAGTAACTGATGAATGGCGGCAGTTTGGCCATCCGGGTTTGGGATTCCCGGGCGAAATAGGCGAACAACCCGTTCACTGAGGCCAGGAACAACATTCTGGTCAGTTGGTAGAAAGAATTGTGTTCCAGGCTGTTTTCCTGGCCAACGGCAATCTGATCATGGAAATATTTGAGTTGCCGTATTGAAACGCCCTGGTCCGTTTTCTGGGTTTCGGAGGATTGTGACTGGCTGAAATTTTTTCTATAGTCAGAAATGACGCCATTGATACGGGTCAGGTCATTTGGGCTGAGCAGGGTCGGTACTATTTTTTGCAGTTCATTTTTGTCGCGTTCTGAGCGCTCAAAGGTTGCGGACCCTGTGGTTGTTGGGGGGGCAGGGGTTTGATCGGGGGATGCCTTTTTCTTGTTGAGGGGAAGCGGATGTTTATCGGGTTCGGCCAAGGATCCCAATCCCCCTTGGGCATGGGGGCCGAACAGGTCTCCAACCAGGCCGCCGTAGAGCTTGAGAAGATCGTCGTTGGCCATGGAAGGTCCAGATGTCCTTTACGGATGATCGGGGATTGGTTCGTACTTTTTGAAGGTCATTCGCCGATTTGATCAACAATACGGCAGACTGGCTTTTACCACAACGGGCCTTTTTTTTTCCATGAGGAAAACCGTTCCGGTTGGAAATTGCGGGCACTCTTTGATAGATAAACCGCAGCTATCTTGGAATGTGCAGTTATTGTCATCCCCGCGAAAGCGGGGATCCAGAGAACCTTCCTACTTCTACTTTGTCACATTTAACCTTTTGATTTGTTACGGATATGTTACAATATTTGCATCCTTAAACGCAAGGTCAGGAACTCGAAAAGAATGAGCGGAGCAGACCCACCAACAAACCGAAA
>PEAK01000079.1 GCA_002753515.1 Magnetococcales bacterium
CGTGCGTTTTTTCATGCGTTCCTTGCAACGCATCCCCGAAAAGGTCGCCGGCTTTTTTCGGCACCCTGAAACCCGATATGCGGTACCTGTCAATGTCGGCTAACCAATGCACTCCTTAGTATGTGCCCCTGCGCTTTGGCGAAGGTTATGATCCCAACAAACTGGAAAAAGGGGACCACATAAACCCCGATGCCATCATCACTCTTTCCGCTCCCTTGGCAATACGCGGGATCGCCGGTTGCGGCAAAAGCACCTGGATACGTTGGACGTTTCGGCAACTGCTCAACCGGGAACAAGTGCTGCCGGTATTCGTCGAATTGCGCGCCCTGGCACGCCACTGGCAATCAGACAACAAAGCGCATAACCTGAGCAACTATTTAGAAAAATGGTTGGAAGAGTTTGAATTACTCCCCGGAAAAGAGAGTTTTTCCCGCCTGCTGGCACATCCGGGAACACTGACGCCGGTGTTGCTGGTGGATGGCTGGGATGAATTGGGTGACCTGGGAAATGATTTTCGCGCCAAGCTGCTGGGATTCCTCAAGGGACATCCGCAGATGCGGGTGGTGGTGACCAGCCGCCCCTATGGTGAGGGTCGACCGAGCCATGCTGATGGTTATAAGGTTCTGGATGTACAACCATTCAATGATGGGGAGATCCAGCAACTGGCGGACAAATTTTTCCATCATGTCCATGGTGAAGATCGACGGGAACAAGAAAAATCCAGTAAAGATTTCATGGAACGCTTGCTGGCGACCCCTGAAGCGCATGCCCTGTCCCGGACGGCACTTCTCCTTACCATGATGCTATTGATCAGCCGTCACAGCCCCCTGCCAGACCGACGCCACAAACTTTATCATACCACCCTGGAAAACTTGCTCACCGCCCTGCCTGATCGCAGGGAAAAGGATGGGGCACGGGGGGAGAGCCACCGCTGGCGCCCCGACTCCGGTGAGGAACGCTTTCGCGTTACGGCAGCGCTGGCCGATGGCATGCAAACAACGGGCTATAAAAAAGGAAATCGCGGCAGCTTGGTGCAATCTTGGGATGAACTGGCCAGATTCCTACCGGATAACTGGTCGCCGACACAAAAGGATGGTTTTCTCTCCTGGCTTTCTGGTCCGGCTGGGGTTCTGGTGGATCGCAGCGATGGCAAGCTCTCCTTCGTCCATTTGAGCTTTCAAGAATTTCTCACCGCATGGCATTGGCAGGCCACCATCGAGGGTGTGCAAGAACGCCTCAAACTATGCCGGGAAAAAATGGACGAACCGCATTGGTGGGAGACCGTTCGTCTGTGGGCGGCCCTGGTGGCGGGACAAAACCCTGCCAAACTTCGCCCCATCTTTGAAAAATTGCTTTTGGAGCGGGAAAGCGGTCTTTGGCTGGCGGGAGCCTTTATGGCCGATGACTTGTTGGAGCAAGACGACTTTGAGAAATGGTGCGAAGAAAGTGGTAAGGCTCTCCAGTTCAACTGGCCATTCAGGATTGATGAATGTTTGGATTCCGGTTGGTGTCCCTGCCGCCCCGATGGGCGTCGAAAGCTGCTGACGGATCAGTGGCACCGCCAAGCAGTGGAAACCGTCAACTGGGTGGCTTGGCAACGCTTGTCTCATGCCTTGGACTTGGTGAAACCTTCTGAGGAACCGATCATTCCCAACTATCCCGGACTTCGCCTCCTTGCCGATGTCTTGCAACGTGAGCCGGAATCAGCAGCAGAAGTAACCGTTGGGCGCATCCTTTCTGGAGAACCTTCCCATTGGCCGGGTTGGGTAGAAAGTTTGCTACTACAGGTTTGGCCAGGCCGACGCCGTCATGCCGGTTTTATCAGTCAAAATCTTCTATTGACCTTGGGACATACTGTTGCGACAGAAAATGCCGCTTCATTGCGCAAAATATTGTCTTACCAAGAGAACGACCTGTCGTATAGCTGGATGCAAGACGTGATGCGAGACTGGGAGCAAGATTGGGAGCAAGATTGGGAGCAAGATTGGGCGTCAGACTGGGAGCAAGATTGGGTGCCAGACTGGGCGCAAGACATGACGCGATACTTGGCGCAATACTTGGCGCTAAACATGGAGCGAGACTGGCCGCGAGACTGGGCGCGAGACTGGGCGCTAAACATGGTGATAGACTGGGTGGAATACATGGCGCTAAACATGGCGCTAAACATGGCGCGAAATATGGCGCTAAACATGGCGCGAAACATGGCGCAAAGCATGAATCGATACATGGTGTTAGACTGGGAGCGATACGCAGTACGAGACATGGCGCAAATCATGGCGCGAAACATGGCAATCTACCTGGAAATGGACAGCCAACAACCCGGTGTTACGGATTTCCTTTTGAGCGAAATTACCTCCTTGGGTCGAACCGGGACACGGGCGCTGCTAGCGCACCATAAAAAATTGGCCGAAGCCTACCGGGATGACCCCCTTTGGCCTGAAATCAAATTATTCCAACACGCCTGTCGCCTTTCCTTCAAGCAGGGTGGAGATGCATCCGAGTTTCTCGCCGCCCTGGAAAACTATCAAAACGAAGGGGGTGATCACCGTGATCCCCTCTGGCCTGCCCTGGCCCGACACGTTGCCCGGCTTTCCACACCGGAGGACAAAGCATTGCTGGAGGATCTTGCTCGGCATCCAGAAAAACGCGATGGACGCCTGGGCTGGTGCCTCCAAGCCTTTATCCGGGGGGATTTAATCACAGTGGAAGGAGATTGGCTCCTTTTGGATGATTTCTTGAAACAGATGGGTGTCAAACCCCCACCCTACCTGGAAGAGATGCCGGATGAGTTGGATTTCAGGATATAATCCGCAGAAACCGGGGAATAAATTCTCAGAAAGGCAATGATCATCGTTTCGTCTGTATCAACTCTATCTGGACTCTAAGCAGAGCCTGAACGCTTTAATCGAGGGCGAGAGTGACGCTGGAAAACGATGTAAACCGAGGTGATCATGATGTTCCATGTTCCATCTTGGTTCGTTTTGGATTATCTTGGGGTTCCACGGTTGGAGGTTTAAAAATGCCTGTCAATGTGAAAATTTCTGACGACTTGGTAGCCGAAGCAAAACGCCACGGTCGGGTCTCGCACCGTTCATTGCCCAAACAGATTGAATATTGGTCCAGGATTGGAAAGATTGCCGAAGAAAATCCAGACCTCCCCTTCAGCATGATCAGAGACATCCTTCTGGCCCGTGAGGAACCAGTCGATCAACTGGAAGAATACAGTTTTGCTTGATGCGTGTTCTTCAGACGCACACCTTCAAGAATGCCATCAAACGACTTCATGCAAACAAAATAAAGTCATCGTTGATAGCCTCTCATCTTCACCCTTTCCCCTCCCCAAGCGAAAAAAACTCATCGTCCTTGCAAAAACCAATGCCGCTCCAGGGCAAAGCGAAAAGAACGCAGCAAGATACGACGGCTCAAGTGGGTCTTGACGAGAAAATCCTGGGAACCTTCATGGATAACACGGGATTGCAAATTGTCGTCCATCGATTCGTGGATCACCAAAATAGGAACATCCCGGGCAGCGGCACGAATGTGTCGCAGGGTGGCAATGCCATCGCAATCCGGCAAGGTAAGGTCCAACACAATGAGATCAAAGGTATTCTGAGCCAGTGCCTTGATGGCCGATGATAAATGATCACAATGGGTTACAGAAAATTTAACCGGTAGAATGGCATCACCATCCCGGAACTCACCCGCGTCCAACCACCCCTGGATCATCAGCGCAATCACCGCATCATCCTCGACCACCAACAATTGATATTCCCGATTTGCATCCAGCTCCATATCTTCCACTTCCGCAACGCCGGTGATCATCGCGATAATGGCCGCCGTAGTGGGTTTGCCGGTGAAAACCATGTAAATATGTAAAATAACGAAACATACCATGGCATAGGCCACCGCCACATGCACCCCCGCTACATCCTCCAACCAAATACTGGGTATCCCCACCCAGTGCCAATTTTTATAAAAGGCGAACAATGCCCCGGAAACCAACAACACAGGGGACAGAATGACACTCAAGATCAAATAGGCGATGCGCTGTAGCGGGTTATGTTTCCTGCGCCGCGATTTTTTAAAGGGGTGGGTCAGAAACGGGTCGAAGATGCCCTTGGAATAATAATGGATCACGTCCATCATTTTTTCACTGGTGGGGACATATTGGTGCCATTCCCCAGTGATCAACAGCCAAAACAAGGTAAAAGTCCACAGCAACACCAAATAGAGGGCAAACTGCCGGTGCCAACGAGCCGCCAGTTCATAATCGAGCCATTCCACAAAACCGGTGACATGAAACCCGGTGACAATCAAGGCGAGGATCAACAACGCCTGGGTCCAATGCCAGAACCGTTCATAACGGGAAAACAACAATTCTGGATGGTAGGTCATGGTAATTTAGCTTAATCGTTTGCGCCGCAATAACAGGCGCAAGGTGAGATGAATGAGGATACCACCCAGGGTCAAAAGCGCCGCGGCACGCCCCAGCCCATGGATCGACGGATGATTGTTACGCCCCGGAATATAAACACCCGCAACCCCTTCCAGGCGTCCACCATGGCGATGGCACTCCCGGCACTTCAATGACAGCTCCTTGGGGGCGACCATGTGGGTGAGCGGAAACACCATGGTCGCGTATCGAAAAGCCACTTGGCCACCGAACGGGATACCCGCTTCTTTCATCCCCACGGCAGCCGATTGTGACCAATTGCCCGTATCCTCGAAGGCTTCCTTGTCGTCTGGGCCACTCTTGACCAGATGATTGATCACCACGGTATGGTTCACACTGTCGAAAGGCAGCATGGACCACATTTTTTTAAAAGGCCAGATCCTGGCGGAAGAATCACCGGCACTGCCAAAAATACGGTTGATGGCAATCGGAACGCCATCCGGCAGGGTCTGTTTCGGGTCGAGAAAATCCACACGACCGTTGAACCAGGCGTAACGCGGTACCAGGTTTTCCCCCCACAATGATGTGCCATGGGTACGATCATGATGAAAGGAGATTTTTTCCGGCAGATGTCCCTCTTTTTTGAGCAGATCGGCGACCTCGGGGGCAATTTCGGAGTATCCCTTTTTTTGCCCCGCCATGCGCCAATCCCAAAACACCATGGTCGGCACCCCCCCCCGCGCCATGGCCGGGACATGACAGGTTTGGCAGGCAACCCGGTCAACGTGATCGTTGAGCTTGTCGTTTTTGCTGTGCGGGGCATTGCCATGACACGAGGCACAGGAGGTCCGGGTGCCGTCGGTGTGCCCGGGACGGTCAATACCCAAGGCATCGTAGGCTTTCACGCGATAGCGCGAGCCGGTGATCTGATGGCCGGGGGCATTGTGACAGACAACACAGGAAAAATTTTGTCCATCCTTGTGCATGTGAATATCCAGGGAGCGCGATGCCTTGACCAAAGAGGAATCCAAATCGCCATGCTTGGCGCCATCGCCCGATCCCCCATAAAAGTGACAGGAGCCGCAATTGGCCCGTCCCGGTCGGGCAACACCCTTGGCCAAAGCGACAAAGTCAGGTTTTTTAATGATTTTGTCACGAAATTTTAGCTCGCTATAGCCAAAATTATATTTTTTATAATCCCCAGTCGATTCGTGACACACCAAACAATCCACCTGCTCGTCTGGATTCGCCCCCCCTTCCGGATCCTGCCAGCCATAGCCGATGTGGCAGGAGGTGCATTCCCGCATATTGCTGGTCACGGCACCACAAAAGGCATTGATCACATGTTTTTTGCCAAACACTTTACCCGGGGGGGAATACGTCGATTCCCAGGTCCAATGCACACTCTTACGGACGTTCGCCGCAACCTCGGTATGGCAACTCACACAGGCCCGGGTCACTTCCATTCCCGAGGCGAAGGGACCTTCCAAGATGGGCAGTTTGCCATGCCGGGTCGTCGATTGGGGCATCGCCTCCAAGGCGTAATTCGCCTGGAGCGGACCTGATGGAACCATCAGGAGAGCAACCACAACGCAACACAGGAGTGTACGGATCATGACTCGGACCATAACCGCATCCTTGTATGAGCCTTGCCAAGCAGCAATTCCAAGATACCTGGAAACAGGCGAAAGATCGGGTTACGCAAATTACAAGCAGCGTCCCCCCGCTTCCTTGAGAAGGTTTTGCACCTCATCATGGCCCGCCTCGGTTGCCAACAAGCGTGCCGTCGCCCCCTCCTTGTTGATTTCGTTGACAGGGGCCTTGGCGGCAATGAGCAGCGCCGCTACAGCCGTATGGCCGTATTTGGCGGCAAACATCAAGGGCGTCATGCCATCTTCGTTTTTGGCATTCACATCCGCGCCATGGTCAATCAAGAGCTGAGCCACCTTGTCTTTGCCCTTTTCAGCGGCGAACATCAAGGCCGTGGAGCCGGAGGGGTAACGTACCCCTGGGTCGGCCTTGGCTTCCAGTAACACTTTCACCGCCTTTTCATGACCAGCCAGCGTCGCCAGCATCAAGGATGTATTCCCCTCTGTATCTTTGGCATCGACCTCAGCCCCTTCTTTGATCAGGAGTTGCATCAATTCCCAATTGCCACGATTGGCGGCCAGCATGAGCGCCGTACGCCCTTCACTGTTAACCGCCTTGAGATCCGCCTTTTTGGCCAGGAGGGACTGGGCGATCTGAACCAGTTTTTTTCCTTCCGCCTCATCCTTGATTTTGTTGTCGGCGGTTTTCAGGATAGCCGTCCAATTGCGCTTGGTCTTCAGGTTGACATCGGCGCCACTGGCGAGCAAAAGGTCCACCATGTTGGGACGCAACCAATCGACCGCCAAAATCAGGGCGCTGCAACCACCCCGTTGATGATACGCATTGACGTTAGCCCCCTTTTTGACCAAGTAACCGGCAATCTCGTCATGTCCTTCCTGGACCGCCCACATCAATGGGGTCATACCGCTTTTGCTGGGAAAATTGACATCAGCCCCCTGATCCAGGGCCTTCTTGACGCCGACAGGATTGCCTTCCACGGCATACAGCCACAATTTTTCCGCGGGGTTGTCCTCCGACTTGGCGAAAACCGTGGTCGCCATCAGGAGACCACCAGTTACAAGTGCAGCTATCAAAAGCCTGAAGGGTACCATGATTCAATCTCCTTGCTGAAATCTTTGGGAGGCAAACGAGCCAATCTTCGCGCTTGCGAGCTTGAGTTTACTCCTGTTTGCCAACCTTGAAAAGCCATGAACATTGCCCATGCCACGCAAGGCACCTCTCCTTGAAGGGTGGTTCATGCCAGGGAGGGCCGCCATTCCCAAGCCGGTTGTTGACCATCCATCAGGTCGATTCCGGCAAGATTGAGCTGTTCCCTGATTTGGTCAGCGCGGGCGAAATCCTTGGCTTTACGGGCCTCTTGACGCTGTAACAACAGGGCTTCCACCTCTTGTTCCGACAAAGGGGCGCTTTCGGGTCGCACAGACAGATCAACCCGCCGGGTATCCAACAGATTTAAACCCAGGACCATGTCCATGCTGGCGATGACCCGTAATTTATCCTCCGGACTGAGCTTGGCATGACCCAGGACCTCATCCAGGATGGGGAGCAGACGCGGCGTCATCAAATCTTCCGCCAATTCGCCGTCAAAGGACTGCACAAATTGTTGCGCTTCCGGGGAAAGGGTGTTCTCCAGGACGCTCCGGGGGTAGCTGAGGGATGCCCCCGATGAATAGGCGATTTCCCGGGGAATGCGCAGCCACTCCCCGGGGGCGACCTTGAGACGCAGGGCGGTCACCGCCCCCAGCAATCGTTTGAGGCGCACCTGTTGCCCCGCCACGATCTCCGGTGAAAACTCCAGCTCGGAACGATAATGGGTGGAAAGGCAAAGCAATCGAAACGCCAAGGGATGAATGCCGCGTTTGATCAACGAGGTCAACGTGGCGAACTCCCCTTTGGATTTGGACATTTTACCGCTGCGATCAACCAGGAAATTGTTATGCATCCACCAATTGGCCCCGGAATGATCCGCTCCGGTACACGCCTGATTCTGGGCGATTTCGTTGCAATGATGGATTTCCCGATGGTCGATGCCACCCGTGTGAATGTCAAACGGCGAGCCCAAATATTTCATGCTCATGACCGAACATTCCAAATGCCAGCCCGGTGCCCCCGCGCCCCATGGGGAGAGCCATTCCATCTGGCGCTTGCCCCCAGTCTCCGGGGAACGCCGCCAAATGGCGAAATCACTGGGATTGCGTTTGCCCTCGATCCGTTCCACCCGCGCCCCCTCCGACTGACCCTCCATGGGTGTCAACGACAAGGAACCATAGTTGGGCACCTTCGTTGTGTCGAAGTAAAGGCCCGTGGGCAGCTCATAGGTTACCCCGGCCCGTTGCAAACGCTCGGCGCAGGCGATCATCTCCTGAATGTGATCGGTCGCCGTACTCCAAAGCGAGGGACGCAGGACATTCAACTTCCGCAAATCGTCCTTGAAAGCCCGGGTGAAATGGTCGGCAATCTGCCATATGTCCCGCGCCATTTTTTGCGAAGCCAATTCCATCTTGTCCTCGCCTTCATCCTGATCACTCGTCAGATGGCCGACATCGGTGATGTTGATGACATGCTTCACCGTCTGCCCCTTCCAGGTCAGGGCACGACGCAGGGTGTCGGTGAACACATAGGCCCGCAGATTGCCGATATGGGCATCATTATAAACCGTCGGACCACAACTGTAGATCCTGGTTTCGGCCCGGTTCATGGGGTGGAATTCCTCCACTTTACGAGTCAGGCTGTTGAACAATCGGAGCGGTTTGCCTTGGGTGCCAGGATTGGTCATGGATTTAAGTCCATTCGTTTGGGGGAAGCTGGGAAACACGGGCGATCATCAACACCGGATGGTCGTTAAAGGAAGGGTTTTATCATGGGGGCTGGCTTTTAAGCAATCGCATCATCGCCGTTACCCGAAGCATCCATTTCCTCCCTTTTGGCCTCCAATTCCAGAGAACAGGACTCCCACTCGGCCATGGCTTGGGATAAACGTGTTTCCAAACGCCCGTTTTCCGCCAATTGCAGCAACAATTGCCCCTTGTTTTCCCGGGTGTGCAACCCGGGATCGGCCAATTGTTGACGAATAGTGGCCAAAGCCGCCTCCAGGGTGGCAATCTCCCCTTCCAAGGTGACGATCCGTTTGCGCACATCCCGGGTGGCCAACTCCAAAGCCCGCCGTCGTTCCGCCGCCTCCCGACGCCTCTCTTTAGGGCTGGACTTAAGGCCGGTCTGGCAAGCCGCATCCTCCGACTTCTCCGCCGCAACCTGCGCCAGATAATCCTCCAGATCCCCTTCCCATTCCCGTATCTTTCCCTGGGCGATCAACCAGTAACGATCACAAACCGCTTCCATCAAATCGCGATCATGGGTCACCAGGATCATGGTGCCGGCATATTCCGACAAGCCTTCCTCCAAGGCCAACCGGGATTCCATATCCAGATGGTTGGTGGGTTCATCCAACAACAACAGATTGGGACCGGCCAGGAACAATCGCGCCAGGGCCACACGTGCCTTTTCCCCACCCGACAATACCGAAACAGTCTTGAAAACGTCATCGCCGCTAAATAAAAAGCCACCCAG
Organism: Magnetococcales bacterium; assembly: GCA_002753515.1. Taxonomy (GTDB): domain Bacteria; phylum Pseudomonadota; class Magnetococcia; order Magnetococcales; family UBA8363; genus UBA8363. Next base: position 9,572 of record PEAK01000079.1, read on the forward strand.
AAGGGTCCGTATGGCTGCGGTTGTTGTCCCTTTCCGGGCACCGCGCTCCGCCGATTCCAGGATGGTTTCCCCGGGCAGCAAAGCCTCCATGGCATGTTGTGCGAAATGGCCTGTCAGGACTCGATCCCCGAGGATGACCTCGCCAACGTCCGGACGTAATGTGTTGTTGATGATTTTCAGCAAGGTGGATTTTCCTGCACCGTTGGGCCCCAGAAGTCCGACTTTCTGCCCCCGCTCCAAACGCAGCCCCACCCGGGAAAAAACAGGGGTTTCCCCGAATGATTTGGCGATCCCCTTCAAGGTCAACACATCCCGAGCCGAAGGAGGCGGTTCGGGGAGACGAACCCGGTCCAGTTGCCGGGTGTGAACAACGCCGGCCACCGGTTCAATTTTATCCAGGCGCTTGATCCGGCTTTGAACTTGTTTGGCCTTGGTGGCCTTGGCGCGAAAACGACGGATGAATCGTTCCAGATGTTCCACTTCGCGGGATTGTTTTTCCGCCATTTTTTCCTGTTGCAGCACTTTTTCCTGGCGCATGACCAGGTAGCGTTCAAAATTGACCGAATAGCGTGCAACAGTCCGGTTTTCAATGGCGACGGTCACCTTGGTGGTCCGATTGATAAATCCACGATCATGAGAAATGATCATGTGGGTCGCCGGCGATGTTTGGATGAAACGTTCCAGCCAGGCTGCTGATTCCAGGTCGAGGTGGTTGGTGGGTTCATCCAACAACAGCAGATCGGCTCGGGAGAACAACAACCGGGCCAGGGCAACCCGCATGCGCCAACCACCGGAAAAGGTATCCAATGGTCGTCCCTGATCCTCTTTGGAAAACCCCAGGCCATGCAAAATCGTCCCGGCACGACTTTCGGCACTGAACGATCCCACCGTTTCCAATTGATGGTCGATTTCCCCGAGTTGCTCCACCCATTCCTTGGCAGGGGACTCCTGCTGCAACAATTGTTGATGCACCTGGGAACGGCGGGCACGCAAAGTCACGAGTTCCTGATCCCCGGCCAATGTTTCTTCCAGAATGGGGCGCATGGTCGGGGTCAATTCCTGGGCCAACAAGCCCATAGTAACCCCTCCGGCCAGGCGAATACGCCCCGCATCACTCTCCTCGCTACCAGCAATCATTCGGAACAGGGTGGTTTTGCCACAACCGTTTGGACCGATCACGGCTATTTTCTCGCCTTTGTTGATGGTCAGACTGGAGGCCGTGAACAGCGTCCGGGCACCAAAATTTTTTTGGATGTTTTCGATAAAAAGCATAAAAAGTCCGCGTGAGACGTTACCAGCCGCTTGAAAAGGCATCCATTCTAGGGGAGGTCACGACCTAACGGCAAGATGGGGTAAGAGAGGTCTGGCTCACAGAGGCCTCCACCCACTTTTTCACTTCCCAGGGGGTCATGGCAATACCATTGAGTTCGTGGAGGAAAAAATGGAAATAGCGATGCATGGTGGCTAAAAATAATTGTAAATCTTTTTTGTCCCGGACATAGGGCGTACACCCCGGCTTTAGACTGGGGGAATGGAATGAAAATGAAAATACCTGGAGCCCCCGGTCTAAAAGCGCAAGAGTCAAACGTTTCAGTTCATCCAAGGTATGCCCTTCGGGTGACAGGCGAATCCGGTCCAACAGGCGCGTACGGGCGAAAATCCCGGGCAAATGCAACGATTTCAGTTTGGGATGGGTGACTATTCTACGATAAATCTTGTGGGCCAGGGGACGGGAATGTGTCAGGAGACCGATATAATCGCCCGTTGTCGGCAAAGATAAAATATTGTTATGAGCGCTCATGGGGCCGGGATGGTTGCAGGCATCGGAAAAATCGGGTCCACCCTGATCGGAAAAATCATACGGTGGCGCACTGCTTAAATCGAATTCATACCCCAACTCGGTAAGAACCGATGGGGTATTGGGACCCAGACCATAGCGACCCGCCTTGTAGATGGTCGGCATACGATTCATGACCGATGCGATTTGCTTGGTCAGTACCGCCAGTTTTTCTTGTTCCAGGTGACGCGGCAAGTTGCCCGGAAAAGAGTGGACGGGTTCACACAGGTCGATAAATGGCGGATTGACCCAGGGATGGAGGTGGGCACCAATAACCGCACGATCTTCCTGCATAAAACCTTTAAGTGGTAACCATCCCGGCTCTTGACTGGCTACGGGATAGTCGATAACGTAAACTGGACGGATGGCGAAGTGGTCACAAACTTCCTGGCCGAATTGGACATGTGCCATGGCTGTTACCGCTGTAGCCCGGGGACTCAAGGGAGCCGACCAGTCGAATTCTTCTTCGGTGTCGACAACGACCATGAGGATGGGTTGAAGCGACATGGCAATACTCCCGGCATGATTTTTAAGCCAAGTAGAGAACCTGGACAAAGAAGGAAAAAAATGCGAGGTTACCGCCGCAAGTCCCGCCGCATGAAGACCCAGGGGTCACATTTATTCGAATGATGGATCTTTTGCTCACATCCTGGCCAAGGTTGACTGGAAATCCAACCTAACCATTTTATGAGTATAACCCCTGAAAGAGTTCCCAAGCAAACCGGCACGAGGCCATGGTACGGATATTCAGACATTTCATTTCTCGATGGTCCATTCTGCTTTTGCTTGGGGAAAGTCTGATAGGGATTTTCGCGGTATACGTTGGCGTATGGGTCCGTTTTGGCGGCGAACTGCCCGCAGAATACGGTCATTGGTCCGACATGATGTTGCGCTCCCTGTTTTTTGCCTTGGTCATGCTCATGAGCATGGCGGCGACAGGGCGCTACCAACGTATGCTGGATGACGGCTTCAGCGGCGAAATATTGCGGGTTGGCATCAGCTTCATCATAGCCATGGTCGCACTGGGACTGCTGTTCTACGTCTTTCCCGATATTTTCATTGGCCGCGGTGCCAATGGGCTGGCCATGGGATTCGCCTTCATCATGTTTTTGGCCCTCCGCTGGTTCTTTTACCACTATGTCGTCGATCTTGATGCCTTAAAACGCAAAATATTGGTATTCGGTCAGGGGGAGAATGCCCGTCTGGTTTACCAGGCCGCACTGAACATGCATTTCGGTGTCCGTGTCACAGGGTTTTGGCCTCTCCCGGAACATAATAGGGTGGTCCCGGACACCCTGGTCGTTGATAGCAACCATTATTTACCCGAGTGGGTCAACCAAAATGGCATCGACGAAATTGTACTGGCCCTGGATACGGCATTCCCCTCCCTCTATGCCAAGGAAATCCTGGATTGCAAAGGTAAAGGAGTCAAAATAGTCGATCTGCCCGGTTTTTTCGAAAGAGAAAAACATATCATCAACATGGATGTCCTGACCCCGGAATGGTGGGTTCACAATTCCGATGGTGTCGACCAGGGCACCAGGAAAGAATTATTCAAAAAGATCTTTGATATCTTCTTCAGCCTGTGGTTCCTGGCACTCATGGGTCCGGTCATGCTGGTCACGGCACTGGCCGTCCTCATCGAAAGCAGGGGACGCGGTCCCGTCATGTACACCCAGGAACGGGTCGGCTATGGCGGAAAAATATTCAAGGTCATGAAATTCCGCAGCATGAACACCGATGCCGAAAAAGATGGCGTGGCCCGATGGGCCAAACATAACGATGACCGCATCACCAACGTGGGCAGGTTCATTCGCAAGACCCGCATCGACGAACTGCCACAGTTCATCAATGTGTTGCGCGGAGAAATGAGTCTGGTGGGACCAAGACCCGAACGTCCCGAATTCGTCCAAATATTAAAAAGCAAAATTCCCTACTACACCGAACGTCTGCGGGTCAAACCGGGAATCACCGGCTGGGCCCAGGTGCGCTATGGCTATGGCGCATCCGAAGAAGATGCCGCCGAAAAATTGAAATATGATCTGTATTACGTGAAAAACCATAGCCTGTTCCTGGATTTGCTGGTCTTGATCCATTCCGTCGAAGTGGTTCTTTTCGGTTCCGGGGCCACCGCTCCCTTGAATCAGAAAGGAGAGTCGCACTATGACATGGAATGAACTGTACCCGACGCCACATTTGCGGTATGGTGACCCAATAGGGTATCCAGATGGAAAACGCTGTTTGATCGGACCCGTTTTTTCAAGTCTCCAACTTGGCGCAAACATAGTGCCTTCTTTCACCCTTTACAGTTAAACTATCCTGGTCATGCAACAGGAATCCGGACTACGCGATTTTTATTTTCAGGTGATCATCCATTTGCGCGGCATGTGGCGCCACCGCTGGCAAATGGTGTTTACCGCCTGGTTTGTCAGTGTGACGGGCTGGGGGGCCGTGGCCCTCATGGAAGACCAATACATCGCACGCGCCCAGGTACAAATCGATGACCCCCGCGAAAACATCTCTCAGTTCCTGGAGAAAGAATCCATTGCCCTGGATGTGACCCGTGAGGCCAAACGCATTTTGAATCGCCTGTTGGAACGCGAAAACCTGCTGAAAATTATTCGCGAAACCGATCTGGCCTTCAAAGTCTCCAACGATGCCGAAAAAGAATCGGTATTGCGCGATCTCAGGTCGCAGTTGTCTGTCAAGCAAGCTTCCAACAATGTCTATCAAATCATTCATCGCCATTCCGATGCCCGGCTCACCCAGCAGGTGGTGGAGGTGTTACTCAGTAGTTTGCCCCTCGACAACGTCAAGGAATACCGGGAAGATAATGCTCGGACTGCGGAGGAATTCCTGGGGCGCCAAGTGAGCGACTTCGAACGCAAGGTGATCGATGCGGAAAGACAGCTCCGCGAATTCAAAGCCAAAAACATGCTGCTCTTGCCCGACAAAGAAGGGGGATATTACGAACGTATGCGTTCCATGTCCCAAAAAATTGAAAGTGATGAGGGATCACTCCGGGAGTTGGAAAAACGTGAAGAGGAAATGTCACGGCAACTGGCGGACATGTCCAATTCCAACACATCCCCCACGGCTGAAGTCGATGGACGCATTGAGGAACTCAATACCCAGCTCAACGAACTGCTGGATAAATATTACATGAAAAATGGCGTTAAAATGCGCCTTTACACCGAAAACCATTCCGAAGTCCTCTCGTTGCGCAAATCCATTGAAATGCTGCGGCAACAAAAAAGAGAGCTTACCGATCATTTGCGTCAGGAAGCCGAAAATCCGGATCGATGGGAATTGGAATCCAACCCTATTTATCGTCGGCTGAAAACATCAATCAGCGAATTGGCCGTGGAAAAAGCATCGGTGCAATCCCGTCTCGCTGAAAACAGGCTCAAGTTGGCCAAACTCAAAGAAATGGAAAATGCACTCCCCAGTATCGAAAATGAATTGATCCGCCTGCAAAGTTATTTGGAAATGTCGAAAAAGAAAATGCTTTCTATGCTCGACAAAGAAGGTTCGGCCCGCTTTTCCGGGGATATCGCCGAAGGCTTGAGTCGCTACGTTCATTTCAAGGTTTTGGAACGACCCAGCCTACCCGACCGGCCTGTTGGTCCAGATCGTGTGCTATTCTCTTCGGTGGTTCTGGCCGGTGGACTCTCGGCCGGACTGGCCCTCGGTCTATTCCTCACAGTCATCCGCCCCGTTTTTGACAGCCCCGCCTCTTTGCGGAAAGTCCTGGGTCTACCCGTTTTGGGTATGGTCTCCATGGTCGATGAAGGTGTTGGTCAGCGCTGGAAGAATTCAAATAAAGCGTTTTTCATCGCCTTCGCATCCATTTTTGTGATTTTTGTTTTCATCGTGCGCTTGGGCGGCAGATTCTAACCTCATAATAAATAAAGTCCAACTTGTTTCACAGACTGATCTTTAGCTTACGTCAGGCATTCAGCAGCTTTGGAACATTCGCTCACCCGTGAAAGCATGTCTATAAGGAATCAGCGGTATGTCTGAATTGCTCATCCGGAAAAAAGTAACCCTGGATTTTGATAAATTGCGTTCTCGAGGCGTATTGACACCCGATACGGGCCGAAGTGTGGTCGCAGAAGAGTACCGGGTTATCAAACGCCCCTTATTGCTCGGAGGCTTGGGAAGCGACAGCGAAAAGTATGATGGGCGCAAAAAGAAAATGATCATGGTGACCAGCGCTTTTCCAAAAGAGGGCAAAACTTTTACGGCAATCAATCTGGCCATGAGCTTGGCCGCCGAAATGGATTCAACCGTCTTGTTGGTTGACGGCGATGTCGCCAAACCATCAGTGGCACGTATTCTCGGATTCAAAGCCAAAGAGGGTTTGATCGATTGCCTGCTGAATAAGGTTGATGATTTCACCGACGTTTTGATCCGCACCAATGTCCCCAAATTAATGATTCTCCCCTCGGGACGCCGACACCACCACGCAACGGAATTGTTGGCCAGTGAAAACATGCGCATCCTGCTCAACCAGATGATGGAGGATCCTGATCGAATTGTCGTGTTTGACTCGCCACCATTGCTGGTCACCACGGAAGCCCGTGAATTGGCACGTAACATGGGGCAAATCGTCATGGTGGTGGAGGCGGAACGAACACCACAATTCGCCGTCAAGGATGCCCTGCAACAGTTGGATAACCTTGAAATTGTTGGCTTGGTGTTGAACAAAATTCGCAAACGCTCCAGTGGTGGTTATTATTATTACGGCTATGGTGGCTATGGTGGCTATGGTGGCTACGGTGGCTACGGCGGCTACGGCGGCTACGGCGGATATGGCGGCTACGGCTCCGGGGAGGAGAATACCAAGAAAAGCTGGATCAAGCGCCTGTTCGGGCTGTAGGAGTGATACCTTGCCTGTTACGAATGCCTTCACGATTGACGTGGAAGATTATTTTCACGTCGCCTTGTTTGAAAAACACGTATCCCGGAATCAATGGGACGGCATGGAATACCGGGTTGAAGGCAATACGGATACGTTGTTGGAACTCCTTGAACGCCAAAATGTCCATGCCACTTTTTTTATTCTGGGCTGGGTTGCCGAACGTTTTCCCAACCTGGTGCGTCGAATAGCCACCCGGGGTCATGAAGTGGCAAGTCACGGGATGCACCATGTACGGGCTACCGAACAAAATCCCGCTGATTTCCTTCAGGATATCCTCGCCAGTAAGCATTTGCTGGAGGATTTGACCGGGCAACCGGTTCGGGGATATCGCGCTTCGACCTACTCCATTGGACGCCATAATGTGTGGGCGTTCGAGCTGCTGGAAAAAGCGGGATATGGGTACAGCTCCAGCGTTTATCCCATTCGTCATGACCTGTATGGTTGGCCAACGGCACCGCGATTCCCTTTCCATCCCCGAAAGGAAGGGGCTTCCGACTCCACCCTCCTGGAAGTTCCCATCACCACACTGGAATGGTTCGGGGTACGCTTGCCGTGCGGTGGCGGTGGTTATTTCCGCCTGTATCCTCTGTCCTTTTCCCTCTGGGCTTTACGTCAAATCAACGAGAAGGAGGGAAAAAGTGCCGTATTCTACTGTCATCCTTGGGAACTGGACCCCGATCAACCGCGGATCACCGGTTTACCCGTGAGGGTGAGGTTGCGTCATTATCTGAATTTGCACAAAACAACAAAGCGATTACACCGGTTGTTGGCCTCTTTCCAGTGGGACCGTCTGGATCGGATATTCTTGCCCCCCCCCCCCCCCCCCCCCCCCCCCCCCCCCCCCCCCCCCCCCCCCCCCCCCCCCCCCCCCCCCCCCCCCCCACCCCCC
>PEAK01000080.1 GCA_002753515.1 Magnetococcales bacterium
CCAGTACCTCTGGATCTGGCCGGGATCCGATAACGTCGGGTACCTCGGATGTTCCAGACACCCCGATTACTGACTGATCTCTGGCTTGGTCTTGATGCTTGACTTGGACAATACCCATAGCCGTAACACCTCCTCGCCCTACTCTAATTTATCAGGGGGTCAGTGTCTCACATTTCATTGGCACAGAGGGAAGTTTGACCAACAGTCATCTGAAAAAGGCTTCAACCAAACGATTCCACCAATCACCCCCACAATCAAAAGGACAGACACCACCAATAGGTAGATGGGAACTGTCGATTTCCCGGGCTGAGATCCCAACAGCGCATGCCTCGAAGGAACGAGTTGACCACAGGTAGGGCATGTCTCCGACAAGCCAGCACCACCGCTTGGGTGAGGTTCTCCTGAAGCCGCATCATTAGCCTCAATACGAATCGACAACTGAATCCCTCTACAATTAATGCTGAACCTTGACTGTTATTGGGCCAGTGAAACCATTATTCGGAACACCTGTAGTTGCTTGATTATTTGGAGTAAGTCCAAGTGGAGTCATATCCGGCGCAGAATAATTGGCGTGAACATATGCGATAGGAGTAAAAAACGGTCCTGTAAATGTCTGAGTAGCATTGCACTGGGAATAGTTATTTAAAGCATAGCCAGTGACTGATGCGAAAGATTGTTCGGTCCCCTGATACACGTAAGTCCCATTCACTGGATTTTGCGTAGAATAATTAGGCCAAGTACTACACCATCCGTTGGGGCTATTGCCACCACTAACAACCGGATCACAGCTAAAATTTATCTTGAATATCGTTTTAGCTGGTAACCCATGGTTCTTAATAAGAAGTGTTGGCTGCGCAGAACCACTACAAGATTGACTTGTATTAATTGTTTGCACGGAAAGGTCGGAGTCGGTAATAGTTGTAACTAAGGCTCCGCTTTGGTCAACAGAAAAATTATAACCCTGCGGAGTCTGACCTGTTACAGAACTAACCGTACTAAAAGGTTGGAAAGTTTGTAGCACACCAACTTCAACACCATTCGCCATAATCCCAAAATGGAGATTATTGATCGCCGTCCGATTGACCAGAATCTCATTATTTAACTTATTAAAATTGGCATTAACCTGATTGGCATCCGCAATCGAATTGTTGGAAAGTATATATGGCAATGTAAAGGTTGGCAAGTCTGCGGTATACGCCGTAGTGATCGCCAAGACCATAAACCCACCGGTCAAAAAAGATGTGGTATGCCGGAGCGCCCACTGGGCGGATTGATGAAGAAGTCTGCCATTTCTGTTCATGATCCCAACTCCCCAATAAAAGAGAACTATTTTCTTGGCAATGGATGCCCTACCCAGTTGGTGATACGGCCTTCTTGAGTTCTAACAATTCGCCTGCCTGAGGATAAATTGTCAAACTTTCTTCCAACAAAGGCAGCAGTCGGCCTTTATCTCCGATAAATAGTAGCGCTTTGGCCTCGTTGACAAACATGAGTGAATTCGGCCAAATCTTTCTTTCCTGTTTGGACCAGGATACAAATTCCTCGACCATTTTAGAATCTTGCGCCAACAATCCCAACTTCAGCTTAACATCCATAAACAGTCTGGTTGCAAGCTGTCGCAAATAAAGATTATCCAAACCTGGCTGTAACAGCTCTGCCCTGCTGTCTTTGTGCTGCGTCAGGAACCACATATAATTATTCAGGTCCATCTGCGCACGAACAGTCCTGAGAATGGAGGCTTCCACGAGCAGAAACAGACACAATGCAACCGTTGCCAAACCTCCTCTCACCACCGGGTTCCATTGCCAATGCATTTCCCTGGTAAAATGCGAACTCGGGAGGTAAGCCAAAAACACCAAAATGATCCAGTGCGCTATGGAATCGTGTAATGGCTGTTCCACTTCGGCATGAAAAACAATCGGAACCATCAGTGCTGCATACATTCCTCCACGTCTACGGCCCAACCGCACCAGTAGAACCGCCATGCCACCAACGATAGCCAATACACCAACACCACCAGCGACACCTGTTTCCGCTAACCAATAGAGCGTTTCATTGTGCGGATACCATTGGTCTACCTGGTAATCGTTTTTTTGTTTTATCCTATAGTACGGCTGGTTTGCGACCCACCCCCCCGGCCCCTGGCCCCACAAGGGACGATCCAAAAACATATCCCAAGCGGCACCATACATATCGATTCGTTCCCGCCTCGAAATCGTATGAGCCAACTTATCACCAAGGACATACAATCGATCCATCATATTCGTCACATGCATAAAGACTAAGGCAACCAAAAGCGCCATTATACGTAGAAAAAGCCGCCTCCACCTGACACGGTAATCTTGCCATTGGGCGAACAACACAATCCAGGCACCCAAAGCCGACCCTAGTGCCCCAGCACGTGATCCTATACACAATAGCACACTGATCATTGTGGGGATTACTAAAAAGAAAATAGCCCGAAAAAACCAGTGCCATCGTTCAAACTGTTTACTGACTATTAAATAAAAAGAAATCACCAAGCAGGTTGCCAGGAATGACGCCAACTGATTGCCCTGATTTAAAAAACCCGATGGTGCCGAACCAGGAGGCCATCCTGCGGAAAAAGGCAGCAAGGCATGCGTTTGTTGCGGATAAAACACCTGGAACAAACCAACGACACCCTCAACGGCACCGGAAACAAACAAAGCCAACAACAACCCATCCCTTTGCCCTTCGGTCAGATGGAACTGATGCAAGGCGACGAAGAACAACAATCCACCAATCAGACCAGCCGTTTGGAACACCAGCACATGGATATCGACAACATCCTGGAACTGTGCTGACAGCAAAACCAGGATCAGAAACAGCAAATAATATTTGGTATAGTCTGGAACGACAAACACCCCCCTTTTCAAAGCATACACGAGAGCTACCGCCACAACAGCAGCCACCGTGAGCCAAACCAGATGCGCGGCAATCGGTACGATAGGACCGCTACCCAATGCCGGCACATAGATATGAATCACAAACAGGAACAACCCATACAACAACAATAAATGCATCCGCAAAAACAAGCCAAGCTGCCGGGGAGTACCTGATGCGTCGTATGTAACAGTCATTTGTCCAATGCGCCAAAATTCAACTGGCCTGCCAATTGCCCTGCCCCCAATAGAATTGTCCCCAATAACTGCCCCCAACAACACCATTGAACGGTGCCGCTTTTTGATAGATTGTTTTGTTCCCTGCCGCATCCTTGGCTACAACAGCATAGTAATACCCTGTGCCATTACTCAGGCCAGTGTCGGTATGATTTGTCGCTCCGTTGGTTAAGGTTGCTATCACGGCACCATTCCCCTCGGCTGCGGCAACAGTGCTGATATTATCCGTTGTAGAGCGATAGACCGTATATTGCATCCCATTTTGCTGTGTCATATTGTCGGTTGCCGAAGCCCAGTTCAGCGTCACACTATTCGCCCCCAATGTCGTGGCTACAACACCACTGCCACCAACGACTGGCGGAGCCATATCCAGGCCCGATTCCCCAATGGTGTACCAATTCTGGCCATTACTCATCACGGTCATTGCGGCATATTGCGTTGCCAATGTATGCGTGGCTTGACCATCGACGATGCCATTGATGACCACCTGACTGGACCCTGCGTCTGTTCGCTTGATGGTGTACGTCCAGCCGGCATTGGTCGGGGCGGCTGGAGGCAGATTGAGGACCGTATTGCCGGAAACAAAAACGATCCCCAGATGATCGAAAGTCAGATCACTGTTTTGGTTAATCATTTTGAACGCTTTTATCCGGGGTTCCAGATCGGCGGCATGAACACCGTCCAGCATATCCGCATTCAAACCGGCGACACCCTGCCCATTGGGTCCCACCAAGGTTTGCAGCTTGTCACGTATCTGTGTCCCGGTATCTGGGGACCCGGCCGGACCCTGCGTTCCAGGAGTACCATCCATACCTTTGGCCGCCAACAAAGACCAAACAGTAGAGTTGGGAGTCATTGGATCGTTATTCATGGACGGTGCCTTGGCAATCCAAGCCGCCCCCGCCCACGCAACAGCATCCCCGGTATTATACTGCACCGTCGCATCCCATCCATTTTTCCACCACAGCCCAGGAACGCCCTGGGGCCCGGGAGGCCCGGAAGGGCCTGGTTGACCCGGAGGGCCAGCAGGGCCAACAGCCCCTTCCGAACCTTTGGCAGCCAACACATTCCAATACATCGAACCAGGAACCGGCTCGATGTTTTGCGATCCCAACTTGGCAATCCAGGACGAACCATTACGTGTGACCACATCCCCCAAAACATAAGGAGCGGTCCCATCCCACTCACCCTTCCATGGAAATGACGCGCCGCCGTTACCGGAACCACCCCCGGCCAACGGCACGGGATCCCATTGCTGCGCATTGGTCGTTGGAGCAACGGCGGTCACACCGGCTTTGGCGACCCAGGTCGAACCATTGTTAACCACCAGATCGCCGGGGGTGTATGCCGCTTGGGCATTCCACGTCCCCTTCCAATTGAGCATGGAGGAGCCGGAAGGTAGCGTCACATCCGCTGAACATGCCCAACCGGTATCGGTTTTTTTCAATATTTCACCCGTGGCGCACTTTTCGCCAATGGAGGAGGCTTTGATCGACTTGTCGGCGACCCCCTCCGCCACACTGGCACGCATGGCATAGCCCACACTCGAAAGTGCCAAACGTGGCATCATCTCGGCATCACCACCCACCTTGATCCCTAAAAAATAGGGGACATCAAAGGGGAGAGCGATGGGCGTCACATTACCCAGAACAATGTTGTACCATCCCCCTGTAACGGTAACCGAATCCGTCTCACTCCAAAGCGCCACGCCACCAGTGGGAGCCGAATACAGTGAAAATTGAATGGAAACATTACCATCAACCGGTTTTTTCTTGGTGTCAGTCAGGTACCCCTGATACGGTATCCCTTTGGGGACTTCAGCCAAAACAGTCAACGGCCACGACGCCAGCACGATACTCGTAGTCAGAATTGCCTTTGCCAATGTGGCCTGCATTGTTCTTTTCATTCTCACCCCCAGACGGTTATCTATTTCCTCTCAAATCACCGTAATACGAAGTCGTGCCATTAGTGCCCAGAGCTGTTCATGTATAAAGCGCTCACGCTTGTTTGACCCGGCGACAAAGCCCAATTCATTTTTGCAATGGGTTGCATGAAATTAGCCGACAGTTCTGAACTACCCGAGAAGAAACCGTCCGCTGAAAGCCAATAGTTACTGCTCTTCCGCACCACAATAAACGAATCACCAGACAATTTCGCTTTAATGTCAAACGAATAACTACTACTATCCGTGCCATTGCTGACAATCAGGAGAAGCGTATAGTCTCCGACAACAGCGGGTGTGAAGGTCGGCGTTGAGGTGTCGGATTGAAGCAATGTTGCGGAATCCCCAACAGGACTTAAGAAAATACTCCACGAATAATTCAATGTTTTTCCATGGGGATCGCTGCTGCCCGATGCGTCCAGCGCGATGGGAGAAAAAATATCCACAGAGTGATCACCATTCACAATAATTTTTGGTTTTTTGGAAGTGTCACCCGCAGAATTAATTAACGATTGGGATTCGGTATTGAGTGTCTGTTGCAATGTTGTTGCTTTAGCCAGAATGCCAGGATCCGTCTGCGCCAACTGTCCTGTCAGGGTATCCAGTCCTATTGGCCCTCCGGCGTTAACATTATTTTTCACCGTATTCAACAAAACAGTGGTACCCGCTGTACTCAACTGACTCCCAACAACGGAGGCTGCGTTATTTGCCGTTGCAATCAAATCACCCAATGACATGCTCGTTGAAGAAAATAATGCCTGTGTCACCTGTTGCATGGCATTAGAATTATTTTTTATCGCTGAAACGACCTGCGACGAACTATTTCCAGGCTGTGCCTTGGCTGTTTGGACCAGGGATGCCAATGGCGTGGCGATCGCACTTTCAACCTGGGATAGATTGCCCCCTTTCGCAAGCACAGCCGTTGCCGTATTGGCGGCCAAATCGGCAACGCTGCCGACAGACGATTTCATAGCGTCACCACCGGAAGAAATCGCACCTTGGACCTGGGTCAGGACAACGCTTACGGCACTACCATCCAGACCACTTTTGGTCAGGCTTGATGTAACATTCGCCAGAGATACCCCTTGATCTGTAAAAGACTTGAACAAGGCTTCCGTGTTGTTCTTGGAGGCAACCACCACTTGGGAAGCGCTCTGCTGCAAGGTTGCCAAGGTTGAAGAATCGATAGCTGCCGTGAGAGAAGCTGTCTTTTTCAACTCAGCGGTGGCACTGGCTACGGCACTCGAAGCCAATACTTGCAGATTGCTCCCCTGATACGACGATACCTGGCCAACCTGAGTTGCCAACGCCGCCCCGATCGTTTGCGCCATGTTGGTGGCAACATTAAGCGCGGTCGCAGGTGGCGCATCGCCAGTAAGATCCAGTCCCTTGACTTCCCGCAACACTTGCTGCGCCATGGCACCCGTCAGTGCTGATTGTTTGCTGGTCGCCAACGCAGCCGTACTGGTAGAAAGTGCCGCAGCATTGTTGACCACCACCGTTGCCATGTTACTCAATACCTTGATAGCCGCCCCGGGGAATACGGATGCATCCACGGTCAGGTCATAATTCTTGAAGGTATCCGTTGCCTGAATAACCACAGCATTTGCCATGGAATTTAGCACCTCGGTGCCCACCGTGGCGGCACCCTTGTTCGTTGCCATCCCGGTCAAAGAGGAATCCAGGGCTGTAGCCGCATTTTTGGCAGTGTTCGTAGCTTTGGTCAGATTGGCCTTCTGGGCATCGGTCATTCCCGATTGATCAACAGCCAAGTCGTTCATGTAAGCGGACAGGGAATTGGCCACGCCTTTTCCAACGTTGGCTGCGACAAGCAATTTGGTCTTATCATCCAGACCGCTCTTATCCTTACCGGAGTTCAGTGTATCGGAGACCGCTGCGGAAACAATATTACCAAAATTCTTAACCTGGGAACCCAGTGTGGTTACGTTGGCACCCGACGCCGTCAGGTCCACGGTAGAGGTACTGATTAAATCGGCTATCTGATCACGCGTTGCACCCAGGATCAGCGCCAAGTTGTTACCTCCCTGGCCCTGGTTGGCCGCACCGATGGCAATCAGTGGCCCTTTGACGACTGTCAGGCTGTTGGTCAGGACATTGGCAAGGGTATCGCCTCCGGAAACCGCTTGTTTGTCCACAATCTTAGCGACCGTCACCGCAGCGGATTGGACAACGGACGATAGAGCCGCCCGCTTATCGGCATCGGAACCGGTGAGTACACTGTTGGCACTGGTGAACACATCCTGGAAAGCGGTCGCGTAAGCTGCGGTATTGGAAAGGATCGTGGTCGTGTCACCGCCGCCCACGGCTTCGTTCTTAATCAAGGTGGTGACATCACCGGCTTGGCGCCCCTGGGATATCAACTCACCGGAGAGTCTGGCTTGAAAGGATGAATTGGCCAGTAAATTTTTTGGGACAGAGAGATCTTCGGTATCGGCGGCACTGGCAAGGATATCCTCAGGTTTGCGCGACGAATCCATGCCTGCGATGGTATCGATCAGGGTATCAGCCAATCCTCCCGCTTTGGGATCGTCCGCAGTGCGGGCCTGCATGGGCTTGTTGGCAAAAGTGTCATAGTCAACTGAGCTACCAAGGGCAGCCTGCACCACCGTCTTGGCTTTGCTGGCAAAACCGCTGACATCCAAGTTGGCAAGGTTGGTCCCGGTGGGCAATACCTGGTTGGTGATCGCCTGGGTGATGGGATTGACGTTAGCAGTCGCAGCACTGTTATTGTTATTCAGACTGGGGATGATCGATCGCAGGACATCTTTGCCATTGGGCAGGGTAACGCTCAAGACCACGGGAAAACTGGTACCATCCGGCAGTGGAACCCCGGAAAATTGCCCCTTGTTATCGGTAGTCCCGATATCCTTCGTGTCACCCTTGACCGTTTGCAGGGTCACTTTGGTGTTGGGTAAAGCCAGACCCTTGGCAACGGTGCCAGAGAGACCCGTAGTCGTTGTCCCTGTATTATTCGTGGACCCGGTGTTCGTAACCCCGGTACTGTTCGCGCTCGTCGAACCATCACCACCCCCACCGCCACCACAACCCGTAGCGAACGCAGCAAGGAATAAGGCTGAAGCCGTGATGACAAGTTTCTTCGACAGCATGGGCGATTTCCCCCAAAAAAGGCCAACGCAGCAAAGGGAAGAAGAATCTCCACGCATGGCACCCCTCGCGCCGTCCCCGCACGCGAACACGCCCCTCCCGAACGGTCCTTGGAGAATGGTGGCAATTCAGCATCCTTGGCCAAGAGTGTGTCACCCCCCGCAATAATCAAGCAAATTATTCGCATTCACGGTAAAAAAATACTATGGCATTGATGAAGCTATATTTTTGTCTTTGGCGAGAGCGTCGAAGTCACTGAACGAACCCCGCCCCCAAAGGATCTTGCTTTTTCCAGATATTCTTGAACGTGTCAGGGGTGAAAGCCTTTAATACCCTCGTTCATCCTTAGTTTCCAAATCGATTCCCTCGATCACATCACTCCTTGTCCGAAAAAACATCGTCCAGTGATTGGGCATCGAAGATACGAAGGCTCCAATTTTCCAGAGAGGGAAGATCCGCCTTGGTGACTTTTTCACCGGCCCAGTCGGGTATCATGCCAAAACGGCATTGTAGCAGGCTCGTCAGCATCTCTGCTTTGCCTTCCCGACGACCTTTTTTCACGCCGCGTTTTTCCAAGAACCGTTCCATACTTGAAATATAAGGCATTTTTTGACTCTCCTCGAAAACGACAATTTCTTCGTTCAATCGATCATCCAGTTCTTCCGGCAGGTGCAGCACCCAGTCGATGAAACGAAACAAATCGATCACATGCTGGCGGCTGTAACCTTGTTGATACAACCTGCGAATCAAACGCCGTTTTTCTAGATAGCGATCCTCGCTCCGATGCTTGGTTTTCTTCGCCTGCCGATGCGCCAACGTCACAATGGCGAAAGGATTGGTGGATTGTTCCAGGTCGTACTCCGAATAATCCAACAACTTGATTGCAGTAAACTGATAACTCTGCCGCGTCCCCCAAAGGGTATAACTGAACTCGGTCGGTCGCCAACCGTCCTCTTCGTCTGCCAGTATGGCCAAGCCGACCACAGGCACCTGGTACAAATCATACGCCCGATATTGGTAGACATACATGCCTTCGGCAAAGTTCGTCTTTCGATCACCCTGAATTTCAATATGGATCAAAACCCATAGCTCAACACCATCACGACGCCACACTTTGACGAGTTTGTCCATGCGCCGGTCGCCGATGCTGGCCGCACGGGTGATGCGGGACAACTCCTTGTCAAGAAACTCGAATCCCCGTTCCCAGTCGATACCGTCAAAGGCCTCCTGGAGAAAAAATTCCAGGAACTCAGGAAAATACGATTCCAGGATATCTTTCCATGGGGCGTCAAATTCATCGTTGGAACGGTGTTCATCCTTTGTTTCCAAACCGATCCCCTCCCCTCGATCACATCACTCCTTGTCCGAAAAAACATCGTCCAGTGATTGGGCATCGAAAATACGAAGGCTCCAATTTTCCAGAGAGGGCAGGTCAGCTTTGGAAAGCCTTTCGCTAGCCCAGTCGGGCATAGAACCAAAACGACGTTGCAATTGGCTCGTCAACATCTCCACTTTGCCTTCCTGGCGACCTTTTTTCACGCCCCGTTTTTCCCCTATCCGTTCCACACTTGAAATGTACGGCATCTTCTGATTCTCCTCAAACATTACAATTTCCGTGAGCAATCGATCATCCAGTTCTTCCGGCAGGTGCAGTACCCAGTCGATGAAACGAAACAAATCGATCACCTGCTGGCGGCTATAACCCTGTTGGTACAACCTGCGAATCAAACGCCGTTTCTCTTGATAGCGATCCTCAGTCCGATGCTTGGTTTTTTTCGCCTGCCGATGCGCCAACGTCACAATGGCAAAAGGATTGGTGGATTGTTCCAACGCGTATTCCGAATAATCCAACAACTTGATCGCAGTAAACCGATAACTCTGCTTCGTTCCCCAAAGGGTATAACTGAATTCTGTTGGTCGCCAACCTTCCTCTTCGTCTGCCAGTATGGCCAAACCGACCACCGGCACCTGGTACAAATCATATGCCCGGTATTGGTAGACATACATGCCTTCGGCAAAGTTCGTCTTTCGATCACCCTGTATTTCGATATGGATCAAAACCCATAGTTCA
The DNA here is from genome assembly GCA_002753515.1 of Magnetococcales bacterium. Classification (GTDB taxonomy): domain Bacteria; phylum Pseudomonadota; class Magnetococcia; order Magnetococcales; family UBA8363; genus UBA8363. The sequence goes on from PEAK01000080.1 coordinate 10,280, forward strand.
ACACCATCACGACGCCACACTTTGACGAGCTTGTCCATGCGCCGGTCGCCGATGCTGGCCGCACGGGTGATGCGGGACAATTCCTTGTCAAGAAACTCGAATCCCCGTTCCCAGTCGATACCGTCAAAGGCCTCCTGGAGGAAAAATTCCAGGAACTCAGGAAAATACGATTCCAGGATATCTTTCCATGGGGCATCAAATTCATCGTTGGAACGGTAGTCATCCATTCAACATCGATTCCCTTGCATTGTCCCTCTCCCTGCTTCAAGCACCCGTATGGCTTCAGGGATTGTCCAGGAATTCGGCCTTCCCGTCCACAAAAATCCATTCCATTTTTCTCGGGATGGGTCGGACAACAGGGCGGGAGAACCCGCAAAGGATGCGCGTTCACGAAGGATTCAGATCTTTTTTTTTCTGCGGTAACCGGCCAATTCCACATACCCATTGCCTTGGACTGGATGGAGGCCATGGTTGCCGTGGATCCGCACCGCCCCTTCCCAATAACGCACCATGGTTCGGTTCAACTCCTGATCCGCCAACCAGGGGGTGATGGTCACGTCCAGGTTACGGGCCGGGATGCGCAGTTGCCACTGCGAGGGATAGGGGATTCCGGTTGTGGGACTGCGCCAGGATTCTGAAGACGCCACCACCACGGCATCATCGGCCAGGATGGTGACCTTGCCCTCGGGATCGATCAAGGTTCCGCCACTGGTGAATGAGGAAGGGGCTGATTTTTCCCGCATACGATACACCATCAGATCCCAACCATCTCCCAACTGGAGGGCGAACCAATCCCACCCCTCCTGATTTTCGGCCAAAGAACTGGTACTCCATTCCCGATCAAACCAGCTCAGGCCCGATACCTGGAATCGTTCCCCTCCGGCGACCACCCACCCGGTTGTGGCTAGACGTGGCAAAGAATAATAGTGGGAAGCGTTACCCGGTTCGGGACTTTTGCGGCTGAGTCCGTGATCGCCCTGCAACACGACGGGTTTGGTGGCAACCAGCGACAATTCGACGGCCACACCCTCCTGTCGGGCCTCCAGGTGCATGGATGGTTGCTCAGGCGTGCCACCCGTTCCGACCAGGGACCAATCCCCCAACCAGACGCGAAAGGGATCGGCCACGGCCCCGGCGAGATCAAGGGCCACGCGGGAAAAGCGTTGAAAGTGGTGGAACGCTCCCTGTTTGCTATCGGTCAAGGCCAGATGACCCATGTGGACCTGTGTGGTTCCCCAAGGTGAGGGACGTTCCTTGGCATGGGTTGCGAGGGCGAAACGAAACAGGGTGCATTCATAACCAAAGTGTCGCCCGGTATCGACTGCGAACAGGTTACCGGTCAGATACCACCATTCCGCCTTGTAGCGGGGATGGGGGCCATGGTCTTCGGGGAAATGCCATGTTTTGGGTGCGTAGGCGCGTTCAAAATCGGCATGATCGCCATTGCCGAGGATGGTGCCGATCAGTGTGCTTTCGTCCGTTGGAAGCGGGTCCGAGCGCCATGCGACACCTACTCCCACGATCACCAGCACACCTGCCAGGATGAGCCAACGATGCCGCTTCACGCCCTAAGTCGCTCCAAGGTTACAGGTTTTCACGCAAAGCCTCCAAGGGTGGGGTACGCGCCATTTTGCGTGCGGGGAGGGTTCCGGCGGCGATGGCGGTGGGTATTGCGATCAGGAGTGCCTGGAGAACGATGGCGGCACGGGTATCCATATGCAGACTCCAGCCAAAAGAACGATAATTGATCACATGGATGAGTACCCAACCCAAGCCCCACCCCATGGGCATGGCCAACAGGCCGGCGATCCCCCCCATGATGCCGGTTTCCAGCAAAGACATGCGAAACAATTCGTCTGTCGTCATACCCAGGGCGCGAAAGACGGCCAATTCCCGGGTTCGCTCCAGTTGAATCGCCATCAAAGCGGTCCAAATGCCAAAAAAGGCGACGACAACGCTGACGAGGCGCAGCACCCGTGTTACCGCGAAGGTACGATCGAAGATTTGCAGGGAGGCTTCTTTCAGACCGCGATTGGATTGGAAATCGAGGGTGTTTTGCGGCCCTGCGGCCTGTTTGAGACGCTCCAGGACATCATCGATGTCAGCCCCGGGTTGCACGCGAATGCCCATGGTTGCCATGGCGTTATCCCGCCAATAGTTGGCAAACGTGTTTCGACTGATGGTGACCGAACCGGTATCGGCACGAAAATCGGCGTAGATGCCGCCGATGGTCAAATGATGCTCCCCTGTTGGCGTGGGGAGCGCCAGTTGGGAACCGACAGTCAAGTTACGGCGAAAGGCCAGGGATTCGGAGATGAGGATGGCATCCCCGTGTTGGAATTGCGGCCATGAATCTTTGGCATTGCCGGCGAGGAACCATCGATCGGCGAACCTGGACCAATCGACATCCAAGACGAACAGGTTAATCATTCCCTCCGGGGTATCCAGACCCACGCGGCGGCCCAGGCCAACGCTGGCGACGCCGGGGATATGGGACAAGGTTGCGATCAATTGGGCATCGAGGATGCCGACATCGACGCCGGCACCGGTGGATGTTTCCCCGGTGGAGACGTAGATATCGGAGGAGAGGGTTTCTTCCAGCCAACGTTCCACGGTCAGGCGAAAGCTGTCCACCAATAGTCCCATGCCGACGACGGTTGCCACGGCCACGGTCAGGGCGGCGACGGCGATGCCGGTACGGCTGAGATGCCGTGGGACCGATCCCAGGGCGAGGGTGCCCATCCATCCGCCGTAACGGCGCATTCCGGGTTGCAGCAGGCGCACCAGGGCCACCATGAGCATGGGGACGATCATGGCGGCACCGCAGGTGAAAAACCCCAGGGCGATGAAACCGGCGAGCAAGTGGTTTCCGGGGAGGGCCACCACCAGCATTCCGACCCCCACCATGCCCACGCCCCAGCGTCCGACACGGATCACGCCTTGAGCTGTCGCGTTCTCCAGGGAGGAGCGGGTCAATGCGGAGGATGGGGCGATGGCCACGGCTTCCCAGGCTGCCGGCCATGTGGCCACGAGGGAGGCCCCCAACCCGAGGAGTCCCCCTTTCAGCAAGGCGAGCGGGTCCAGGGGCATGCCGGTGACCTCGAGTCCAAAATACAAATCGTTGATGGTGCGCACCACCAGGATCAACAATCCTTTGCCCAGGGCGATACCCAGGAGCAATCCCAGCAAGGTTCCGGGAATGCCCAGGAGGCAGCCGTCCAAAAGCAGTTGCCGCAACAGTTCCGCCCGAGTGATCCCCTGGGCGCGCAGCAAACCGATCAGATGGCGACGGCGAACCACGGAAAAGGTGATGGTATTGAAAATGATGAACATGCCCACCATCAACGCCATCATGCTGAGAACCGATAGATTCAGGCGAAACGATTGCGTCAGGCTTTCCAAGGTTTGGCTGCGGTGTTCCATGGCGACCCAGCGATAATTGTCGGGGATCCGGGGCAATGCGGCCCCCTCGCGGAGGCGGATGTCAATACGGGTCAAGTGACCGTAATAATCCAACAATTCCTGGGCGGTCGCCACATCCACGACCAGGGTATCCCGCAATCCTTGGCGGATCAGTGGATCGGCGTCATCCAACAAACCGATCACGGTCAGTTGCCGACTTTTCCCGAGGGCCAAAACCGTGAGGGTATCGTTCACCCGCAGCCCCAGGTGATTGGCGGTCTCTTTGGCAAGTAGGACGGCTCCCGGGGTGGTGATCAGGGATTTTAAATCGATTCCCGCCGCCTGGTTGACCCAATGGGGGCGTAGCGGCGCATCGGCCAACAGGTCCACGCCCAGGACATGGAGTTTTTGCTCGGGTTGGGCATGCCAGAGGACTTGGCCATCGATGATCGGGGCGGCTTGTTCCACCCCTTCGAGCCAGCGCAATGGCCCAAAAATGGCCTCATCCAAGCCACCCGGGGGTCCAATCAGGCGATGGGTTGTCTTGCCGGATAGCGCGGCCACTGACAAACGCATTGCCTGCATCGCCCCCTGATTGGCCAGATCCACGGCGGTGACCACCGCCACCCCCAGGGCGATGCCGACGATGGCCAAAAAGGTCATCCAGGGGTGGCCCAGGAAATAGCGCACACTGGCTCGAAGCAGGAGCGGGGTTGTCACGTGCGTCATGGCACCTCCATTCATTCGTCCAGCCCACTCCCACGTTACAAGGCATCCTGGCGGATGGATTCCAGCAAACGCCCCCGATCCATGGTCAGGACGTGATCCGCCTGCCGTGCGAACAGCATGCTGTGGGTGACCATGATCAAGGTTTGCTGGTGTTCCGCCACCAACTGCCGCATCAGGTCAAGCACGGCTCGTCCCGTTTCCTGATCCAGATTGCCGGTTGGTTCATCGGCCAACAGCAGTTCGGGTCGATGCACCAAGGCGCGGGCTATGGCCACCCGCTGTCGTTCCCCCCCGGAGAGTTGATCGGGAAACGTTGTCATCACCCCCGCCAATCCCACTTGTTTGAGCAATGTTTCCGCCCGTTCGTGACCCGTGGCATCGGCTTTGTCGGTCAACTGCAGGGGGAACAATACATTTTCAAACACGGTCATGGTGGGGATCAGGTTAAAGAATTGAAAGATGAAACCGATATGATAGCGCCGGAACAGGGTGCGTTCGTGATCATTCATCCGCGTCAGGTCGGCGTTACCGATCCGAATGGATCCCGAATCGGGCGGATCCATGCCGCTGATGATATTGAGCAACGTTGTTTTACCGGATCCGGAGCGACCGATCACGGCTGTTGTTTCGCCCCGGTTAAACCTGGCGTGCAACTGCTGCAACACCTCCACGCGCCGTTCCCCTTCGCGATAGGATTTGCAGATGTCCTGCAACTGGATGAAGGCATCGTCCGCGGGGGGTGGGGGTGGGATCATGGTCTCTTCACCAATCGGCTCGGGGAGGGATTGGATCCCAGACTATCAAGCCTTGCGTCGATTGCCAACAACGAGATGATCCTGCGCCGTGGATGCGGCAACCATTTGGTTGTACTCCTCCACGGTCACGTTGGTGCGTATGGCGACGCCCTCGGGTGTTTCGTAGGCCAGGGCTTGGTGATGGGGACAATAGCATTGTCTGGCCTGACCGGGGGGGGAATGTTTCCATTGTTCGCTGAAACATCGTTCGCAGACGCCGTAGAATCCGCGACTGGCATGGCGGTTGTGCATGGTTGTTTTTCCGTAAACTGAAAAACCGTACCTGTTTTGGGATGCTTGTTTTCTTTTCCCGTTTGGGATGAAGGGCGTCTTGGAGCCGAAGTCGTTCTAAGGTTCACGACCCGGACAATCAATCCTACATCAGCTCTTATCCAAAGTCTTATGCCAGTTGCGTGCCAAGAACTACGTTCCCATCTGTCAATATTGGGTGTGGTTGGCGTGTCAACCTCAGTGGCATAGGTTTTGACGGTTTACTGGTCGGTGGAGTAGAATGTCTCCGAGAGTCGGTTGGATTTACCCTGGAAGGAAGCCACCATGAGTACCGCCATACCGTTTGACACCCTGGCTTTTGTAAAAGAACTGGAAGGTGCCGGGATTCCCCCTGCACAAGCCGAAGCACAGGCAAAGGCGTTGGCTACGGTCATACGGCAGGTTGATGCCCGTGTCGATGATCTTACGTCCAGACGAGACAAACAGACAACGGAAAGGTTCGACACACTGGCGGATCGCAATGAGCAGCAGGTAAAAGGCCGTCTGGATGGTCTGGCAACCCGGCAAGAACTGGCCGTTGTGGAAGCCAATCTTAAGCGGGATATCAAGGAATTGGATGTTAAGATCGAGATTGTCAAAGCGGATTTGGCACGGGATATTGAGACAAGCAAACTTGAATTGCGCAAGGACATTGAATCCGCCAAAGTGGATACCATCAAATGGACGGTAGGGATATTCGCTGCGCAAACGGCACTGATTATCGGTGCAACGTTCGCCATGCTAAAGACGAATCAACCCAATCCGCAACCCACCGGGTACCACACCCCACCCGCCCAGGAAATGCGGTTGCCTGCACCACCGACACCCGTGCAACCGCCTGCTCCACTCCCACGCTGATAACCCAAACCTGCCACGTCTGGTACAGTCGTTCCGTTTGGTTGATCATTGTCTTTTGCCGCATCCAGACCAACTAGCCCGATTGAAACAAAATAAGCCTGCGTTTACCGTGGGTAGCCTGATCAAAGCCATCAAAATCGAGAGCCTTCTCACAACAATCAGGATCGTCCTGGCTGCCGATGATCCAGATCAAAAATTGGCTGAAACGGCAGAGCAATTGGCCGAGTTGTTTCCTTTGGAGACATCGGAAAAACATATGGCTGGGAGAGATTTGGGACGACAAGAACCAACGCCATCCCTGAAATATCAAGCGATGGCTGCTTGATGGGAAAAAAATGTCAAGAGAAAAAAAACTTGAACATCGAGTGTCACATGTCAAGCATCGAAAAACTTGAACATCGAGTGTTAGCATAATTCCCAATCATGCAGCAGTTTAAGTCTGATGAAGCTCCGCCCACTTCACGCGGATCATCGCCCAACATCGCTACCAACTGAGATTGGCGTAAGCTTCCACCGGAATCTGCATGGTCCTCATGGGCTTCTTGCTCGTGTTCTGGATGGCCTGGAAATCGGCCTCGATGCGCTTCAGAACGTCAGCCTCAAAATACTGCTCCCTGCAAAACTCACACTCCAGACAGGGAACGTCCGTCACCATCATGAACCGCTCACCCAACCGGTAAAGGTATTCTAAACCGCAACCAACACGGGAAACGTAGTTTTCCAGTGTCACCCTTTAGCCGACCTTGTCTACAGGAAAAGGGGATCCCGTTGCCACGATCTTCATTTTTCGCAGCTTCTTTTTTCATCCAGCCGCAACATCAGTACGAGTATCGCACCC
>PEAK01000014.1 GCA_002753515.1 Magnetococcales bacterium
ACTCGGAAAAGATGATGGCCCGTGACCTTCATGAGTTGATGCGCGCTTGGGAAAATTTCCACCGCATCTACGCCGGCGAAGCCCATCTGCGGCACATGTTGTTCCGCAAAGAGACCCGTTATCCCGGGTTCTACTACAACATGACCTACAACTTTGTTGACGAGAAGAATTGGAAGTGTTTCGTCAACAGCAAGATCAATCCCGCAACGGGCGAGTGGACCGCCTTCAAGCGGGCGCATAAGGATCTCGTACCCAAGCCGTAATAGTGTGTGATTTCAAGATTGGGTCTGGGAACTGGTAATTGATCAGGAGGGGCGCGTTGTACCTTTACAAGCGCTTCTCCTGGTCTTACCCTTTAAGGATGAACCCTGAGGGGCGTTTTGGCTGTAGCGGGGTTGTACGTCCGCATTGGTTTTAAATGGCGGGCCAAGGTCTTGTTCAAACTGCAACAAAAGGAGGGTGCTATGGGTATTGCTGTGGGTTTGTTCGCCGGCCAGGGACCAAGTTTTCCTGAACGTCCGTTTGAATCGGCTTCTAAAGCGACTCCCCAGCCGGAAATTGTTCTGGAAACCAAAGGATTGCGGCAGGCAGAGGCTGTTTTTAACCATAAAAAATCGGCTATGATGAATGGTTATATGGTCACGCTCCAGAGCAGGATGGCAGCGGAAAATCCCTTGCGCGCCAAATCGAGTTGACTTTTTTGTTGTGCAGGGGTTGTGAACCGTAATACTTGGTGTACTCGGGATCTGGTGTATTCATGGAAGAATTTTATCGTCTTCGCCGCTTGCCGCCCTATGTCTTTGCGGTCGTTAATGAGTTGAAATATGCCGCCCGGCAGCTAGGGGAGGATATCATCGACTTTGGCATGGGTAACCCGGACCAGCCGACACCCCAACATATCGTCGATAAGCTGGTGTCGGCGGTGCATGACGGGCGTAACCATCGTTATTCGTTGTCGGTGGGTATCGGCGGTCTGCGGCGGGCGATTTGCAATTATTACAAACGCCGCTTTGATGTCGATCTGGATCCGGTGAACGAAGCCATCGTGACCATCGGTTCCAAAGAGGGGTTTTCCCATCTGGCGTTCGCCATGACCCAGCCGGGGGATACCATCCTGGTCCCCAATCCGACCTATCCCATTCATGTGTATGCGTTTGTGTTGGCAGGGGCGGACATTTTGCACGTGCCGCTCAATCAGCCCATGGATTTTTTTGAAGGTTTGAAAAAAGCCATGGAACGTTCCTGGCCCAGACCAAAGGCGGTAGTGGTCAATTTTCCTTCCAATCCAACCGCTATGGTGGTGGATTTGGCGTTTTATGAACGCATGGTACAGTTTGCCGAAGAATACAATATTTACGTTATTTCCGATATCGCCTATTCAGAAATTTGTTTTGACGGGTATCGATCCCCCAGTATGCTCCAGGTCAAGGGGGCCAAGGAGCGGGTGATTGAATTTTATACCTTGTCGAAGACTTACAACATGCCGGGATGGCGGGTGGGCTTCGCGGTGGGTAATCGCACGCTGGTCAAGGCGCTGGCGCGTATTAAGTCCTATCTGGACTATGGCATGTTTCAGCCGATACAAATTGCCTCAACAATGGCATTGAACGGTCCCCAGGAGTGCGTGGATGAAATTCGCGCATTGTACCAATCCCGGCGCGATGTGTTGGTGGAAGGATTGAATCGGGCGGGTTGGGAGGTGGCGTTGCCGCTGGCCTCCATGTTCGTGTGGGCCAAAATTCCGGAACCGTTTGTGCAGCAGGGATCCCTGGAGTTTGCCAAACTGTTGTTGAAGGAAGCCAAGGTGGCGGTGAGTCCGGGAATTGGTTTCGGCCAATATGGGGATTCCTACGTCCGTATCGCCTTGATCGAAAACGAACACCGTACCCGCCAAGCGGTACGCAGCATCCGGCGATTCCTCAATGCTGGGGCGGATGTGGCGGCTTGACCGCGATTTGTTCTCCAATCTCCCGGAGGACGTCCAATAATTTCTTTCTGCGCAATGGTTTGGTGAGGTGCAGGTTGCAGCCGGCCTCCAGGCTTTCCTGGCTATCATCGCTAAGGGCATGGGCGGTCAGGGCAGCGATAAATACGGGGCGACATTGGTTGGCATGTTCCCACTGGCGGATCAGGCGGGTGGCCGTATAGCCATCCATGATCGGCATTTGCATATCCATGAGGATCACATCAAAGGGGTGTTGTTTAACCTGATGCACCGCTTCTTCGCCGTTGTAGGCGGTGGTGAGGTGATGGGGTGTGTTTGCCAGAAAGGCTTGTATCACCATGTGATTGTCTTCGGTATCATCGACCATGAGTAGCCGCAAAGGGTGTTGATCGGGGGGAGTGGGATCCAGGACCGGGCTGCTTGCTGGTGCCGCGCAGGGGGTGAGGGGCAGGGTGATGTGAAAGGTGCTGCCCACCCCGGTTTGGCTTTCGACCCACAAACTGCCACCCATCATGGTCACAAGTTTGCGGGAGATGGTCAGACCCAGACCAGTGCCGCCATAACTGCGGGTGATACTGGCATCGACCTGGGTGAAAGCGTCGAAAATTCGTTCCAGTTGTGAGGATTCCATCCCGATGCCACTATCGGTTACCGAAAAATGCAATGTGGATGGCATGCCGCAGGTGGCTTTCAGGGAAATGCTTCCTTTCTGCGTGAATTTCAGGGCATTGCCCAGCAGGTTCATGAGGATCTGGTTGAGTCGGTCACCATCCATCAGCAACCATGCGGGCAGGTCATCGGCAACCTGACACTCCAGGCGAAGGTTTTTATCCTGCGCCAGTGGTCGCAGCATGTCGGTCATTTTTTGCAGCATGGTGGCGATATGGAGTGGTTTTGCGACCAGTTGTATCTGTCCCGCCTCAATTTTGGCCAAGTCAAGAATTTGATTAATCAAGGTCAACAGGATATTGCCGGCAGTCTGCAAACGGTTGACCATAATTTTCTGGTTTGGGGTGAGGTTTGATTCGTACAACATTTCACCCATGGCGATCACCACATTCATGGGGGTGCGAATCTCGTGGCTCATGGTGGAGAGGAAATCACTCTTGGCTTTGCTTGCGGCTTCGGCGCGATCCTTGGCTTCGAGTAGTGCCGCTTCCAATTTTTTGCGTTCGTTCAGGTCGCGCAGCGTTGACTCAAAGAGGGTGCGATAGCGCTCTTCACTCTCGCGCAGGGCTGCGGCATTGTTGAACAGCCGGTCGCGTTCCTGCTGAAGAGCCTGTCTGGTGCTGCGGAGCATGTGAAACAGGCGCATCAAAATGGACACCACGACCAGTGAAGTGAGCAGGGCGGTAATGGAACCGGTTATCAGGAAATCGCTACGCAGTTGCCCATGAAACAGAAGACTCAAGCTGGAAACCACCAGGGTGGAAACCAGTTCCGAGACCAGGACTGAAACCAGGAGGATGCGTAAGGGACGCCATCCTTGAACTGTTTCCAGGATTTGCGTAAGCATCGGGTGTTTCCTGTTGCTTGGGACCGGCTTGACATTGATTGGTGGGGAATCTTTGTCCTGATTGAGAGAAACGCCAAAACCCGACCATCACTAGTATGCCTGAAATTTCCACAATTTTCCATCAGTTGTGTTTCTCAATAATAGATGAAAGAATGTTCCCATGCAGTTGTGACAGCTATAAGTCAACACCGATTCATCAGCTTTGATTGGGTCGTGTCATGTATGCCGCGCACAACACACATCAATTGTCCATCGACGAATTTCTGGCCGACCCGACCACCCCCATCGACCTGCGCGGTGGGGCCATCGGCGATCCGTCCATCCCCGGTTCCCACCGCTTTTACCTGCCGGATGTCAGGGCTCGAATTGATGCCTTTGAAAAACGCTTCGCACAACAACGCAACGCGAAAAAGCTTCGTGTCAAAGGGGGCGGGAAAACCAATACCCTGGGGGCAATCCCCCAGCCCCCTTTTTTCTTTCAATATTCTTTCAGCCGCCTCAACTGGTCGGGGTAGAAGAACTCTTGCGCCAACTGAACAACGAAGTCTTTTCCGTAACCGGCAGCGTTCGGGAGAAAGCCAGCAACAAGCCGATCGCACTCAACGTAACGATGATGGAGGTCCCACCATAACTCACCAGGGGCAAGGTCAAGCCTTTCGGGGGCAGCAACCCCATGGTCACCCCCATATTGGCCACCGATTGCATCCCGAGCAGCACCGCCAAACCACTGGAGGCGAGACGGACAAAACGATCATCCGCCAACCGGGCGATGGTCAGCGCCCGCCAAATCAACACCCCGAACAACAGGATAATCAACAAAATCCAGAACAAACCCAACTCTTCCCCAATAACGGAAAAGATGAAGTCGGTATGGGATTCGGGCAGGTAGAACTGTTTTTGCTGCCCCTGCCCCAGACCCGTGCCGGTAAAGCCTCCGTTACCGAACGACAACAGCGATTGCACCAATTGAAAATCGGCGTTCAAAGGGTCATCCCAAGGATTGAGAAACGAGGTTACGCGGCGGAACCGATACGGAGCCATGATGACCGCCGCCGCCGCCATGGGAACCGCCGCGATAAACAAGGCGGAAATCCAAAACAACGGGATGCCCGCGACAAAGACAATGCCAAACACCACCGCCGTACAAATCACCGTCGAACCGAAATCGGGTTCCGCCATCATCAGTGCGGCTCCGATACCGAATAGGAAGAACAAGGGGATGATGCCAAACATAAAACTTTGCACCCGTGCCGGATTCAGCGCCAGGATATGGGCCATGTAGACAACCAGGACCACCTTAAACGGCTCCGAAGGTTGGAGAGTGGCAAAGCCAATGTTGATCCAACGCCGTGCCCCGCCCCCCTCCAGGCCCAATCCCGGGATCAAGGTGATCACCAGCAAGAACAGGACAAACCAATACCCCCATTGCCCCAGACGGCGGATTGTCGTCATGGACTGTCGACTGATCACTACCAGGCACACCAATCCCACCAGGGAAAAAATACCGTTGCGCAAGGCGTAGTAGGAGGCGTTGTTGAAATGACGCAGGGCAATGGGTGCGGACGCGGAATAGACCATGACCAGGCCGATGATCAAAAGTGCAAAGGCAACTCCGGCCACCCACAAATCCATGCTGCCCACCCGTTGTTTATCCGCACTGGGTTCCCAATTGGGTGGTGGTTTTTTCTTGACGGAAGTCCTGCTCAATGATTTAAAGCCCATGGACCGCCTCACTGAATTGTTGGCCACGATCTTCAAAATTTTTGAACATGTCAAACGATGCGCACGCTGGCGACAGCAACACGACATCTCCGGATGCGGCTTGTTGCAAGGACAGGGTCACCGCCTCGACCATGGAACCGGCACGCACAACAGGTGCGACCCCCTGGAACACCTTTTCCAGATCATCAGCCGCCTCACCGATGAGGACCACGGCGCGCAACCGTTGGTCGGCCGCCTTACGCAGATCGGAAAAATCAGTTTTTTTCGCACGACCACCGGCGATCAGCACCAGAGGCCGGTCGAACGAGGCCAAGGATTCCACCACCGCCCCAACATTGGTCCCCTTGGAATCGTTGTAAAAGGTGACGCCATTCACGGTACGCACCCATTGCATCCGGTGGTCAAGACCGGGAAAGGTTTCCAAGATATGGGCAACGGTTGCATGACTGGCACCGCGACTCAGGGCCAAGGCGCTCGCAGCCGCCGCATTGGCCAGATTATGCCGCCCCTTGATACGGATTCGTGCCGTTTCCAGAATGGGCATTTTTTCCGCGCCCCGATGATCCACCAGCCAGCCGTCCGCCACATAGACGCCGCCTAGCAACGGTTTTTGGATGGAAAAGCCGACGACATGGACACCCTGTTGCAATACCCGGTTCGAGATTGGCCATAAGCCGGGGTCGTCGCAATTGATGACCGCCACATCCCCCGGTCGCTGATTGTTAAAAATGGCCCATTTGGCATCCAGATAGTGTTGCAGGGTGGGATAGCGATCCATATGGTCCGGGGAAATATTGAGCAATGCCGCACTGTTCGCACGGAACCGCGCCATGCTTTCCAACTGAAACGAGGAGAGTTCCAGGACATAGATGCGCGTGTCTTCACGCCAGAGCGACAACGCCGCCTGTCCCAGATTGCCGCCGGTCTGCGTCATAAAGCCCGCTGCCGCCAACATTTCCCCCACCAGGGTGGTCACTGTCGATTTACCGTTGGTGCCGGTGATGGCAACGCATTCCGGCGGCTCCGCCAGCGCCTGACCCTGACGATACAACCATTCACAATCGTTGATGACGGGAATACCGTGGGTGATCAACGAGGCCACTGCCGTGTGCGTCCGGGGGATACCGGGGGACAACAGCACCGTCTCACAATCCATGAATTGTTGCTCCGGGCAGGGGCCGTCCCATACCTCCACCCCATCCAGGGCAACCTTGGCCTGATCCCAGGCGACGACCCGATAGCCACTCCCCTGAAGAAAGCGGACCGCAGCCAACCCGGAGCGACCCAGCCCCAGGACACCCATTTTGCCTTTGACAGCAGGAGAAGTCGCGTTCATTTAGCGTATTTTCAAAGTTAGGAGGCCGATCAAAGCCAAAACTATGGAGATGATCCAGAAACGGACGATAATTTTGGGTTCCGCCCACCCTTTCAATTCAAAGTGGTGATGGATTGGAGCCATGCGAAACACCCGTTTGCCAACCAGTTTGAATGAAGCCACCTGGATAATGACCGAAAAGGTTTCCAGCACGAAGATACCGCCGATGATGGACAGGACGATTTCGTGCCGTGTCACCATGGCAACGGCACCCATGGCCGCCCCCAATGACAGCGAGCCAACGTCTCCCATGAACACCTGCGCCGGGTAGGTGTTGAACCATAAGAATCCCAAGGCGGCACCAACCATGGCCCCGCAAAACACGGTCAACTCCCCGGCCCCGGCCACGTGGGGTAACCCCAAATAGTTGGCAAAGTGGTGATGTCCCACCACATAGGCAATAATCATGAAGCTGGCGGCGGTCAGCATGGTTGGCCCGATGGCCAGGCCATCCAGACCATCGGTCAGATTGACGGCGTTTCCCGAACCCACAATGACCAGAATGGCAAACGGAAAAAACCACCAACCCAAATCAATGGCATAATCTTTGACAAAAGGGAGACTGAGATGACCAAATGTGGAACCCCCGGCCCATTTCAGGCCAATCGCCATGAGGACGGCGATGCACGATTGCATCAAAAAGCGCGTCCGTCCCGAAACACCACGGCTGTGTTGTTTGGTGACCTTGACATAATCATCCCAAAATCCAATGGCGCCAAATCCCAGGGTGACCACCAGAACCATGATGGTGTAAGGGTTGGCCAGGTTGGCCCAGAGAAATGTCGACATTGAGACCGCCAGTAAAATCAACGTTCCCCCCATGGTGGGCGTCCCTTTTTTCTCCAGCAGATGGCGTTCCGGACCATCCTCGCGGATGGGCTGCCCAGCCCCTTGCACCGCCTGCAATCCTCGTATCATGAACGGTCCCAGAAGCAAACAAATCACCAATGCCGTCAACGACGCCCCAATGGAACGCAGGGTGATGTATTTTAATAGATTTAAAAAAGACCATTGATCACTGAGACTTAATGGGTAAAGCAGATTATACAGCATGGCGACACAAATCCTCGACGATGCGTTCCATTTTCATTCCTCGCGACCCCTTGACCAAGATACGGTCTCCCGGTTGACACAACCCGGGCAACACCCCGACCCATTCGCCCGCATCCTGGCGATGAAATACCTCAATGGTCGGATGTCCTTGAAGACGATCCGCAAGGCGTGACATCAGACAACCTGTCGTAAACAACTGGCTGATCCCGGCATTCACGACTGCGGTTGCCAGTTCTTCATGCAAAGCCTCTGCCGACTCCCCGAGTTCCAGCATATCCCCCAAGACCGCCAGACGACGATGCGTTGTTTCCCGACCCAGGCGCGCCAGAGCCGCCTTCATGGAACCGGGATTGGCATTGTACGTATCGTCGATCACCAACCAACCGCCTGCCGAGGCAACCGTTCCCCCACGACCTTTTTGCAGGCGAAATTGATCCAGACCGCGAATGATCGCGGGTAACGGCGTTTTTGCAGCATGGGCAGCGGCGGCTGCGGCCAGGGCGTTGTCCAATACGTGACCGGCAATTGCGGCCAAGCGTGCAGCGCCCCCCACACCTCCGGGCAAACGCAGGTCAAAGTCCATGCCATCATCCCGTAATACCACCTGATGCGCCGTGACGTCCGCCTTGTCGTCAGCACCAAAGGTCATGTAATGCCTGGCACGGCTTAGCGACTTGAGAAGGGGGGTCTCCCACCTTTGGGAAGGGTAGATCGCTATCCCATGATCGGGAGAAAGGGCTTGCAATAACTCCCCTTTGGCCCGGGCAATCGCCTCCACGTTGGCGAAGGCGGCCAAATGGGCGGGATGAACGTTGGTCACCACCCCGATATCGGGTTCCGCCACTCCGGCCAAGTGGGTGATTTCACCTGCCGCACTCATGCCCATTTCGGCCACCAACACCTGGCAATCCGACGGCATGTCCAACAGGGTCAATGGCAAGCCAATGTGATTGTTCAGGTTACCCCGCGTGGCATGAACCGACGCGAACGATTCCTTAAGGCATGAGGTGATCATTTCCTTGACCGAAGTCTTGCCACTGGAGCCGGTCACGGCAATGACGATGGGATTCACCTGACGACGCCAGGCTTGTGCCAGACCGGTCAACGCATCGAGTACCCCCCGGACCCGCAGGATCGGAATTGGTGCCGTACCCTCCCAGTCGTGTTCCACCAACAGTGCCGCCGCCCCCCCGGCAACGGCCTTAGAGATGAAGCCATGCCCATCAAAATTGGGCCCCGAAAGGGCGGCGAACAATTGGCCGTGGGACAAAGTGCGGGTATCAATGGAAAACCCGGACAACTCCGGATTCACCCCCGGAAAGGTCGGGTACGGAAGGTTCAAGGTCCGCACGATGAAATCAAGATCGGGTTGCATGGAAATACCTCTCTTATCGCCTGCCGTCAAACCCAAGTGCCAGTAGATGGTGTCGCGCCCAGTGCCGATCATCGAAGGGTGTCGTCCCCCGCTCCGTGATTTGCACCGTCTCATGGCCTTTGCCAACGAGTAAAACACAATCCCCCTCCCGGGCCAGGGACAGGGCATGACCAATGGCCTCAGCCCGGTCGGGAATCTCTTCCGCGCGATTGCCACTCCGCGCCACTCCGTGCAGTATGGCGGAACGTATCCCTTCAGGGGATTCCATACGCGGATTGTCGTCGGTCACAATGACCCGGTGCGCCAACCGCCCGGCCAACTCGCCCATGATGGGACGTTTGCCGGTATCGCGATTGCCCCCGCACCCGAATACCACACAGATACGGCCCTCACCCATCATGCCGGCAACCGTTTCCAACAGAGTTTCCAAAGCATCGGGGGTATGGGCGAAATCGACGAAAACACGGAACGGCTGTCCCATATCAACCGGTTCCATGCGCCCCGGCTGCGGAACAAACGATGCCAATCCCAGGCGAATCGCCTCCAGACCGGCCCCCATGCACCTGGCCATCGCCGCCGCCGCCACCGCATTGGCCACATTGAACATGCCGCACACCGGCAGATGAATTGGCTGCGATCCCTGCGGCGTCTGTAGCACAAAATCGCTGGCCGCCCAACCCGGGTTGCTGTTGACAACCCCATACCGTCCCGGCTCCGGCGGCGACTTCAGGGTGAATCCCAGCACTTCCGAGTGCGAATCGGCCAACTTGGCGAGTTCGAGACCATGGGGATCGTCCAGATTGATGATGGCATAACGGGGGGGACGATCCAGGAACAAGCGTGCCTTGGCGGCGAAATAGTGGGCCACATCGCCATGATAATCCAGATGGTCCTGACTTAAATTGGTGAACACGGCGCTGTGCCAGGGTATGGCTTCGGTACGTTGTTGTTGCAAGGCGTGCGACGAAACCTCCATGACCACCGCATGGCAGCCATGATCCCGCATGCGAGCCAGAATGCCATGCAACGTCTCGGCATTGGGGGTGGTCATGCCAGTGTCCCCGGTCATGCCCGGGGCACGAATCCCCGTGGTACCAATAACCCCGGTTGCCACCCCGGCCTGGCTCAATATCGCTTCAACCATGGCGGCAACCGTTGTCTTGCCATTGGTCCCGGTAATCCCCGCCATGGTCAGCGCCTGCGATGGGTGACCATGGAATGCCGAAGCCAACCGAGACAAAGCTTTGGGCGAATCGGTGTGTACCAGATGGGCCAGCGATGCCGGTATTTCGGCCTCCCCCTGATCCAAGACCGCAACCGCGCCGCGCCGCAGGGCATCGTCAACGAACAACGTCCCACGGGTACGCCATCCCGGCAATGCCGCAAACAAATACCCCGGGCGAACCAATCGCGAATCGCTGGTGATGCCAGAAATCTCCCGGTCACTCCCCACAAGTCGCAACTCGGGAAGAGCCGACAAATCGATCAATCGGGAAACGGAAGGCATACGGTTCATTGCATGATCAACCTGGGCGGCCCTTCCGTAGGTGTTTCCAGGGATTTCACCACGCCGGAACCGCTAACCTGGGGAATAATCCCTTTCTTTCCCAAAATTTCCAACGCTTGTCCCAAGCTGACATTTTCCACCGCTTCGGAATCTGCGGGCACGGGATCCATCATGTCGGGGAGCGGCGGATCGGTATGCGTATCGGGAAAAATGGAGAGACGGGGAAGGATCTCCTGAGCAATCTCCTTGAAAACCGGGGCCGCCACCTTACCGCCGTAAATCACCCCGACCGGTTCGTCAATAGAGACAAAAATAACAACCTTTGGCTTTTCAACCGGGATGAACCCGACAAAGGAGGCGTAATATTTCCCACGGACATACCCCTGCCCGGGAATGGCCTTACGCGCCGTACCGGTTTTACCACCCACCTGGTATCCATCCACCGCCGCCTCAATGGCGGTCCCTTCGTCAGTGACCACCGATTGCAAAATCTTCCTTAATTTTTTCGATGTGTCTTCGCTGATCACGCGATGTGGTGGTGGTTTTTGTTTCATGGGAACCACAATGCCATCGACAATTTTCCCTTTGATCAGCGTCGGCGGATAATAGATCCCCCCATTGATCGATGCGGCAAAGGCCGTGGTAATGTGCAACGGCGTGGTCGTGATACCATAGCCATACGAACGGTTGGCCAAACCGACTTTACGATAGTGGGTCACATCGGGTATGACGCCGCTGGGATCGGAAGGCAACTCAATACCACTCCGTGATCCAAAACCAAACTGACGAATATAGTGATCTTGCTGCTCCAAACCCAAACCCAGGCCAATCTTGGCAGCACCCACGTTGGAACTGCGCTGCAAAACCTGACTGACACTCAAATAACGCGTCCCACGGTGAAAGTCGGTGATCACCCGGTCGGCAACCCGGGTTTTACCATATTCAATGTCGATGATGGTTTCAGGGGTGACCGTTCCCTTGTCCAAAGCGGCGGCAACGGTGAACACCTTGAACGTCGATCCCGGCTCAAAAAGGTCGGTGACCACACGATTGCGCCGATCATTGGATTTGGAATGGGCCAGATTGTTGGGGTTGAAGCTGGGTTGATTGACCATGGCCAGGATTTCGCCATTGTTGGAATCCATGACCACAGCCATGCCCGCCTTTGCCTGGCTGTTTTGCACCCCTTTCAGCAGGGCGCGATAAGCGATGTATTGAATGGTGGTATCAATGGTGGTGGACAAATCCACCCCGGGATGCGGCTCCGTAACCGTCCTGACCATGGGCATGGGCCGCCCCAGGCGGTCGTGACTGATCACCTGCGCCCCATTCACCCCGTGTAGTTCATCCTCAAAGGAGCGCTCCAACCCTTCCCGGCCCCGCCCCTCGAAATTGACAAAACCCAATATGTGCCCGGTAACCTCCCCCATGGCGTAAAATCTTCGGCTTTCAGGAAAGAAAAACAGGGCATGATGATCCAGGTTACGCACCTTGCGGGTAATTTCCGGGGTCAGTTGGTGCTTGATCGTCGGATAGGTGCCCGCCTTGAAGGAACGCAACTTGCTACGTAATTCTTCCACGGGCATGCCGATGATATCGGCCAGATTGTTGGCCAGATGATCCCGATCCTCGACCTGATCCATCTCCACGGACAGGGCATTCATCGGCAGGCTGATGGCCATTGTCCGACCATGCCGATCCAAAATACGCCCACGGGATGCCGTCAATGTAATTTTTTTCTTGTGCTGGCTACGCGCTTTCTGCTGCAGATAGTCGGCCTGAATCACAGTCAAATCAAAGGCACGCAATGCCAGAACACTGAAAGCCAACACAAAAAAACCAAGCATGAAAGTCAGGCGGGCCTGGGGATTGGTTTTATCCACATAGGGGGTACCGGCCGGTCCGAATACCGGCCCACGGACGAACGAGCTGCGCAATACCGCCTTATCCCGGCTTTTACGTGTCATCAGTCGTTGGAATAACGACGGCCCCTCCCGCGGAGCCGGTCCGCGGAACATGGGTACCTTGGGCAAGGAGGGCCGGGGAGCCGGGGCCCTGGATGCGGGAGGCGGCGTTACAGGTGCCGAGGAACGGGGGGTCGGCTCAACCGAACGCCCTCGTTCCCGTTGCGACTCCCGGCTGAGAAGACGCTCCATGAGCGGCGATGTCGCGGAACTCCGGGATGAGGGGGCGTATTCCCGTTGAGAAGCCGCAGGGAATTGGGGGGCAGTGGATACGGTACGACGGGCTTCCCTGGGCGACGTCGACCTGGCCGGCCTGATCACCTTGCTTAACAAGCCTTGCAACAAGCCCGCCCCGGTTCGCAAACCGGAACTCCCTTTTTCCCGGGCCGAGGACGTTGCCGCAGTGCCCGCAGAACCCCTGGACGAGGAGGGTACCGTAGCGCCCCTTGGCGAGGGTCGCGATGATGCGGAAAACTCCCCGCCATATGTCCTGGGCATCCTTTCAGCGACACTCGGCGGCGTGGGGGGGGCTGGCGGCTCCTCGTCGTACGCCGGGTGATCGTGCCCGCTATCGTGATCAAAATGGGAGCTGGAAAAAGTCTCTTCCGGTTCGGCACGCTCTCCCCGTGCCACCATCGGCTCCGAACGCTCAACCGATTCCCCGGTGCCATGCTCGACCTCGCGCCGACCGGGCCGCAAGCGGGACAGCATCCCTCCCAGCAATCGCGAACTCGCAGGTGGTACTTCCTCCGCAGGCGGAACACGCTTGCCAAATACGGGGGGTTGCACCCCTGCCTCATGATCGGGGACATCCTCGGCAGGAGCAGGTGCCCTGCCCCTGCCAAAAATTGAACCACCCAATCTGCCAGACGACTTGCTGACGGCCGCATCCCCTTCCACAGGTCCCCGTCTCTCAGAAACGGCTGGAGACGTGCCACCCAAATCCCGCAACCGTCCAAAAAGAGAGGATGAACGCTCTGGTGTACCCTTCCCGGAAGGGGCGGGCGCCTGCCGCTCACCGTGGGTGAACGGCGGCGTCATCTCTTCGGAGGGTGACTTGGATGCAACGGGTCTGGCTGTTGCGGAGTTGTCCAACAGCCGGTTCAACAAAGACTTTTGTTCCTGCTGCGGATAGGGTGGAATGGTCTCCCTGCTTGTGGCGGGGGGAATCGGCACCGCTGCCGGACGTCGGGTATTTGCACCGGGCAACACCGCACTCAACAGGCGTTGCAACAAGGATCCCTCCTGCCGCCGGCGGTTCACCGCCCCCGACATGCGCACCGCAGTCGCCCGTTGTTGCACCGGCTTCCGACGCACCACGGCACCACTCTGACGTTTCGCCAACGATTTGCGATCAGGGGGATCCGGCCGGTGACGGTTTTGCCTTAAGGGAGGGGCCATCGTCAATCACCCATGGGTAGCCACTGATCGTGGCGCAACGGTTGCATCCCCAATTCTTCCCGGGCACGCCGTTCGATGGCGTTCAGATCGGTACGCGTCACCAATTCCAGCTTGAGCGCCTGTTCCCGATCCAGGTGCTGTAAATACAACTCCTCCTCGTTTCGCAACTCTCTATGGCTCGCCAACATCCAGGTCCTGGAGGTGACAATGATGGCCGCAGTCAGCACCAGGAGCAAAATTAAAAAGGCGGGGATAAACGTGTTTGGTTTCATGCCATCCTCGAAGGCACTCGGCCACCACGTTGGATAATTCGTAATTTGGCACTCCGGGAACGCGGGTTGCGCCGTATTTCATCCGGGCTGGGGGTGAGCGGCTTACGGGTTACCAGGGTATACATCGGCACCGTTTCCGGTAGCTGCCGCATCAGACGCATGGGACCGGCCACCTTGGGTGCCACGGCCCGCGCCGTGAACGCCCGCTTCACGGCCCGGTCTTCCAAAGAATGAAAGGAGATCACCGCGATACGCCCACCTTCCACCAAACGCTCCAGGGCACCTCGCAAACCTTCTTCCAATTGCTGCAATTCCTGGTTCACCATCATGCGCAAAGCCTGAAATACTCGCGTTGCCGGATGGAGCCCTGGACGGGGCGGGGGAAGTGTTCCTTCCAATAGTTCCGCCAACTGTCGGGTCGATGTCAACCGTTCCTTGGAACGGGCGGCAATAATGGCGCGTGCCGCCTTTTTGGCTCGGGGTTCCTCCCCCAGCTCAAAAAACAGACGCGCCAATTCCCATTCACCCAGTTGATTGACGAGATCGGCAGCCGTGGCAACCGTCTCTTTGCCCTGATCCATGCGCATATCCAAAGGTCCATCGAAGCGGAAGGAAAAACCACGATGGGCGGAATCCAATTGTTGCGAAGAGACGCCCAGGTCAAAAACCGCTCCGTTTATCTCTTTCCAGCCAAGCCGATCCAAAGCCAAGGTCAGGCGGGCAAAGGGATGCTCGTACAGATGCAACCTGCCGCCATACCGATCTGACAGGAAGCCACCCCGAACAAGGGCATCGGGATCGCGATCCAATCCCAATACCTGACCGTCAGGGTTCGTCGCTTCCAGCAACGCTCGGGTATGCCCACCACTCCCAAAAGTGGCATCCAGGTAGCGCCCTCCTGTAACGGGTGCCAATCCCGCCACCACCTCGGCAATCATGACCCCGTAATGACCAACCTCGTCCGTAACCGCCGTCATCGTCCTCCCAAGGAACCATCCGTGAGCCCATCCCCAAAGATGCCCAAGTCTATACCAAACCTGAACAACAGTCCATATTATCGTGAGCATGAAGCCACGCCAAGGCTTGCTAACATGTTTTTTGGAAATTCAACCGGGCTTGGTGCGGGATAAACCTTAACCAACGTACAACCACAACCCAGGAGTGCGGGATATGAAGGCAAAACTCTGGATTGTAACAGGTGCTTGGCTGAAAAATCAGGGGATGGTCATGAAAGGAAGATGGTCAAACATTTTTACATTTATTTTCATGATGAACTTTTGGGAGGCCTTTGCTTACTCAAGATCTGTTCTCACCTGCCATTCACGTGTGAGTTTTATTTCAATGGCCACAATACCATCAAAGTGCAATTGGACGAGGATGGTATCGACTACCTCATGAAGGACAATGCCTTTTGCAGGCATATTTACCAATGCCCGTTAAGACGGTTCCACATCAAACAACATCCCTGGCGCATGATTGTGCCCGGGTCGGTACATGATCACAGGGGAAGTGGCGGAGGAGACCCCGCAACCATGGGCGGATCAAACAAACGACCCGCCCTTCATACCTAAATCTCTTAACCCGTCAAACTGCCGTGGCAATGCTTGTATTTTTTGCCACTACCACACGGACAAATCTGGTTACGACCCACTTTTTCGCCCTCTCGGCGGTATGGAGCCTGCGCTTCCTGTACACCCCCACCCCCGGACTCCTGACCCATGGCATCGGAATCGGGATGGTTCAAGGTCATCACCCGTTCCCGGGCTTCCGAACGTTCCGCTTCCAAACGTTGCAACTCCTCGGCTCCTTGCACCTCCACCCGCGACAGCACCTCGACCGCTTCCGACTTGATCCGGGATAACAAAGCATCAAACAAACCAAAAGCTTCCCGTTTGTACTCGTTCAAAGGATCTTTTTGTGCATACCCACGCAAATGGATCCCCTCCTTCAGGTGATCCATGTTCAGCAAGTGTTCCTTCCACAAGAAATCAAGTATTTGCAAGAGGATGGTTTTTTCCAGGTAACGCATGAGTGGTGTTCCCATCCGTTCCTCCCGTTTTTTGCTGTAGTCCTGCACCAACTGGAGGGTCCGCTCCAAAACCACCTCCGCTGTCACCCCTTCCTCCTCTTTCCACCCTTCCGCATCCACGGTAACACCAAATTGCCTGAGTACATTTTCAGCAAACAATTTGGTCTGCCAGTCGGTCGCGTACGCCTCTTCAGGGATATAGGTAGCCACCATATCTTCCAACAAATCACGACGCACGTCATCGACGTAACCTGAAATATCTTCAATCTCCATCAGTTCGCGTCGTTGATCGTAGATCACCTTGCGCTGTTCGTTCATGACATCGTCAAATTTGAGCAAATTTTTGCGAATGTCAAAATTGCGCCCTTCCACCTTTTTCTGCGCCGATTCGATGGCTTTGTTGATCCAGGGGTGAATGATGGCCTCGCCCTCCTCCAGACCCAACTTGACCAACATGTTGTCCATGCGTTCCGAACCAAAAATACGCATGAGGTCATCCTGCAACGACAGATAAAACCGACTCGAACCCGGATCACCCTGGCGACCGGAACGTCCCCGCAATTGGTTATCGATCCGTCGCGCCTCATGGCGTTCCGTGGCCAAAATATGCAAGCCACCCAATTTGAGGACCTCTTCTTTTTCCACTTGACATTCCCGGCGTATGGCCTCTTCCCGGGATTGAATCTGATCTTCCGGCACTGTACGGTTGATTTCATTACGGATACGCATATCCGGGTTGCCGCCCAATTGGATATCTGTACCCCGCCCCGCCATGTTGGTGGCGATGGTGACCGCATTTTTCCGACCCGCCTGGGCCACGATCGATGCCTCTTGCTCATGGTATTTGGCATTGAGGACGTTATGGGGAACCTTTTCCTTTTTCAGACGTTTGGATAAATCTTCCGACTTCTCGATAGAAATGGTCCCCACCAGTACCGGTTGCCCCCGTGCGTGACAGTCGGTGATTTCTTCAATGATCGCTTTGATTTTTTCTTCGTAGGTGCGAAAAACGACGTCATCATGATCAATACGCACCATCGCCTGATTGGTCGGAATGATCACCACCTCCAGTTTGTAGATGGATTCGAACTCGGCCGCTTCGGTATCGGCAGTCCCGGTCATTCCCGCCAACTTGTCGTACATGCGAAACAAATTTTGGAACGTGATGGAGGCGAGCGTTTGCGATTCATTTTGAATCACCACCTGCTCCTTGGCTTCCAGGGCTTGATGCAAGCCGTCCGAATAGCGCCGTCCCGGCATCATGCGTCCGGTGAATTCATCGATGATCACCACCTCGCCGTCCTTGACGATATAATCCTTGTCGCGTTCAAAAAGGGCATGCGCCCGCAAAGCCTGATTGACATGGTGTACGATTTCCACGTTGCCCATATCGTACAAACCGCCTTCCTTGAGCAGGTTGTTGTCACGCAACAGGCTTTCGATCAACTCGTTCCCCTCCTCGGAAAACACCACGGTGCGGGCTTTTTCATCCAGGTTGTAATGTTTTTCCCGGGTGAGTTTGGGGATCAGCCGGTCCACCTTGTAATATTTGTCGGTATTGTCCTCGGTGGGTCCCGAAATAATCAACGGGGTACGCGCTTCATCCACCAGGATGGAGTCCACTTCATCGACGATGGCAAAATTCAGGTCGCGCTGGCACATCTCCTCCAAGGTGAATTTCATGTTGTCGCGCAAAAAATCAAAACCGAATTCGTTGTTGGTGCCATAGGTGATATCAGCACCATAAGCCTGGCGCCGCGCCTCGTCATCCAGACCATGAACGATCACCCCGACCGTCATCCCCAGGAAGCGATAAATCTGCCCCATCCAGTCGGAATCGCGTCGCGCCAGATAATCGTTGACCGTCACCAGGTGGACCCCGCGCCCCGTCAAGGCATTGAGGTACATAGGAAGGGTTGCCACCAAGGTTTTTCCTTCGCCGGTTTTCATTTCGGCTATCTTGCCCTGGTGCAACACAATGCCACCAATCAACTGCACATCGAAATGGCGCATCCCGGTGGTACGTTTGCTGGCTTCACGGACCACTGCAAAAGCCTCGGGCAATAGATCGTCCAGGGACTCACCGGCTTGCAGGCGTTCCTTGAAATGGCCGGTTTTGGCCTGTAGTTCGCTGTGAGTCAGTTTTTCCAGTTCCGGCTCCAGGGCATTGATGCGGTTGATCACCGGACGCAAGGAACGCAGATAGCGGTCGTTGCGGGATCCAAAAATTTTTCGGGCAAACTTGCCAAACATGGCGCGACATCCTTGTAGGTTTTCGATAAAATGTCAGAATATATCACCAAAGCCCCCTTGTGGCCAAGTGGCTTCATTGCGGCAGCCAGCGCATGCCAAACGCTGACAAGATGATGTTATTGTTTGATATAACTTAATTTTTTCCTATCATTTCCGGGATTTCCATGACAAGCGACGACACGCAAAAAAAATGGTTATCGGGGTTGACCGACACCATTGGCGAATTCATGGCCACCCTGACGATCCCCGGCCCTGCCGGGCGTTTCAAACCCTGTATCAAGGGGGTTTGCGGTGCCGGAACCAAGGCAGCCCTGGGTTTTTCCTGTTTTGCCCACAAAATATATTATTCCCTGGGCCTGTGGCCGCGACTGCCCCCCCGGGATCAACAAGAATGGCTGACCTTCATCCAATCGTTCCAAGATGCCCACGGCAATCCACCCAATGCCTTTATCGACACGGCCCTGATTGAAGATATCCCTCCCCCACCCCCGTTGGGCGTGCAATTGACTCTGGCGCGCATGCTATCCGGGGTCAAGGCACCCCGTCCCCGTGAGGATGCCATCCGTGCTGAAACCAAACAAGCCATCGCCACCCTGGCCCAGGTGGGGGCCAAGCCCGGGCGACCTTTCCTGAACTTTCCCCGTACCCCCTGGACGTTACGACGTACCCTGAAGGGGCTCAACTGGCAATCCCCCTGGTCAGCCGGGGCACAAACAGCCGGGCTGGCGGTTTTGCTGCAAACCCAGGCACCCGACAGCACCCTGGTGAAAACCATTGGTTCTTTCTTGGACAACGTGGTCGATCCGGTCAGCGGCACCTACTATCGCGGCAACAAAGCCCCCGAACGTGGTCAGATGATCAATGGCGCCATGAAAGTTCTCAATGCCCTGGATTGGCTCGAATGGCCGATCCACTACCCCCAACGCCTGATCGACACCGCCCTCAGCCAAGGACCACCTCCTGCCGGGTGTCATGTCGTTGACTGGATATACGTGGTCCACCGTTGTGGCATGGCGACCAACCATCGCCGTCGTGAAATCCAGGAACAATGTTTGCATATCATCGACCTGATCCAAACCCATCAAAACCGGGATCGGGGATTTTCCTACCAGCCCCATCAAGCACAGACAAGCTACTATGGGGCAACCATCTCGCAAGGTTTGCACGAAGGGGATATCCATGGGACCTGCCTCCTGGTCTGGGCATTGACCATGATTGCCGACATCAAGGAATGGGAGTTACCGGGATGGCGGGTATTACGGCCATGAGCGACCTTAGACAACTGGAGTTGGTGCTGTTCTTTACCGATGGGGTCTCCCTGGAAACCTGGGAACGGCAAGGCATGTTGCAACGGGAAATCGCCTTGTACCGGGCCTTGCGTCCCCATTTGAAGGGGATCACCTTCGTCACCTATGGCACACGTAACGACCTTGACTATGGCGAACACCTGGATGGCATTCGTATCCTATGCAACCGTTGGCACTTGAGTCGCCGCTGGTATCTGCGCACATTTCCCCTGATGCTCCGTTCCTTGCGCACAGGTCCGGTGCTGTTCAAAAGCAACCAGATCAACGGTGCCGAAAGCCCGCTGTATCTGGCCCAACGCTTCGCGAAGCCGTGTATCGTTCGTTGCGGCTACCTGCCCAGCGATCATTTACAATGGCGTCATGGTCGCCAGCACCCGGTAACCCAACAAGCCCTGTCCCGAGAAAAGCACTTGTTCACTCAAGCCCACACCTGCGTGGTAGCGGCACCCCATATGAAAATTTTTTTACAGCAGGAGTATGGCGTTCCAGGGGACAACATACGCATCCACCCCAACTATGTCGATACCACCCGTTTCGCTCCAAACCCCGAAATTCCCAAAGCCAAACGCCGCCTCCTCTTCATCGGACGCCTGGAACAGGAAAAAAACCCTTTTGCCCTGGTGGAAGCCTGCCAAGGTTTGGATTGTGAGTTGTGGATCGTTGGCGATGGTCATGAACGGCAAAGTTTGGAAACACTGGCACGCGAACGTCAAGTCCGGACCCGCTTCTTGGGAATACGCCCGCACAACGAACTGCCGGATCTTTTCAACAGCGCCACAGCCTTTGTTTTGCCCTCACACTGGGAGGGACATCCGAAAACATTGCTGGAAGCCCTCTCCTGCGGCCTTCCTTGTATCGGCAGCGCCATTCCATCGATCATGGGGGTGATAACCCATGGTCACAATGGTCTTCTTTGCGATTTGACCCCCCCGGCCATCCAGCAGGCGATCCTTCAGGTATTGGATCAACCCGCCCTGCAAGAACATCTGGGGCATAACGCCCGACAGTATGCCCTGGAACATTTGCGTCTGGAGCGTATTGTTGAACAAGAACTCGATCTGTACCGGAAATGGGTGCATGCCTGAGACAGTGACATTCTCATCCCCTGTGGCCGGCTCTTCGGTGCATCAACCGACGGTTTCCGTGCTTTTGAGTGTTTATAACGGTGCCTCCTCGCTGCCCCGTGCCATCGACAGCATTTTGCGGCAATCCTGGAAGGATTTTGAATGCATCCTGATCGATGATGGTTCCAGCGATGCATCCCGCGCCATCATTGAGTCCTATGCCCAGCGGGACAAACGCATCGTACCCATCCTCGACACGGCCAACCTGGGGTTGACGCGCCGCCTCAATCAAGGAGTCGGCTTGGCACGTGGGCGCTATATCGCCCGCCAGGATGCCGATGATTTCTCCCACCCGGATCGACTGGCCAAACAAGTCGCTTTCATGGAGACCCATCCCCTGGTGGGTCTCCTGGGAACCGCAGCCCAAGTCATGGATGCCCGGGGACACCCGGTGGGAAAGCACCTCATCAATCCCTGCACGCATACCGAACAGCGCTGGCGTCTGATATTGACCAACCCATTTTTTCATACCTCGGTCATGTTCCGCCGACAGCTCGTTATCGACAATCCGTACGATGAATCATTGCGTTATGGTCAGGATTATGAATTGTGGGGGCGATTGCTCCAATTCACCCGGGGGGCCAATCTGCCGGATACCCTGGTATTGTTGGGACGGGACGATCAGCGCATCAGCGTCCGTCATGGCGAGCAACAGTTCGCCCAGGGATTGGGTGTCATGAAACAACGTTTATGCGCCCTGTTGCCCAATACCCAATGGGATGCCGATCTGGTACGAATGATGCGGCAGATTACCCAATCCCACTGGCCCACACCCAATGAAACAGCCCTGGCCTGGCAATGGATCCTGAGATTATTCATTGCCTTCTCCAGGCAGGAACATTTAAACCCCAACATGGTGCTAACCATCCGTAGACAATTGATACAGCATTTATTGTTAAGCCTGTCCTCACCAACCGGCCCCAGGTTGACGGCACCTCTATTGGCGCTCTTTCTGACCCGCTTCGCCCATGATTCCTTTCCAATACTGTTCAGAGATCTGAAAAAGAGGTTATTATCCAAGCCAAAACGCGAGTTTACCAGTTAATACACTACCAACCGGCCTCCCAAATGACGAGTCCCTTGCCATGTCGCTGAAATTACGCTTGTCGATCCTCCTGTCACTGGTCATCACCATACAGGTTATCCTGACCATGGTCGTCCAGGAGACCGTCATCACCCCCCGGTTCACCACTATGGAAAAGAAGGAGGCCGAAAAAAATTTGCACCGCGTCCAGGATGCACTCCGGCGGGAACACGACCATGTCTCAGTGCTGGCCTCCGACTGGGCGGCCTGGGAGGATGCGTATCAGTTCGTGCAACACCCCACCCCCGAATTCGTTTCCGCCAACTTGAGTCCAGAAACCATGGCGGGAATGCATTTAAATGTCATTGCCTTTTATGATCTTCAAGGTCACCTGGTCTGGGGAAAATATTATGACGTGGAAAAAAAACAGTATGCCCCCTGGCCCGATCTACCCGAACAAATCACGACAACGTTGAAACCCTTGTTGACACACACCGATGAAAAAGCGGTTCATGTGGAATGGCTCACCAGTTCCACGGGACCGATGATGATTGCCAGTCGGCCCATCGTCCACATCGGTTACAAGGGTCCCATAGCCGGCACCCTGATCATGGGACGGTTGTTCGACCAGGAGTTGATTCACAACTTGGTAGCCCAGACAGGCGTCACTTTCCAAACGTTTGCCGCGCACACCCCGGAAAAACTGAACGCTGGCATGCGTTCAATCCTGGAACGACTGGTACGGGGGGAGACGGCCTATTGGCCCGAAGCAGAACGGGAACGTCGCGTTGGCTATGCCATGGTCAGCGACCTGCTCCGCCAACCAGTCCTTTTAATACAGGCCGAAACACCCAGGGATATCAGTCGCGAGGGGCGTGCGGTCTATTGGATGGCGCTGGTTTCCAGTCTTCTGCAAGGCATTGTATTATTGGTTGTATTGCTGGCCATTCTGCATCGTCTGGTCAACCGCCCCCTGACAACACTGCACACCCGTATGGCCAAAGTGGCCACAGACGGCGATCTGACCTGCCGGACCGGCTTGCAGAGCAACGATGAAATCGGTCAGTTGGCCAGTCAGTTTGACGCCATGATCGATAACCTAGCCGATATTATCGGCAAGATGCACCTGCATGCCCACTCCCTGGACGCCTCTGTCCACGCCTTGGGGGAAGCCAAGTTGGCTCTGGAGGCCGATGCCTCCCAAACGCAAAATCTGGCTCAGGAAGCCATGAATGCCTTCATCGACCTGGAAGGAAACGTGGAAACGACCCGCCTTGCCGCCAAGGTCACCGGGGAAGAGGTTACCGGGATGTCCACTGCGACCACCCAACTGGGAAGCAACCTGGAAAACATCGCCAAAGCCACCTCCCAGGCCAGTCAACAGATCGACAGCGTTGAAACCGCCGCCCAGGATATCACCAGCCTCATCGACGGCGTACGCACCAATCTGGATCAAGTGGAACAGTCGATTGTATCCATCACTCAGGCGGTCACCGACCTGTCGCAAAGCCTTACCGAAGTCAGTAGCCAATCGGTGGCCACCGCACGGGAATCAGAACAAGCGCGCCAACATGCCCAGGTTGCCGATGCGGTGACGCAAAAATTGTCCACCTCGGCGGACTCGATTGGCCACGTGGTGGAAATCATCAACAACATTGCCGAACAAACCAACATGTTGTCGCTGAACGCCTCCATTGAAGCCGCCGGGGCCGGTGTGGCGGGAGCCGGCTTCGCCGTGGTTGCCGATGAAGTCAAGGTGCTGGCGCAACAAACCTCCAAAGCCATCGATATGATTTCCGAGCGCATTCATGATATCCAGGACATTTCCCGGGAAAACGGTCGCGCTTTCAATGCCGTTACCCAATCCATCAGCCGGATTCACAGCGGCAACCAAATGATCGAACAGGCCGTGCGGCTACAGAGCAACCGCCTGGGGGATATCTCCCAGGCCATGCGCGATGTCCGCGAAGCCTCGGGGGAAGTCCATCATCGGGTTGACGAATTGGGCCAGTCCGCTGCCAACGTCAGCCAATCGGTACAAAGCGCCGCCCAGGAAACCCGGGAAATCGCCCGCTTGGCTGATGATGCCGCCGCAGGGGCCAACAAACTGGTGGCGCAAGTTCATGTGTTGGACGAAACCGCGCAAAAAATGGATACCGCGACCATTCGTGGTGGCAGCGCAACCACCATAGCACGCATGCGATTGGATGCTATTTTTCATCAGATTCAACTGCTCTCTGGTACGATTCAACGCATTGCCTCTTTGGTAGTTACTACCGCCGCTCCCGGACATCGTCTGCTGGAAACGGCCAATACCCTGAATATTGGCCCCAGCCCCTTTGATATACGCCAGAGTAAAAGCCTCTCCTTGGATTTGTTCGGTGCCTTGGATCAATCGTTTCGCGACAGGGAATCGGGAAAAACTCCTGATGTTGGTGATATCCTGCAACAGTTCACCACCCGGGTTTACCAGCCTTTGATGGAAGCCTGTCGCGCCCGAGGTTACAACCCGGATGGATTTCAAGCCATTGCGACCCAATTGCATTCCTGTACCGAAGGGGATCCGGCCACCTTCAGCGCCACGTTGTCCGACCTGCAAAAACAGTTTTTTCAGCAACTCGATACCTTCTACCTGGACCGCCATTAATGGTTCGATTGGACAACTCCCCTATGAAATTCATGGATCCAAGAATTGATTTCGCCTTCAAGAAAATCTTTGGTAGCGAAGATGCCCAAGATATTTTGATCAGTTTTCTGGAAAGCCTGATGAATCTGGAAGGTGACAAACGGATCAAAGAAATCACCTTGCTCAACCCCACCTTGGCCCCGCGTATTGACGGCATGAAGGAGTCGGTATTGGATGTACGCTGTATCGACCATCGCGGAGTGACCTACATTGTGGAAATGCAAATCCGCAAGG
Organism: Magnetococcales bacterium; assembly: GCA_002753515.1. GTDB lineage: Bacteria > Pseudomonadota > Magnetococcia > Magnetococcales > UBA8363 > UBA8363. The sequence goes on from PEAK01000014.1 coordinate 24,788, forward strand.
TTCGGGCATTTCTCAAACGCATCCAATACAATGCCGCCAAGGCTTACGTCAACCAGATCGCCAGTGCGGAAGATTATCCCAAATTGAATCAGGTGATTGCTGTAACCATTACCGACTTTACATTGTTTGATGATATTTCAGGATATGTGTCACACCACCAGACGGTGGAAACATCCAGCGGCCAACCTTTGCTCCGGGAAATCGTCTATTATTTTATCGAACTCTCCAAATTCAACAAATCTTCGGACTCGTTGTCAACCATGCTTGATAAGTGGATTCATTTTATAAAAAGCGCTGGCATCATGGAGGAAATCCCTTCCTGTTTGAATGAATCACCTATCCGGCACGCCTTTGAAAAAGCCCTTGTAGCCAATATGAGCCGCAAGGAACTGGAGTATTATGATAAAGCTGGAATGGCCATTGCCGATGCCCGTGGTGCCATTGAGTTGGCCTTGGAAGAAGGTGAACAGAAAGGACTCCGGAAAGGACTCCAGAAAGGGCGACGGGAAGGGGAAGTCCGCGTTCTCCGCCAACTCCTGCTACAAAAATTCGGCCCCAACTTATCAGTTGTTATTGAAGAAAAATTGAACAATGCTTCTCGGGAAGAAATCGGAACCTGGACGAATACGATACTCAACGCCCGCTCACTGGATGATATTTTTCATGAATAGTTTACCCATTTTCCCGCTAAACGAGCCAACGATGGCCAACAGTGCCAATCATCATTCATTGTCAAGAATGGCATTTATATTGCACATGCAATACCACACTCTGTTTTGACAGCGCGATTGCGCGTCTTTAGAATACGGATGCGAAGCGGTACCTCAAACGTCAGCGATTGACCCGACAAATAAGTACCACACGCGAAAGCATCCCAAAATACTTACAAACAGGAGTGACTCCTCTTCGGCGTTATTCTTAAGGAAGGACTATGGATTGGGTTCATGCACTGATTTTGGGCATCGTCCAGGGTGTAACCGAGTATCTGCCCATCAGCTCCTCGGGCCATCTCATCTTATTGCCCTACCTGCTACACTGGCCTGATCAAGGATTGGATTTCGATGTAGCGGTCAACACCGGGTCCCTCTGCGCCCTGGTGTTCTATTTCCGCAAAGATTTGACCCGACTTTTCCTCGCTTTTCTGGCAACGTTTCGCGCCAATGGCTGGGAAAACAATTTTGACGGCCGCATGGCCTGGTGGATCGGCATCGGCACCATCCCCGTTGGTCTGGCAGGTCTCACCTTCAAACATTACGTAGAAACCGTCGCACGCAGCCCACTGGTTGTCGGTTCAACCGCTATCATCTTCGGTTTGCTCTTGCTGTACGCCGACAGAACAGGACGACGCGAACGTCCCCTGAAAGAATTACGCGGTCGGGATGCCATCATCATTGGTTGCGCCCAGGCCCTGGCCTTGATCCCGGGCACCTCCCGCTCCGGCATCACCATCACCGCCGGGCTGTTGCGCCATTTGGACGGGGAATCCGCCGCCCGTTTCTCTTTCCTTCTGTCGGTACCAGCCAGCTTTCTGGCAGCACTGCTGGAAATCTTCAAATGGTCCCACGAGACGCATCCTGCGGGCACATGGCTACCCATGGGCGTCGGCTTTGTTGCCGCCGCCATCACATCCATCGCCGTCATCCATGGTTTGCTGCTGTGGATCCGCAACCGCTCCCTGGCCGGCTTCGGAATCTATCGCATCTTGCTCGGTATTTTCCTGTTTTCTTTTTTATAGCGCCTCTCGGATTCGGATAGCGCAAATCAGTCTCGGAATAGGCGTTCGATCATCAAAAAAAACAGGCATAAGCATTTTATTACCGGTACTTTACCCGACGCGACCAATCAATTCCAGACTTCTATTTCATCATTGGTATTATGGACGATGTCGGCCATCAAACCTTCCCGGACCAAATCGTCAAAGCCATGCACCTGGTTACGACCATTTTCTTTGGAGAAATAAAGGGCTTTGTCAGCCTTTTCGATCAGGTCCGATGGAAAATCCTTGTTATTGACCATGACGAAGCCAATGCTGACAGTCACCCGGTCGACCTGAGGGAAATGGTGGATGGCAATGCTTTCCCGGAAACGCTCCAGTGCCGCCCTGGCCTTGGTCGCATCAACATCCAACAAAATAACCAGGAATTCTTCACCACCAAAACGATACAAGATATCGGCGACCCGAAACATGCGTTCCATTTGTCGGGCAAACAGAATCAACACCTCATCGCCAATGGCGTGACCAAAGGTGTCGTTAACCCGCTTGAAATGATCGATGTCGAACACGGCCAGACACGCCCCAGCACCGCTCAAGCGGTTGACTTCACTGGTTTGGTTGACCGCATCCAGAATGGTGGCAATGGTTTCGTCAAAGGAACGGCGATTGAGCAGTCCCGTCAAAGGATCCTGGTCCTTAGCGCGAATGGTTCGCTCCAGATTCAAGTACATGCTCCAAAACATGCAGGCGGTCATTTCATCTGTCGCATTCAGTTTCGGAGTCTCCATATGCAGGAGGCTTTTAACCCGAGATCCCTCGATGCGGGTGAAAATGATATGTTCTCGTTGATTGGCCTCCACGGTTACAAACGGAATGGAATGACTGGAAGCTTGGCGGATAACCCGATCCAGTTCCGGAAAGTCATCCAACGGAATCCCAAGACTTTTCGGGCACAAGGGCTCATAGAGTACATAATCAAGCTGCAACTGGCCTGGCTGGGCCTCTTTGAGGGCTTTTTGATGCAAATCGAAGAAACGGACGGAACTTGCTGCGGTAAATTTATGCAAGGTTCGCACGAGCTGGGCGATCAGCCCCACCCTGTCCGATTGCCCAGTCATTTCGACCAGATATGGAATTAATTCCAAGGGAATCATCATCCGGATCCAGGTGATGAAGTGGATACCCATCTCAGCATGAGACCATCACCTTTCGACGCGTTTTTCTGGGTGCCCTGCCATCGCCATGCAACAGGTCCGAAGGGGCGGTTCTCGGGCGCAACGGCAAGCGCACCAAAACAAACAGGGTCACCACGATCAACACGGCAAAAACCTCACCCATCGTAACGGCAATCGCCTTCCAAGGGAGGGGGAGAACCTCAAATTCGTATCCCGGGGGCAACAATCCCCGGAAGCGAATGACCACCTGACGAAACCCATCTTCCAACAAGTAACGCAGGCCCGGAATCATGGCAAAAACAGCCAGGGAGCCGGCCACGGCAGTCGTCAGAGCCATTTGCCAGATCAGCTTGGCATAGATTCCGGTCCAACGAATGCCACGACTCAATAGAATACCGAAATGATGCTGCCGGTGACCAATCAAGGTGCCAACATTAGCCAACAACATGGCGCCCAAAAAGATACCAAAGGTCAGGGCATAGGCGGGAACCATCGTCGTCAGCAGATCGCTCAACAGGTTGAAACGATTCAAAGCATCCTGATACATGGGATGGATATTGAACGCCTGCTGCCCATCCTTGGTGCGGACGGACAAAATGCTTTGGATCCCCCGGGTCAATTTGTTCGGATCGGGAACGTAAACGTGCAAAGCTTCAAAGGAAGTCCCGGAGCTGGTGACATTCCAGGGGACATAAATGGGACTTCCGATGCTGTCGTTGGCCCAATCGGGGCACAACTCCTGACGCAACGGGCTGCCACGGGGCAGGCGGTGACACGGCAGCCAAAGATTGTTGTCGGTATCATGCAGCAACGTGTCCGCTTTGGAGGTATTGGGCGGGTTCCGACCGGTAATCTCCCCCAATCCTGGAAGCAATTTGGGTTTGGGACAACGATCCTTGGGGATTTCCGCCAATTCCACCAAGCCGCTGGCCTCGATCTCCCGGGCAACACACAAGGAAAATCCCAACACTTCCTGCAACGGGTAATTCGTTGACTTCAAGCGGGCATGATCTTGCGGGTCACCCACACCCTGGTTGACGGGATCATACACCAGGTCGGGGAAGTGATGGGCCGCCAAAAGGGCGTTGTAGGTGGTCAGGGGAAAGAGAAAAGCCACTTTCTCCATGGCTGGGATGTGGTCGATCCAACGTACATGGAACGGCAATAGCTTGTCCACATCACCCACCATGACCCGCAGGTACAGTGTTGTCAGCACATCCTTGTACTGATGGCTTTCCAACTTGTCGGGCAGGCGCCGTAATTTACGCTCCTCCAACAGGGGTTGAACCACATCTTTATAGGCCGCATAGTCAAATTGGGTGGCGAACAGCGATTCGTTCAGGACCAGACTCAAAGGCAAGTCGTACCATTCTTTCGTGGAGGGACCGGATTTCTGCTCGCGTTGCGGGGGGGGGGCATCCAGATTCCAGAGGGGATCATTGGGATAAACCGCCCAGCCCACCAATGGAACACTGGTATCCCAAACGGCGTTGCCGGGCAGGGATATTTGCGGGCTGGTGTTGGCGATACGACGATAGGGATGCACCGAAATACCGAAGGATTCCCCGGGGATCCGCTCCTTCATTTCCTCCAGGCGATCCAGGATGCCAGAGTGGATACCGCCTTGATTTTGCCAGTGGGGCGTGGCCCAGATGGGCACCCCGTAGGGGCGTAACGTACCGAGCAGGGCATCGGTAAAGCGTTCCAGCAGCCCGGCGCGACTGCCGACCAACAGGAGTGCCATGGCTATGACCAAAGACAACAGCAATGTCAGCCAGGCGAAATCACGTCCCCCGCCAACACAGCCGAAACGACCACAGTTGAAGGAGCGCCAATAGGCCTTCCATCCCAGAGGTATCCAAACGGGAAGCCATGTCATAAGCCAACTCCGCAATTGCCCAGCGGGCAGTCGCAATCAGGTCTTAAAAATTGTTGAACAATACCACAACTATCATCCATTCTCGACCTTTTGCCCGCCCCATGCGCAATATTTTTTCCAGGGTTCGCCTGACACACCAAACACGACCGCAAGCCACACAGTCCAACACTGACAGGTTGCTTCATCACAATCTTTATGCCACAGTTAAACCGCAATCAGTACGGGATATGTAGTTTTTCAGCGTCATTCCCGCGAAAGCGGGAATCCAAAAAGCTAGGGAATGGTGTGTAGGTTTCCTGGATCCCCGCTTTCGCGGGGATGACAATAACTACACATTCCAAGTTGGCTGCAGTTTAGACGGTGTTCGATCCAAAGTGTCCGCAACGATTCCAATTACCACAGAAAAACCGGGAAACTGGCGATTCCTAGCCTTTTCAAAAGACAAAACATGAACGATACCATCAAAAATTCACCCTTTTTTCCTGGCAACAATGATCTCTACCAAGCCTGGAAAGAAAAAAAGCTCACCAATTATCCCAAAGATCTTGGTGACCTCGTGGTGGAAATCAGCAATCCTTTCTCCCTGAGCAAAGGGGAACGGGTGCAAATTCTCAGCCTCTGTGCCAAGGCCAATATGGCCATCTTTCATATACCAGCCTCCCAAAGAACGGATGACCCCCATCCCCTGCTGGCCATCATGGCACAGTTTGGGATTCAAGAACTGGACAAAAACCTGGGAGCCGGTTCCGATGGACTTTCGGCCCTCTCCCCAGGAGGTTCGGCCCATGCCCCGTTTTCCGAATATATCCCCTACAGGAAAGCGGCCATTGGCTGGCATACGGACGGCTATTATCACCCAGCGGATCATCAAATACGCACCCTGTGCCTGTACTGCAAGCGACCTTCCGATATCGGCGGGGAAAACAGCCTGTGGGACCACGAAATGGCTTATATCCGTTTGCGGGATGACAATCCAGATTTCATCCCCACGCTCATGGATACCACGATCATGACCATCCCGGCCCGAATGGAAAATGGCCAAGTGGCTCGCCCGGAACGCACCGGTCCGGTTTTCTCCATTCATCCCCGGGACGGTCACCTCCACATGCGTTATACCCATCGTACCATCAGTATTCGCTGGCGTGATGATGACATTGCCCGGCCAGCGGTCAAGGCATTACGGACCCTGTTCGAGTCTCCCTCTCCCCAACACTTCCGGGGTCGGTTGGAGGCCGGATGGGGCCTGATCTGTCATAACGTACTCCACACCCGGGAGGCATTTCACGACACATCCGAACATGAAAAAAGGATCCTTTTCCGCGCACGATATTTTGACCGCCTCCCGGACGCATGACCAAGTAACACTATCCCATTGGTTCTCTCATTTCTCATTCCGGGGATCATCGATCAAACCTTGAGGAGTGGTCGAAACATCAACTCCATCAAAGTCAGGTCGTCGCTCTGCGTCCCGGATTGATACGCCTTGATCTTGTCCATGATGACACCAAGGGGGTGCCCTTCCCGAAGGTGCCAAGCCAATAGGTGTTTCAAATTATCCATACCAAACATGGTCCCATTCAAGTCTTGAACTTCAATAAAACCATCGGAAAACGCGTAAACCCGATCCGTTTCTTCGATACGAACGGACTGCATGATCGCGTCCAGCTCAAGATTGGGCAATATGCCCAAGGGACATTGGTTGGATAGTAAGGAATGAATCAGATGCTCGCCACGAAAATGTAATACTTCCGGGATTCCACAGTTCCAGATTGCAAGCCGCCTCTCACCAGGGTCAAAAGCGAGCATTACGGCCGCCAGGTAAAGTTGCCGGGGAAGCTTGAGATACAATTTCCTATTGATTTCGGCGAGAATACTCTGCGGGTCACAATCCTTTTGCGTCATGGTGTAGAAAATATCCGCGACCATGGGGCTTCCCAAAGCCGATGGAAGCCCGTGTCCCGTAAAATCACCCAGCATATAATGGCGGTGACCATTGGGACGGATCGCCGAAAATAAAAAATCGCCAGCTATCCTTTCCATGGGCAATGATAAAGTTTGTACTCCTTCACTCACAAACAATCCCGTGGCATTGATCCTCTCCAGGGTACTCTCAACGATATCTTTCTCGTAGGCAAGATTATCTCTATGTTTTTCAACAATTTCCAAGGTACTCATTATTTTTTTCCGACTCTTTATGAGTTCGGACATCACAAGTCGGTTCTTGCGAAAAAAATCTGTAATGAAGCCAAACGTCACCAACATGGCCAACGAGGAAATACCAAAGATGAAATGCCGTCGGAAACGTATTTCGGACACCCTTTCCTCCAAGGAGGCATGCAATTCACCATATAAATTCACATGACATAGTGCAATCTCATCCATGATGCCTGTGGCAATATTGAAGAAACGATATGCTTTATTCTCTTTATTATCATCCAACAGAAAAGACTTGCTCAGATTAATAATTGATACCAATTTAGGTTGCACCTTGTCGTTGAAACAGGAAAATACAGATTGCAAAACGGGCGCGTCCACACGTGAATAACTCTGTATTTCTTTAATCCTCTCCATGCCACTCCCGATATTGCCCAACACAGCACCGAATTGAAGCAAATCTTCGGACGTTTTCTCTTTGGAAAACAGAATACGACTGACAAGGGCACGCATGCGCCCGGTACTTTCCCCGATCTCTGGATAACGTTCAATATACATTTGCTTCAAATTGTACATGACAGCATCCGATTCAACAAATACACGTGAACTCAACGCTGTCATGAGAACAACTTCCCTGACACTGGCAATCAACATCGTGTGAAGGGTAAAAAGTGAATCCGGTGCATTATTATAGCTGTCAGGATTAAAACCATCCCTGATAACAAATCCCAACTCATGAAATTCTTCTGGGAATGGCGTTTTATCCTTCTGTAAAGCATCCTGCAATAATTGCCATTGATCATGTATCTTCTTGTTAGATAACTTATTTTCCTCAGAAATACTCAACTGTGCCAATCCACGAAGCTTTTGCATTTTCGTAATCAGATCGCTCAACTCAAAAATTTTATGGATACCATCAATTCCTTGGTTGGTTAACCTTTCACTGATATAATTTTCATCAATAATTCGATAAAGAGAAATTACCACTAGAACGATGGGGACCATCGTAGCGGCGAAATAACGCACAAATGAGATTTTAGTTGGCACAGGTGTGGGTCAATTTCCGAAAGCAGTAACCATTCATGCAAGTTTCTTATAATAATGAAAATGGGCCATTCCGGCAAGTGCCCTGAGAATTTCCTGAAGTTGTCCAGGGTCGCACGATAACATGTCTGTCACGTATTCCTTTCCCTGAGAGTGCCCTTCCATACCACTCCAAAACACCTCGTAACCCCGTCTCGCAAAATCCGGGGGTGTCGATGCGGTAACCGATACCACACGCCAATCTGTTACAAAAATAAATCGATTGTGTGTGCAATCCTCGTACACCTGCCCCATAATATGAATGATTGTTCAATAATGTGCGACAAACACCAACAGGGGCATGCTCCATGGCTGAGGACATTACGGGATTCGGAACTGATACGAATCTGGATCAAGCAGGTGATCGACAAAACCTCGACGATATGACGGTTTTGCAAAACGTGCAAACCCAGAACATGGATGCCGAAGAGGGTAGCCACGGCCCCCATGCCAATACAAGTGAACAGACGAACACCGCCAACGTGCAAATGGGTAGTGACATTGGCCGCGTTGAGGATGGCGTTATCGATGGATTTAACGCCATGACAAGCGGCATCGTCGATTCCATGAGTACAACCAGAGAAAGTTCCGTGGCAGAACCCATGGAAATCCCCTCTGGCCAGGGGATTGTTGTACCCGTTACGGGTGAAAACGAAAAAAATCAAGGTAATGGACTTGAGACAACACCTACTGTCAACGGGGGAGGCGTTGCCCTGGAGCCCCAGCCCATTGCGATCTCTGAACCCATGGCAAAAGCTGCAATCGAGTCGCACTCGGCTCCCAACGAACCAGAACCTGCATCCCTGCCAGACATGCGGATGTCACCCGGGGTTGAACCGGCTCCGCAACCCCACCCTGTATCCCCTCCTTCGCATCTTGTCGTTGAACCTCATGTTGTGTTGGCTGAACCCATTGCCGGATCAGCGTCGGAAAAAACACATAAACCAGTTATTACACCCGCTCCCGAGCCTACACATGCCCCGGAAGCGGTTTCAGTGCCTGAGCCCGCTCATACCGTCGAGCCCGTTGTTACTCCAGAACCCACTCCCGAGCCGGTTCGCACCGCAGAGCCCACCCCTGAGCCGGTTCTCACCGCAGAACCAACTCCCGAGCCGGTTCTCACCGCAGAGCCCACCCCTGAGCCGGTTCTCACCGCAGAGCCCACCCCTGAGCCGGTTCTCACCGCAGAGCCCACCCCTGAGCCGGTTCTCACCGCAGAACCAACTCCCGAGCCGGTTCTCACCGCAGAACCAACTCCCGAGCCGGTTCTCACCACAGAACCAACTCCCGAGCCGGTTCTTACCGCTGAGCCTACTCCCGAGCCGGTTCGCACCGCAGAGCCAACTCCCGAGCCGGTTCTCACCGCAGAGCCAACTCCTGAGCCGGTTCTCACCGCAGAGCCAACTCCTGAGCCGGTTCTCACCGCAGAGCCAACTCCTGAGCCGGTTCTCACCGCAGAACCAACTCCTGAGCCGGTTCTCACCGCAGAGCCAACCCCCGAGCCCGAACCTACTGTGAAACCGGAACCTGAAGCGAATATCGATACAACCGCCGAGGTTCCTGTCCTGCATGTCGCTGACGCCAGCGGTACCGAGGACAACGCCATCCCCCTTCATCTTTCAGCCATTCTGACCGATACCGATGGCTCGGAAACACTCAGCATCCATATTGCCGGGGTCCCTGAAGGTGCAGAGCTATCCGCTGGTATTCACAACACGGATGGCACCTGGCTTTTGTCTGGCAACGAATTGTCCGGCCTGACGATCCATCCACCTGCCAATTCCGATGTCGACTTTAACCTTCAAGTGTCCGCCACAAGTACCGAAGCGGACGGTGGTGCCTCCTCTACCATTACCGGCACCCTCAATGTTTCCGTCACCCCCGAAGCCGACCAACCCGTGCTTGTCGTCCACAATGCCACGGGTACGGAAGATCACCCCATTGCCTTGGATCTATCGGCAGTTCTGACCGATACCGATGGTTCCGAGTCACTTTCCATCCACATTGCCGGCGTTCCCGAGGGTGCAGAGCTTTCTGCGGGTATCGATAATGGCAATGGCACGTGGACCCTTGGTCCGGCGGACCTCAACCATCTCAGCATTACACCCGCACACAATTCTGATGCGGATTTCACACTTTCGGTCACTGCAACATCCCGCGAAATGCACGGTGATTCCAGCGCCAGTGTTCACAGCACCATTGATGTCGTCATAAACCCTGATGCCGATTTGCCCGTCCTGACCTTGGCGGACACCCAGGGACGGGAAGATCATGCCATACCCTTGGATATTGCCATTGCCCTGGGGGATGGGGATGGTTCGGAACGCCTGACCGATGGCATCGTCCTGACCAATATTCCCGATGGCGCCACCTTGAACAAAGGTGAAGCGGGAGCTGACCACACCTGGATCATCCATCACGAAGATTTGGCCGTTACTGGACACAACGCCGATGGTCAACCCATTTCATGGGCGGTTCCAGGACTGACCATCACCCCACCCGCCGATAGCGGTGCCGATTTTAATGTTGGTGTTTTGGTAGCGGTTCATGACGGGGTCTCCGAACGAAGCGAAACCGGAACCATTGCTGTACATATTGCCGCAGTCGCTGATCCGGTTGACTTGGACGTTGGCAACGCTGCCGGCACGGAGGATACCGCCATTCCCCTGGATATTCATTTGGCCCTTCAGGATACGGACGGCTCCGAACATCTCGCGGGGGATATCACCGTGACCGGCGTCCCGGACGGGGCCCATTTGTCCCTGGGTGAAGCGGGTCCAGATCATACGTGGGTCATTCATCCGGAAGAATTGCACGTCTCGGCCCATAACGACGATGGCGTTCCAATCGCCTGGGATATACCCGGTCTGACCATCACACCGGCAACCGACAGCGATGCCACTATCGCATTGGGCATTCAGGTCACCACCAGCGATGGTACGGACAGCCATACGGTAACAGGTGTATTGGACGTTTTGGTCACCCCCGAAGCCGATGCGCCCACAGTACACGTTGCCGATGCTTCGGGTCTCGAAGACCAACCCATTGCCTTGGATATTGCAGCCGCCTTGACAGATATCGATGGTTCCGAATCCTTGTCCGTTACCATTTCGGGCGTCCCGGAGGGGGCAACACTCTCCGCAGGCATCGACAATCATGATGGCAGTTGGACCCTGACCTCGGGGCAATGGCAGGGTTTGACCATCACCCCGGCCAGCAATTCCGATGACGATTTCAGTCTGAATGTCACGGCCCGCAGCACCGATGGCAGCAGCACGGCAATCACCACTGGCATCGTAGATGTCCAAGTCCAGGGTGTCGCCGACCAACCAACCGTCTCCCTGGATGTGGGGCTCAGTACGCTGGTTACTGTAGCGGGACACCAGGTCTATGAAGCCCCGGTCACCATCCATGCCGCCTTGAGCGACACCGACGGCTCCGAAAGCTTGTCCATCGTGGTCAGTGGCTTGCCGGCGGGAGCAACCTTGTCATCGGGTACCGATACCGGTCAGGGAACCTGGACGTTGGATGCAAACCATCTGCAAGGACTTACCGTGCGCGTCCCCCAGGAATCGGGAAACGCACCCTTTGAGCTGACAGCCACGGCCACCGCTATCGAACGGGATGGGGATACCCGGTCGATCCATGTGCAGACGAACGTCGATTTCACCGATGATTTTGACCCGCAGGCCCACAGCGATACCGCCGCGACCCAGTCGGGTATTGCCGTGAGCATCGATGCCCTGGCCAACGACACCAGCCCCACGGGGCAACACTTGACGCTGCACGATGTCACAGGGGCCGCGCATGGGACCGCAGCACTTGTCAACGGCAAGGTGGTCTATACCCCGGACAGCCACTTCACCGGCGAGGAACACCTGACGTATCACGTGGTCGATACCAGCGGTCACAGCGACACAGGTTCCATCGACATCACTGTCGGTACCAAAATCGATGTCCAGGGAACACTCGAAAACCACCAAACCTGGCCCGGGGCAACCGACACGGTCGATCATTCGGTCATCAACGCCAGCGACAGCCTCAGTGATACCGTTAACGCCGATCTTTATCCCGAAGGTGGCAAGATCACCTTGACCGTAACCGCACAGGCCCCGGAAGGAAGCCTGCCCCATTCCCTGGATCTTTACATCATCCAGGATTTAACCGGCTCCTATAAGGATGACATCGCCACCATTCGCGGTACCCAAGGTTCCGACAACAGCGTCAGCGATCTCGGTATCCTTGATGATCTGGTGCATGGCGTCAACAGCTTGGTTCCCGATACCCACTACGGTCTGGGATCCTTCAAGGATCCCCTCGTCGGCGTCGACGCCACCCGTCTACACGACGATTATCTCCATGCCAGCAACAGGGATGGTTTGATTCACGACCTGGATCTTAAAGCCGATCTGAGCGGTTCCTACCTGGACGGTACCAAGACCACGCATGGTTATGACAGCATGTCGGCAGACGGTGGCCAGGGGGGCAATCCCAATGAAGATCAGATCACCGCCCTGAACGACTGCGCCAAAGCGGCGATTGCCAATCAATTGGGCTTTCGCAGCGGCATTCCCAAAGTTGTCATTGTCGCCACCGATGCCCCTTCCGACACCTCACCCGCCGAAATCGCCGAATGTGCCGCCAATCTGCAAGCAGCCAACATGATACCCATCTTTTTGGTGGCGGATGGATGGGCCGATCTGGATGAAATGGGATTCTACGACGATATGGTTGCGCAGTTGGGTCGAGGCGCCACAGTTGAACTCAGTGGCAATTCCGACAACCTGGTGGAAGCCATTCGCAGCGGCATCCAGGAGGCTGTCGGCAATATTCATCTGAATATCGAGGGTGATGAGTTTGGTTACGCCAAGATCGTCGACCATAGTGCCACCGGGGATGGACTCCATACCTGGAAGGTGGAACTGGATGCCCCGCTAGGCAGCAGCCACAGCGTCGATTCTCTCGAAATGGTGGTTACCGATGCCCATGGCGATGCCATAGGTGCCACCACGACGATCCATGTCACCCCGGAAATCGACGTGGCAGGGACCTCCTATAACGATCTCTTGACGGGTCATCAGGGTGACAACGTTATGGATGGGGGGGCCGGAGATGACGTAATCAGTGGATTGGGGGGCAATGATACCATCGACGGCGGTACTGGAAACGACACCATCGACGGCGGCGCTGGAAACGACACCATCGACGGAGGTGCTGGAGACGATACCATCCAGGGTGGACAAGGTGACGATACCATCACCGGCGGTTCAGGCAACGATACCCTGTATGGTGGCGAGGGCAACGATCTGTTCATCTTCGGCCATGGTAGCGGCATCGATACTGTCGATGGTGGCGCGGGCGCAGGCTGGCTGGACACCATCCATCTCGATGATGTCACCGGTGGCCCGGTGGCCCAAGCCACCCACTCAGGTGACTGGGTTCTGACCGCTGACACATCCTATACAGTGTCAGCGGATCATCACACTATCCAGTTTGATCATCACGATGCTTCGGGTGCTATCACCCTGGAAGACGGCAGCAAAATCGAGTTCCACAACATTGAGCAAATCACATGGTAAACCGCAACCAACACGGGAAACGTAGCTTTCCAGTGTCATTCCCGCGAAAGCGGGAATCCAGAAAGTCAGGGGAAGTAGAAATGCCCTCTGGATCCCCGCTGAAGCCTGCCCTCGAATGCTTTAATCGGGGGCGGGGATGACAATAACTACACATTCCAAGATGGCTGCGGTTTAATTCTGTTGCCCTGCATAAGGGCAACTATTTGACCAACTTCATGATCATCTTATCCTTATCCGACAAGGCGGACTCAAATGTGAAACCTGCCGTGGATAACAATGCATTTCTAGTGAAAACGACCGAAATCATCCCGGGACCCGCTGTGGCGTCCGCTATCCCCCAAGTCTTGGAGCTGGTCTTACTCGCCGTTGTTGAGGAGGTCGTCGTCGTCGTTGAAGTCGTAGTGGTCGTCGAAACCGGCGGATCCTCGCTCAAATCCTTGGACAAAATGGTTGATAACTCTTTCGTGGAAGCCATGTTGGTATAGTACAGATTGGCATAGCGCTGAACACCATAGCCCATGGTATGAACATCGGTATTGGCTACATCAAAATAAACACCCGAATCGCTCCAAACCGCCAGCTTGTCTACCAGCACACTTGGATCATAAATCATGATCTGGAAACCAACGTATCCATTCAACGCGATTGGATTGTTGCTGTCCTTCCACAGGGTGGAATCGGTCAACAATTTCAGATTGGTCTGGTTGGTGGATAATTGCGTGTAGGCCCCCTTGATGCTGGCCAGTTCGGCAACCATCTCCTGCCCCGTATATCCAATACCAAACAACTCCCAGGTTTTTTGATTCTGCCGCGCGACAACACCACGATACAGCTCGTTAAATATTAAATTGCCGCTGTCGCTGCCGCGACTCCAACCACCATAAATGTTTGCCACTTTCATGGTGTTTTGCCACGTCGTATCGGATAGCTTGACCGCATAGGTGCTATTGCTGATCTCTCCCGTATCCAGGTTGACCGTGGCTTTCATCACCAACGACGTAATTCCCGACGTGGGGAAGGATAGTGTGGTCGTCGTCGTGGCATCCGGGGTGAATGTCGCCGTATTCTTGCTGGAACTGCTCAGCAATTCAATATTCAACTGCCCCAAATTCGCACCTCCCGCCACACTCTTGTTCACCATGGTCACCGTCGCACCGGTAAAAGCAACGCTGACCGTCCCAGTCACCTCGACGGGCTGCGTCGATGCGGTGGTCGTGGAACTCGTGCTGCTCGATGTGGTAGACGTTGTCGTCGTGCTAGACGATGTGGACGACGTACTGGATGATGTCAACGCACTGGGTACAACCGTTAGTGTCACCCCGGGAAAAGTCAGCTTGCCATCCATCAAAGGATTGGTATTGGGGTCATAATAAGTGAACGTACTGGTATTCGTCGTCGAAGACGTTGCAGACGTCGTACTGCTGGTACTGGCCGTGGGATACATAATCGACAGGCTGGCCGTTCCCGACGTGGTCAAATCACTGCTTTGACTCACCGTCGTCGTATTCCCCAAAGCCACATCCGCACGACCCGTGATCGGTACCGTTGACGGAGTAGATGTCGATTGGACCGGCGTCAACGCCATGCTCCAATTCTCCGTACTCTTTTGCACGGTGCCCCGTAAATGATTCACCGCAAAACTCTTGGGTACCAAATATCCCACGATATCGCTCGATTCCAGCCAATTCGACTTCTTATAACGAAAAATACCCGCATCTTTGAAAAAACTTTCTAACCCCTTGGTCGCAATCGCTTCTCCGGTTGCCAGGTTCTGGGCGAACCCATCCCCGTGACCATTGGTTTTAAAAAAGTTGGCAAAATTGCCACCTGCGGAAAATCGAACCGCTGCCGCGGCCTTGGCCTGGGCCGAAATGGATATGCCATTGTCAGGGTTGCCATCTTCGTCAAGAGTTTGGAGAAAACGAGACAGATTCACAACTTCATCCTGGTTCATATGCCCATCGGAAAACAAATCCATGGGGGTTACCACACCCTTAGCTGTGGTGGAACCCAGGAGTAAACCACCGAGATAAAAACTGATCGTCTCACCGTTCACGTAGGTGAATTGACCGCTGGTATCGGTCGTGCCCGCATTGTTGCTGCTGGTGCGATACGTCAAACCTGTGGTGGGACCGTCAGTAAACTGACCCACTAAAACCGGCGCCGGCGTCCCAGACGTTACCGTTGTTGTGCCACCGCCACTACTGCCACTGCCACCACCACAGCCACTCGTAGTCACTGTAAACAGGCACGCCAAGCCTACCATGGGGAGAATTTTTTGACGATTTTGCAATTTCATCACCGTTATTAACCTCCAAACCTCCAGGTTGACATTGCCTTCGATAACCACCTGATTCAATTCCAAACCACGTTAATAGTTGATTAATGCAAACATCATGCCGCAAAACCATTTCCCGCATTCCCCTGTGAATCCCATGCACACCCCACCTCACCATGCCCCCACAAACACGATCCCCCTGGCACATTGGGGTAAAAATCGCGACAATGTCCGGCATGAACGTGGGAGGAAAACCCTTCAAATCCCACCCGCCAAGCCATCGTGGATTGCCCCTTCTCATGTTTGCTTTTTCACCCCCCTTAAGCGTTGAACAGTTTGCCTACGACCTGCCATCCCACAAAATCGCGCAAATCCCCGCCACACCCAGGGATGCCGCCCGATTGTTGGTCAGTCACAATGATAAAATTGTTGATCGTCACGTCCATGACCTGCCCGAAGAACTCCGGCCAGGGGATCTCCTGGTGTGCAACGATACCCGCGTCATCCCGGCCCGACTCCTCGGGCATCGCCCCAGCGGGGGTGCCATGGAAATCTTTCTCCTGCACCCCTTGAACCATGATGGAACTTGGGAAGCCCTCGTCAAAAGCAACAAACGAATCGTGCCCGGTACTCAGGTTACCATTGCGCACAATTTCTCTGTGACCATCCAGGATCGAACCGAAAAAGCCTTCCAGGTTTCCCTGCACCACCCCGGGGAAACTTTGGAAAAAACGTTGGAGACCTACGGCAGGATCCCCCTCCCCCCCTACATCACCGAACGGCAAGGACGCGATGATCGCGAACACTACCAGACCGTTTTTGCCCGCCATCGGGGGGCCGTCGCAGCCCCGACCGCCGGTTTGCACTTCACCCGGGAACTTTTCCAAAAATTGGCGGAAAAAAAAATTGCCGTGGCGTGGGTCACGTTGCATGTCGGCTTGGGAACGTTCCAACCATTGCGCGCTGGCCCCTTGTCCGGTCAACGCCTGCATGCCGAATGGTGTCAGCTACCCGCAGAAACCGTACAAGCCATCCACACGGCTCGGACACAAGGAGGGCGTGTCGTTGCAGTTGGTACAACGGTGGTTCGTACCCTGGAAAGCGCCGCACACCACGCCAATCCCCTCCGCCCCTGGCAGGGAGAAACCGATCTTTTTATCCAACCGGGTCATGAATTTAAAATTTGCTCGGGTATGATCACCAACTTTCACCTGCCAAAATCCAGTTTATTGATGTTGGTGGGGGCACTGATCGGGCTGGACCGGCTCAAGCGCGATTATGTTCATGCTTTAGAGGGAGACTACCGTTTTTTTTCTTACGGCGATGCCTCCTTGCTGTGGCCGTAACGTTAGCCCTTCTTAAAAGGTCGATGGGATGACTTTTACCTTTGAATTATTGGCAACGGATCCAAGCGGTGCCCGCGCTGGTCGGTTGCACACCGACCACGGCATGGTGGAAACACCCATATTTATGCCGGTGGGGACCCAGGCGACGGTCAAAGCCATGACCCCCGGGGAATTACAATCCATCCATGCACAGATCATTCTGAACAACACCTACCATCTGTTTTTGCGCCCCGGCCACGCATTGATCAAACAATTGGGGGGCGTCCATCGATTCATGAACTGGGATCGACCCATATTAACCGATTCCGGGGGCTATCAAATCTTCAGCCTGGGGAAAATGTGCCAAATTCGTGAAGAAGGTGCCCTGTTTCAATCGCACATCGATGGATCCAAACATTTTTTAAGCCCTGAAGTGGCAATCCAGGTTCAGGAACACCTGGGTTCCGACATCATGATGCAGTTGGATGAATGTCCGGCAGCCGATGCCAGTCGTGAGCAAGTCAAACGAGCGGTGGAACTCTCCTTACGCTGGGGGGAACGCTGCAAACAAGCCCAATCCGGTACCGGGCAAGCGTTGTTTGGCATCATGCAGGGGGGAATCGATGAGGAATTACGCCGCAAATCTGCATCTGGATTGGTTTCCATGGGCTTTGACGGCTACGCTATCGGCGGATTATCCGTTGGCGAATCCCGGGAAAACATGTTGCAGGTATTGCGCTATGCCCCGGGATTGCTGCCAGTGGATAAACCACGCTACTTAATGGGTGTCGGTAAACCTGTCGATTTGGTGGATGCGGTAGGTTTGGGGGTGGATATGTTTGATTGTGTGTTGCCAACCCGCAATGCCCGCAATGGCCAATTGTTCACAAGCAGGGGTCCCTTCAACATCAAAAGATCCGAAAATCGCGATCATCCCGGACCCATTGACGAGGAATGTCCGTGTGAAACCTGCCGCTGTTACAGTCGGGCGTATCTGCGACATCTGTTCATCAATAAGGAAATCCTGGGTGTCCGCTTGTTAACCTTCCATAATCTCTCTTTTTATATGGGTTTAATGCGCCAAATGCGTGAGGCGATTTTCGCAGGAAATTTTGCGGAATTCAGGGATACGTTTTATAAAAAACTATTGAGAAACGAATAGCGAGCAAACCAAGCCCAGGTCACCCTCCACCATTCTTGTGTCAAGAATTTTTTTTGGTTCACCGATATGTGCAAACATAAGAGGATCAGCACAATCATCACCATCCCGTGACGGTGGCATCCCATGTCCGCTATTCGGAAGATCAACATAATACAAGGTGTCTTTTGGGTAGAAATTCCCAGTATTGGCCTGTATATTTTGTGCGGCTGCCCCGCCGATGTCGTCAAACACTTGATGAAACGGGGATTGATCGTCACAACGGAAAAAAACGGTGTTCCCTTTGAAACCGGTCCCAATGCCATCCTGTTGTCAGACATTCCCATCCAAAACGGCACCATTGCCAACCTGGCTGAATTTCCAGTGTTGCAAATGCTCTATCGACAAGGGAGCATCCTCCCCAATCATCCCAACAACAACGGCATTAAACCGCTCTTGATCGGAACCGAAACCCAGGTCAATCGGCAGATGCAGTATATTTTTCGCGGTAATTACGGCTTGATTTCCGAAGAAGAAATGTTGGCAGCCGGGGCCAGTATCGAGGAAGCCCAATGGAATATGGCTCTCAAGCTACGCTTTGCCTTCGGTACCATTCACCCAACTGAAAAACTGCTTGATGGATTGGTTGTGGGTGACAGCGCGGTGGAAATCCGCCAGGGGGCCACCATCAACCGCATCAATCCCAATGAGTTCCAAATCAATTACCAGGGAGAAACTGTTACCGTTGATCTCAACCTGCCGTCCAATGGTTGTTACGATTCCCCCTACCCTTTGGGCTACCACAATTTGCATCGCGAATATTTTGCCGTAGTCCATTCCGGACAGGGGGATGGTTGGGACATCGACAACCCCAGCATGTCCTCGATTCTTGTTTTTCAGGGAGCCATTTACCTGGTCGATGCCGGACCCAACCTGGTCGCCATTTTGACCGCCCTGGGCATCAGCATCAACGAAGTCCGGGGGTTATTTCACACCCATGCGCACGATGACCATTTCGCCGGCATTACCACATTGATTCGCGCCGGACACAGGATCAACTATTACGCCACCCCCTTGGTATTGGCCTCGGTGAGCAAAAAGTTGTCGGCGCTCCTGGGATTGGACGAACCATTCCTGCACCATTTTTTTGAAATTTGTCCCCTCGCCCATGACGTCTGGAATGAAATCGATGGCCTGCATGTCAAACCGGTATATTCACCCCATCCCGTCGAAACCAGTCTGTTTTTCTTTCGTGTACGCGGCCCGGACCGCATCAAAACCTACGCCCATTGGGCCGATCTGACCTCCCTGGATGTGTTGCGGAGCATGATCCGCGACGACCCCAAAAAACCGGGTATCAGTCAAGCATTGTTCGATCGGGTCAAAGAAGAATACTTGGCCCCCGCCGACTTGAAAAAAATTGATATTGGCGGTGGGATGATCCATGGGCAGGCTGAAGATTTTGTCTCCGACCAGTCCGCAAAGATGGTCTTTGCCCACACATCCGCCAAACTGAACGCCCAACAAAGAAAGATTGGATCCTCAGCCACATTCGGTGCCATGGATGTCCTGATTCCCAGCATGCAGGATTATTCCCGCCGCTTCGCCTACCACTATCTGGCCAACTATTACGCCGAAGTGCCGGAAAACCGCTTGCGGGTATTACTCAACACCCCCCTGATCGTCTTCAACCCCGGCACCATCGTCATCCGTGAGGGTGAGATTCACAAGGATCTGTATTTAATCTGCACCGGTATCGTGGAACAAATCCAGGAAGGGGTCGATCTTATCGTCACCTTATCGGCAGGCAGTATCGTAGGCGATATTTCCGCCATGCACGCCATGCCAGCCATTGCCACCTTCCGCACCACCTGTTTTGTGCAATGTTTGTCCATTCCTGGCGATCTGTATATGGAGTTCATCACCCAGAATAATTTGTACGCCAATTTTGAACGATTTCAGGATTCCTGGGGCTTCCTGCGCACCACTTGGCTGTTTGGCGATCTGGTCAACCTGATCAACCTGACCCGCATCGCCTTGTCCATGAATCGCGTTCAGATCAAAAGTGGTGATCCCCTTTCCCTGGTACATCCTCAACACTTGTACCTGGTGCAGGAAGGGGAAATGATGCGTCTGTCCAATCAGGGAATGGAAGAACTGTTGACCCCTGGTGATTTTTTTGGCGAGGAATATGTTTTACAAATTCCGTTTACCCCATACACTCTGGAGGTCCAGCAATCGGTGATTATTTGCCAAATCCCGGTCGCCCTGCTCTTTGACATTCCCATCGTACGTTGGAAATTGCTGGAAGTGGCCGAACGGCGCCGCGAACAATCCCTCCCTTAGATGATTACAGGCATTTCGGAAGAATAATCATGCCGCATAGTCGAAGCTTTCGTGCCCCGGTAGTCTTGGTGGATGATGAGGAGGAATTGCTGTTCACCTCCATGGTACTCTTGCGCAACCATGATATCTCCCCGGTCATGACCATTCCCGATAGTCGGGAATTGTTGCAACATTTGGCCATTCATGGAGCCTCGGTCGTCGTCCTGGACCTGATCATGCCCAATCTGACCGGTCGGGAACTGCTGCCACAAATTTTGCACTCTTTTCCCGCTGTCCCGGTCATCATCATGACGGCAGTCCACGAAATCGATACCGCTGTCGCCTGCATGAAGGAGGGGGCTTTTGACTATCTGGTCAAACCCGTGGATGAAAATCGTTTCATATCCAGCATTCAACGGGCAATGGAGCGTCATAATCTGCAATTGGAAATTGGTCGTTTAAAGCACCATTTGCTGTCTGAAGGACTGGAACACCATCAAGCCTTTGGTGAAATCATTACCCAAAGTCGTAAAATGACAGCTATTTTTAAATATTTACAGGCGGTAGCCGACTCGGAGGAACCGGTGCTGATCACCGGCGAGACCGGAGTGGGCAAAGAACTCATGGTTGCGGCCGTACACCGTTTGAGCGGTCGCGAAGGCGAATTGGTTGCGGTCAATGTGGCCGGCATTGATGACAACATGTTTGCCGATACCCTATTTGGTCATCGTCGAGGTGCCTTTTCCGGGGCGGAACAGCAGCGCGATGGCATGATTGCCCAGGCGCGGGATGGAACCTTGTTCCTGGACGAAATCGGTGACCTCGGGGCGGCTTCGCAAGTCAAATTGCTCCGCTTGTTGCAGGAAAAGAAATACTACCCCCTGGGCAGCGATCTGCCCATTAAAACCAATGCCCGGGTAATCTGCGCCACCAACCGCAATCTTTCTTCCAGCAGCGAACATCCCGGTTTTCGCGATGACCTTTATTTCCGTCTGGCGGCCCACCATGTGCGCATACCGCCACTCAGGGAACGCAAGGAAGATATCCAATTGTTGGTCAACCATTTTTTGGCCGAAGGCAGCAAAGCCCGTCGGATTTCGGTTCCGACGCCTCCCAAAGAACTCTACAAATGGTTGGAATCTTACCACTTTCCTGGAAATGTGCGTGAGCTTAAGGCCATGACCATGGATGCCCTGGCGCACCACGAATCGGGAATGTTGTCATTGGAATTGTTCAAGCGGCAGATTGTCGGTCCGTCCGGGTTGAACCAACCCGAACCGGGGCACCACGAGGGTGAGGAATCACTGTTTCGCGATCATCCCGATCCGTTGCCTTCCATTCAGGCGGCAACCGATCTGTTGATCCAGGAGGCTATGCGTCGCACCAGTAACAATCAGGGAATTGCAGCGGCCATTCTGGGCATCACCCGCCAAACCTTGAATCGCAGATTACAAGCTCGTAAAAAAGGAGAGTAACAAACTTTTCCCTCAAACAGGAAGACGCACGGTAAACGTTGACCCCTGGCCCACCTCACTGGTCACGCACACCTCCCCTTGGTGGGCATCCATAATTTTTTTGACAATGCAAAGACCCAAACCCGTACTTTTTTCCTTTCCGGTTGGCCGGGTACTTAATCTTTGGAAAGCGCCGAACAGTCGTTTCTGATCGTCCGCAGAAAGCCCTGGTCCCTGGTCCGTCACCGCCATCCATACCTTGCCATCCGCTTGTCCGGTACGCACCCATACGTGTGATCCTGGAAGGGAAAATTTAATGGCATTGGCCAACAGGTTATCCACCACCTGAACCAGTCGTGCCCCATCAAAACGGGTTTCCGGGGTAACTTGCGGTTCAACCAGGATGGTGATCTGTTTTTTTTCAGCGGCAAAACGAAACAAATCAACTCGGGATTGCACCAGTTGCTCCAGATTCCCAGGTGCCAAATTCATGGTAAATTGCCCACTTTCAATGACCGACACATCCAACAGGTCATCGATCAAAGAACGCATTTGCAGACCAACTTCATGAATTGTTGTCAGGAAACGAAGCTGTTCCTCCTCTTTAAGCTTCATATGGAGCATCATTTCCGACAAACCACAGATGGAAGTCAGGGGATTGCGCAAATCATGGGCCGCCATGCCGAGAAATTTATTTTTCAAGGCATTCAGCTCCATCAAATGTTTCTTTTGGCGGTTAAACTCCAGATGTGTGCGTACCCGGGTCAACACCACATGGGCGTTGAATGGTTTGCGGATGAAGTCCATCGCCCCTAATTCCAAACCGCGGATTTCTTCTGCAGGGGTTGTGATGCCGGTGATGAAGATGATGGGGATCCCCGCTGTTGCCTTGTCCTCCTTCAATCTGTGGCAGACTTCAAAACCATCCATCCCCGGCATGAGAATGTCCAGCAAAATCAGATCGGGCAAGGTGTCTGGTCGCAGGGCGCGAAACGCTTGTTCGCCCCCCTTGGCAACCATGATGGAAAATTCCGACTTGAGTAACCCAACCAAAGATTCAATGTTGAATAGTTCGTCGTCTATGATCAAAATTTTATATTTTTGATCCATCGATCCATTCCAACACCAAAAACAGACCTTGGGACGTTGTCCCAACACCCGATGGGAAGGGGCAGCCCCCTTCCCAGACTCATCATTTCACAGGAAACACTTTGAAAATCAACACATGCTAAACCGCAACCAACACGGGAAATGTAGCTTTCCAGTGTCATTCCCGCGAAAGCGGGAATCTAGAAAGTCAGGGGAAGTAGAAATGCCCTCTGGATCCCCGCTTTCGCGGGGATGACAATAACTACACATTCCAAGATGGCTGCGGTTTAGAAGGACTCGAATTCATCATCCCCACCTTTGGAATGCCCCATATCAAGATCAGCGCCTCCCGACTTGGGCGGAAGCGCCTTTCCAGCCCTCGCACCTCCATGCGCCACCGCTTTGGTCATCGGCTTCTTGATGTGGGCAACAGGAGTCTTATGAGCCTTTGGCCTGACCACAGCACTGCCACCACTGGAAGACCCAAGATTGAAGAAGGAAACCGACTGCGTCATCATATCGGCCTGCGAGCTGAGTTCCTCTGCCGTAGCCGCCATCTCTTCGGAAGCCCCGGCGTTTTGTTGAATCACCTGGTCCAATTGTTGAATGGCTTGGTTGATTTGTGTGGCCCCTTGATTTTGTTCCTGACTGGAAGCTGCGATCTCCTGAATCAGTTCTGCGGTTTTTTGAATGTCTGGCACCAGCTTGTTGATAATCCCACCCGCTTTTTCCGCCACACTGACGCTTGAAGCGGAGAGCTGGCTGATTTCGCCCGCAGCCGATTGACTGCGTTCCGCCAATTTTCTCACCTCGGCCGCCACCACCGCAAATCCTTTACCATGCTCACCAGCCCGGGCGGCTTCAATGGCGGCATTCAACGCCAACAGATTGGTCTGCCTGGCAATTTCTTCAATGATGCCAATTTTGGAGGCGATCTCCTTCATGGCCTGTACCGCCTCACCCACCGCCATGCCACCCTCTTCCGCATCCCTGGCCGCTTTTTGCGAAATGGTTTGCGTTGTTATGGCATTGTCACTGTTTTGCGAAATATTGGAAGTCATTTCCTCCATGGCCGATGAGGTCTCTTCAATGGAGGCCGCCTGCTGGGTAGATCCTTGGGACAAACCCTGGGCCGCGTCGGAAATTTGATTGCTGCCCGCCGCCACCTGGCCAGCAGCCGCAGCGACATCGCCAATGACCTGGCGCAACTTTTCCACCATATCCTGCATGGCCTTGGCCAACAGACCCACCTCATCCTTCTGGTTGAGTTGAATGTTGGCGGTCAGGTCGCCCCCAGCGATGCTTTGGGCAAACACGACCCCCTTGGTCAGGGCACTGGCGATCATTTGACTGAGCAAATAGGCGATCAGCAAGCCGACTGCCACCGCAGCCGTGCTGCCTCCGATGATCAGGCTGTTGGCCGAGGACATCTCGTCATGCATTTTTTTCTTTTGGTCCTCCACTGCCGCATCGACGACCCCATCCACCTTTTTGCGAGAATGGATCATCTCTTCCTCCAGCTTGATTTGCCGGGTCAGAGAGTCCACAACTGTGTCCAAATCCTTTTGATAGGATCCCAGGGCCGCGATGATTTTTTTGCACTGATCAACATTAAGAGGGTCGGTAAACTTGGGCAGCAATTCATCCATCACCTTTTTGGCTTTGGCGATCCCGTTGCGGGCACGCTGCACTTGCTTCTCCTCCTTGCCACGGGTCATCAATACTTCTTTTTCGCCCAGACGGGTATCGGCAAAGGCGGCAATGACATCCTGAACGCCGTTTATTTTTTCCAGCCTCCCGGCCAACTTGTCGTGGGTTTCCGCTGCTTTGGCCGCATCAACACCGTGCGCCACCCCTTCGATCTGTGCTTTGAACTTGGTATCCATGTCCTGATCAAATTCACCGATCACCTTATTCACATCAGCAGCCGTGGCGCGAATACGGGCAACAGCTTCCTTGATATGCTTTTCGGTATCGATGTACCCGGAAAACGCTTTACTGTAACTTTCCGCTTCGGCAATCACATCATCCATTTGCTTCTTGTTGGCGGGATCCTTGAACTTGTTGTCCCGGGAGTCGATCGCCTGTTTTTTGATCTCCTCGACCGCTTTCAGCCCTTTTTCCTGATAGCTGAAGTCCCTGGTCCCCAAAAAGTTGCGCTCCGCCCGCAACGCTTCATTGGCCTGCTCAATCAAAAATTGCATATCCACGTTGAAACCAAGCCGTTTCTCCACCCCTCCCATGCTTTTCCATCCGGTAAAGGCCACCAAAACCGTCAAGAGCAATACCAAACCAAAGCCGAGACCCAACTTCACAGCTATTTTTAAATCTTTCATCCCACGCCCTCCCTCATATAATCAGTAATTGAAACACAAAAATAAACTTTAATCCTATCGCCTTCGCCATCTTGCCAAAACCGCCCGGCACATCATGCCGTCAAACCACGGCAAAATCAATCAAAACATACCGGTGAAGCGATCATGTGAAAAAAAAAGCCTGCTATTCACAACCAGTCTTGCCAAAACGTCAATCCTTGCCCACCATGTCGCTTGCACTGGTTATAAGGATCACCCACCCTGGTATACACCACATTGGCAACCAACGCGAGGACGACCATGGCAGATGTGGCAGTACGAGTCAAACTGATCGAAGGGATGCAACTCTTAGGGGAATCGGCTTCCGGCCACACCGTGGTCATGGACGCCCACGAATCGTACGGCGGACGCAACATGGGGCATAGACCCATGGAACTCCTCCTCCTGGGACTGGGGGGATGCGCCAGTATCGATGTGATTTCCATTTTGCGCAAAGGGCGCCATGATGTGCGCGATTGCGTAGCCACCCTGGAGGCAACCCGCGCCCCCACCGATCCCAAGGTGTTCACCGCCATTTCCATGCATTTTACCGTAACCGGTCATGACCTGCCTGAAAAAGCAGTTGCTCGAGCCATTCAACTCTCCGAGGAAACCTATTGCTCCGCATCGGCCATGTTAGGTAAAACGGCAACCATTCACACATCATTCGAGATCAAGGAGGCATAACCATGGCCTTGTTGCTACGGACTTTTGCTCTGGTGTTGTTTGTGCTGACATTCGGTAGCGCTCAAGCAGCGGAACCGGAAGCCTTTGTTCCCAAAGAGGGCACCGATTATGCCACCATCGCCAACCCGGTGCCGGCCCCGGCGGGTAAACCTGAAATCGTCGAGGTGTTCAACTTTAAATGCCCCCACTGCTACGACCTCCATCCCCACCTGGAAGCCTGGCAAAAAGCGAGTGGCGACCGCTATCAATACCGTTCCCTGCCCGTCTATTGGGGACGTCAGACCGACTTGCCCCTGCGTGCTTTTTTCGCCGCCGAATTCCTTGGCCGGGGACCACAAATGAAGCATGCCATTTTCAAAGCCCAGTTTGATAACAATTTGAACATTGAAAATGTCCACGAATTGGAATTTGTCGCCGAAGAGGCCGGTGTGGATCTGGAAAAATTTAAAAATCAACTGCAATCCTTCGGTGTTTCCACTCGGGTATCCCAGGCACTGAGCTTGCAGAAAGCCTACGGCGTTAACGGGACCCCGACCATGGTGGTCAACGGCAAATATCAGGTTTCCTTCGGCCAACACGCCAAAGGCGATCCCAAACGTCTGATCGCCATTGTCGAAGCCTTGGCAGCCCGCTGACACCACCTCAAATCCATGAAGATTTTGGTTGGTGTCAAGGAAGTCGGTGATCCCGCCATCCCGGTACACGTTGGTTCTGCGGGGGAAACACTTGAATATGCCACGGAGGCGGGCGTCATCAACCCGTTCGACGAAATCGCTCTGGAAGAGGCTATCCTGCTCAAAGAAAGAAAACTAGCCTCCGAGGTCGTGGCAATAGCCGTGGGACCGGAGGCGTGGCAGGGGACGTTGCGCACCGCTTTGGCCCTGGGGGCCGATCGGGCGGTACTCGTCCCGGTCGAGAAGCCAGCGAATCCCGTGACGGTGGCCAGGGCACTCGCCAATTATGCCCGATCATCCAACTGCAACCTGATCCTCCTGGGACGACAGGGAGTCGACATGGATCATGGGGTCACCGCCGCCATGACCGCAGGAATACTCGGTTGGCCCCAGGCAACCTGTGTTTCCCAAATAGCTTGGCAGGACGGTTGCGCCCTGGTTACCCGGGAGGTCGAGGGGGGACAGGAAAGGCTCAAACTCCCCTTGCCCGCTGTAATAAGCTGCGATCTCGGATTGAATACCCCGCGTCACGTCAGTTTGCCCAACATCATGAAAACCCGCAGCAAAGCTATTGAACATTGCCCCCTGGAAGCCGACCCCTCCCCCCCTGCATGGCAAATCATTGGTTATCTCGCCCCGCCACAACGCCCCCTGGGGCAACGGGTCTCTTCCGTGGACGCCTTGTTCGACCATCTGGTACGTGCCGGAGTTCTATAAAAAGATGAAAACTTTGGTGCTGGCCAGTGATCAACTGGGGTTGCCATCCGAGCGGACGGCACGCGCCATTACCGCTGCCCAGCAACTGGGGCGTACGGACTTATTGGCCGCAGGCCATAACAGCCGGGAAAAGGCCCTGGCAGCTCACTATTTTGCGGGAGTCGAAACGATTTGGAGGCTTGTCCCCAAGCCCACCCTCCCCGCATCCATCGAATCAATCGCCTTGCATATCGCCCGTCTCGCGCCCCAGTATCGTTGGATTATCGCGGCACAAGATCGTTTTACCCTCGATGTCATGGCTCGGGTGGGTGGTCTCCTCGGTCTGGCACCGCTCACCCAGGTCCATGCCATCCTGCCCAACGATCAGGTCTCACGTATGATCCATGCCGGCCAAGCCCTGGCCAAAGTACAACTCAAGCAATTCCCTGCCCTTCTCAGCATCCGACCCACCGCTTTCCCCCCGGCAGCGATCACAGCGAATCCCACCCCAATCGTGGACATGGAATACAACGAAACTACGCAACCCACATCAGACCACCTGGGCTATCACTCCCTGACACATCAACGTCCCGATCTGGCCGATGCCAAGATTGTGGTGGCCGGTGGTCTGGGATTGGAAACGGCAGGCAGTTTTCAAGCGGTTGAAGAATTGGCCGATCACCTGGGTGCCGCAGTAGGAGCCACCCGAGGGGCAGTGGATGCCGGACTTGCCGCCAGCGAACTGCAAATCGGCCAGACTGGTCGCATCATCGCCCCCAAATTGTATGTAGGAATGGGCCTCTCCGGGGCCATTCAACATGTGGCCGGCATCAAGGATTCCGAAATGATCGCCGCCATCAACCACGACCCCGCCGCCCCCATCCATGCCATCGCCGATGTTTCCCTCGTCGCCGATCTGTTCGATGCCGCACCCCGCTTGGGCCACCTCATCGCCACCAGAAGCAAGGGGATCTGTTGACCGTCCCTGTCCTTGCGCAGATTCAAATGCTAGAATCTGTTGAACTTAAATATGATTTTTGTGGCATGATAGCTTGGGGCGAACACGTCTAGAGGAGAATGCAAGGTGAGTATGGAATTACCAAAGCGCAAGGTAGCCTTAAGCGCCGCCCAACCCACAGGGCAACTGACCATTGGCAATCTGTTCGGTGCCATCCAAAATTGGGTACCCTTGCAAGAACGCTACAATACCATTTTTTGCGTCGTTGACCTGCATGCCCTGACGGTACGCCAGGATCCCCAACAATTGCGCAAGCATATCCTGGAATTAGCCGCCATCTATCTGGCAGCCGGTGTGGACCCGGAACAAAGCGTTGTCTTCATTCAAAGCCAGGTGCATCAACACGCTGAACTGGCCTGGATCCTCTCCACCTTCGCCCAACTGGGAGAATTGGAACGGATGACCCAGTTTAAGGACAAGGCTCAACGCCACCGCCACAATGTCAACGCCGGACTCTTCACCTATCCGGTGTTGATGGCTGCCGACATTCTTCTATACGGCGCTCACGTCGTGCCAGTCGGGGAGGATCAAAAACAACATCTGGAACTCACCCGGGATATCGCCATCCGTTTCAACAATGCCTTTGGACCGGTGTTTCAGGTTCCCGATCCCTTGATCCAATCCCAAGGGGCGGAACGGGTACGCGATCTGCAAAATCCAGCCAAGAAAATGTCCAAATCGGCAGAATCGGAACTCTCCAAAGTGATGCTGCTGGATGATGCCAGTACCGTTCTTAAAAAATTTAAAAAAGCGGTCACCGACAGCCTGGGGGAAATCCGCTTTGATGAAATCAACCAGGCGGGGGTCACCAATCTGCTGACCATCTGGTGTGCCGCCACCGGCAAAACCCGTGAAGAAGCGCTGCATCATTTCAGCCACAACCTATACGGCAAGTTGAAAGTGGAAACCGCCGAAGCGGTCAACGTCGTCCTCGATCCCATTCGCAACCGCTATCGTGAGTTGATGAACGATCCGGGCGAGCTTGAACGCATTCTGCACAAAGGTGCCGAACAAGCCAGGGAACGAGCCGAACACACCCTGGTTTCCGTCATGGAGGTGCTGGGTCTACCGGTCGCCCATCGCAAGGTGTCATCCCGTGGCTGAACCCATGCGCTTACAAAAATGGTTGGCCCAGGCGGGTCTTTGTTCCCGGCGCGAAGGGGAACGCTGGATCGCCATGGGCCGGGTAGCCATCAACAATCAGATTGTCACCCAACCGGGTTGCCTGGTCGGTGATCTGGATCGCGTGAAGGTCGATGGCAAGCCCATCGAAGGCAAAGGGAAACGATCCCACGTCGTTTTGGCGTTTCACAAGCCACCTGACGTTGTCTGTACCCGGCATGACCCCGAGAAACGCAAGACAATCTACGACTATTTGGAAAATGTTCCCGAACGCTTGCTGTATGTTGGTCGCTTGGACATCAGCTCCGAAGGTCTTATCGTATTAACCGATAATGGTGACCTGGTGCATCGCCTGACGCACCCTTCGGCCCGGGTTCCCCGGTGTTATCGCGTCCGGGTTCATGGACGCATCAATGACGCCACATTGCAAAGTTTGCAACAAGGAGTTCAACTGGAAGATGGTCCCACGGGACCGTTGGAAGTTACGGTGGACCGAAACACAAGCGCCAACAATTGGTTAACCATGACCTTGCGCGAGGGACGCAACCGCATCATCCGGCGTATCTTTGAAACCCTGGATATGAAAGTTTCCCGGTTGATCCGCATCTCTTATGGCCCGATTGCCCTGGGGGAACTGCCGCGTGGCCACTGGCGCTTTCTGTCCACGTCCGAGCAAAAACAATTACACCAAAGCGCCGAAGGCATCTCCCCCCCCTCGGGAGCCAGCCAGAAAAAAGGCACATCGCACCAGCGACCATGAATCCCGATCCCTTCCAACTCTATCAACACTTGTATGATCGTTATGGTCCGCAACATTGGTGGCCAGCACGCACCCAAGTGGAGATGATGATCGGGGCGGTTTTGGTGCAAAACACCGCCTGGACACAAACGACCAAGGCGTTACGCCAATTGGAGGATCAGGGGCTCCTGGATTTTCGCGCCATCCTCGATACCCCGGACGAACGTTTATGGGACATCATCCGTCCCGCCGGCTATTTTCGGGTCAAGACCAAACGCCTGAAAGCTTTGGCCGCGTTCATGGCATCCTTTGATACCCTCGAATCCTGCATCCACCCCGACAACCAACACTTACGTCAAGAATTACTCACCATATACGGTATCGGCAAAGAGACCGCCGATTCCATCGTCTGCTACGCCGCCCAGCAACCCATTTTTGTGGTGGATGCCTATACCAAACGATTGTTTTTGCGATTGGACTGGATCCATGCCAAAACCGACTATGACGCCATGCAGGCACTGGTCCACGCATCCCTTCCGAAAAATACCGATACCCTGGGGGAATTTCACGCCTTGATCGTCCGGCACGCCAAAGAACACTGCCTGAAGCGCCCCCGATGTCAGGGGTGCCCCGTCACCTATTGCTCGTGGGTGGCATCCCCTTAATAAAAATAACTAAAAGGTTATTTTTCATTATTTTTTATATTATCACGAAACCTCAATACGTTCCTGCAACAACGTCATGCCATGGATTCCAGGTCGGTAGGGTAGATGATCTGGCCCTCGCGACGAGCGATTTCGATGATGCCTGCCGTTTCGTCTTCCTGCCACTGCCGAGATCCGATCGCAACCGGTTCAATACGAATATCGGCATCCAGGGTGGCAATCCAGATACGATCAACATCCTCACTCTGTTTGGGGAGATCGAACAAGGGAGAGACGATCATCACATCGATATCGCTCCATTCGGTCTCCTGGCCCCTGGCATAAGAACCATAGAGTACGGCAAAATCTACAGGAATGCCCTTTTGGCGCACGACATCAAGATAGTGTTGGACAGTTTCTACAATTAATCGCGCAGCCACTTCTGGGCTAACCTTTCCGTGACAATCCGTTTTAAATTACCAACGGGCGAAGATAATATGTAACGCCTTTGGATATCAAGCGCAAACTGTTCCAACTCAGCATAACTCAATCCTGCCAGTTTTTTTGCAAGCGTTCCAGAGGAATAACCAAATGTTTGGTCAAACCGCTTCTCGAAACGCTGCAACCATTCTTCAGCCTGAATCCGAGTCGGTCGATCCAGTAGCAAACGAATCTGGAAGCGACGCCAAACAGCACGATCCAAAAGTTCGGGATGATTGGTAGCCGTCACGACAACCACATAACTGGGCAGGGAATCAACCTGGAGCAAGAGGGAACTGACAACCCGCTTGATTTCACCTGTCTCGTGTACATCACCACGTTCCTTGCCGAGAACGTCAAATTCGTCCAAAAACAGCACGCAACGCTGGGTTCTGACGTATTCAAAGAGCTTGGATAAACGGGACGATGTCTCTCCAAGAAAGCTGGTGATCACCGCATCATACCGGACAACCAACAAGGGGACCGACAATTCGTAAGCCAAGGCCTCTGCCAGCGATGTTTTGCCATTGCTGGGCGGCCCCACCAACAGCACACGATGCCTTGGCTCCAGATTGACCGCAACAGGTCTGCACGGTGATGCTCTTCGATCAACTCCCGGCAGGCGGTCATGGCGGTTTCGGAAAGGATCAGGTCACCAAGGGAACGGTTTGGTATTGTTTCGATCAAAAAGTCACTTGCCATGCCACTCCGACGCAAAGAGTGATTCACACCCTCTGGATTGCCGCCCTGGCCATTCACCAAATGTGCGGCAAGACGATCCGCCAGGACATGGTGTTGTTTGGCGCGCTCCTCACTGACCATCGCCTCCAACGCCTTGCGAAACAAAGCGTGGTCACCACGGGCACCAGAACGTACCAATTCCAGCAACAAATCTGCACGCGACATGTTACAAACTCCGGATCCAGGAAATCTCTCCCGTGCTACTTCCTTGATCGCACTCTTCAATCAGATCCCGTCAGATTGACAAATTCAATTTTTGCCTTTGGATGGCATAGCGACAAAGGGTTGCAACGTTTATCCCCCCATGCATCACATGGGTACCAGACATCTGTTGGCTATTTTAGTTCCAATAATTCTTCCTGTGAAATATAGAAGTTTTATCGTTGCCACCAAGCATCTTTCTGCCAGGGGACGAAAGGCATGGTTCATTTCGGAAAGCAAACAACCCATTTGAAAAATTGCTAATGAACCCCAGCTACCCAAAAGAAAAAGGTGAGGACCCATTGCATTGGGGACAGCAACAAGGTACCCAAATTTCCGGTGAAGGCCAAAACCAGGATGATCGGCAGGCCCAACTTTTCCAGGCTGGCCACTTTTTTATTCAGGGGGTAAGGGAGAATGGCCGTGAGTACCCGCCCACCATCCAGGGGGGGAAGCGGAATCATGTTGAATACCGCCAGAACAACATTCATTTGGATAGCGGCCATCAACATGGAAGCCACGGCATCCACCATGAACATAGGTAGGTAGAATACCAAGCGAAACACGGCGGCACACAGTAACGCCAATAACAGGTTCATGATGGGACCCGCAATGGCGACCGACAACAGGGCCAGACGGAAAGAATTGGCGGGAAAATTTCGCGGATCAATGGGCACCGGTTTGGCACCACCAAAGGCGATGGGATGCCCCATGGTCGCCATGGCGGTCACCAGCATGCCGATGGGAATGGCAATGCTCCAGATGGGATCGATGTGGGGCAAAGGATTCAGGGTCAAACGACCGAACAACGCCGGGGTGGGATCACCAAAACGGGTCGCAGCAAAACCATGAGCCCATTCATGGAGCGTGACCGCAAAGACGATCCCTGGTGCCCAGGTAATGATCCCGGTGATGATCTCATGGGTGGCCATCATGGGCGCGGCTCCGCAACCTTGAAATCGTTGGCAACGTGACTGTTTGCCGCAATAGGCTGATGCATTCCCATGAGTGTACCATTTTCCAGGAAAAAACAACGGTCTGATTGTTCGGCCAACTCGCTATTGTGGGTCACCATGAGGCAGGTGAGTTGCAGAGTCTTGTTCAAATTTTTAAGAAGACTGAATATTTGCCCTGCGGTTTCCCGATCCAGATTGCCGGTGGGTTCGTCGGCCAAGAGCAAGGCGGGTTCGGTAACAATGGCACGAGCAATGGCTACCCGTTGTTGTTCCCCCCCCGACAACTGACCCGGGCGATGATGCAACCGGTGTCCCAATCCCACCTGGGTCAAAGCCGCTTCCCCCCTGGCGATGGCTTCCTTGCGTGACATGCGGCCAATCAGCAGGGGCATGGCAACGTTTTCACTGGCGGAGAATTCGGGCAACAAACGATGAAATTGATAAAT
Organism: Magnetococcales bacterium; assembly: GCA_002753515.1. GTDB lineage: Bacteria > Pseudomonadota > Magnetococcia > Magnetococcales > UBA8363 > UBA8363. Next base: position 58,739 of record PEAK01000014.1, read on the forward strand.
AAAACCTACTCTTTTGTTGCGATGCCTGGCCAAATCCCTGGCATTCAAGGAAAACACCTCCACTCCACCCAGAAGCACCTTGCCCGTTGTCGGTCGATCCAGTGAACCCAGGATTTGGATCAGGGTACTCTTGCCCGAACCCGATACCCCCAACAAAGAAGCCATTTCTCCAGGGAAAAGGGACAAATCCACGCCTTTAAGAACTTCGGTTTTTTGCGATCCGCTGCCAAAGCTCTTGGTGATACCCACGGCTTGCAGGAGTGGTGTTTCATTCATAACGTAACGACTCCACCGGATCAACACCCGCAGCCCGCCAAGCGGGATAGATTGCGGCACACAGGCTGATGACCAAACTGATCCCGACAATCCAGCCAACATCACTCCAGAGTACCACCGAAGGGAGATGATCGATATAATAGACATCTCCATGGAGAATTTTAACGGAAAACCAGTCCTCGATCTGGCTCAGGGCGGCTTCCAGATTAAATGCCAGAAGCAGGCCCAATCCCAAGCCCGACAAGGTACCGGTGATGCCGATGACGCCACCGTTGATCAAAAAGATGGCGATGATACCGGATGAGGTGGCCCCCATGGTTTTCAGGATGGCTATTTCCTTGCCCTTTTCCATGACTACCATGATCAGCGACGAGATGATGTTGAAAGCGGCCACCACCACTACCAAAAACAGGATGGTGAACATGGTCGCCTTTTCAATCTGCAAGGCTTTGAAGAAGTGGCGATTCATCTGCATCCAATCCTGGACGCTGTACGTGGGACCCAGTGTTTGGGCAAGATCTTGTCCCACGGCAAATGCAAAATCAGGTGCCGGAGTGATCATGTCGATGCCACTGACCTCATCTTCATGCAAGCGCAACAACGTCTGGGCATCGGCAAAATGGATGTAGGACAGGGCGGAATCGTATTCATACATGCCGGAGTCGAAAATCCCCACCACCTTGAAACGTTTCATTCTCGGCAAGGTACCCATGGCGGTCACATTACCGGCCGAGGTCAGGACAGCCACATGGTCACCCAATTCAACGCCCAGGTTCAAGGCCAGATTTTTACCGAGAATGATGCCGAAGGAAGAGAGATCCCCCAAGGTTCCCTGGGTCAAATTTCTTTGCAGGGCAGAAACATCTTTCTCCAGATTGGGATCGATACCTCGCAAAGCGGAGCCCACCGAATTTCTCGCCCCTTGGAGCATCGCCTGGCTGGAAATGAACGGAGCGGCATGGATGACCTGGGGATGCTTGCGAATTTTATCCAACAAACGGGCGTAGTTGGTGATGACGCCGGTATGGGAACGAACATTGATATGCCCCGTCACTCCGAGGATTTGTTTTTGCAATTCGGCACGAAAACCGGTCATGACGGCCAGAACGACGATCAAAGCGGCCACCCCCAGGGCAATGCCCCCCATGGAAAGAAAGGTGATCACCGAAATGAAGTGTTGCGACCTCTTGGCCCGCAGATAGCGGAGTCCGATGAACCATTCGTAGCGCTGTACCAGCATGGTCAATGATCCTTCAATCCCTGGAGCGCATCTGCGGAAACAGGATGACATCGCGAATGGCCGAGGAGTTGGTCAACAACATCACCAAACGATCAATGCCAATTCCCGCGCCACCCGTGGGGGGCATGCCGTACTCCAACGCCCGGATATAATCGTCGTCAAAATGCATGGCCTCCAGATTACCCGCATTTTTCGCCTGCATCTGCGCGTGAAAACGCTCCGCCTGATCCTGGGGATCATTCAATTCCGAAAACGCATTGGCGATTTCCCAGCCGCCAATGAACAGTTCAAACCGATCGGCAATCTCAGGATTGGTCGTCGAGCGCCGCGACAAGGGGGATACCGAAATGGGATAGTCCTTGATAAACGTGGGTTGAATCAATTTTTCTTCCACCAGTGTTTCAAACAATTCCAGGAGCAATGCCCCATCATCCCACTCCGGCTTGACTTCCATGCCATGTTTGGCCGCCAAGGCTGCGAGACCCTGACGATCCAACGTTTCCGCCAGGGTCGCACCCGCATGACGCACCAGGGCCTCCTGCAACGTTAATCGCGACCAGGGCGGGGTGAAATCGATTCTTACCCCCTGATGTTCCACAACCAACCGCCCTTCGTTGACATGTTGAACCACCTGAACAACCAGGTGTTCAACAAAGGCCATCAATTCGTGATAATCCGTGAACGCCTGATAAAATTCCATCATGGTGAATTCAGGATTATGCCGCGTGGACAAGCCTTCGTTTCTAAAGTTGCGATTAATTTCAAATACTTTTTCAAAACCACCGACGATCAATCGTTTCAGATACAGTTCGGGGGCGATGCGCAAATAGAGTTCCCGATCCAGGGCATTGTGATGGGTTACGAACGGTCGTGCCACCGCACCACCCGGTATGGGATGCATCATGGGTGTTTCCACTTCCAGGAAGCCATTTTCTTCCATGGTGGCGCGGATGCGGCCGACGATTTTCGAGCGGGTTTGAAACAGGGTGCGTACCTCGGGATTGACAATCAGATCCAGATAACGCTGGCGATAGCGGGTTTCGATGTCTTCCAGGCCGTGCCATTTTTCCGGGAGGGGTCGCAAGGCTTTGGCCAGGAGGCAAAACCGTTGCACCCGCACGGTCAGTTCCCCGGTTTTGGTGCGGAACAAAAATCCTTCCACGCCGATCCAGTCGCCCACATCCAGTTTTTTAAACACGGTATTGTAAATGTCTGCCCCGACTTCATCGCGTTGTACAGCCACCTGCATGGAAGATGTGGCATCGCGCAACGTGGCAAAAGTGAGTTTGCCAAAGCTGCGCAACAACATGATCCGCCCGGCAACGCGCACGGAAACGGTTGCCAGAATGGCTTCATCCTGTTGATTCCCATGGGTATCAAGCAATTGGGCCAACGATTGTTGTGGGCGGAAATCGTTGGGATAGGCGGAAACGCCCGCCTGGACGATAGCGGCCAGTTTTTCCTTCCTGACGACCACCTGGGAATTTTCTTCTTTGGACATGGAACCCTTTCTCAAACCTTAAAAATAGGGACAAAACAACAATCTGGCATCAACCGGAAATTCTTTGGGCCAGGGCGGCGCGGATAAAATCATCCAGGCTGCCATCCAGGACGGCATCGGCATTACTTTTTTCCAGGTTGGTACGCAAATCTTTGACCATGCGGTAAGGATGCAGGACATAGGAACGAATCTGGTGACCCCAGCCGATATCGCTTTTGGCATCGTTGATGGCCTGGGCCTGGGCCTGACGTTTGTCCAACTCCAGTTGATAGAGCCTGGCCCGCAACATTTTCATGGCCTCATCCTTGTTACGGTGTTGCGAGCGTCCATTTTGGCATTGCACGACGATGCCCGTGGGATAGTGGGTGATGCGAATGGCGGAGCTGGTTTTGTTGACATGCTGTCCTCCCGCACCCGAGGCGCGAAAGGTGTCGATGCGCATATCCTTATCCTGGAGATCGACGACAATGGAATCATCGACTTCGGGATATACGTAAACCGAGCTGAACGATGTATGACGCCGGGCTGCGGAATCAAAAGGGCTGATGCGCACCAGGCGATGCACCCCCCCTTCGGTTTTAAGATAGCCGTAGGCGAACTCGCCCTCAATGCGGACGCTCACCGATTTGCAACCTGCCTCGTCACCCGCTTGATAATCTTGAATTTCGGTCTTATAGCCATGGGTTTCGCACCAACGCAGATACATGCGCAGCAACATTTCCGCCCAATCCTGGGATTCCGTTCCGCCAGCCCCCGGGTGAATCTCCAAAAAGGCGTTGTTGATATCCGCCTCCTCGGAAAGCATGCGTTTGAGTTCCAGATCATCCACCCGTGCCAGCAACTCCCGGGCAGCCTGGTGAATTTCCTGTTGTACCGTGGTATCCGATTCGGCATAGGCCAGGGAAAACAATTCCCGATTGTCCGCCAATTCCCTTCCCAGACTTTCCCATTCGCCAATGGTTTTTTCCAGACGGCTTTTCTCCTGCATGAGTATTTTTGCCTGATCCGGCTTGTTCCAAAGTGCCGGATCTTCACTCAATGCCTGGAGTTCTTCCAACCGTTTCTTACCATTTTCGTAGTCAAAGATGCCCCCTTAGGAGAACCAGTTTCTCCTGGATGGCGTCAAACACCCTGTCTATGTTTTCTTCCATGGCAATCGTCGTCGGTTGTCTTGAGCCGCGAGGCAGTTTTTAAGGTAAAAACCCATTCACTACCCTACTCTATCATCTTTCCCGGTGCCACGTCATCCCACTCTCATTATTTTAATTGCCTTAAGGGGGTATTTAATGCTAACCAACAAAAAAACGGTAACTTGAAGCCGGCCCTTTATAGACCATTTTTGCGGAGCCCAGCCATGTTGTTCGCCATCATTGGAACGGATGTCCCAAACAGTTACTCCAAGCGACTTTCGGTTCGACCCGCCCATGTGGCGCGTCTGGAAACATTGCATCAATCGGGTCGGTTGGTTTTGGCGGGACCGTTTCCCCTGGAGGCGGGTGAAGGATTCAGCGGCAGCCTGATCGTCGCCGACTTTCCCTCTCTGGACGAAGCCAAAATATGGGCCAATGCCGACCCTTACGTCCAGACCGGGGTCTACGCCTCGGTCAGCGTCAAACCGTTCAAACAGGTGTTTCCCTGATCCTTAGAAAAAAATCCGGCGTTCGCGTTCAGCTTGACACCGGTATTTCGTAAAACCTGTAGCCGTTCCGGCCCCGCTCTTTGACTGTGTACATCGCCTTGTCGGCACATACCATGAGTTCATTTTCCTCCGTGCCATGGTCTGGAAACAGGGCAATGCCAATTGAGGCACCAACGGCTGCACGGTTGCCTTGCCATGTTATGGGTTGGCAAACACTTTGGACAATTTTATCCGCCACCAGGGCTACGCCCTCCCGGTCAATAAGATCCGACAGGATAACGGCAAATTCATCCCCACCCAAACGTGCCACCAGATCGGACGCCCGCAGACAGGCTTTAATACGTCTTGTGGTTACGATCAACACATGATCCCCGGCGGCATGCCCCAGGGTATCGTTGACATTTTTAAAATGATCCAAATCGATAAGCATCAAGGCCAGAATTTTTTGGTTGCGGGTTTCTTTAGCCAAGGCGAGAGAGAGATGTTCGTTAAATAACACCCGGTTGGGTAGTGACGTCAGCATATCGTGATGGGCCATGTGCCGCATCCGCTCTTCCAATCGTTTACGCTCCAGGATGCCCGCCAAGGTAAAGGCGACGTTGGCCAGAAGGGCTTCGTCTTCCGAGGCCTGCTCGTGCCCGGCAGCCAGATACAATGTCATGACCGCCTGCACTGAACCTCGTGACAGGATGGGCAGACAATAGTGCCCATGTTCCGACATCCCTGGATGGCGGATATCGTGGCGTTCATCCATATAGGAACTGAACAACAACTTGCCCTCATTCAAGGCACGACCGCACATGCACACTCCCGGGGCAACTTCTTGACAGGATTGCATCACGTCTTGATCGAGTCCCTGGGAGGCGACCATACGCAAGGATCGGGTCTTTTCGTCCACCAGAAAAATAGCACCCTTGCGTTCCACCTTGAGAAAAGGGACGGTCAAGATTATCTGCAACACTACCTCCAACAATCGCGGCAGTGGTAACGGCTCCTGGGATGTTTCCAGGATGGCGCTCAGCGCCAAGCGCGCCGCCATGGCGTGGATGTTGGCCTCTTCCAGGCGTTGGAGTTCCGACCCCATTTTTTGCAAGGCATTGAGCAGCACGCCGATTTCATCAGAAGGAATTTTGGGGATAGTGGCCCGCAGATTGCCGGACTCAATTTCCCGGACAAAACGAATCCCGGTTTGGAGAGAGTTGTGAAGGGAATAGGCGATGAAGAAAACAATGAAAATGGAGAGAGCGATGGTGAAAACTATATATCCCGCGTAAAACCTTTCTGTCCAATCCAGATGGAACTGTCGGTTGCTATTTCGGATCTTTTCCAGTCTTTGGATGGCTTCATGCATGTGCTGCGCCAGGGGAACCGTTATGGATTCACCCATGGCGATCCTTTCTGTCAGAGAAAGGCCCTGATCGTGAAAGATGGGCTCGATGCTGCGCCGGTACGCCAGAGTGTCCTGTTCCACTTCCTGCCAAATGGCAACCTCGGATACCCTTACAGAATTTTTTTCTTCATCAATCAAACTAGTCAGAATAGCCAACCAATGCCGATGCTGCCGCACCGAAATCGCATCGTTGCGCAGCAGGATGTTTTTTTCATGTCTTCTGGTTTCCAATAATGCTTTGTGTAATTGTTCCAACCGATGTTGTTCCAAGTCCAGATTTTCAAGTATTTTCATATTTTGCCAAGCCAGCATGGTCAGTAACAGTACCAAGCCGACAAGGCTGCCAAACCCCAAACCTAGCTTATGATTAATTGACATGATTATTTTTTTGTCGTGAAGGTTCCCTCAGTCCCCATTACAAATGCTGCAACAGGCCATATTCTCCTCCCCGGTGACCGGATTCTACATCAATAATTTCTTTTCTAAAACATAAAAAAACAACCCGGAGGCGGGGACGGATCCAGTCACTTCGTTCAATTCCCACGATCCATGGGTCATTGCAAGAAAGCTGTTAACTCTTGCGTCACATTCTGCTATAGTGTGTTTGTTCCAGATATGACCACGTTATCGACCGGAAAGGTTGGTTCCCCATGCGTTACAATTCCATCATCACCCTGATGCAGGCGATCATAGCCCTTTTTCAACCCAGGTCATTGTTCTTACCCGCCCCCATTCCAGTGTCCTCGCACTCCTCCCAGCGACGCCGTCGTCGGATTTAGAAAAAAAATCTTTTGGCGGTGTCGGATTGTTGACCCTTGTAGCGACATGTCTTATTGCTGGCCGCATTGATGCAACCCATTGTTAATTAATGGATTCATCAAAGAAAAGAGCATTTGGACCAAAAAGTGCAGAATCCCCTCAGACTTGGAATCCATTATCGTCTGGGAGGGTGTCATGCAAGTCTCAGCCTATCCACCCATTGTGCGCATTGCCCACCATACCCCGGGCTGGGGTCCGTTTACCGCCCCGGTTGCTGGTGAGCAGTCCAGTAAGGCCAATACTTTCGATAGCCGTCGCGATAACAGCTTTGAACAACTGCTCGGACATATCGAGCGCCAGTTGGACAAGCGGCTCGACAGGGGGGCGTCGCTGTAATCCATCCCCTGCGTTGCCAATACGGGGGACGCCCAGCTACGGGCTGATGCAACAACCGTTGGGAAGGTCACCACTATGGAAGTCGTCACATTGTACGCTCAACAAGCCTCGGGTGAATTGACCAGTATCCCCTTTTCCCGCGAATGGTTTGAATACCAAGCCTTTCGGCCTACCGATAAGGTGAAGGATATTCAGGGGTTTCCCCACAGAACCGTTCGACAGTTTCAACGCTCTGATTCCATAAGCTGCGACACTGTGTGGGTCGGGGAAACGCTCCATTCCGCCTGACCGCGTCTTGTAACCGGGCCACCAATCTTGACACTCCCCATCGCGTGATCCTCAACGTCCCCGGGGAGGCCTGCGGTTCTCGCCGCAGGCCTCCCCGGCAGTAGCACGCCCGACGCCCTCAGGACAGACCATCAATAATGGCATTCAACGTGGCACTGGGACGCATGGCCCTGGCCAATTTATCTGGATTGCATCGGTAGTATCCCCCCAAATCAACCGCGTGACCCTGGGTGGCATTGATTTCACCAAGAATACGTTCCTGATTGTCGTGCAAACTGGAGGAAACGGGGAGGAATATCTTGCTCAATTCGCCATCCTCCTGCTGTTGCGCCAAAGCTTGGGCCCAGTACAAAGCCAAATAAAAGTGGCTGCCGCGATTATCCAGCTCCCCCGTTGTCGGCTTGGGGGATTGATTGTTGACCAACACCTTTTCGGTGGCCTGATCCAGCGTTTTCGCCATGAGCGTTGCCCGGGGGCGGTTTTTCGTCTGTCCCAAATGATCCAGGGAAGCGGCCAGGGCTGCGAATTCCCCCAGGGAATCCCAACGTAAATGTCCCTCTTCCACAAACTGTTGTACATGTTTGGGTGCCGAGCCCCCGGCACCCGTTTCAAACAATCCCCCCCCCTGCATGAGAGGTACAATGGAAAGCATTTTGGCACTGGTGCCAACCTCCAGGATGGGAAAAAGATCGGTATTGTAATCCCTGAGGACATTGCCGGTAACGGATATGGTATCCTGCCCCTCTTTGGCGCGTTGCAAAGAGATTCGGGTTGCTTCCCGGGGTGCCATGAAGCGGATATCCAAACCGTGGGTATCCATCTTTCCAAGGGATGTTTTGGCCTTATCCATGATCTGTCGATCATGGGCACGGCCCGGATCCAGCCAAAAAATGGCAGGACTTCCGGTTAGTCTGGCACGTTTGACAGCCAATGCGACCCAATCCTGGATGGCCCCATCCCGTGTTTGGCACAAACGCCACACATCCCCTTTGCGAACGGTGTGTTGCAACAGCGTTTCCCCGTTTGCGGCCACAACGCGGATGCTGCCATCGTCCGGGGCGGCAAAGGTGGTGGCATGGGAACCATACTCCTCCGCCTGCTGCGCCATGAGTCCCACGTTGGCAACACTACCCATGGTGGTCGGGTCGAATGCACCATGCTGTTTACAAAAATCAATCGTTTCCTGATAGACCCCGGCGTAACTGCTGTCAGGAATCACACATTTGGTATCGCAGGGTTTGCCATCGGGTCCCCATCCCTTGCCCCCACCACGAATCAGGGCGGGCATGGAAGCATCTATAATAACATCACTGGGAACGTGCAAATTGGTAATTCCTCTGCCGGAATGAACCATATATAAAGGCGGTTGCCGCGCCATGCATTGGCGAATGTCTTCCTCAATGCGTTCCCTGGACTGGGCAGGAAGTTTTTGCAGCCGGGAAAATAAATCGCCCAGGCCATTTTTCGGATCCACACCCAACTCTTGAAAGGTTTTTTCATGTTGGGACCATACATCGCGAAAATAAACTTGGACCGCATGACCAAACAGAATGGGATCGGATACTTTCATCATGGTTGCTTTGAGGTGCAACGAAAACAATACCCCCTCCATTCGCGCTTGCTCAATCTGCCTTTCCAAAAAATCAATCAATGCTTGAATATCCATAAATGTGGCATCAACGACAGTACCCGGTTGCAGATTCAGCTCTTTTTTCAGAGTGAGGATGGTTCCATCCCGGGTAATCATTTCAATACGCGCTGTACCCGCAGCCGACTCCTGAACCGTTACCGATTTTTCATTGGCATAAAAATCCCCTCGATCCATAGTGGCCACATGTGTTTTGGAATGGGGATCCCAACGCCCCATGGCATGCGGATTTTTTTTTGCGAACTCCTTGACCGCTCTGGGTGTTCTGCGATCGGAATTACCTTCCCGGAGTACGGGATTAACCGCACTACCCTTGATCCGATCATACTTCATTCGGATCTCTGTTTCTTCCGGCGTGGAAGCGTTTTCTGGATAATCCGGCACAGCATATCCCTGACTTTGCAGCTCGCGGATCGCCGCCTTGAGTTGCGGAACCGAAGCACTGATATTGGGTAGTTTGATCACATTGGCATCGGGGCTGTTCACCAACGTTGCCAACTCTTTCAGGTCATCGGATTGACGTTGCTGTTCGGTGAGGTTGTCGGGAAAATGCGCCAAAATGCGACCACCAAGGGAAATGTCCTTTGTCCCGACAGTTATGCCCCCCTGGCGCAGATAGGCCCGTATAATGGGAAGCAATGAGGCGCTTGCCAACTCTGGGGCTTCATCAACTCTGGTATAGATGATATCCGGTTGGATTGTGGGGAACTCTTTTGACATGAAAGCCTCCAGGTTGGATGGTATTTATAGGTTCGGTCTGATAGTGTGCCGGGCGATCAAGCGTCGCAATCATACCAGGGAATGTACCCAATCCAATCATTCATTGGTCATTAAAGAGGGCGTTTCTCCCTGGCTGGGTGTATCCCTATCTATAACTCAAAAAAAAATCTTCTAAACCTTGATAGCCATTTTTTTTCAGTATATCTTGCCCACGAAAGGAGGCAGTGCGCTAAAACATGGTTATTCTGCCCCGGTGTTCATTCAAACTCAATACCTATCCACACCTGAATTCTAATTCCCTATGAGGATGGTTCCATGAATACGATACACAGTTCGAATTTTGAAGATTTACCTCTCGAAGAGTTGGTTTCCTTAAGCACCGACCTGGACCAGATAATCAAGAAAAAACGTCGCGAAAAATCCAAGCAAATCCGCACACAAATGAATGAATTGGCCCGGGTGGCCGGCTTTGAATCCGTCGAAGAATTCATGGAGAGTCAGGGCGGTCGGATGACCAGAAGCGACAAGGGAATCAAACTCCCCCCCAAATATCGCAACCCCGATAACCATGAACAAACCTGGAGTGGTAAAGGACCAACACCCAAATGGTTGCGGGATCTTGAATCCCAAGGGCGCAATCGCGACCAGTTCCTTATCCACCATTCATCCTGACGCCATCCAACACCTTCGACTCGGACTTCCCTTGCCAAACTCTGGAATCAAGTATACTTCCAGCACAGTTTGAAGCAATGGATCAGACAGCCATACCGGTCAACTTGCCAATTCCCCACCAGGTGCCTTGATGAACTCCGCCCACCTGGCGGGGAATTTGTTGCAGTGGAAGTAGCATTTCCGCCTCAAATAAGATATTATCTGCACTCATGAATAATCCCAATTCTCAACATGCCTTTCTTGCGCTCGTGCGCAGGTTCCTTCTGACCATCCTGGCAGCAGGCGGCCTCCAGGCTTGTCTGGCTTCAACCGCTCATGCCGGCCTCAACGTTGGCGATAAATTTGGCTCCTGGAGCTTCTCCTGTACCGCTGTTGGTGTGGACAAAACCCGCTGCGGCATGGTCCAGGTGGTTGCCGCGCAAAAAACCGGAAAAAATATTGTCAAGGTCGTCGTCGGCTATCTGGGAAAAAATAATGAGCTGGTGCTGATCGTCCACACCCCCATGAATATATTTCTGGATACAAGCGTTTTGGTCAAGGTGGACCAGGGTAAACAGATCAAGATGGCTTTGCAACGCTGCCAACCCGAAGCCTGTATCGCTGCATTGCAGATCAAACCGGAATTTTTCAAAGAACTCTCCTCCGGTTCCGCTTTAAAGGTGGGATTTGTTCTGTGGAGCGATAAAAAAGTACCCGTTATCGTCCCCGTTCCCCTCACCGGCTTGGCCGAGGGGATGGCCAAGATAAAAAAAGAAACCGTCCCGGTGATACCCCAGGATGGCAAAGAACCCGATTTGATGCTGTAAGGCCGTTGGTGTTCTCTTGATTTGCTCCAATAGGCCAACCGATACCCATCATACATAGTGCAAGCAAATCTTTGGACCAGGCCCCCCCTTCCCCGGACCAAGACAGGTTTTACGCCTTCAAAAAATTCACCAGGCTACTCCTCGAACCGACTCTCCATCTTTTCCGCCACCGTCAACATGAATCGTAAAATTTTTAGTGTTTTAGGCTTACCCAACAGGGCAATGGTTGAGAAAATGCTACCACCGGTAGCCGGTGTTTTCTTCATCTCATCAACAGCATCCTGAACTGCTTCAAAAGAGGTACTCAGCATGGTGGCCATCTCTTCATTGGCCAGGTTGTTGACCATGTGTTCCACAAAGCCAAGCAATCGGGAAATCATGGGATCTGTCATGGCCATACGCCCGCAATGGGCCACTTCCAACAAACCAAACAGGGTATCCAGCGCTCCGATCTGGTGCAGATGGGTCAGTCGTTCCAACGTATAGGTCAGCGCCTCCCTGGTTTCTTCTTTGTTGAGTTGATCGGCCACTTCCAAAAAATTGCCGGCAGTGGAAGCCATGCGTTCCACCATTTGGTCAGACAGGGCATTGGTCGCGGCCGCGACAACACGGGCCAACTCATCTGTGACCGCAGGCTTGGTATCATCAGAAGCATTCATGCCATCATCTCCTTAGAGCAAGCCTTTGGCCGAGAGCCAATAAAGGCAGTTGTAGGCCAGTTTGAGCCTGTGGATCATTTGCGATGGCGGGCCGGGATTGGGAGGCGTGGTGTAGTTGAACCATACATAAGCTCCCGAATCCATACCTGTTTCCACAAAGCAAAAAACTTTGCCGTCGTAGTAACGGGACCAACACCCCTCCTTGATCAGAGAGGTGATGTTGGCAATCACCGCCTCCGATTCAAAATGGGCCGTGGATCCCGCCTTGGAGATGGGAATGTTGGTGGTGTCGCCAATAACGAAGATGTCGCTGTGTTCGGTGTGTTGCAGTGTTGCGGGATCGGTTGTCGCCCATCCGCCCTTGCCCAGTTTGGAGTCATCCACAACATCCATGCCCGAATGGGGCGGAATGGTGACGAGCAGATCGTATTCGAGGGTAACACCCTCCATGGAGGTAATGGTTTTTTTCTGTGGATCCACAGTTTCCGGCGGTGCCTTACGTTAACCTAACCATGCTCCGATCCATATATTATTGAAAGAATGATGCGTGACATCGATGCTTTGAATGATGCACCATGTGGATTTTTGGAACTTCGATGGGAGAAAGGCG
>PEAK01000081.1 GCA_002753515.1 Magnetococcales bacterium
TCGTGGAAAATCGGCGCATCCAAGGAAACCGACATGTTCAGCGGCAGGTTTTGTATCTCGGTGAAATCAACGACACGCAACAAGCTGCGTGGTGCAAGACCATTGAGGTTTTTCAGGAAGGCAAATCCCGACCTGAACAAATGGTACTTTTCCCGGAATATCGCGCCATATCAGTGCCAGATTGCGAAGTTGTTCAAATTCGCCTCAGCGAGCTTCAGATCCGCCGCCCGAGGCAATGGGGTGGATGTTGGTTGGCCTGTCAGTTATGGGATCAGTTGGATCTTGATTCGTTTTGGTCCGATAAATTGAAACCCAGTCGCAAGGGAACCCAGTGGTTGAATGTATTCAAGACTCTGGTTGTTTATCGATTGCTTGACCCTGGCAGCGAATGGCGATTGCATCGACAATGGTTTGAACAAAGTGCCATTGGAGATTTGCTTGGCGAGGATTTCGGATTGGTTCAAAAGGACAAGCTGTATCGTTGCTTGGACAACCTATTGGAACACAAGAATAATTTCTTTTCATTTCTTACCCAACGGTGGCACACCCTATTTGATGCTACCTTCGACGTACTGCTCTACGATCTGACCAGCACCTACTTTGAGGCCATTCCCACGGAGGAGGGTAAATAACGGTTTGGCTACAGCCGGGACAAACGATCAGACTGCGTGCAAGTGGTCATCGCCCTTATCGTCACCACCGATGGGTTTCCCATCGCCTATGAAGTTATGCCAGGAAACACCTCGGACAAAACCACTCTGGACACTTTCCTTGAAAAAATCGAGAAGCAATATGGTCGGGCCAACCGCACATGGGTGATGGACCGTGGAATTCCCACAGAAAAAACACTCAAAAAAATGCGCACGGCCCAATTCCCCATTGACTACTTGGTGGGTACTCCCAGGGAACGATTGAATAAACTCGAGAAATCTTTCCTTGCCAAACCATGGGAACAGGCACGCGAGTTGGTCAAGGTCAAACTTCTTGAGTGTGATCAAGAACTTTATATTTTGGCGCGTAGTGATGGCCGAGTGGACAAGGAGCGAGGCATGCGCCGTCGCCGTTTAAAAAAGCTTTGGAAGCGTCTTGGTGAACTGCAACTTCAGAAATTGTCGCGAGATGATCTGCTTCTCAAACTTGGTGCCGCCAAAAAAGAGGCAGGTCGAGCATACAATCTTATTAATATCAAGCTTCCAGAAAAAAATGATGTTGTCACACAAGAGACGTTTACGTTCCGTCTGGATCGTGAGCTGCTGCGCAAGGCACGCCGCCGGGAAGGCAGTTATCTGCTGCGAAGCAATCTCCGTGACAAAGATCCATCTCAACTTTGGAATCGCTACATACAACTCACTGAAATTGAACAGGTGTTCAAGGAGTTGAAAGGAGATCTTGCGATTCGTCCCATTCACCATCAGTTGGATAATCGCATCGAAGCTCACATTTTTGTGGCCTTTGTTGCCTACTGCCTCCAGGTCACACTCAAGCAACGACTACGCGCCTTGGCTCCTGGGTTGACCCCTCGGGCAGTGTTTGAAAAATTTGCCTCCATCCAGATGGTAGATGTGCATTTGCCCACCACCGATGGTCGTCACATCACCTTATCCCGTTACACACAACCTGAAAAAGACCAACTCATTTTGTTGCAACAAATGTGTATGGATTTACCAGCCCAACCACCACCAAAAATTTCATTGAACACTGTCCAGACTCATTGAACCAATTCATCCTCTGTGGTGCCGACTTTTGTATGCCATATCTTTAAAAATCAATTTGTTGGACTATTCAAAATGGTCGAATCGCGAAAGATGGGATAGCAACGGATCACCTTGAAATCCGTACAGGCAGCGTACTGGCGGATCGTTGTTGGCTGTTGGTTCGTGTGATAGATTGGCTAGCCTGACAGGGGGGGGGGAAGCGGTCGAGAGGTTGTTTGCCATTTGGAAGGAAACCGATAGCGTTCTTTACCGGGTTGCTTGCCGGTGTTCCTGTACCACTCCATGGACCCATCGTGAAAGTATTGGGCATGTTTGATAAGGATTATTTGGTTAGAATATCAGAAAATGCCTTGATGGAGCTGGTATTGGCCACCATGGAGTCCTACGCGGTACAGGATGACAACAAGAAAAAATCGGCAAACGGGGCGAAATATAGTGAAACCTACGGTTTGATTTGGGGGAGTGAGGTTGATCTGGACGACGACCTGGTATTATTCAATGTGGATAATGTAACCTTGGATGCCATGACGTTGCGGTCTGGCGCATCGGTGTTGCCGAGTTCCGGGTTGGAGATCAAACGGGATGCGGTCAACTATTTTTGGCCACACATTGAATTGTTGGGGGATTTTCATACCCATCCGTTCACCGACTATTTGGATGTAACCGCAGAATTATTCCGCCTATCCGAAACGGATAGAAAAAAGATTGAAGAAAACCAGATATTGGATCCAGACATTCGCGTAAGCTTGATTATTACGACAGCCCCTTTGAAAAAGCGGGGAGAATTACGCAAACAACTGACCGACAGCACCATCGTGTGGACCATGGGTGATTTTCGCTTTTGGCTGACCGCCTATGTGATTGTGCCGGTATATCGCCTGCCAACACTCCAGGTTCCTGATTCCGACGGTCAGAATATCCCGGTTGGGTACTCGGTATTTCCCAAAGAGGGGGGCTGGTCTGTTTTTCAGGGGCAATCCGTACCCGCCATCGATGATAAGGCATCCTACAATCATCCCCTGGTCATGCTGGACGTACCGTTTTTATTTGGTTTTCAGGAGATAACCGAATTTGGTCTGCGTGATGATTCTTCTTTACCCTGAAAACGTTGCCACTGCGGCAGGGATTGTGTATGGACGAAACCTCTCCAGCCACTGAGTTTGCCAAACGATTGGCGACACGTTCCAGTAAAGGTGGCACATTCCAGGAAGTATTGCATGACCTGCCCGGGTCAAGCCTGAGCCTGTTTGCCAAGGAATGGGCTGGTACGTTAGCCACACCGCTGATGATTGTGACTGGCAAGACGCCCCGTGCCGAGGCGATTTATCGCGAATTGTTGTTGTTTCAGGGCGAACGGCATCAACCGGTTACGCTTCTGCCGTTTCCCGCCTGGGAAATATTGCCCTTTGAACCTTTATCGCCCTACGCGCCCATTGTCGGGGAACGCATTGCCACCCTATACCGCCTGACGCAAATGCAAGGGCTTGGACCGGTAAAGGCGGAAAATGCCCTGGGGAAGAAACAGGCCGTTGTCATTACCACTCCCATGGCCCTGATGCAACGTTTGATGCCACGCGCTCTTTTGGCGCAGCATGGTTTTGTCATTCGCGAAGGTGATCAGATCGACCTGCCCGCCTTTAAGCAATTTTTGACCATTGCCGGCTATCGTGCCAGCGCCCAGATTGAGGAACCAGGTGAATTTGCTGTTCGTGGTGGCATCATCGACCTCTATCCCCCTGGACTCGAAGAACCGGTGCGGGTGGAATTGTTTGGCGACCAAGTTGAAACCATCCGTTATTTTGATTTGCACACACAACGTTCAACCCAGCGGACCAACCAGGTCGAAACCCTGCCGATGAACGAAGTTTTGCTCACCGAAGAGACCATCCGTGTTTTCCGTACCCAATATCGGGAAACCTTTGGTGGCAAGGCGGCCATGGATGAGATTTACAAGGTGGTTTCCAGCGGTGGCAAGTTTCAAGGAATGGAACGCTATTTACCGTTATTCTATGAAACGACCAGTTTGTTGACCGATTACCTGCCCCAGGGGACGCAGATCCTCATTGACAGCGATGTGGAGAGTTCCGCCATCGCTTTCGAGGAAAAGGTGCGTGGCCAACGATCCTTGTTGCTGCAGGATGACAATCCTACCGAACCACGCCTGTTGCCTCTGGAACGGTTTTATCTGACGCATGCAGAATTACGGGCTGTCATGAGTCGATTTGACCGATTCAACGTTGGGAAAGATTCTTCACAGGGGAGTCGATCCCTGGGATTTTCGCCGCTACCGGACTTCTTTGAGCATCAGTTTGACGATGGTACTGCCATTCATTCGGTATTGGACAAGGTTGTGGCTTTTATTCGCCAGGAAGCGGAACAACGACGCATTGTTGTCACCTCGCGTTCCATGGGGCAACGCGATCGGGTGGCGGAATTGCTCGCTGATCACGGTATCACCACGACCAATGTCGCAACCTGGCGGGAATCCTTGTCGGGGTCGCCACAGCCGGTGCGTTTGATCATCGGGGATCTCGCCCTTGGTTTTTCCCACGCCGGACTCAAACTGACGCTTCTCAACGATGATGCCGTATTGGGAACACGCGCCCGCCGAAGGAGTTCTGATCCCGAATTTTTGGATCGCATTCTCGCCTCGTTTCGCAATTTGAAAGAGGGGAGTTTTGTGGTGCATGCCGATCATGGCATTGGGTGTTTTGGTGGTTTGCATACCCTGACGGTTGGTGGGGTGGTCAATGATTTTTTATTGTTGACTTATGCGGACCGGGACAAACTGTATGTCCCGGTGGAGAACCTGGATCGGGTCAGCAAATATTCCGGTGCTGACGAAGCCATGCTCGACAAGTTGGGGGGGAGTAAATGGAAAAAAACCCGCCAAAAGGTCAAGAAAAAAATATTGGAAATGGCGGCAGAGCTGGTTGCCCTGCAAGCCAAGCGGGAATCTGCCGGGGGGATTCGATTTTCCGCTCCGCATGCTGCCGATCATGAATTCGCTGCGGCGTTTCCCTACGACGAAACACCGGACCAAATCCAGGCCATCGAGGCCGTGCTTTCCGATATGGCCTCCACCAGACCCATGGATCGCCTGATTTGCGGCGATGTTGGTTTTGGTAAAACGGAGGTGGCGTTACGCGCTGCCTTTCGTTGCGTCATGGATGGCAAGCAGGTGGCGGTGTTGACGCCAACCACCATTCTGGCACAACAACATTATGAAACACTTGCGCGCCGTTTCAGTGCCTATCCGGTCCATGTGGCTGTCATGTCGCGCTTTCGCTCCCCCAAGGAGTTGGCGGAACTGGCCAAAAAGACAGCCAGCGGCCAAGTGGATATTGTTGTCGGTACCCATCGCTTGTTGCAGGAAGATGTCGCCTTCAAAGATTTGGGCTTGTTGGTGGTTGATGAGGAACAACGATTTGGCGTGACCCACAAGGAACGAATCAAGAAAATGCGCGCCAATGTTGACATTCTGACCCTGACTGCCACGCCCATCCCCCGTACCTTGCACATGGCCATGTCGGGTATTCGCGACATATCGATTATTGCCACCCCGCCCGCCAATCGTCTGGCCATTCGCACCTTTGTCACCGAATATTCCCCTGCCCGCATTCGCGAAGCCATTCTGCGGGAAATATATCGTGGTGGGCAGGTATTTTATGTATACAACAAGGTGCAGGAGATTGAACGCATGGCAGCCCGCCTGATGGAATTGGTTCCTGAGGCGAAGGTGGGCATTGCCCATGGTCAGATGCCGGAGGGACGTTTGGAACGCATTATGATCTCCTTTTATCGTCAGGAGTTTAACCTGCTGCTGTGTACCACAATCATTGAAAACGGTGTGGATATCCCCAGTGCCAACACCATCATCATCCACCGTGCCGATCATTTTGGTCTGGCGCAACTGCATCAGTTACGGGGCCGGGTCGGGCGTTCGCGACACCGGGCCTACGCGTATCTCCTGACCCCTCCATTGGAGGCGCAGACCCCGGATGCCCGCAAACGTCTGGAAGCCATTGAGACCATGGGCGAATTGGGGGCGGGTTTCATGCTCGCAAGCCAGGACATGGAAATTCGCGGTGTTGGAAACGTCCTGGGCGAGGAACAATCGGGACATATACGGGAGGTGGGTTTTGAACTTTACAATCAGATGCTCAAGGAAGCGGTAGAAGCGTTTGGTGCTGGGATCACCCTGGGCGGGGCCGAGGAAGAGGAGGAAATCGTTCCGGCGATCAATTTAAACCTTTCCACCAATATTCCGGACACCTACATTGCCGACATGAACCTGCGCCTGACCTTGTACAAACGGGTGGCGGAGCTTAAATCACCTGAAGAAACCGCCGAGATGAAAATAGAGTTCACCGACCGTTTCGGTCCCCTTCCGGACTCGGTGGATAACCTGTTGAAGGCGGTCACCATTAAAAGAGAGTGTACCCGCCTGAAAATCATGAAATTGGACGCCGGTCCCAAAGGGGCGGTCATCACCTTTCATCCCCAGCCCAACATCCATACCCCGGCCTTGATTGACCTGATCCGAAGCGGGGGTGGCTCGGTGGTGTTTAATCAGGAAAAAAACATACTCTCTTTCAGAGAACGCCACTGGGATGATCCCATGATACGTTTGCAACATTTGCAACGGGTACTGGATGCTTTGGGAGGCAAGAAAGTTGCTCCTTTGCCGGCTGAAACGCTGAAAAAACCTGACATTCCGCATCCGAAAAAACCTGCAAAACACTATAAAAAACTTGGCAATTCATCTTGGAATGTAAAGGGGTATCATGATAAAAAATAGTTCTTCAAGAGCCAATGGGATGCTATCCCTCATGGTGGGGGTCGTTGTTCTTTTCGTCAGTTCGATTGGCTACGCCACTACACCCCGATTTATCGATAACGGGGATGGTACCGTAACCGATACCACGAGCAAAATAATCTGGATGAAAAACGCCCATTGCTGGGATGCCATGAGTTGGACCAATGCTGTAGCCCAGGTGACCGCTTTCAACAATGGTAGCGTCACCTGTCCGGGATTTACCGGAGAGCAAAAAGAGTGGCGCTTACCCACCATTGATGAATTTAAAAAAATCGTTGAAACCTTTCACCCGCAACATCCACCCGCTTTGCCGCCAACGGCCCCCTTCACAGGTGTGTTACTCCGTAGCTATTGGTCGTCCTCTCCCGCACCCGCACGCGTACCCAGTGCCTGGAGCATGAACCTTGCCAATGGTTTTGTAAGCAATAACGTCAAAACAAGCAACTACCATGTTTGGTTGGTCAAGGAGGGGAAATAACAGCAACTTTATTAAAAAAATTTTTCTATAAGTGATTTGAATCACCCGGGGAGTGAGTACAGCCATGGAATCAATACGTGGCCAGGCGTACCCGGTACAGACCTCCGATCACCATGACTTCACCTTCACCCTTGAACGTTCCCGGCAACAAATCCCGGTAAAAGATGATTTTTGCCAACGGGACGTTGGTTTCCAGGATATAGTCGCCGAATTCGCTGGCCCGTTCGCGATCATCCGAAAATGAATTGAGATTGTTTAACAAAACAACTGCGGTGCCTCCTGGTCCTTTGGCCAGGATGTCGTGTTGGTCGATGGCGTTGACACCACGGTAAAGGGTCAGGTGATCTTTATTGTCGTGGCGCAATGCCAATTCGTACTGGCAAAAGTGATACAAGACATCAAGCTGGCTTTCCAGGGCATTGGTATTGTACAGCCCGGCACTCTGCATGGAGAGGAAACGCTGGTAAGGTTCGCTTTCATAATCGTCCAAAGGACCATCGTGATAGCGTGGATTCAGCCCAAACCGGCTGGCCACCCACCCTTTGAGTACCGCCGCCTCGCGTCCATCGGGATTGAACAGCCAACCTCGCAGGATACGCAGGTAATCGATCTTGATTCGTTGAAAGCGGCGTCCCGGGGTATAACCCGAATCTTCCGGGTGTTCCAGACGGAAGCAGACCGCCATGTAATCCATGAATTGTTCGGCTCGTTGTTTACGTTTGCGCAATTCGCCAAGTTTGCGGAACAAATCGGCATGGCGTTCTGTCACGCCGACCAGGCTCAATGGTACCGGTCGTTTTTGGTAGGCCAGGGAGCCGATCATCTCGGTCATCAGGTTGGTATGGTTGAACGAGGCCCGTGCTTCCCGAGGTAGTACGAATACACACGCATCCAAATTGTCGGCAAGCATACAATCACCCTTCCCATGTCGCATCCCCTACCTCCTCCAGTCCATAATTGTTGTGGATTTTATCCTTTCTAGTTAACTACTTACAAGACACATGCCAGATGGCACATCCTCTGCTCTTATCCATAGTGACGGTAGCGCAGCACTCGCCAATTCAACGCAGCAGTTCACAAGGAGATGACCCCCATGGCACTTCGGCAATGTGCGATATATGGCAAAGGCGGTATTGGCAAATCCACTACGACACAAAATCTCGTGGCGGGTTTGGCCGAGGCTGGTAACAAAATCATGATAGTCGGCTGTGATCCCAAAGCCGATTCCACCCGTCTGATTCTCCATGCCAAGGCCCAGGATACCATCATGAGTTTGGCTGCTGATGCTGGAAGCGTGGAAGATTTGGAATTGGAAGACGTATTGAAGGCTGGTTATGCCGGCATCAAATGTGTGGAATCGGGAGGTCCGGAACCAGGTGTGGGATGTGCTGGCCGGGGTGTGATCACGGCGATCAATTTCCTGGAGGAGGAGGGGGCTTACGAGGAGGATTTGGATTTTGTGTTTTACGATGTATTGGGCGATGTGGTGTGTGGTGGTTTTGCCATGCCGATTCGTCAGAACAAGGCCCAGGAGATTTACATCGTTGTTTCCGGTGAAATGATGGCGATGTATGCCGCCAACAATATTTGCAAGGGGATCGTCAAATATGCCAATTCGGGTTCGGTACGTTTGGCGGGTCTGATCTGCAACTCCCGCAATACCGACCGGGAAGACGAATTGATCAGTGCCCTGGCGGCCAAACTGGGTTCGCAGATGATTCATTTCATTCCCCGGGACAATGTGGTGCAACGCGCTGAAATTCGTCGCATGACGGTGATCGAATACGATCCGGCGGCCAAGCAGGCGGACGAATATCGTAATTTGGCGCAAAAAATTATTCACAATAAAAATTTGGTGGTGCCGACGCCCCTCACCATGGATGAACTGGAAGAGTTGATGATGGAGTTTGGCATGCTGGATGAGGAAGACGAGAGCATCATCGGCAAAACAGCGGCAGAAGAACGTAAAGTCATCCAGATAGCCGCCGCCGCAGGTGCCTGATCGTCATAGCCCGGAATTGTTTTCGTGAACCTTCCTTCTACCAGGAGAATGCCATGTCGGCTTTGACGCGTGCGGAGGCAGAAGGCCTCATACAAGATGTGTTGGAGGTGTACCCGGAGGAGGCCCGCAAGGATCGGAAGAAGCATTTGATGGTCAACGATCCGGCCATTGAGCAGTCCAAGAAATGTATCACCTCCAACCGCAAATCCCTTCCTGGTGTGATGACGGCCCGGGGATGTGCCTATGCCGGTTCCAAGGGGGTGGTTTGGGGGCCTGTGAAAGATATGATTCATCTTTCCCACGGTCCGGTGGGTTGCGGGCAATATTCCCGCGCCGGTCGTCGCAATTATTATGTGGGGTACACCGGGGTGAATACCTTCGGGACCATGAACTTCACCTCCGATTTCCAGGAAAAGGATGTTGTCTTTGGCGGGGATAAGAAACTGGCCAAAATTTTTGCGGAAATGGAAATGCTGTTTCCATTGAGCAAGGGGATTACCGTCCAGTCTGAATGTCCGGTTGGATTGATCGGGGACGATATTGATGCTGTGACCCAGAAGGGATCGGCAACTTTGGGAAAGCCGGTGGTTCCAGTGCGGTGCGAAGGTTTTCGAGGCGTATCCCAATCTTTGGGTCACCACATTGCCAACGATACCATACGGGATCATATCCTGGAGAAAGGTTTGGACGATGATTTCGTATCGTCCCCTTACGATGTGGCGATCATTGGTGATTACAACATTGGCGGCGATGCCTGGTCATCCCGCATCTTGCTGGAGGAGATGGGATTGCGTGTCGTCGCGCAATGGTCGGGGGATGGTACCCTGTCGGAAATCAAGAGGACGCCCAAAGTCAAGCTCAACCTGCTGCATTGTTACCGCAGCATGAATTACATATCGCGGCACATGGAGGCCAAGTTTGGCATTCCCTGGTTGGAATACAATTTTTTCGGTCCCACCAAGATAGCGGAATCTTTGCGGGCCATAGCGAGTCGTTTTGACGACCGCATCAAGGAGGGGGCGGAGCGGGTGATTGCCAGCTACCAGCCTATGGTGGACGCCTTGAACGCAAAGTACGTCCCCCGACTGCAAGGCAAGAAGGTGATGTTGTATGTCGGTGGTTTGCGTCCCCGTCATGTCATTGGTGCCTATGAAGATTTGGGTATGGAGGTGGTGGGGACCGGCTATGAGTTCGGCCACAATGATGATTATGACCGTACCATCCAGGAGATGGGGGATGCCACCCTTATTTATGATGATGTGACCGAGTTTGAGCTGGAGCGTTTCGTAGCGAAAATCAAGCCCGATCTGATCGGGGCGGGCATCAAGGAAAAGTATGTCTATCAAAAAATGGGCATTCCATTCCGGCAGATGCACTCCTGGGATTACAGCGGTCCGTACCATGGTTACGACGGCTACGCCATTTTTGCCCGGGATATCGACATGACGGTCAACAATCCGTGTTGGAAAAACATGCAGGCCCCCTGGAAAAAGGAATTGCCATGAGCCAAATCGCCGAACACATCAAACCTTGTTACCCGCTTTTCATGGAACCGGAATATCGCGATGTTTTGTCGCGTAAAGCGACGGAGTGTGAAGAGAAACCGACTCAGGAAACCTTGGAGGAAAAGTTTCTTTGGACCACTTCGCAGGAATACAAGGATCTCAATTTTCAGCGCGAAGCCTTGACCATCAACCCCGCCAAGGCATGCCAACCTTTGGGATCATTGCTTTGCTCGCTGGGGTTTAAGGGATCGCTTCCCTATATTCATGGTTCCCAAGGGTGTGTGGCCTATTTTCGCACCTATTTCAACCGGCATTTCAAGGAGCCCATCGCCTGTGTCAGCGATTCCATGACCGAAGATGCTGCTGTGTTTGGTGGTCATAAAAACATGCATGCCGGTTTGCAGAATGCCAACAGTTTGTACAAACCGGAGATGATTTCCGTCTCGACGACCTGCATGGCGGAGGTGATTGGTGATGATTTGAATGCGTTTATCAACAATGCCAAGAAAGATGGCATGATCCCGAATGACCTTCCCACGCCGTTTGCGCATACGCCCTCTTTTGTCGGCAGTCATGTTACGGGCTATGACAGCATGATGGAGGGGACGCTGCGCTATTTCACCCTGAACGACATGGCGGGCAAGGCGGTGGGGAGCAATGGCAAGGTCAACATCATCACTGGTTTTGAGACCTATCTGGGCAATTTTCGGGTTTTGGGCCGGATGATGCGGGAGATGGGTGTTGATTACACCCTGCTTTCGGATCCCAGCGAAATATTGGATACCCCGGCGGATGGCAAGTATCGGATGTACGCGGGGGGTACCAGCATTGAGGAGGTCAAGGATGCCCCCAATGCCATCGATACCTTGTTGTTGCAACCTTTTGGCCTGACAAAAACGAAGAAATTTGTTGAAGAAACCTGGAGCCATCCCTGTACCAGGTTAAATCCGCCCATGGGATTGGCCTGGACCGACGAATTTTTGATGCGGGTCTCGGAGCTGACCGGCAAGGGGATTCCGGAGAGTCTGGAATTGGAACGTGGGCGATTGGTGGACATGATGGGGGATTCGCACGCTTGGCTCCACGGTAAAACCTTTTCTTTGTATGGTGATCCTGATTTTGTCGAAGGGATGTGTCACTTTTTGCTGGAGCTGGGGGCGGAACCCAAACATGTGCTGTCGCACAATGCCAACAAGCGTTGGGGTAAGCGTCTGGCCAAAGCATTGGAAGAAAATCCCTACGGTCGGCAGGCTCAGGTTTTTGTTGACAAGGATTTGTGGCATTTGCGTTCGTTGCTGTTTACCGACAAGCCCGATTTTTTGATCGGCAACAGTTACGGCAAGTTTATTCAGCGCGACACTTTCCACAAAGGGCCCAAGCACGAGGTGCCGCTGATCCGTATCGGTTTTCCCATCTTTGATCGCCATCATTTACACCGTTCCACCACCCTGGGGTATGAGGGTGCCATGACCATTGTGACGACTCTGGTCAATGCGGTCATGGAAAAACTGGATCGGGACACCATCCAGTACGGTGTGACCGATTACAATTATGATTTGGTTCGCTGATCGTGCGGATCGTTACCGGAGGGTGCCATGCCTAAGGTCATTCTAAGCCGTGCGGACAATGGAACGTTGACGTGTTACGTACCGAAGAAAGATTTGGAAGGTCGGGTGAAGTCTTTGGAGTATGACCGTGCGGATTGTTGGGGCGGACGTATGGTGCTGGAGGATGGCACGGCGCTATTTATCGAGCCTTTGGACACACCACCGATCTTTCCGGTCGAAATGCGGGTGACGCGTGGCTGAATCTTTGAAATGGGGCTGGTCTGGGGGTGTCAGTGTTTTGGTCGGGCCGGCCCATTTTTTGGAAAATCCTTTGTAGGAGATGATCATGCCGGAAATCATGAGACGGGAGGTTCCAGCCAAACCACCGGGAGCGATACGCATTGCCCTGGCCTGCAACACCAGCGGACAGATTGACGGCCATTTTGGATCTTGCGCACAGTTTGACATTTATGATGTGAGCCGGGAGGCCATTATTCACGTCGCCAGTCGTTCCACGGGTAGTGCCCAGGATGGCGAAAGAACCGGGCAGCGGGTCGCATTGGTGAAGGATTGCGCCATCCTTGGGGTGCAGTCGATCGGTGGGCCACCCGCTGCCCGGGTGGTCAACTCCGGCATCATGCCGTTGAAATTTCCGCAATCCCCGCCGCAACGGGAAATCCTGGTGGAACTTCAGCGTCGCCTGGACAAACCGCCGCCCTGGATGCTGCAGGCCATGGGGGCGGTGGATACCTCGCGTTTAAGAAAGTGCGAAGGAATTCACGGCAGAGAGTGACGATTAAAGGAGATCCTTCAATGACTCCCGCTCAAGTTGCGGCCCTGTTGGATGAGCCGGCCTGTGAACACAATGGTACCAAGGATCGGGAAAAGCCTGTGTGTACGCGCCTGAAACCGGGCGCGACGGCTGGTGGATGTAGTTTTGATGGGGCGATGATCACGTTGTTTCCCATTACCGATGTTGCCCACATCGTCCATGGTTCCATCGCTTGTGCGGGCAGTTCCTGGGATGGACGGGGTGCGGCATCAACGGGTCCCAGTTTGTATCGCCTTGGCCTGACAACCGACATGACCGAGCAGGATATCATCATGGGGCGCGGGGAGAAGCGATTGTTGCATGGTATCAAACAGGTGGTGGAACGGTATGCCCCCAAAGCGGTATTCGTTTATCAAACCTGCATCCCGGCTTTGACCGGTGACAACATTGAAGCGATCTGCCAGGCCGCTGAAGAACATTTTGGTTTGCCGGTGGTTCCGGTGGATGCGGCGGGTTTTTACGGCAGCAAAAATTTGGGCAATCGGATTGCGGGAGACACAATGGTGCGCCGGGTGATCGGTGCCCGTGAGCCTGAGCCGCTTCCCGATGACGGGCACCGGGCGGGTATGATCATTCACGACATCAACCTGGTGGGGGAGTTCAACATTGCCGGGGAATTTTGGAATGTCCTGCCGCTTCTGGACGAGTTGGGCCTGCGGGTACTGTGTACCTTGGCCGGCGACGCCCGTTTTCAGGAAGTTCAGACCATGCATCGTGCCGAAGTCACCATGCTGGTGTGTTCCAAGGCATTGATCAACGTTGCCCGTCTTTTGGAAGAACACTATGCCATTCCCTGGTTTGAGGGTTCTTTTTACGGCATTCGCGACACATCTCTGGCCCTGCGGGACTTGGCGCGTCTGATCGCCGACCCCGATCTGATGACGCGGACAGAGACGTTGATACAACGTGAAGAAATGGCGATTGGCAAACGGTTGGCCCCATTCAAGGCACGGCTGCAAGGGCGCAAGGTATTGCTTTACACCGGGGGTGTTAAATCCTGGTCGGTGGTTTCGGCCCTCCAGGATTTGGGCATGGTGGTGGTCGCTACCGGCACGCGCAAATCGACCGAACAGGACAAGGCCCGTATCCGAAAGTTGCTGGGGGAGGAGGCGATCATGATTGATGAGGGGAACGCCGAGGTACTCCTGGGATTGGCCAGGAAACAGGGTGCCGAGCTGCTTATAGCCGGTGGACGCAACATGTACACCGCCCTCAAAGGGCGACTGCCCTTTCTGGATATCAATCAGGAACGGGAGCATGCCTATGCCGGGTATCGGGGCATGGTGACTCTGGCCGAACAAGTGATCGCCACCCTGGAAAGTCCCATCTGGCCTTTGGTTCGGAATGCCGCTCCCTGGCATGCACCCCTTGCCGGGGAGGCGTGACGACCATGGCCCGTGTCATCAAACGCCATAAAGCCGTTTCGGTGCGGCCCCTCAAGACTGGGCAACCGACCGGGGCGGTGTTGGCTTTCCAGGGGATCCGGCATGCCATACCCATGCTGCACGGCAGTCAGGGGTGCAGTGCTTTTACCAAAGTTTTTTTTGTACGGCATTTTCGGGAACCGATTCCCTTGCAGACCACCGCCATGGATCCCATCAGTGCGGTTATGGGCGGGACCGGCAACGTCATCACCGGGTTGGAAACCTTGGCCAAGGCGGGCAAGGCACGGGTCATTGGGCTGATCACCACGGGACTGACCGAGGTTCAGGGCGTTGATCTTCAGGGTGTGGTCGAGCAATTTCGCAACAGCCATTCCGGTTTGGCGGGCAAGGTGACCGTGGTGGGTGTTCATGCGGCTGATTTTAGCGGATGCCTGGAGAATGGGTATGCCCAAGCCGTCCTGGGGATGATCCAAACCTTGGTGCCGGAACATCGGGACACTTTGCGGAATGCGGGAGGTGTTTCTTACGTCAATGTATTGCCCGGTGCCCACTTGACTCCGGGGGATGTGGATGTTTTGAAGGCCTACATCACGGCGTTTGGATTGCACCCGTTGGTTTTACCGGATCTTTCCTCGGCTTTGGATGGCCATATACCCGAAAGCCTGAGCAGTCCGGTATCGGTCGGTGGGACGACTTGGGAAGAGATGACGCACATGCCCCGGGCCTTGGCGACGTTGGTGGTTGGCAGTGCCATGCGTCGCGCTGCCGAGGATTTGGAAGCACGCACGGGTATTCCGACGCATTATTGCCAGGGTTTAATGGGGGTGGAAGCCCTGGATCAGTTGGTGTCCTTGTTGATAGGTCTCAGTGGCAGGCCGGTTCCCGCCTGGATCGAACGCGACCGTTCCCGGTTGTTGGACGCCATGATGGATACGCATTTCACCCTGTCCGGTCGTCGCCTTGGTCTGGCCGGCGACCCGGACTGGCTTCTGCAATGGCACGGCATGTTGGTGGAAATGGGCCTGGATACCCCGGTGGTTGTGGCTTCCACTCAGAGCCAGGCCTTGTCACAAAGTGGTTTCGAGACCGTCAAGATCGGTGATCTGGAAGATTTGGAAGACATGGTGACCGGCTTGGATACCAACCAAAGGCCGCACGCCCTGGTTGGTAACAGTCATGTTGCCGAGGTCGCTGGTCGGTTACGGCTGCCGGTGATCCGCTCCGGCTATCCCCTTTTTGATTGGATCGGGGGACATGCCCGGGCTTGGATCGGTTATGAGGGGACACGCCAGGTGTTTTACGATCTCGCCAATGCGATTACGCATTCCGGGGTGCCCAAGCATCACCCATTTCGCTCACGTTTTTCCACTTTCCCAGAAAAGGAGCCTAAGTGATGGCCTGTCAGAGAGCCCCGCAGCCGATTGTAACAGGAGAATTCTCCCAGGCGATCCGGGTAGCCTTTGCCACCAGTGACATGACCTGGGTGGATGAACATTTTGGTGTTGCCCGTCAATTCGCTATCTACCGCATCAATACGGAACGGGCCGAGTTGGAACGGGTCGTGGAATTTGCCGCAGCGGTCCGGGATGGTGGTGAAGATAAGTTGATCCGGCGGTTGCAAGCCCTGGATGGCTGTGCGGCGGTACACTGTCTGGCCATAGGGGCTTCGGCTGTGCGGCAACTGCTCAAACGGAAGGTGCAACCGATACTCCTCGATGACCGTGAAGAAGTGTCTCGATGTCTCATCCGAGCGCGGCAACAGTTGGCCCAGGGCAGAACTGCCGGGCCTTTTCCCCCACGGAACGAAAGGGCGACTCAGAACTGGTTGAAACAATCATTGCAGGAGGAGACGTGGGGGGAATAGACCTCTCCTACCACACCGGAGCAATAACTATTTTGAAAGAAACTTCCCTACCCCAAGTTCGCAGCCTGTAGTGCAAATTATTTTATTTATCAACAGCATGCACGAATGAACTTTGCGTTTTTGGCACTACAACTTGAAAATTTCCGCCAGATCAGATGAAAGTTTTTTCGAT
>PEAK01000082.1 GCA_002753515.1 Magnetococcales bacterium
GAGGTAGTCCGTCAACTGGAAGAGCGTCACAGAAAGCGCCAGATCTCAATTGATTTAGCCTATATTAAACAAAGAGTTACACAGGAATCTGCATCTGGTTAATGAATGTGACAAAGTAGAATTAGAAACGATCAGTATTATACTGAACAGAATCTTCTACTCCTACTGGATGGGAATTTTATGAAATCAGCGACAGAATTAAATATTGACAAGCAGAGACAACTTGGAATTTCTATCCCGACTTTTAATAGAGCTAAAAGGCTTGATAAATCATTAAATAGCCTCTGTGAACATATAAATAAATCAATTAATTAATAAAAGTAATATTATTGTTCTAGTAAGCAATAATGGCTCTACAGATTCCACAGCAGAAATAATTGATAAATATCGTGAGATATATAGAAACAATAATATAGAATTCACTAGCAGGTCCTTTCCTGAAAATAAAGGTGCTGATGCCAATATCCTGGCATGTTACATGGCGAGCAGTTCTGAATATGTTTGGTTTCTATCAGATGATGATAATATTGAAGACGGTGCAATCGACTCCATCTTTGGAGATATTAAAAAATATTCACCGAATGCAATATATTATAATTTTAATCAACATCCGCATGGCTATCAGAATCCTTATATCGTCAAAATGGAATTGTATGCGGTTATTAATGAGACGAACTTGGATTCAATATCAAAAATAATTAAAAATCCAAAGCTTTCGGCTATTGTCATTAAGAGACTGTCATTGAATGAAGATTTTAATAAATATATGAATTCTTTTTGCATTCAAGTTTTACTTTCAATCCAAGTTGGCTTTGACCACGGTCGACTTTTGCACTCGTCGCATTTTGTAGCATACCCAGATGTTGATTATATGGACCATGTTGATTTCCCTCCTTATATTGGGAATAATCAAAACTTGGCAATACGCAGACTCCTGCTCATGAATGGTAAAGAACATATTTGTTCACGTCTCAGTTTGTCCAATGTCGTTGATCCCATAGGTGTCGGGTTGAGTACGCTTGGTTGCTACTATCGAGGAAATTTTGTTCTTTCCAAGGGGCTTAAGCATGAACTCTATTCAACGATCCAAGATGAAATAAAACGCAGAAGTTTGATTGACATCTGTACAAAGAAAAATTTCATTGGTGTTGCAAAATTTATTGTATCAGTCTTGTTCAATCTAATTGCTAGACTTGTTACAGGTAGGAACATATCGAGAGATTCCGCAAAATGATTGGTCCCCGCTGCTTTTGTGTCGTAATGGACGATGATGCAGTTCCCAGTTTCCGATTCGACTCCGGAAAGGGAGGGGCCGGCGCAGCGAAATCTCGATGGATGCCCTTTTTTGTTCTGGTGCGGTGGGATTCGTTGGATTCAATGAGGACACGGCTTGGCGGGTTACGGGATGCCCGTATGAAAAAAAGGAGGGGGCGAACCCCTCCCTTTCCCGGACATGCCGCTTCCATGGGCATGATACTTAAAACACCATACCCCGAACCGGTTACATATTAAATAGCACCAGGGCAGGTCGTCTTCACCTTGATAGCCTTGCCATTGTAGCGGCGTGTGGCTTCACAGGTCACATGGGTTTTCTGGTAGTCGCTACCCAAACATTTTGACCCGATGACCTCAACGGGGACCATGACCTGGAGCTCGGTTGGTACATCGACCTTGATCTCTTTGGTGACCTTCTTGGTTTCCGCTTTGCAGCAGCAATTCTTGGTCACTTCAGCTACTTCGTCCACTTCAACCTGCTTGACCACTTTTTCCATGACGACTTTGTGAATCACCCGCACACACTCTGTTTTGACCGGTTCGTCGACTTTGACCGGCTCATCAGCCGCAGCAGCCATGGTGGAGAATCCAACTGCCAAGGCCAATCCTGCAACAACTCCCATCAACCTTTTCATAATAACCCCCAATTCTTAAATTCTTCAGTGAACGGCCACTCAAGGCGACCTTGAAATCTGGCACCGGCACGGAGTGTTCGTAGGAACCGCAAGTGTCCTAGAAATCGGAATGGATGCCGGCAGGATATCCGGTGGTCACAACGAACATGTCGGAGGAGATCGCACCCTTGCCATGATGATGACCATGTCCGTGTTTGGCCACCGGGGTGAACTCCTGCACCTGCACCTGGCCGCGCACTTCAACATTCTTCGGCCAAATGACCTTCTTGTTTTCCGCCTCGCTGATCGTCCGCCGAACCGTCAGCGAATCTTTTGCACAATGGCCGCAGTCCATATGGGCTTGGCAGTTGGCAGAAGCCACTGCGGAGATGCCTAGCGCACAAACAACACCTATAATGCCGCTGATTGTTTTCTTCATTCCATGAAACTCCTGGTTTTGGTTAACGTTTCATTCATGGCGGTGAAGGTAACAAATTTTGCATACCCTCGGCAAGGAATTATCGATTTCCACCACATGCAACATTGATTCTAACCAATTGCACTATATCAAACTTTCTTTAATATTGGCCCGGGTTGCAACCAGCGGCGTATGTTATGATACACCCACCATAGAAAAAACAATGACATAACATAGATCATGGGTCGCAAAGGGATGCTGTATCGCGATAAGGGGATGAAAATCATGTGCAGTGCGGTCATGGACCCCAGCAGAAGGGCGATCGAACGCGCCATGAACAACGACGGCCACTGCCCCGATGGGCTGAAGGTTCGCGGCAACCACACCACGAGACTCCCCAACGCGGCCAAAACGACCAGGAGCGGGTGCAAGGCGAACAGCAGGCGGTGCAGTATCTGAAACACCGGATGCCAGAAAAAAGGGCTATGGGTTGTCGGATAGACAAAGGCATCGCCCTGTCCTTGAATGATGTTCCAGGACCAGAACCATTGCGGCTTGTCCAGGAGATACCATTTCAAATAACGTCCGGGCTCCCGGAGGAATCGCTCTGTGATTTCACGCAGGACCGAAGCGGCATTGGTGGTGATTTCCTGGAAACGTGGATCGAAATGGTAGGGGTAGGCGAACGTTTGCGGATCGCCATTGTAGAGCAGGTCGGGATACATGCCATGCGCGGTGGTATGGATGGCCAGGGTGTCATCCCCAAACGTTCCCAGCACGATTTTGTTGCGCAATGCCCAGGGGAACACGAGCAAACAAAAACCGAACACCAGGGCAAGCATCTTGTTGCGCCGTTCGGGAAAGTCCTTGTGGCAGGCAATCCCCAGAGCCATGCACCCCACAAAGGGCAGGAGTATGGGACGAACCAAGCCGGCCATGCCCAGTACCATGCCAACCAGCAACCAGGACCACCAAGGTCTCCCCCATCCCATGGCGAACAAAGCCGCCAACAATAGAAACGTGTACCAGGATTCGCTGAGCAGGTAATGGTTCATGGTGATCAGATGCGGTGTGACGGCGGTCAGGAGAGCCGCCAAAAGCGCCAAAGCCGTGGGCAGGACACAACGGGCGATGCCGAATAGCAGCACAATGGCCACACTACTGATCCAAGCCTGCGCGGTCACAACCCGCTCCAACATCCGGAAGGGATCCGGCGTCATGGCGGCGAAAGGGACCAGGAATAAAGGATAACCAGGGCTGCGAAAGGCATCGGGACGGGGGGGCACCCCGGTTTGCGGGCTTGGATCCTTGGAATAAACCCCGGAGCGAACCAGATTGACGGCGTAATGGAAGTATTGCCAGGCATCGGGACCGAAAGGTCGCAGGACGCGGGTTTCCGCGACCGCCGTCACCCGTAACCATGTCCCGAACGCAACAATGGCCAGAAGCACCCCCACTACGGCCAACCAGCGCAGTAAACGATGCCGGCGCATCAAAATGATTGAATAACCAAACCGTCGCGCAGCTTGGGCTCGAACCATGTCGATTTGGGAGGCATGATCTGGCCGGCATCGGCAACCCGCATCAGGTCTTCCAGATCCGGGGGGTACAACGAGAAACCCGCCGCCATGCCATTGCCGTCACAATGCGCCATCAACCCCTCCATGCCGCGGATGCCGCCGACGAAATCGATGCGGGGATCCCGTCGCGGGTCGTGGATATTCAGAACGGGTGCCAATAAATAACGATCCAACAACGCCACATCCAGACAATCCCGGGGCGGGGTGTCCGCCGGCGGATGGAAGCGCGGATCGAGTTGTAATTGGAACCAACCCCGTGTCGGCAGATACAGGCCGAAATGATGTTTGGCAACGGGCTTGACCGGCTGTGCGGCGGGATGGATGATGAAATGACCGCTGATGGCTTGCAAAAAGCTGTCAACCGTATAGCCGTGCAGGTCGCGCACCACACGATTGTAATCCATGATGCGCAATTGATCGGCGGGAAAAACCACGCTCAGGAAGCGGTTGACAGACGATTCCGGTGCCGGCGGATGGGTGGACGCAGCCCTTGTTTCCGCAACACGCACCGCAGCGGCGGAACGATGATGACCATCGGCGATGTACAAACACGGGATACGCTCAAACGCCGCCTCCAGATCCCCCGTGGCCCGAACATCCGCCACGCGCCAGAGGGTGTGGCCAATGCCGTCGTCGGTGGTCACATCGTACAAAAGCTCGGCTGCCGCCAGTGCCGCATCCGTGGCCTGACGAATTCCGGCGTCCGGGCGGTGCAGCAGGAATACCGGTCCCGCATGCGCCTGCAATGCCTCCGCCAGACGGGTGCGATCCTCTTCCTTGTCGGGCCGGGTCAATTCGTGTTTTTTGATGCGCCCCGATTGATACGCCGCCACAGACGCCAACCCCACCCAACCCAATTGCTGCCGCCCATCCATCGTCAAGCGGTACGCATACAAACAAGGCTGTGAATCCTCCACCAACCATCCGGCGTCGATCATGGCCCGCAATCGGTTTCGCGCCATGGCGTACACCGAGGGATCGGTGGCGGAAACCTCATCGGGAAGATTGATCTCCGCCCGGGAAACATGCAAAAACGAATGCGGATTGCCGGCGGCCAAAATCTTGGCCTCGGTCCGATTGATCACGTCATAAGGCGGTGCGGAAATGGCCTTGGCCAGGGCGGTCAAGGGGCGTAAACCACGAAAAGGCGCGATGATCTTCACGGATTCTCCCCAACACGACGTTGCTCCACACCCTCCTTGAGCGTCCTCTCCATGGCGGCGATGGCATGGCAAAGCTCCACGAAACGCTCCCGTGCATGCTCCAGATTGCCAGCCTTGCCGATCTGCTCCAAATTGAAGGCCAGGCGAAATACCACGCTCTCCTTGCCAAAAGCCCCAGTGGCCCCTTTCAAACTGTGTGCCGCCTCACGAACCTCCAGGGGATCGTTGCGTTCGATGGCCTGATCGATCCGCCGCAACTGGTTCGGGGCATCGGTGAAATAAATCTCCATGACTTCCTCGAGGAGTTGCCAGTCCCCTTCCACGGTCGCCAGCAAATTGTCCAATAATGTCACGTCGGTCATTCCTCACAAAGAATGGATCACGTCCTAAAACTGTTTGATGAAGGTTTCCACCTTGCGAAACGATCGTTCCATGCGATTGACCGTCTCCATCACCCTGGCCCAATCAGGAACCTGTGCCGCATTTTCCGCAATGCGGGCCAGTTGCGCCAACGAATTGGCCCCCATGTTGGAACTGGCTTCACGCAACTCTTCAGCCGCCTCGCTCAACGCCGCCACGCTCTTGGAACGCGACGCTTCGCGCAAACGCACGAGCAGGGTATTGGCTGAAGTTAAAAAATCCAACAACAAATCGCGAATCATGGCATCATTGGGGCCAACCATTTGCCGCAAATGCGCCAGATCGACCGGAGGGGCCACCTGTGGCCCTTTTGGAACCCAAAACTTGAGCTTTTCCCGTAACGTATTCGGCGATACCGGCTTGCTCATGTAGTCGTCCATACCGGCATTGAGACAACGTTCCCGATCCCCTTTCATGGCGTTGGCCGTCATGGCGATGATCGGTACATGCCCTGAATTGGAACGATCCAATCGTCGAATGGCATGTGTTGCCTCGAAACCATCCATCACCGGCATCTGACAATCCATCAAAAT
Organism: Magnetococcales bacterium; assembly: GCA_002753515.1. Taxonomy (GTDB): domain Bacteria; phylum Pseudomonadota; class Magnetococcia; order Magnetococcales; family UBA8363; genus UBA8363. The sequence continues at coordinate 6,004 of PEAK01000082.1, forward strand.
CAACGCATAAGGGGCGCGGGTCACCGCTTCCACCGCATCCTTGCCGTTGGCCACCGCATGGGCGGTATACCCCAATTTTTTCAACTGCAACAGGGTGACCTTCTGATTGACCAGATTATCCTCCGCCAGCAGGATCAGCTTGCCCGATTCCACATCTTCGTGCAACTCGGGTTCTTCCGGGTGTTTTTCGGTTGACTCCACTTCGGCCACCGCGATCACCCGGGAACGCGCCGCCGAGGAGGGGTTGCGCAACTCCGCCAATTCATCCACCCAGTCGGATTTGCGAACCGGCTTGCTCAACACCGATTCATACCCCACATCCAACAACGCCACCTTCAACTCGCGATCATTGCCTTGCAACAACCCGATCAGATGGGGCAAAACCGGGAACTTTTCCAATGCCAACTGATGCGGTACCGAACGGGGATCCAGATCGGCCAGCCGCGACGATACCACGATGAAATCAAGTGGCGTCTCCTGGGCCATCTCCATGCGAATGACCGGCAAAGCCTCTTCCCACGTGCGACACACCGCCACCCGAATCCCCCAGGAAGAAAAATATTCCTTTAAAAATTCCTGGTCGGTGGCCACGTCACTGACAATGACCGCCCTGGAACCCCGTAACGGGGTCAGATTCAATTGCCCCGCCTTACCCATGGCCTCGGGATCGGACAACTTGAAAGGAATACGGATCCAAAAAGTTGATCCCTTGCCCTCTTCACTGTCCACCCCGATGGTTCCCGACATCAGTTCGGTCAAGCGCTTGCTGATGGCCAACCCCAAACCCGTACCCCCATATTTGCGCGTAGTATCCCCATCCGCCTGGATAAAAGGTTCAAACAATCGGTCCCGTCCCTGCTTCGACAAGCCAATGCCGGTATCCTCCACCATGAAACGGACCACCGCCCGGTCCGGGGAATCGGTCTCCATGCGCGCCTTGACGGTAACCGCGCCCTTTTCGGTGAACTTGATGGCATTGGAAATCAAGTTGAGCAACATTTGCCGCAAACGCCCCGGATCTCCACGCAAGGTCTGGGGAATTTTTGGCGAAATGAAGGTTTCCAACACCAAACCTTTTTGACTGGTCTGCCCAGCCATCAGTTCTGCGGAACCTTCAACCACGGTTACCGGGGAAAAATCAATTTCTTCAATGTCAATCTTGCCCGCTTCAATCTTGGAAAAGTCGAGAATGTCATTGATCAACGCCAACAATGATTTGGACGATTCGCGTACAATCGAGGCGAATTCATGCTGCTCGCTGTTGAGCGGCGTGTCCAGCAGCAGATCGTTCATGCCGACAATGGCGTTCATGGGGGTGCGGATCTCGTGACTCATGTTGGCCAGGAAAACCGACTTCATCCGCGAACTTTCCATCGCTTCCCGGCGATGTTGCTCCAGGGAACTCTGCGTCTGCCGCGTCAGGGTATGGTCCCGGAAAACACACACCGCACCCACCACCTCCTCCCCCCCACGCCGCAAAGGGGCCGTCACATGCGAAACCGGCAGGAAAGAGTTGTCCCGTTTGATGAAATGATCGTCGTCACGGCGAAATGGACGCCCCAGCAATCCTTGATGGATCGGGCAATCCTCCCCCCTCAATTGGGATCCATCCGGTTTGCGACTGTGGATGATTTCATGGACGAACCGGTTGATCAACTCCTCTTCCTTCCACCCCAGCAACCGTTCCGCTTCCCGATTCATGAGAATCAGCCGGGCCTGTTTGTCCATGGCGTAGACGCCCTCCCCCATGCAGTGAAAAATTTGCTGGAGGAAGTCCCGGCTGGCCAGGATCCGCTCGCGTTCACGGACGTGGTGGCTGATATCTGAGGCCACCATCACATGCTGATAGGGTCTTCCCGATTCGTTCAGAAAAGGGGTTATGGTGCAATCCAACCAAAACATGCCGCCATTCTTGTTGCGGCCCGATAGTTCCCCCTTCCATACCCTGCCTTGCGCCAGGGAACGGCTCATTTCCTGAAAATGCGACCTGGGCAACGTATTGGCGTCAAAAATTTTCGGGGTTTTGCCAATCAACTCTTCCATCGCATACAGAGTCAGCTCGCAAACCTTCGCGTTGACCTGGATAATGGTGGCATCCGGACGGGTCGTGATCACCAGATTGTGCGCATCAAGCCCCAATTGCAGTTGTTGCAATCGCAACAAGGAATCCTGAAATACACGATTTTTTTCCGCCATGAGGCTGTCCAGGCGTTCCCGCTCGGTGATATCCCGCAGGATCCCCTCAATGGCCACTTTCCGCCCCAGACCATCGGTGACCACCTTGCCCGATATGGAAACCGGGATCTGGATACCTTTGGGGCAACGCAACACCAAGCTGAAATCGCTCAATTCATCATTGGTCTGTAAAATAGACAAAAATTCGCGAAAATCTTCTCCGGAAACACACACACTTTCCAACCCCCGGGATTTAATATCCGCCGGGGTCATTCCCATCAGTTTGCTGCACGACGGACTGACGAACTCCACGCGTCCCTGCATGGTCATCCGATAGTAAACATCATCCATCATCTGGCAAATCGCTTCATATTGCCGCAGGTTGTTCTGAACCGTATCGGCATGCAATCGCTCCAGGGTAATGTCCCGGACCAGGATCAGGGTGTCGTTGGTTTCTGCGGTGAATAAATGGGGATGGCCGGAAAATTCAATGCTGAAAACACGGCGTTTGGTATTCGCATCGCCATCGGGCATGGCCAGCGAAACCTCCACCGAGCCCAACTGCTGCCCCAGTCCACAATGAGGACAGAGTGTTACCGGAAACGGGGGGATGCTCCGGCCAACCTTGGACCACCAAGCCTTTAAACCACCCCAGGCATCGGTGATTTCGTACATGGCACCGCCGGCAAAAGACAACGTATCGTCTTCGCTCAACAGGGCGAATCCGCTACGTACCTGATATCCCATCTGCACGGTGAGCGCTTTATCCATCAATCACCAGAATCCGTTTGAAGTGGCTTGAATGCACGGGGAAACGGCCCCTTCCGTAGAAAAAAAGAGCAGGCTACCATAAAACATCCGAAAAAGGGCAGTCCTGACATGTTTCACCAATGGGTCCATGCCGGGAACTCACTCCCCGTTACCAGAGGAACCCATCAATTGGAAAAAATGGTTGGTGGCCGCGACAAAACCATCCAAACTGCCACAATCAAAACGGTGCCCCTTGAACTGGTAGCCCAATACCATCTTGTTCTTGGCCTGAATGTTCAAGGCATCGGTGATCTGAATCTCACCATTGCGCCCGGGTGGCAGGGTGCGCAACACTTCAAATATATCAGGTGTCAGAATGTAGCGACCGATAATGGCCAAATTCGACGGCGCCTCGTTGGCCGGCGGCTTTTCAACCATGGCATCCACCATGAACAACCGTTCCTCCAAAGCCTTTCCAGCGATGATGCCATATTTTTCCGTATCCTCGTGGGCAACTTCTTCAATACCCACGATGGAACATTGGTATTTTTTATAAATGTTCACCATTTGCGTCAGAACGGGCTGATCGTCCCCCAGACACAGATCATCCGCCAAAACCACTCCAAACGGTTGGTTGCCAATGAGCGTCTCCCCGGTGCGGATGGCATCACCCAAACCCTTCATCTGCACCTGACGGGTATAGGAAAAAGTACAGGTTTGCATGAGGTGGCGAATTTCAGCCAAATTATGTTCCGCCTTGGTGCCGCTGATTTGATCCTCCAGTTCATAGGTGCGGTCGAAATGGTCTTCAATGGCCCGCTTGCTGCGCCCGGTCACAAAGGCGATCTGCCGCATCCCCGCCTCCATCGCCTCTTGCACACCGTATTGAATCAACGGTTTGTTGACAATGGGGAGCATCTCCTTGGGCATGGCCTTGGTGGAGGGCAAAAAACGGGTCCCATAGCCGGCAACCGGAAACAGACATTTATTGATCATGCGCCATCCTGTCTCTCTAAACGTTGGGACGATTCTTCATGGAACCTTCTGTAAATACCTCGGGTCAATCCATGCCGATGTTTTTAAATTTACGATGCAAGGCCGAGCGTTCCATACCAATGGCTTCGGCGGTACGGGAAATATTGTTTTCATTGCGTTCCAGATGGGTCTTTAAATATATCCGCTCAAACCCTTGCCGCGCCTCCCGCAAGGTTCCAATATCCAGCAAGGCATCCCACGGGGTCGAAGCCGGGGAAACACTGCGTTTGTGAATGAACTCGGGCAAATCCTCCGGTTCGATGATGGAGGCCGGGGCCATGATCATCAACCGCTCCACCAGATTTTTCAATTCCCGTACATTGCCAGGCCAATGATATCCCCTGAGACACTTCAAGGATGTCTGGGAAAACGAGCGCTCCTGGGGCAAACTCTCCCGCTGCTGTTGGATGAAATAGGACACCAGCAGGGGAATGTCATCCAGACGCTCACGCAACGGTGGAATAAACAAAGGTATGACATTCAACCGATAATACAAATCCTGACGAAACCGTCCCTCGGCAATTTCGGAATCGAGATATTTGTTGGCCGCCGTGACCACCCGCACGTTGACATCAACGGGACTGTGGCCACCAACACGATAAAAACGTTGCTCTTGCAATACCCTGAGTATTTTCGACTGTGTCCTGAGCGACATGTCCCCAATGGCATCCAAAAACAAGGTTCCCCCATGTGCCTGCTCAAACCGCCCCGGATGCACCACCGGGGGGTGACCAACCCGGTTTTCCTCCTGACCGAACAATTCAATTTCGATGCGTTCTTCCGGAATCGCCGCCGAATTCAATGGGATGAACGGACCCCGGGCACGTAACGATTGCGCATGAATCTGCCGTGCCGCCACCTCTTTGCCCGTGCCATTCTCCCCAGTGATCAACACCCATCCATCCGTAGGAGCCAGACGGGCGATTTGATCCCGCAGGGCAACGGCACCTTTGGATTCCCCCAACAACGGCGGGACGGATTTGACGCGCGCCCGCAATTCACGATTTTCCCGATCCAGCTCCCATGATTTGAGCGCCCGATCCAACAACAACAACACGCGATCCAGCGACAACGGCTTTTCCAGGAAATCGTAGGCCCCTTCTTTGGTGGCGGAAACCGCCGTGTCGATGGTGCCATGCCCCGACATCATGATCACCGGGATCCCGGAATTCCCACTCCCAGATGCCATGGCTTTGATGCGACGTAACGTCTCAATACCGTCAATCCCCTCCATCCAAATGTCCAACAACACCGCTGAGACGCTCTCCTTTTCCAGGATCTCCAGCGCTTTCTCACCCGATTCCGCCGTCAACACGCGATAATTTTCATCTTCCAAAATACCCGTGAGGCTGATGCGAATCGATTGCTCGTCATCCACGATCAAAATCGTATGGCTCATGCCGTATCTCCCGAACGCAGATCATCCTGAGGGGGGTCGTGTCGCTGTGCCGGCGCGGTATGGAACAAGGGCAGTTTGATCTCCACCAGGGCACCGTTCCACTCCGAATCCTTCAGACGGATCGTTCCACCATGGTCTTCAATGATTTTTTTGACAATGGCCAATCCCAAACCCGTGCCCTTCTTCTTGGTGGTGAAATAAGGTTCAAAAACGCGATCCCTGTCCTGAGGCGGAATACCAGTGCCATTGTCGGCAATTTCCAGAACACATCGGTCGCTACCCTCCAACAAACGTGTGGAAATGGCCAGGATGGGGGAGGATTGCCCCTCGCGTGTCGCCGCAACCGCATTGGTAATCAAATTGGTGACAACCTGCTTGATCTGTCCGGGATCGTGGGGAAACCGGGGAAGCCTTTCATCAAACACGGTCCGAACATCAACATCTCCCAATGCCTCCGAATGCAATATCAGTGCCTCCTTAATGGAGGTATGAATGTCATTCTCAAGTAGCCGCGGTCGCGGTAACCGCGAAAATGTGGAAAACTCATTGACCAATACCCGTAACTCCTCCACCTGTTGGATAATGGTGTTGGTCCCCTCATCCAATACCCGCAAATCCATGTCGCCCGGTTCGGCACTCTTCATGTACTTGCGCCGTATCCGCTGCGCCCACAATTGAATCGGGGTCAACGGATTCTTGATCTCATGTGCAATCCGACGCGCAACCTCGCTCCACGCCGAAGCACGCTGCGCTATCAATACTTCGGAAATGTCATCAAACGTGGCAATAAAACCCCGACTCTCCCCCTGTTTGTCCTCCAGTAACGTCACCCGCGTCAACAACGTCAAAGGTTTGAGCGTCCCCTCCATGGCAATTTGAATCCCGGGTTGCGTTGGCTCCCCGGGAATGGGTGCCGGCGTCGGATTGGCCCGATCCTGTTGCTCCTGCAAAAACAGGTTCAACGGCTGCAAAAATGCCGCCGGAATCACCTCATCCACGCGTTGGCCAATGGCCGCTACCGGATCAAGCGCCAGCAATTTGGCCGCCGTTGGATTGATCAACGTCACCTCACGGTATTGATTGACCGATACAACACCCGATGAAATATTATGGACAATGGCCGCCATGAAGCGCCGACGCTCCTCCAGTAACGCATTGGTGTTTTGTAACTCATCGTGGTTTTCGCTGAGCTTTCGCGTCATGGCGTTAAACGCATTCATCAACGTTCCCAGCTCGTCGTCCCCCGTAATCGGCAATATCACCGAGTAATCCCCTTGCGCCACTTTCCGGGTTCCAATCACCAACTCGGTAATCGGATCGGTCAGACTGTTCGCGATCCCAAAACCAGACCAGATGGCCGCCAACAACAGCAACATGGTGATCAATACCAGTGTCACGGTATGGTTGGCTTTGAGAAGTTCGTGGGTGGCCCGTAACTGTTTATAGTGGGTATACGTCGATTCCATGGTCTCCATCTGACCCAAAATCTGACGATCTATCCAGTGACCCGCTGATAAAAACAAACCCTCCCCCAAAGGGACGAATGCCCGCACGCGATCACCCGCATCGTTGGTCACCATCAGGGCTTTGCTTGAACCTTCCTCAAGGGAGGACAAATCGGGTATGGGATCGAATGGCAGTTCCCCGGCCCGCGCCAGCCGGGTCCCGTCAGCGCGCACAATGGCGATTTCATCCAAACCACGGGCTTGCCGCTCCACCTCCAAGGCGGATACCGTCGCCTCCGCACCGCCCAATGAGAGCGCCGATGTGATGCGATGATTGCGAACAATCGACTCGGCATCGTGGCGTACGGTCCGTTGGTTTTCGTGGTAAACCGCACGTGCCACATCCAATGAACTCGCCAATGCCTGTGAGATGCGGTCGGAAAACCACGAATCAACCCCCCGGTTCAAAAAATTAAGCGATAAAATAGCGATCACCACCGTGGGCAACAACGATAACAACACAAACATCAACACCATCCGCATCCGCAACCGGGAACCCGCCCGATGTTGGTAACGGTCCTGCAACAAGCGAAATACCTTGCGATATACCAATACCCCCAATACCAGCGCCAAAAATAGATTGAGATAAAGCAATACCAAGAAGAACAGGCTGTATTCCCCAGCCACCGATGCCGAGCCCCGCAAACCTTGGGCGGTGATCATGGTGATGGCGATCACCGCCACCAACAGCAACCCGAAAAGCCAACGCTTCCTGATACGCTCCGCAATAACGATCATCGATCCTCATACCATACGATTTTGGTGAAAATGATGGGTGGCGTAAGCGTCAGCCACCGCTTCAACACCCCTAATACCCAGGACATCCCCTGGTGTTCCAGTGTAAAACCCACCGAAAGATAATAACGTTCGTCAGCCGACAAGGGTATGTCAGTCCCCAATAAAACATAACGCGGCGCCCCCAGGAAACTCATGGCTTGATTTTCATCGGCGGTGTACTGAAGCTCGTTCTTCGGCAGTTTCATCATCTCGAAGCGCTGGGTTATGAGACGCAGCCGCAGTCGCCGCTGTACCACGGCGTGACCCAAAAGTTTGTCGAAAAAATGGTCCTGATGGCGGTAAAAGTCAAACCGGTAGTAGGCCAGAACGGGTTCACCCGATTCCGTCTCCTTGAATACAGCGTCCAAATAATCGCTGCTCAAACGAACGCTGGCATACAATGTATCGTCCAGTTTGAAAACCGTGACCTCTTCAATGGGATTGACGCTGGAATCTTCATGGGACAGATCGCTACACCCTCCCAATAACAGGAGTAAAACGGGCAAGATAGCGCTCAACTTGATAAGCATGGAACCTGTCGTGGTTGGGGGTGGCCGATCATAATGGCAAATTGCCGGACTATATGCCCACAGCGCATTCAGACCCGAAAAACACATCCCGACATGGCGAAAGCCCTCAGTCCAAGCGCCCCACACGAATCATAGTCATCCATCCCGGGCCTGTAAATCCTCCAACACAAAAAAAATGCTGCTAGTGGGCCAACAAATCTGACCTGACAGGCTTTCGTTAATCTGTTACACTCCCCGCTCCAGGGGACTCGAGCGGGAGTGTGTGACATGATCAAGTATGTGGTACGTCTGACGCTGATAGAGCGGGAGAGGTTGGAGGAATCAATCAGTAAGGGCCGAGCAGCAGCATCCGTTCTTCTGCATGCCAGGATCTTGCTCAAGGCGGACGAAGGTGATGACGGCCCAGGTTGGTCGGATGAAAAAATACGAGAGGCTCTGGATACCAGTTTGTCGACCATCCACCGTGTTCGGCAGGGGTTTGTTGAAACCGGGTATGATGGAGCCTTGTATCGAAAGAAACCCTAAGGACGCCAGTTTCGGAAACTGGATGGGGAGCAGGAGGCAAAATTAACCGTGTTGGCGTGTAGTACCCCACCGGAAGGTCGAAAACGATGGACGCTGAATCTGTTAGCGGACAAGTTGGTTGAATTAAATGTGGTAGACAGCATCACATCGGAGTATGTTCGTCTCGTTCTAAAAAAAAACGAACTTAAACCATTATTTAAAGAGAAATTGGTAATTCCGCCAATAGCTGATGCAGAATTTGTGTGCGCCATGGAGGACATGATTGCTGTCTACAAACGACCCTACGATCCGCAGCGACCTGTAGTCTGTTTTGATGAGATCCTCAAGCAACTGGTGAAGGAAACGCGACAACCGACTCCAGCGAGACCGGGTCAAAATGAGAGATTCGATTATGAGTACGAGCGGAATGGAACGGCCAACATGTTCATGATTTATTAACAACTTTCAGGGATACGGCATGTCAAGAGTACTTACAGCAGGACGGCAATTGATTTTGCTCATGTAATTCGTGATGTTGTTGATAATTACTATCCTGACGCCGACAAGATTGTCCTTGTGATGGACAACCTGAACACACACAAGCCAGCGTCATTGTATCAAGCGTTTGCACCGGCGGAAGCACGCAGGATACTGGATCGTCTTGAGATCCATTATACACCGAAACACGGTAGCTGGTTGAATATGGCGGAAATAGAGTTAAGCGTTCTCAGTGGTCAGTGTTTGGACCGGCGGATTCCTGATAAAGAGACGCTGGACAGGGAAGTTTCCGCGTGGGAAACAGAGCGCAATCGGAGGGACTGCAAGGTGAATTGGCAGTTCACGACCCAGGATGCGAGGATCAAACTGGGGCGTCTCTACCCGTCAATTCAGCTTTGTTGACCCGCTAGGCCGCTCCAGACAAAGGATGCCCATGCCTTCCCGATCACCATTCCCCGCAAAAAATCCCCCCTGAGAAAAAAATCTTGACAATTTCGATTAAGGCAAGCATATTCCCCAGCCATGGGGCCATAGCTCAGATGGGAGAGCGCTTGAATGGCATTCAAGAGGTCGGCGGTTCGATCCCGCCTGGCTCCACCAATTTACAATTCCAAGAAATTATCCACTCCAATGCCGCTCACCTAAGCGGCATTTTTTGTCTCAAAAAATCCAATGAAACCAATGGTTACGAGACACCCAAAAAAATCCCACTCCTGCACCTCGTGCAGGAAGTCCGGCCAAAAGCCCAAAAACGGCCCAATACCCTCTCTTCCTCTCTGTTGTCCGTGACTTTTTGAAAATTTGCACGCGTGAATTTTAGGCTCGCGGAAAAAATAAAATATCCCATTCCCCCTGGCCAATATTCTCTGAATTTGTTAAAATTTTTCCAATTATTCATCAACGGAGAAATGTAATGTAGAGGTTCAGGAACTATGGAAAAATACCGCGCTGCTTCTGAAGGGAAGCGGTAGGCGGAAATTTATTG
>PEAK01000083.1 GCA_002753515.1 Magnetococcales bacterium
TTAAACCGCAACCAACACGGGAAACGTAGTTTTCCAGTGTCATTCCCGCGAAAGCGGGAATCCAGAAAGTCAGGGGAGGTAGGAAAGTCCTCTGGATCCCCGCTGAAGCCTGCCCTCGAATGCTTTAATCGGGGGCGAGGATGACAATAACTACACATCCCAAGATAGCTGCGGCTTAACAGCTTATAATTTATAATATTTATGTATTGCTATTTGTAATAATTGGCCATGCGCACTTCCATGCACTCAAGGACATGGATAACATCACGGCCATGAGCAATCTCATGACCAGATACTGAATCAGCAGCCGACACGTTCCCCATTTTTACTGACAAGGGGATTAAATCCGGTATAGGATGGTGGATTCCAAGATGGGGTCTATCATCGATGACTCTCTTTCCACAATCCCATCCCTTGCGTTCACCGAGAGGAGGCACCATGACTCAAGATCAGCTCTTCCAGGAAATCAATCAGCGTTCCAATCTGGCGATGAGCAACGAATTTGAAATGCTGACCTTCCTGCTCTCCGACGACCAGACCTATGGACTCAATGTATTTAAAATTATTGAAATTATTGAAACTCCGAAACTCATTACCAAAATCCCGAATTCCCATCCCAACGTGAAAGGGGAGATCAATTTTCGTGACCACCCCATCACCCTGATCGACATCGGTGAATATTTGGGTATGGTCCCCATTGATTATGCCAAAACCATCAGCTATGTCCTGGTTTGCGAATACAGCAACACCACCCAGGGTTTGATGGTCAAAGAGCCCAAAATCCTGATCACCAAAAGTTGGGACGATATCATCAAGCCAGAAGGGGAAATCTACGAATCAAGCTGCCTGACCGCCATGACCTGGCACCAGAATCAGCCCATTCAATTGCTGGACGTAGAAAAAATATTGCACGATATTATTGGTATTGAAACAAAAATTTCCGATGCGGCTATTGCCCATGTCAAGCGTCTGCCCACCGAAAAACATCATATCCTCGCCGTAGACGACTCCAAAGCGGCATGCGAGCTGACCCGACTGGTCCTGTCACAGATGGGAATTGCCCACACTGTCGTGACCAGCGCCCCAAAAGCCCTGGAACTCCTGGAAAGTTCCATCGATTCACAAGGCAAATGTCCCTTTACCCTGATTTTTACCGACATCGAAATGCCTGTCATGGATGGTTTCACTTTCACTCGAAAAGTGAAAGCAAACCCAAAATTAAATAATATTTTCCTCTCTGTACACAGCTCCCTGAGCAATAAGTCCAATGAGGAGAAAGCGGCCAGTGCCGGTGCCAACGACTTCATTCCAAAGTTTACTCCGGACAATATGGCAAACCTGATCATCCGGCAAATCGAGAAGGTGGAACAACTTCGCAACTAGCCGATTGATTCCAAAGGATGAATTTGCGCCAGAGTTGTGCTGTTCAATGACCGCAAAGTTGGAATATGCGCCAGTATGGGGATCTTTCCGAAGTTACGGATGGCGTTGAAATTGGCAGGGTTATCGGGTCCGTTCAGGATAACCCCCTGCACTGGAATGTTTCGCGAGCACAGGGCTTCGAGGCTGAGCAGGGTGTGATTGATAGTCCCCAGGGTGGTCCTGGCAACCAAAATAACCGGCAGGTTCAGACGCACGATCAGATCGATCATGAAATGCCGATCATTTAAAGGAACTAAAAGGCCACCAGCACCTTCAACCACCAAAGGCCGGTGGCAAGGAGGTAATGAAAAATCATCCAGGGAAATGGCAATGCCGTCCCGCCTGGCCGATTCGTGTGGGGAAAGGGGTTGCGACAGGCAGAAGGTTGAAGGGTGAAAACGACTTGCCTCAAGTCCGGTCAACACTTGAACAATCCGTGTATCGGTGTTTTCCAACGATCCCGATTGCACCGGCTTCCAATAATCAGCCTCCAATCGCAACATCAACCAAGCCGAGGCGATACTTTTACCAACATCGGTGTCGGTTCCGGTGACAAAATACCCTTGCGCCCACGTTTTCATGGGGCTGGGGCAACCTGGGAAGCTTCATGCAGTCGTTGGTTACGACGATTAACAATTTCCTGCATTTCCATGGATTGATTCGTCGCAGAAGATTGACTCTTCAACAATGCCCGTTCCAGAGCCTGGTTGGCTGGAACGGGTGTGGTTGTTTTATCGGAAGGTGCCGATTGCCGGGCATCGGGACGGCTGCCGGTGGCTTTTTTTGCTGCATTGGCAGCGGCCATGGCTTCCAGCTCGACAATACGGGCCTCGGAAAGACCAAATTTTTTTCCCATTTCGCGTATGTTTTGGCCGCTACCCTGGGAAGAACCCTTAAGCTCAAGTCCTGCCGCCGCCGCACTTTTCTGCAAAAACCTGGCCTTTTCGAGGGCACGCTCTTGATCGTACTGCTTTAATTTTTCAGGAGGAATTTCCTGACGCAATATATCTTCCGCCAAGGGTTCCTGCTCAAAAAGATTTTCGCTGGATGTCACGCTTTCGAAGTAACTGAGGATTAATCCTTTCAAAAAGGAAAAAACACTTTGATTTTCAATTTCTACTCGCTCTATGACATTCGCTTGCGTCCCCTCAGGCGATTCATCGGACTTGGAACAACCGGTAACCAGGACGAGCAACGCGGTTACCACCATCCGAACATCCAGGGAAATCATGGCGCTCCCCCCAAAGAATACCTTGGTTTCTTAAAGATCTTGAATGTGAACTTCAAAGATGATGTCGAGTGAATTTCCTGATAAGCTGTTATTCGTGATACCCATATTCAGGCTAAAACTTTTAGGGAATTATACCATCAGCACCCTGCAATTTTCAACAGTGTGTCGTATAAAATCCATGATCAGTCCTTTTGTTCGACGCTTTCGACCCAGAAACCAGCATCTTCGATCATTTTCTTTGTTTTTTCCATACCGTGACCACCAACATTGAGATACCCCTCGCTGAACAATGAGTTGGCAGGATAAAGCGCCAACACTTCCATGGCACCGAGATTGGCCTCACGCCCCCCAGCAGCCCTGACCTCCGCATCGGGATTCATGAAACGGAACAGCGCCAGGGCCCGCAGACACCGCTGTGGTGTCAGGTCATTGCGTGGTCCCAACTGCGATCCCGGGACATGAACATAAAAATTGACCGGAATGGAGCGGGCATTCAGTTCTCTCAGCTTCATGGCGACAGTTACAATGTCATCGGCAGTTTCCCCCATACCGATGATGATACCGCTGCATATCTCCAACCCTTCGTGACGAGCGGCTTCAAGAGTACTGACGCGCTCGGCATAGGAATGCGTACTGCAAATGCTGCCATAATGGGATTCGGCTGTATTCAGGTTGTGATTATAACGATCCAAACCAGCCTCTTTCAGTTTGCGAGCGGTATCGCGATCCAGGAATCCTGCCGACAGGCAAACCTCCACGGGCCAGGATTCCTTGATTTTGCGTACCAGCCTCGCCATGTGTTCCACCCGAGCCGGGGGGGGCTGACGACCAGAAAGAACGATGCAATATCGATAAGCACCGCTTTGGTATGATTTTTCCGCCCCCTGGAGAATTTCCTCATCGGATTTGAGCGTATATTTTTCAATAGGGGCTTGGCTGTTCTTGGCTTGGGCACAATAATTACAATCCTCGGGACAATAACCGTTTTGGACATTGTTGAGAATATGCACCCGGACTCCCAGTCCGAAATAACGATGTCGCACCTGAAAAGCCGCGTGCAAGAGTGGCAGCAAGGCAATGTCAGGGTCGTTGAGAATGCGTATCGCTTGTTCCCTGGAGGGGGAAACACCGGAGAGAACGGCCTGTGTCAGAGAGTGCAGAAACGGGTCGGTGGCTTGAGGATCTTGGTTCACGGCGCCTTATACTCTTTCTTGTTGGATAACGGTGGACGGATCTGACTATGAAATCAGCTCATGGTCGGTGGCTGAAGGTCCCGAAATAGACATGATGCGTGACAGTAAAGGATTGATTGGCAGTAGTCGCTGAAACGAGCAGGTGCCGTAAAACCCCCGGGGCAACGGGCTTGTGGCCTGGAACCGGGGTATTGGCACCGATTGCCTTTAATTGTTTGAGAAATGCCATCGGAGAAGGGTAGACCTCCTGTACATATTCATCCGAAAAAGTCAGTTCCATCCCATGCCGGACAGCCAAGTCATGCCAAAAATTTTTATCTGGATAAAGATGCAAGCCGCAGGGAACCTGGTTTTGTTCGCACAAAGTTCGCCATTCCCGGAAAGTGTCCGGTCCCAGGGTGGCGAACAGGAGCCGCCCTTGGGGTGTGAGCAGACGGAACAAAGAGGGTATACTACTCACGGGTTGTCGCAGCCACTGGAATACCAGACTTGCGGTAATCATATCAAAGGAGGTCCGCAGACAAGGGAATTCGGCATCCATGACGAGAAAATTTCTTTTCGCTCCAGGGACACATTGCAGATTTTCCCGCGCACGGTGGATCATGACGGGGGCGATATCGGTCAAAAGCCATTGGGATTCAGGCAATTGCTGGAGAATGAGCCGACTCAGGAACCCGGTACCGCAACCCAGTTCGAGTCCAAGAATGGGGGTATGGGAGTCGATGGAATGGAGACCTTGAGCCAATTTTTTGGCCACATGTGCCTGTATGCGAGCCTGGAGTTCATACTCCCGGGCGCGATTAAAAGCGCTACGAACAGGATTTGGTCTTTTCATGAAAAATGGTTGCCAAGAAAAGTGTTGATGGTGGCAGCATAGGAATGAGGTTCCGTCAGGAGCGGCAAAAAATGGCCCCTTTCCCGATTATCCGCTTCCAACCATTGCAAACCTCCAGCAGCAACGGGTGGCAAATGGCCGAAACAATCCAAAGTCATTTTTTCAGTAACGATGCCATCATCCCGATGGGCCAGGGCAAGCCAGGGATGGGTCCACTGATTGAGGGTCACGCGTTCGTCCCAGGTTTGCAACCAATGTAACCCCATAGCCAAGGATTGCTCATTTCCCTGGGCGCGTACCCCGGCCATGGGTCGGTTGACCCCACCCAACGCCATGAACCGATCCAATACCTGATTGCTATCGTTGCCCAACTCGCGTTGCATGCCGGTCAGGATACGGCGATCGACGCCATGGGGAAAGTCATTCCCCCGGACAAACCGGGAAAATCCCATCAGGGAGACAAGCCCCAAACAACGGGAATGCAAGGGTTCCTGGTTCAGGTGTTTGAGGATCCACAAGAATCCCGTAGAATGGCCCATGCCAATCCAGGGACCGTTGCCAATGATTTCCAGGCGTGGCGGTCCAAAAAATCCCAAATCAATGGTTTGGGATTTCCAGTCGCCCAGGTGGCGGAGCAAGGGGCGCCAAAAACCGGGACCAAAGCCCCAACCGTGGACGCACAATAAGGTTGGTGTTGTTGGCATGGTTGCTAAAACTCTTTCCAGTGAGTTATGGCCTGGGCGAGCTGTTGCAAGGCCTGATCGTTATGAGCGGCGGAGAGAGAAAAACGGATGCGACTGGCCCCTTGTGGCACGGTTGGGGGGCGCACAGCAATGGCCATGATTCCGGCGTGGGTTTCCAGGTGGCGGGATAGAGCCAAGGTTTGGCTTGCCGAACCCAGAATAAGGGGGATGATCTGGGTTGAAGAAGTGCCGCAATTCAGCCCAAGGGATTGCAGGTGCAGACGGAACTCCTGACTTTTTTGCAGCAACCTGTGTCGTTGGGGTTCCAGGGTGGGCAACAAATCCAGACTGGCATCCATGGCACCCAGGACGCCGGGTGGAAGGGCGGTGGCGTAGATGAAACCAGCGCAGTGGTTGATAAAAAAATCGCGCAGGGATTGCGAGCAGACCGCATATGCGCCAAATCCACCGAGTGCCTTGCTGAAAGTTCCCATGACCAGATCAGCCTGCCCGGGAAAGTCGGCTGCCAGACCGAATCCATTTTTGCCCAGAACACCCACGGCATGGGCTTCATCAAGGTAGAGAAAGGCCTGGAATCGGGTTTTAAGATCCAGGAGACCAGCGACATCGGCGCGATCCCCATCCATGCTGAATACCGTTTCCGAAAGGATAAATTTGGGGTTGGAATGGTGGCGATACTCAAGTAACAGGTGTTCGAGATGGTTTAAATCATTATGACGGTAACGGATCTGCCGAACTCCCGCAACGCGAATCCCATGATGCATGGAGGCATGATTGAGCCTGTCCGAAAATACCAGGGGTGCCGATTTGAGGAGAGCCGGATCCAGCAATGAGGCCAGCAATGAGCTGTTGGCCTGGAAGCCTGAATTAAATATCAAAGCCGCTTCATATCCCTTTCCTGCTGCCAGTTTTCGTTCGATTTGTTCAAAAAGTTCCATGGTGCCGCATACCAGACGAGAGGCGGTTGCACCGGTACCCCAGACGGATGTCCATTCGTTGGCACGAGCGATCAGGGCGGGATGATCGGCCAAACCCATGTAGTTGTTGGAAGAAAAATTAAGAAGAGTCTGATCTTTCAGGCGGGTTGTACCGCAGGTGCTGGGCCCCACAGAGCGCAACGATCGCAAGCAGTGGGCCTCGGATCGATGTTCAAGAAAACGGCGATAGAATGATTCGGGCATGGAATGCAGGGGTGATTGTTATAGTAAACCTGAATGATCACCAGAGGTTGTCTATACTATTGAGTTTTTCAGACCGGATCGTCAATGAAAAATGCGTGTTCTCACACCAACGGGCCCCATTGGTGCATAATGTACCCTTCCAAGGGCCGGAAACGGGATTTATAGGTCATTTTTCGGCAATCTTTAATCCAATAACCCAGATAGAGCCAGGTCAACTGCTGCTGGACAGCATGGGTGATCTGCCACAAAATCGCCAGGGAACCAAGGCTGCGGTGAAACTGGGTCGGATCATAAAAGGTGTAGGCCGCCGATAGGGCATCGGGTAAAACATCCATGACCGCAACGGCTACCAACCGCTGGCGAAGGCGAAATTCGACAAATTGGGTTTCTCCCCAATCGCACAGGAGAAAATCGCAAAAATCGCTTGGTGACGGGGTAGCCATGGGTCCATCAGCATGACGAATTGTGAGATAATGGGTGTAGAGGGCAAACCGTTCCTCATTGTAAGATGCGGGATGAAGGGATACTGTCACGTCACGATTTTTAGCCAGTATCCGTTTCTGGGTGCGTTGGGGCCGGAATTGATTGACGGGCAGGCGAACCGGAACACACTCCCGACAATGGTCACAAAATGGACGATAGACATGGGAACCACTCCGGCGAAACCCTTGTTGTAACAACCATCCATAAAGCTCTGAGTCCATGGGCCAGGAAGGATCCACAAACAACGTAGCGGCATCATGCGCTGGGAGATAACCGCAAGAATGGGGCTGGGTTAGGTGCAACGAAGGTAAATAGGTTTCCATGGGGAATCCAGGATGGTCTGTCACAGGTGTATCTCCCAACGTTTGAAGACCTTGCATTTTGTTGCTAAAGCACGCACCATTCTGGTACCCGGTTGGACCTTTGGAGTCAAGAAGGGATAGTATATGTTTGAAGCAACCACCATTTTGTCGGTGCGTCGGGGAGAGTCCGTCGTTATGGGTGGCGATGGCCAGGTCACCATGGGTAATCTTGTGGTCAAGGCCAACGCCCGCAAGGTACGCACCATGCGGGACGGATCTGTTTTGGCCGGTTTCGCCGGCGCAACCGCCGACGCTTTCACCTTGTTTGAACGTTTTGAGTCCAAGTTGAGCAAGCATGGGGGTAACCTGACCCGTTCGGCGGTAGAGTTGGCCAAAGATTGGCGAACAGACCGAATGCTTCGGCGTTTGGAGGCCATGCTGGTCGTGGCAGACCGGGGCACCAGCCTGCTGGTATCGGGCACCGGTGACGTATTGGAACCGGAAGATGGTTTGATTGCCATCGGTTCCGGCGGTCCCTACGCCCAATCGGCTGCACGGGCCCTTTTGGGCCATACCCAGCTCTCGGCACGCCAAATTACCGAAGAGTCTTTAAAAATCGCCGCCTCTTTATGCGTTTATACCAACACCAACCTTGTGATTGAAGAGTTGTAGATGTCCGAATTTACCCCACGCGAAATCGTATCAGAACTCAACCGGTATATCATAGGGCAAAATGATGCCAAAAGGGCAGTTGCCATTGCGTTGCGCAACCGTTGGCGGCGGCAGCAACTGGACCCGATCCTGCGGGAGGAAGTATTCCCCAAAAATATTCTCATGATCGGTCCTACCGGGGTGGGTAAAACGGAGATTGCCCGTCGTCTGGCCAAACTGTCTGATGCCCCTTTTATCAAGGTGGAAGCCACCAAATTTACTGAAGTGGGCTATGTGGGACGGGATGTGGAATCCATCATCCGCGATTTGATGGAAATGGCGGTCAAAATGGTGACCGAACAATCCAAAGTGGAAAATCGCAGACAAGCCGAGGATTTGGCTGAGGAAAAGATTCTGAGCATTTTACTTCCAACAGCGCAATCCCAGGGCCCTCTCGGATCCTTGTTGGGTACTGACGGCGATGATGCCAATGCAGGACGTCGAGCTTCCGAAGATTCTCAGACCCGACAAAAATTTCGCAAAATGCTACGGGAGGGTCGCCTGGATGACCGGGAAATTGAGATTGAGATCAGAGAACCACGTACCGGTCCCACTTTGGAGGTTTTTACCCCGCATGGCGGCATGGAGGGGATCAATATTCAGGAAATGCTGGGCGGGTTGCTGGGTGGTGGCCGGGCACGCAATCGCAAAGTGACCGTCAAGGAGGCCCTGGTACTGCTGGTCGATGAGGAGGCAGCAAAACTGGTGGATCGTGATCGGTGCCGACGCACCGCCCTGGAACGGGTGGAACAGTCAGGTATCGTTTTTTTGGATGAGTTGGATAAGGTGTGCAGCCGTGGTACCGAAATGCGTGGCGGCGATGTTTCCCGGGAAGGGGTACAGCGTGACCTGCTGCCATTGGTAGAGGGGACGACCGTTTCCACCAAACATGGTATGGTCAAGACCGATCATATCTTGTTTATTGCATCCGGGGCTTTTCAGCTTGCCAAACCTTCCGATCTTTTGCCGGAACTCCAGGGACGCCTTCCTATCCGGGTAGAACTGGACAACCTGGGGGCTGAAGAATTTATCCGCATTCTCACCGAGCCAGAAAATGCCCTGACCCGGCAGTATACGGCGCTTTTGGCCACCGAAGGAGTGACACTCCACTTTACCGACGAGTCCATACGCGCTATCGCCGAAATTGCTGCCCAGGTTAATGAGACCACGGAAAATATCGGTGCTCGGCGCCTGCATACTGTTTTGGAAAAACTTCTGGATGACTTGTCTTTTACATCCCCGGACCGACGTGGGGAACATTTTGAGATCACGGCGGATTATGTTCAGCAGCAACTCAAAGATTTAGCTGAGAACGAAGATTTGAGCCGGTTCATTCTGTAGGAAGTATATCCCAAACTTTCCGTTTCCAGAAAACCCGGAGCAACACACTTCAAATCCGCCGATAAGCAATGTGCAAAATAGGGCGTCCAGCCGCTTCCCCTTTTTGTTGAAACCGGGTCGGCAGCCAGAAGGATGGCTCTGGTGCCGCTTGGCGGGGGCCGTACAAATTGCTGAAGGAGAGGTGGGTTTCCAAGTGATCCAACATCCATTCACCATATTCCGGCCAGTCGGTGGCAAGTGTTAGAATACCTCCCGTTCGCATGGCTGTGGCCAGGAGATGCAAAAAGTCTTTTTGGATCAACCGGCGTTTATGGTGGCGTTTTTTCGGCCACGGATCGGGAAAATTGATCATCACCCGATCAAAAAGCCCAACAATGTTTTTTGTTTCCAATAATTCGACAATATTGCCGCTTTCCAGGGCGATATTGGCAAGATTGCAGCGTTCCATCCGGCGTAACAAAGCGGAAATACCTTCTAAAAAGACATCCACCCCGATAAAGCGATCCTCGGAATAATGGCTTGCCAGATGGGTCAAGGTTTCTCCGTTGCCGAAGCCGATTTCCAACCATAACCGGGAGGTTTCCGGGTTGGCACCCCATCGATGTAAGGTTTCATCCCGCGATACATCCCATGCGGGATGCAATTGTTGCAGGCGTCCCGGTAGCCAGTCGCTTTCGCCGCGCTTGAGGATCCCTTTTTTACGCCCGTGTAACTTGAAACGACTGAAACGGATCAAGGCGTCACGATCAGGGGGGAGTTTGGTCTCTTCATCGGACATAAAAAAACAGGATCATCGGGAAAATTGTTGATGAGCTTGGTGCATCAGATCGGGAATGTTCAATTGTTGCGGACAGCGGGGCAGGCAATCCCCGCAACGGGTACACACATTGCCCCGGGCCCCCGGGATCCAATGATCGTCGGGTTGCATCATGTCATAGCGAAAGCGGGCAAAAGAACCCATCTCCAGGGTGTCTTGTAAATGTTTCAAGCGCAGGACCGTTGGTATGTCGATTTTGACCGGGCAGGGCAGGCAACAGCGGCATGGACCACAACGTTGTAACGGGGATTTTGCCAAAGCCTGTGTCAGATGGGCTTGAATGCGGCGTTCGTCGGCACCCCAATAGGGATGGTGTTTCAGGGATTGCAAGTGGATATCCACATGCTCTGGCATGCTTAAGCCCACGCTCAACGTGTGGACCTGGGGTTGCGAGAGCAACCAGCGTTCGTTGAAATGGACCGGGTGCAAGGGATGGGTGAGTTTGGATAAATAGGGTGGTGGATCGTAGAGCAACCCCCCCTTTTCGTTGGGGGAGATGATAAAAAGCCCCATGTTCATGGATTCGGCCAAATCGACCGCGGCGCGATTTTCCTGGCGGAAAAAATTATAATGGAGATTGACAAAGGCGAAGGCTTTGGTGGCCATGATCGCCAGGAGCAAAGGAAGGGGTGCATGGCTGGAAAAGCCGATGGCACCGATCACTCCTTCGTTGCGTGCCTGTTCCAGGGCTGCCAAGCATCCCCCGGGGCGGATGGCCAGTTGGAAGCGTTCCAAATTATTGAGCCCATGCAGGGCAAACAGGTCTACCCGGTCCAATCCCATCCGTTCCAGGGAATCGTCCAACTGATGCCGCATTTCCAGGGCTGTTTCGGTGGGCGGGGCTTTGGTGGTGATAAACAACTGGTCACGAGGGGTGTCGAGGTGCGGGAGTACCCGCCCGATGAGACGTTCGCTTTTGCCATAACCTCGGGCGGTTTCAATGTGGTTGATACCGGCCCTGACGGCTGCCTGGATAATGCCGTGGGCATTTTCCAGAGAGTCTTCGGGTAGGACATCATGGGGTTCATCCCAGCCGTTGAGAAAACGCATGGTACCCAGGGTGAACACCGAAAGATGGCATCCCGTGGCGCCAAAGCATCGTTGTTCCATCGGTTAACCCAGTTGGTTAATGGCGCGACGAAGAAAGGGGGGCAGTTCGCCAGCTTTGAGCCCGGGTGCCCCTCCGAATGCCGTGGCGGCTTCTTCCGCTGCCAGACCATGGACATGGACTCCAGCGCGCACGGCGCTCTCCACGGGCCATCCCCTGGCCAGAAGTCCGGCGATCACTCCGGTGAGGATGTCGCCACTGCCACCAGCGGCCAAGCCGGAATTGCCGCTGTCGTTGATCCACTGGCGACCATCGGGGGCGGCAATAATGCTGTCGGCTCCCTTGAGAACGACCCAACTGCGAAGTTCCATGGCCAGGGTTTTTGCGGCATGCAGCCGATCTTCCTGGATGGAGGCGATGGATTGGCCCAGGAGTCGGGCCATTTCCCCGGGATGTGGGGTCAGGATGGTGGGCGCGGTTCGGCTTGCGGGCAATTTTCGTTGGGGTTCGTGGGCCATGGCATTGAGACCATCGGCATCAATGACCAGGGGGATATCGGGCCAATGATCCAGGAGGCCTCTGACAACGGCTGAGGTGCCGTCGCCATCGCCGAGGCCGGGTCCAATGGCGACGACAGCGGGGCGGATGGGGTGATTGAGGAGTGTGGTGAGGGCCTTGGGACTCAGACAGGCGACACGATCATCGGGCAGGGGAAGGGTCATGGCCTCCAAAAGTTTGGTAGCGACAACGGGTTGGGCAACGCCGGGCGTGGCAACGGTAACGAGTCCGGGGCCGGCGGCGTGCGCCCCCAGGGCGGTGAGGGCGGCAGCACCCTCTTTGCCCACGGAACCGGCGATGATGAACAAGTGGCCGAAATGACCTTTGTGGCTGTTTTTCGGACGAGGGGGTATGGTGAGATCCCGGGGCAGGTTGCGGGCGATGACATGTTGGGGATGGTTCAGGTACGTGGCGGGGATACCGATATCGATGAGACACACTTCCCCGCATTGTTCGGCACCCGGGTAGAGGCGATGACCGATTTTTTCGGCGGCGAAGGTGACGGTCCAGGTGGCTTGGATGGCTGTGCCCAGGATGCGACCGTTATCGGCGTTGACGCCGGAGGGGATATCGACGGCGAGAATGGGTTTGCCGGCCTGGTTGGCCATGGTGATGGCGGTGGCGATGACCCCTGTGATGGGACGCATGAGACCGGTGCCAAATAGGGCGTCAATGATGACTCCCGCGTGGCCCAGGCGACTGGGCAGGGTGTCGAGGTCCCCGGGTTCGACGATTTCCACCACGCGTCCCCCCAGGCGGCGGTAAATTTGGTGATTGGTAGCGGCGTCTCCTTTGAGGGTGTTGGCACGTGCAAAGAGCAGAACCGACGTCATGAGGCCATCCTGCAGCAGTCGGCGTGCTACCACGAAGCCATCGCCGCCATTGTTACCGGATCCGGCGAGGATCAGGGCGCGACGTTGCGCCCAATCGGTCAGTTTGGCTTTCAGGACTTGCACCACCCCCTGACCGGCATTTTCCATGAGAACCATACCGGGCAGACCCAATTCTTCGATGGTCCGCCGGTCAGTTTCCCGCATTTGTGCGCTGTTGAGAAGTTTGGCCATAGTGTAGCATCCAGTCTAGTCGGAATTGGTTGATGGAAATTCCCAGGACGACCATTGATTAACACGGCCCATACTACCAAGATACGGGTATTTTTCAGCTCTGCAACTGTTAAAGGCTTACGAGAGCATGCAACCAACGATTATTTTTGCATCCCGGCTGGCCAAGCGCTATGGGGAACGGGTGGTGGTGGATGCGATTGATTTTGAAGTTCGCCATGGGGAATGTTTTGGTTTCCTGGGTCCGAACGGGGCTGGCAAAAGTACCACGATGCGTATGATTGTCGGCATGACCCCGAGGGATTCGGGGCGCTTGGAGGTATTGGGGCGTGATGTGGTACCAGAAGATCCATGGATTGCGCAACAATTGGGGATTGTCCCGCAGGAAAATAATCTGGATCCTGATCTGGCGGTTCGGGAAAACTTGGAGATTTATGGTCGCTATTTTGGCTTGACGGCAGAGTTGCGTCGGGAGCGTATTGACCAGTTGTTGGAATTTGCCCAGTTGAGTGATCGCGGTGCTACGCCGGTACGCATTCTGTCAGGTGGCATGATGCGCCGGTTGGTGATTGCCAGGGCCTTGATCGCCCAGCCGAAAATGGTCATTCTCGACGAGCCGACCACGGGTCTCGATCCGCAGGCGCGACACCTGATTTGGCAACGCTTGGCCAAACTGAAAGAGAGTGGTGTCACCTTGTTGCTGACGACCCATTACATGGAAGAGGCGGCGCGGTTGTGTGATCGGCTGTTAATCCTGAACAACGGTCGGATTCTTGACCAGGGAAGCCCTGAGGAACTGATTGCCCGGCATGTGGAGCCGGAAGTATTGGAAATATGGAGCCGGACAGGTTTTTCCAGTTTGGAGGTGTTTGGCGATCTTCCGGGCCGTTTGGAGCGGGTGGGGGATTCGTTGTATGTGCATGGAGATCGGCTGGAACCGGTGCGCCAACGTGTGTTGGAGCGATCGGGGTATTCCTGCCTGTTGCGACCGGCAAATCTGGAGGATGTGTTCTTACGACTGACCGGACATGAGCTTAAGGAGTGACCATGCTCAAGGTAATGGGTATTTCGTTGACTACACATGGCATTTTTCCTTCGCGGCGGTTTGTCCAGGTTTGGTGGCGGCACGTCATGGTGTGGAAAAAAACGGCACCGGCCTCTTTGGCGGGCAGTTTGGGTGAGCCGTTTTTGTATTTACTGGGTCTGGGGTATGGTTTGGGGCGTTTTGTCGGTTCCATTGGCGACATGGACTATATGGTGTATGTCGCTTCGGGTATCCTTGCCGCCAACAGCATGAATACAGCCACCTTTGAAGCCATCTACGGTGGTTTCACGCGCATGACCCGGCAGTATACGTTTCATGCCATGTTGGCGACCCCTTTGACCGTTGCCGATGTGGTGGCGGGGGAAATCGCCTGGGCGGCGACGCACTCTTTGATTTCGGGGGTTGCCATTTTTATCGTGGGGCTCCCCTTGGGGGCTTTTTCCTGGAACATGGTGTTCGTGGTATTGGCGATCGTGGCCTTTTCAGGATTGGCTTTCGGGGCCATGGCCATGGTGATGACCGCTATTTCCCCGAGTTACGATTTTTTCCTTTACTATTTCACCCTGGTGACCACTCCCATGTTTCTCTTTTGCGGGGTGTTTTATCCTGTCGATTCCCTGCCGGTTTGGATTCAGACATTGGTGACCTTGATGCCCTTGACCCATGTGGTGGCATTGCTGCGACCGGTGGCTAACGGCTTGATGCCGAGTGATATCGTTATTCATCTGGCGGTGATCGCCTGCTATGCAACAGCGAGCTTCATGGCGGCGGTGGCATTAGTGCGTCGGCGTATCATAGTGTGAAGGTAAAGGAATTTCTTGGTGACCTGCCGTGGTTTTATTCATGGTGGCTTGGCAGTCCTCCAGTTCCCAGAAGTTGACAGCTCAGCAGTTCCATCACGCTCCAGGAGAGATCCGTCAGCCCGACGGCCATGGCGGTACGGTACCGCTAGCCCATCTTTCGCAATTCGACCAGATTGAATATCCTAACCTATTGATTTTTTGAGATATGGCAGACAAAGGTCGGCACCACAGGGGATGGATTGGTTTAACGAGCCTGGATAGTATTCACTGAGATTTTTGGTGGTGGCTGGGCCGGTAAGTCCATGTGCATTTGTTGCAACAAAATGAGCTGGTCTTTTTCAGGCTGTGTGTAACGCGATAGAGTGATGTGCCGACCATCTGTGGTGGGCAAGTGTACGTCCACCATCTGGATGGCGGCAAATTTTTCAAACACTGCCCGAGGTGCTAGCCCAGGAGCCAAGGCGCGTAGTCGTTGCTTGAGAGTAACCTGGAGGCAGTAGGCAATAAAAGCCACAAAAATGTGGGCTTCGATGCGATTATCCAACTGGTGATAGACGGGACGAACCGCCAGATCTCCTTTTAACTCCTTGAACACCTGTTCAATTTCAGTAAGTTGTATATAGTGGCTCCAAAGTAGCGATGGGTCCGTGTTACGGAGATTGGTTCGTAGTAGGTAACTGCCTTCCCGGCGGCGTGCCTTGCGCAACCGTTTGCGGTCTAGACAAAATGTAAACGTCTCTGGTGAAACTTCTTCTTCTTTTTCTGGAAGCTTTATAATAACCAGGTTGTATGATCGACCCGCTTCCTTTTTGGCAGCACCAAGTTTGAGAAGAAGATCATCTCGCGATAATTTCTGAAGTTGCAGTTCACCAAGACGCTTCCAAAGCTTTCTTCAAACGTCGACGGCGCATGCCTCGCTCCTTGTCCACTCGGCCATCACTGCGTGCCAAAACGTAAAGTTCTTGATCACACTCAAGAAGTTTGACCTTAACCCGTCTTTCGCGATTCGACTCCCGACATAGAAAAATTTCCTGGTATCCGGACAAAAAAATAAAGGTATATCAACGGTTAATATTTCCAAAAAGTCTTCAATTGTTTTGTGGTGCCGACCTACCTGTTTGACCCGGATAAGATTATCCGGAAAAATCGGTAGCATGTTTCTTCGATCAAAAATTCGCCGCAAGGACGGCAAAATTCATCGCTACTGGAGCATCGTGGAAAATCGGCGCCTCCAAGGAAACCGACATGTTCAGCGGCAGGTCTTGTATCTCGGTGAAATCAACGATACGCAACAAGTTGCGTGGTGCAAGACCATTGAGGTTTTTCAGGAAGGCAAAGCCCGACCTGAACAAAT
>PEAK01000084.1 GCA_002753515.1 Magnetococcales bacterium
GAAGGAAAAAGTTATCGAATGAAAGAAAAAATAAAAGAATAAATGAAGAAAATGGGAAGAAAAGGCGGGAAGAACAATTTCAAACCGCTGCTTTTATGACATTTCCAGGCCGATGTCCGCATATGGTTACGCTCACGCATTCGCCTGAGCATATCCTGCACCACTTCGATGCTATGCATTTCAACATTGAAATGAGTGCCAACCATGCGATACCCTTGCGTCAAAATGGAGCGCATCGAGTCGGGCCGCGTCCCGGTGACTCCCTGCGGTCGCCAGCCTCGCGCGGGGGGCACGGGCTTCTTGTTGAATGTGTGTTTCTTTACCAGCTATTTGATGGTACCCTGGAGTTTGTAGGTGGGCTGTCTGGAGTCGGACCGCGTTCCCAATGGCTCCAAAGCAGCCGCCGGCCCCGCGCGGGGAGGCAATGGCTACCTATTCCCTGGTGTCAATCAATTCCCCAGATTTTTTCGACAACACCCTGCCCAATCGATGGGCATTGCCGTAGGACTTCAAATACCCTTCTTTGGCCTCTGATGCCCCAGGGTGGCGGAATCAATCATGACGGGGTATGCAAAGTTGCCCGTATCCAAGCTGAATATCTCACTCTCTTTCCCACCAAAAAGAAAGTGAGGGAGAATTTTAAACACCGATCACACTGATTTTCAGTTTCATTCCAGCTACAAAAATCTCATTCAAAACCTCAATCGGTGTCATTTGAATTCTCGCCTTACAATAGAAGCCCGGCAAGTGAATCCGAAATCGTTCCAATTGCTTGCTATTTGCTTGCTGGAACAAAAACGGCCACCTTGAGAGTGACCGTAAGTCTTTGTTTTATTTGGGGCGAACGACGGGGCTTGAACCCGCGACAACCGGAATCACAATCCGGGGCTCTACCAACTGAGCTACGTCCGCCATAACATCTATAAGGAAGCCTCCACGAACTGAAACACTTGCGGCCCCCCATCACGAGCCCCATACCGGGGATCTGGTGCGCCCGGCAGGACTCGAACCTGCAACCCACGGCTTAGAAGGCCGTTGCTCTGTCCGGTTGAGCCACGAGCGCTGGCAAAGGGCACAAAGAAAAACCGATCCTGATTACCGTCATAACAAAAACGCCCGGAACCATGCGCCTGTTGGATGGTCGGGGTGAGAGGATTTGAACCTCCGGCCCTCGGCTCCCAAAGCCGATGCGCTACCAGACTGCGCTACACCCCGGTAAATCCGCCTGGGAACCCTGGTACGGTGATTCCTCTTGCCATAGCCTATGAATCGACAATCATCAGCACCTTCACACAACCCCGACAGATCCTACATCAAGCCACGCCCCAGGGCAAGTAAGTCCGAGACCTCCACCCCAACCGCTCATTGAAGGGAGATCATTCCCCACCTTTACAACGGCTTGTCTTTCTCGTTCTGCATCGTTTTTCCCTCGTTCTCACCGGCACCGTTACCGCTCTTTTCGGCATCGGCCCCAATGATCATGATGGAAAAAGTACCGAGATGGTCCCAAACCCCACCATTGAGCTGATCATTTACCTTAAAAAACCATAGCCCGGGATAAAACGTCCCCGACAACCCCCCCGCAGCCGTGTAAAGGGGCAACGTATCGTCCTGACGCGCCTGGACCGGTGGAAAGTCGAGATCGGTGACTTTTTCCCCTTTGCGATCCATAATATTGACTTTGAAATGGTGCGATCCCGAACTCGTCAGAACCAGATCAAGGATGAAATAGCCCGAAACCCCCCGGACACGCGATTTCAGAGCTTTGACAATCGATGTCGGCTGAACCGCGTTCCCCTGTTCCACCATTTTATCAGAAAAGTACGCATTGCTGATATAAGCCGGCTGTCGGAAAGAATTTTTCTCCTTTTCTGCCGCGACCGTCCATCCCGTCCCACCGACAACCGAAACCGCCATGCCAACCGATATCAGCAAAAAGATACGCCTGAGAGACATGATCTCTTTCCCCTTATTATGTTGCGGTCACTGTTGTTGTGCCCCTGAAGGATTCCACAAAACCTGACCCAGGGGCAAAACCGGCCCCTCAGTACAACATTTAACGTAATGCCACGCCCCAACTCCCACATCCGGTGTGGCAACCGGCACCACGCACCCTGCACAACCACCAAAACCACATGCCATGTGACTTTCCAGCGAAACCTCCCCCTGCAATCCCCACGTTTTCGCCACGGACTGAACCGCAGCCATCATAGCGGTAGGACCACACACGTAAAGGTGAGGGTTCCCACCCCCTGCCGCAATCACTTTTTCCAGGAGGTCGCTCACCAAGCCGTGATAGAAGCCGTCCCTTTGAGACATGGATGCCAGGCGTGTGGCAATGCCGGCCTCCTCTTCCATCTGAAGCGCCAGGGGAGCCGGCACCGGTTCCCCTGCAACGCCAAGAAGGGCGGGAACGGTGGCGAAAGGGATGGTTTGGGCTTCCAGACCCCAAAGCAACGTCACCTGGACACCGGCCCGACGTAACCCATGGGCCAGGAAGCGCAGTGGGGCCAGGCCAACACCACCCGCCACCAACAGTGCCGGAACGCCATGCGGTGGCATCGTGAAGCAGGATCCCAGTGGTCCCAACACCCAGGCCTCCTGACCCGGTTGCCACCGGGACATGTATGCGGTACCCGCCCCCACCACCTGATAAAAAATATCCACCGTTCCCTTGTCACCGTCGACACCCATGATGGAAAACGGTCGGGGCAATGTTAAAGAGGGGTGACAATCCAATTGCAGGAAATGGCCCGGCTGTGCAAGGGTTGCAATGGGGGGAACGCCAAGGACCAGGTGAAACAGGGCACCGCCCAAGGAACGGTTATCGAGGATCCGGGCACAGTACCTGAGTGGGGGGATGGAAAGACTCACTGGCCCTCTTCAAAAACAATTTTCCCGGCCACGAGGGTTTTTTTAACGCGACCCCGCACTTTGCGGCCATTGAAGGGGGTATTTCGCGCACTGCCGTGAAATTTGCCGGAATCGATCTGCCATGCCTCCATCATATCGAACAGAACCAGGTCCGCAGGGAAACCAGGGGTCAGCACCCCACGGTTGATCCCCAAAAGTCGGGCGGGTTTGCATGTCATGAGTGCCAAACATTGGGAAAGGGTCACAACGCCACCGGAAACCAATTCCAGACTGATGGGGAGCAAGGTTTCCAAACCGACAACGCCGTTGGCGGCACAACAAAATTCCACTTTTTTGCTTTCTTCGTCGTGGGGTGCGTGATCGGTGGCGATGGCGGAGACGATTCCACGCGCCAAGCCTTCCAATAAGGCGTTGCGATCATGTTCACTGCGCAGGGGTGGGGCCATTTTGGCATAGGTGTCGTAGCCATTCACCGCCTCATCCGTCAACGAAAAATGGTGGGGGGCCACCTCGCAGGTCACTGGCAAGCCTTTGGCCTGGGCCCCGGCCACGGCTTCCAATGCGCCGGCGGCGGACAGGTGGGCCACATGATACCGACCGCCGGTCAACTGGACCAGGCGGATATCGCGATCCACCATGATGGATTCCGACTCCACCGGTATTCCCGGCAATCCGAGACGACTGGATGTCACCCCTTCGTTCATACAGCCCCCCGACACCAAACTCGGATCCTCTGCGTGCTGAATGATCAAGGCACCAAATCCCCGGGCATATTCCAACGCACGGCGCATCACCCCGGTATCCGCCACCGTCGCCCCATCATCGGAAAAAGCCACACATCCCGCCTCGAGCATCAAACCGAATTCACTCAGCTCCACGCCGAGAAGGCCCTTGGTGATGGCACCGATGGGATAGACATTGACCACACCGCCGACACGAGCCTTATCGAGGACGTGACCCACCACGCTGGGATCGTCCGTCACCGGTCGGGTATTCGGCATGGCGGCCACCGATGTCACCCCACCCGCCGCCGCACTCCGGGTACCACTGGCGATGGTCCCTTTATATTCATAACCCGGTTCGCGCAAATGCACGTGCATATCCACGAGCCCTGGGGCCACCACCAGACCATCCGCATGGATAATGCGACAATTCCCGGGAACCTCCGGGCGACCCACTTGGACGATCACCCCGTCAGCGATCAATACATCTGCCGTTTCATCCAGGTTGTTGGCCGGATCCACCACCCGGCCCCCCTTGATCAACAGGCATTGTCCCATTTCCATGGCCTCAACTCCTCGATTGCGGGGTACACAAACGGTACAAAACCGCCATGCGAATGGCCAAACCATTGGCCACCTGCTCCAGGATCACCGAACGTTCCAAATCATCGGCCACTTCCGAGGCGATCTCAACCCCCCGGTTCATGGGACCGGGATGCATGACGATAGCCGTATCCGCCGCCAGCGCCAAGCGCTTCCGGGTCAACCCCCAATAATGGAAATATTCCCGAATGCTGGGGATGTATGCCTTGGCCATACGCTCCTGCTGCAAACGGAGCATCATGACCACATCAACCCCTTGAATCCCTTCATCCATCTGATGGTACACCTTGACGTTGAACGCCTCCTCGACTTTAGCCGGTATCAGGGTGGGGGGGCCGACGAAACGGACCTCCGCCCCCATGGTTGCCAAACCCTGGGCATTGGACCGGGCAACCCGCGAATGCAGGACATCCCCGCAAATGGCCACCTTCAAGCCCTGAAAATCTTCACGACCCATGATGGGAAGGTGATCGTGGATGGTCAGGATGTCCAACAATGCCTGGGTGGGATGGGCATGCCGGCCATCCCCGGCATTGATAATGGCGGCATTCAGGTTCCTGGCCAAGAATTCCTGCGCTCCGGACTCGGAGTGGCGGACAACCACCACATCCGGATTCATCGCTTGCAATGTGGCCAGGGTGTCGATCAAGGTTTCCCCCTTTTTGACCGAACTGGAAGCCACACTCATGTTGATCACATCAGCGGACATTCTTTTACCCGCCAGTTCAAACGAGGTGCGGGTGCGGGTGGAATTTTCATAGAACAGGTTGATGATGGTCTTGCCACGCAATGTCGGAACTTTTTTGATGTCGCGATGATTGACCTCGCGAAACGAAGCGGCAGTTTCCAGAATGGAGAGGATTTCCCCCCGGCCAATATCCCGCATGCTTAGCAGATGCTTACGATTCCAAAGATTGGATTTCATCGTGCCGACCCGTGAATAGCTTATACCCGCACCCATAACGAAGCGTCGAAATTATGACGCCGGTTTGATGTGTTTCAACACCACCTTCCACCCCTCAGGACTCTGCACCAGCTTGACCTTTTCATCCCTGCTCGCCTTCATGATCAACCCGGCGAAATCGGGTTGGATCGGCAGCTGCCGACAGCCACGATCCACCAAAACCAGCAGATCCACCAATTCTGGACGACCATAATCAAACAATGCGTTGAGTCCAGCACGAATAGTTCGCCCAGTGAACAAGACATCGTCCACCAGTACGATGCGCTTGTCATCGATATCCATGGCCAGATCCGTAGGTGCCACCACCGGATTGGGGCCAACGGTGTTCAAATCATCCCGATAAAACGAAATATCGAGGAATCCCAACGGCAACTCCCTATCCAACAATCGGTTCAAGCGGTCACATAATAGCTGCGCCACCACCGCCCCACCCCGACGTATCCCAACAACCACCCGCTTCTCCGGACGGGTTATCGTCTTGGCCAGCCGCATCGCCAATTGATCCAAGGTTGACAAGGTCTGCTCCGCAGACAGTATGACGGTTTCATTATCCGTAGCCATGATTTCAACCTTCCCCCTTCAACCTCCTCGATGGTAACCGTGGTACCCTGACAATCGATTGACAACCAACCGGTCCTAACGATTGTCAGCTCCCCCCATCCTACGCCATTTGTCGCAATAAGTGAATGGCAAGAAAGCAACACCCGACCCCGGGTGTAGCAAAAAAATGACAGTGTGGGTATTCCAGCAACAGTGTCACAGAAATTTATTTGTATATTTTCATATACTTACTGCGTTTTTTCGCTATTAATCAAAACTGGCCCCCTGGTTGCATTATATAGCGCCAAGGGCAACAAAAACTGCTCGAATCCAGATGGACACGGTGGCATCAGACACATAACATTGCCAACTTGCCCACCACAAGAAAATGGGTGTCCGTACATTTTTTTCTTGACTTGGCTACGACGATTCATCTATAAGGCTTTACCACGGGATTGTTGCGGATCGGCAACAGGGTGTTGCAAATTAAACATTGACACCAGACCGGTTCACCATTGTATAAATGTCACAGACGACGTTTCCAAACTTCTGGAAGCAGGTTCTCTATAACAAGGAGAGAAACATGAAAAAGACGTTAATTCTCGGTGCAGCCGCTCTGGCCGCTGCAGCCTGGGCCCCCCTGGCGAATGCCGGTGAAGTCAAATTGGGTGGCTACTACCAAGGCCGTTGGCAGATCTATGACAACAACTTCGTCAAAGAGACCGCTGTCCAGAGTGAAGGCGAGCGCTATGTCCAACGTATTCAGTTGAATATGGACATGGTCGCCTCTGAAAAGAGCCATGCCCACATGGTGGTCCGGGTGTTGGACAGCAACACGGTTGAAGGTGCGGACCTCGGCAACGTGTCCGACATCATGGGCACCGCCAATCCCAGCATGGGCGCATGGAACAGGGTCTCCCCCTCCACCAACAACGGATCTTCCGCCAATTTCTGGGAAATCCGCCAAGCATGGTTGGAAACGGAAGCATGGGGCGTGGGTATCAAGTTTGGTAACATGCCCATCACCCTCAACGATGGTATCCTCGTTGGTGAAGACGTTTCTTCGTTCGGTGGTCTGTTGCTCTCCAAGACGTTTGGCAACGTGACCGTTGTTGCCGGTGACATTCGCATCAATGAAGGCACCGCCATGGGTACCGCTGCGAATAATACCAATTTTGGCGCAGCTCAAGATGATGCCAACCTGTATGCCCTGAGCGTGTTCGGTAAAGCGGGCATGGCCGATTACAATGCCACCCTGGCCTATGCGGATATCGGCAAGGTTTC
Organism: Magnetococcales bacterium; assembly: GCA_002753515.1. Taxonomy (GTDB): domain Bacteria; phylum Pseudomonadota; class Magnetococcia; order Magnetococcales; family UBA8363; genus UBA8363. The sequence continues at coordinate 6,988 of PEAK01000084.1, forward strand.
CAGCTTCCAGAATGCCTTGAACGGTGCTTGCACAACCACTAATTGCTATGATTCCAACAACCTGTGGGCAGCCTTGACCTTGAGTGGCAAGCTCGGCTATGTCAATGCGGTTGGTACCGTCATTTACGAGAGTGGCTACGACCTCAAGAACAACACCACGGGTGCCAAGCTGAACAACCAATTGACCTCTTCCGGTGCCTTGGCCGCATTGCGTTTGAATGGCAACACCGGCTTTGGTGAATGGAATGCCTACGGCTTCATGGCTTCCAAGAATTTCGACAACATCACCAATGACAACATGGTGTGGTCGACCACCTGGGATCAAAAGGGTGTGGGCGGCATCAAATTGTTGAATATCTTCGCAGCTTCAGCCGGTGGTGGTGGTCTTACGTCACCGGGTGGTGGAAATACCAACTGGACTGCCGCCAGCGAAAACATGTCCGGCATTGGTGCTGGCTTGAAGATCAAATCGGCTGGTTGGACCATCAACCCGATGATCGACTATGCCCAAGTCACCAAGACGATGTCTGGGGATAATTTCAAATCGGCAGTCGGTGGCAGCTTGCTCCTCTCCACTCAGATCCAAAAAGATACCACTCTGAGCCTGGAATCCGGTATTGCCAGCCCGACAAAGGCGAATGGTGCACCGGCTGCGGTCACCAGCGATACTGCTTACTATGCCCAAGCTGGTCTCAAGATGACGTTCTGATTCAAAAGTTTGCCGTATGACAAAAAAGGGTGGCGAAGTTTGCCACCCTTTTTTTTATTTTCATTTTCGTCAACGTCGTCCTGGAGCTGGAAAATAATCGGGACTGGGAAGGTATTTGTGACCTTTCCTTGGATCGTCTCTTTCCGAGCCACCGGACGCAGCATCTGGAATTGTTGCAGCACCGTCCCGATTCACATTAGGATTGGCGATGCACGTTGCCTTACGGGGAGCGGCTACTTTTTCGCAGGCCTCTTGATCGTTATAAAGGCACTCTGTCTGCCGTGGTTCTGCGAGGCAAAAGGGCGCACCTCCTTTGGGTGCCATCAATTCCTCACGATTCAACACGCAACTCCCCTGTGCCCCAACCGCCTGTTGACATGATGCCAAATCGACAAATTGGCAACGTCGACCATTCCAATCAACGGCACAATAAAGCGCTGCCCCCGCCTCTCCCGACCATAACAAACCGACACCCAGATATAGCCCGGTAGTTATCATCCGTGTTTTCATTACCCATCTCCCAAGCAACGTATCAGCCCCCTCTTCTGCAAGGCACTATTTTCCGCCAGGATTCAACTACCCAGCCAAGCGACGCCATCCAGGGCAACCCAAGAACCTTTCGGCAAAGCGGCCACCCCGAGTGTTGCCCGAGCCGGATAGGGTGTTTGAACGTAGTGGGCATACACTTCATTGACCTCGGCAAAATGGGTGAGGTCCACCAGATAGAGGGTCGTTTTCACCAAGTGGGCATACTTTCCCCCCGCAGCCTGCAACACGGCACCCACATTTTTCATGACCTGGTGTGTCTGAGTCGTCACCGAGCCCTCTACCAGCACTCCTGTTGCTGGATCCAGGGCCACCTGAGCCGATAGATACAACCAATCGCCAACGCGCACTGCCTGGCTATAGGGCCCCACCGCCGCTGGAGCGTTTTCAGTATGAATATTTTTCATCCCCCCTCCCCTTGCATGGATTTATCCTTTGATACGTTCCACATTGAGTACGGCACTTAACGCTGAAATAGCTTGAACCAACATATGGAGCTGCGCCAAACCCGCCACTTCCACATCGCATATCAAAACGAAGGGATCACGATCGCGATCCTGAGTCTTGATTTCGACAACGGTGCTCTTCGCCCCCAAGACGGCGTGGGATACCTGATTGATAACATCCTTGCGATTGCGAGCCATAATCCGCAACCTGGCCACATAGGCTTTTTCAGAGACCTCAGGCCAATCAATATCTTCGATCCAACGTTCCGGTTGATTGGCCATTGCCTCCAGATTGGGACACCCAGCCGCATGAATGGCAATCCCTTTTCCCGAATGGACAATACCGACAATGGAATCACCAGGTACCGGACTGCAACATCGGGATACGGAAACCACCATCAATGGTAAAAGACCCGCCAAACGCAACGAAGAACCCCGTGCATCCCCAGCAGAGCGCGCTTTCCCCCCGCCACCTTTATTTGAAGCGGATGATTTTTCCTCCCGTATGACCTCTGAGTGAGGAAACAAGCGTCGTCCCAACGCCCCTGGGGTGATTGTTGAAGTTCCCAATTTATACAAAAATTCCTCGCCATTTTTGAGGCCAAAATCGTTAGCCCATTGGCGAATTTTTTTATCGTTAACCGCTTGGCTACCCACGCCTCCCTTGCGCGCCTCCCGCAGCAAGATTTCCTTGCCCAAAACGATTGCCTGTTCGCGATTTTGTTGTTTGATCCAACGATTAATCCGATATTTAGCGCGCCCGGTCACCACAAAACGCAACCAGGATGGATTGGGTTCATGATTTTTCCCGGTCAGGATATCCACAGAGTCCCCTGTGGCCAACGGTGTTTTCAATGGCACCAATCGGCCATTCACCTTGGCACCCTGGCAATGATCGCCAACCTCGGAATGTACTGCATAAGCAAAGTCTACGGGTGTTGCCCCCCGGGGGAGGGTAATAATTTTTCCTTTTGGGGTAAAGAGATAAATTTCCTCGGGAAATAGATCGACCTTGACGTTGTCCAAAAACTGTCCCGAGTCATCCGCGTTTTGATGAACTTCAAGCAATCGCTTCAACCAAGCATATCCCGTTGCCTGGGAATCGTCTCGTGTACTCAATCCCCCCTCTTTATAGCTCCAATGAGCCGCAACGCCGCTTTCGGCAACCTCATGCATCGCCTTGGTACGGATCTGTACCTCTATGCGATTGCCAAAAGGCCCGAAAACAACTGTATGCAACGATTGATAGCCATTGCTTTTAGGCAAGGCGATATAATCCTTGAAGCGACCGGGAATAGGCCTGAGTTCGCTATGAACCATGCCCAGCACCCGATAGCAGTCCGCCTGATTGTTCACCAATATGCGATAGCCGATAACATCGTACAACTCTTCCAATACGACGCCCTTGGATTGCAATTTGACCTGGATAGAGTACAAATGTTTTTCGCGACCAAACACTTGGCCATCGATTTTGTATTTTTTCAGCATGTTGCGCAAAAGGGCGATCACTTTGCGCACCACATTTTCCCCACCTTTGCGGCGTTTGGCCACCTGATCTTTCAAATAATGAAAGGCTTCGGGGTTTTGGAGCTGAAAAGCCAAATCTTCCAGCTCATTTTTTATCCAATAGATGCCCAGTCGATGGGCGATGGGGGCATAGATATCCAGAATTTCTGCGGTGGCACGCTGTTGGACCGGTATGCTGTTAGCCACCGCATGTTGCAGTCGCCGTAGACATATCGCCAAACGAATTAAAATAACGCGGATGTCCTTGGCCATTGCCAAGATCATCCGGCGTAAATCTTCCGCGTTAGCTTCAACGCTTGCTCTCGCTGAAATATGGGATATCTTGCCCAATCCTTCAACGAGAAAAACCACATCGGCGCCATAATCGACTCCGATCTGCTCCAGAGTCACCACCCCTGATTCCAATCCAGCGACCAAGACCCCTGCTGCGATCGACGCCGTATCCATTCGCAGGTCCACCAGGACCTTGGCCACTTCGACAGGCTGATAAGAAACCATACCAGGGCATGACGACTCTCCAGTCTTCTTTGGAAATCCATCTAAGAAGCGACCTAAACGATCCAAAAGAACTTGGTCCGCCTTGGAGTGATAGGCCAAAATTTTATTGACCAGCTCCAACCACATGCCGTGTTTTTCCGTATCTAGAGCCTGGTTACCATCAAGCAACAAGAGACATCGCACAATCCCCGGACGGATCCCGAGATGCCTCCCTACCCGTGCGACCCATTACAAATCATCGTTTCCGAAGCCCAAATCTTCCTCAAAATCATCGGTCGGTAAAAAGGATTCCTCATCGTCATCCTCATCATCGTCATCCAATTCGACGTCCTCTGCCTCTGTCTCTTCCGACTCACCTTCGCCATCCGAACCATCTTCCGACATATCACCCAATGGCATGGCCGTAGCTTCTGCCAACAAAGCCCGGGCCTCGGTAACGGCAATCCCCGGTTCGACCTCATCTTCAATTTCTTCCTGAACCGGCTTGGTGAATTCCGCCCTTAAATCCTTGATATCAACGGCATTGCTTTCAATTTCCCTCAAGGCGATAACGGTAAATTTATCATTATCCATGGATAATTCGGTATCATGGCCATGCGTCAACTGCCTGGCCCTTTTGGCCGCCAGCAACACCAACTCAAAGCGATTGGGTACGACCTTCAAACAATCTTCAACAGTTACCCGGGCCATCTTTATTACTCCATGTCAATGTGTTTTGATGCCAAAACATTCCAAATACTCAAACACCGTATTACGGCAAAGCTTTTTCATCCCTGACACCAAAGTGAGCCACTATATTTTCAACTCTGCGTGCCATACGTCCACGTTTCAAACGTTCGGCGCGAACAATGGCCACCATGTCCCCACAAGCTATTTCCAGATGATCATTAATCACCACATAATCGGCCTCATGCCAATGCGACAGTTCCTGTCCAGCCATTGCCATTCGTTTTTCGATGACTTCCGGGGCATCCTGACCCCGTGCGACGAGTCGGCGATGCAATTCCGCCCGACTGGGTGGCACGATTGCCACCTGAACCACATCGTCAGGCATTTGCGAACGAATTTGCCGGGCTCCTTGCCAATCGATATCCAGGATGACATCCTGCCCGGCTTCGAGACTGGTTAACAACGCCTGGCGCGAAGTCCCATAATAATTTCCAAAAACTTCGGCCCATTCGACAAACGCATTGTCGCTGATCATCTGTTCAAAAATATTTTTTCCGACAAAAAAATAATGCACCCCATTCTCTTCCCCAGGGCGTATCGTTCGCGTGGTTGTAGACACCGAAAAACGGATATCTGCCACAGATTCCAACAGATAGCGCGACAACACCCCCTTCCCGCCCCCGGACGGCGCCGTCACGATCAGAACGAACCCCCGCCCCCGTTTCATTTCATCCATGACTATCACCTTCCAAATTCTAATCTTGGTTCGTGCCCTTTATAATCATTATATTCTAATTTATTCCAAATTTTGCACCTGCTCCCGCATTTTCTCAATGACAACTTTCATTTCTACTCCCAACCGCGACAAATGTCCATCCTGTGATTTGGAGCATAAGGTGTTGGCTTCCCGACCCAGTTCCTGACATAAAAAATCCAACTTTCTCCCCATGGGATCACCCAATTCCATGACCTTATCAACTTCCCGGCAGTGCATCAGCAACCGCCCCAACTCTTCCGATACATCCATTCGGTTGTACTGCACCGCCAATTCCTGCATAAACCTTCCTTCATCGATCTGGTTCGTCAACCAATCATCAATCTTTGATCGCAACCGATCTTTCATTGTTGCACGCAGTTCAGGGATGCGATTGACCACTTCTGCATGAAATCCCCGCAACTCCGCCAATAGTTGGGACAACAGCAACGCTGTTTGCCTCCCCTCCTCCTCCCTGGCCACCTTAAGCGTCTGAGCAGCTTGCCGCAACACATCCAAAACCACTTCACCCAGTCGTCCATCCTTACAACGACTGGCCCAATCCACTCGGCGCTCGCGCACCATCCCCGGCCAAACCATGATATCCCCCAAATCCATGACTGGTCGGGAAATCGTTCCACCAATGGCCCGCACACGCTGTTCCATAGCCATTACATGGTGTAACAACGGTTCATTCAGCTCTAACGCGGCACTCCCCCCCGCTTCGACACCCAACGACAGATAACCGTCAATATGACCCCGGCGAAAAAATTCTTTCAGCACCGTACCTGCTGCATTTTCCAGCATTTCCATTCCTTCCGGCAATCGCAAGGAAAGATCCAGATAACGATGATTGACTGATTTGAGTCGCCAAAGAATTTTAAAATCATCCCCTGCCGCCTCAACCTGTCCATATCCGGTCATGCTTTGGGGCACTTTGTATTCCTTCCGTGACACAATTTCCATCCATAAGGAAAGGGGCGTACAGTTGCCATACGCCCCTCATCCCCATCCAACCAACCGCTTGGCTTGCACCTGAACCCGATCACCATCCCGGGTTGACATACCCAGGCAATCCTTAGCTATGGATAGCCTCATATTTTGCTTCCAGCTCTTCCTTGGATTCCTCGTGTTCAGGATCCGATACAATACATTCCACCGGACAAACCTCAACACACTGGGGCTCATCAAAAGCACCCACACACTCGGTGCATAAATCGGGATGGATGTAATAGATATCCCTGTCCACGTCAGACCCGTCCGAAATAGCCTCATTCGGGCATTCCGGCAAACACACATCACAATTGGTACAATCTTCATTGATCATCAATGCCATGATTCAAACTCCCTGATGGACGAGTAACAAAATCCTAACTCCAAAGCCTGCTAGTTACCAAACTTGATCCCCCTTGGCAAGTTAATCTGCCAAAAAAATTCGTAAAAAAAGTTTTTTATTTCTTCAGAATCATTCACAATACCCAATCCGCGTTGCCCTACCATCCTGTCGCAACCTTCAAGCAACACACGTGATACTCTAAACGCAAAAATACGGCATGCAAAGCAATAATCACTGATTTATGGAAATACCGGCAACTGCGTCAAGCCCGTTTTTTCATCCAAGCCAAACAAAATATTCATATTTTGAACGGCTTGCCCTGCCGCTCCCTTGACCAGATTGTCAATCGCGCACAATAAAGTTAACCATCCGGTACGCCTATCCTCCACCACAGACACATGGGCATAGTTGGAGGATCGAACATGGTTGGTCGCTGGCAGCATCCCAGGTTTCAGGACCCGTACAAAATGTTCATCACGATAAAATTCTTCAAAAAGGTTCTGCCAATCGATCCCTTGTTTCTCAACAGCTCTTTCCAAAGGACGGACGTGACAGGTGGATAACATGCCCCGGCTTTGCGGTATCAGATGTGGCGCAAAGCGAATCCGCACCCTTTGTCCAGAATGATCCCCCAATATTTGTTCCATTTCCGGTGTATGTCGATGAAACCCTGTGCCGTACGGACGAAATCCTTCAGCCAACTCGGCAAACAGGTTACCCTCCGTTGGCGAGCGTCCCGCACCACTCACCCCCGATTTACTATCAATAACAATAGTCTCAGGATCAATCAGTCCGCCCTTTGCCAATAAAGGTGCCAAAGCCAAAATGACCGATGTGGGATAACAACCCGGATTGGCTACCAGCTTGGCATTTTTTATCTTTTCACGATACAGTTCAGGCAAACCATACACCGCCTCCGACAACCATTCCGGTGCCAAATGGGGTGTTTTGTACCATTCCTGATAGACTTCTGGATCTCTTAATCGAAAATCTGCTGACAAATCGATAACTTTAAGATCATGGCGCAGTAATTCCGGCACAATCTTCATGGAAGTCACATGGGGAAGAGCGCAAAACACCACCTGACAATCGGATAAACGTGATAAATCTTGCAACGGGTGACAGATTAAATCATCACGCAAAAGCAGATGGGGAAAGATTTTACCCATAGGCTGCCCGGCGTAGCGTTCCGATGTGACAAAAACAATGTCCACCTCGGGATGCGCCGTTAAAATACGGACCAGCTCCGCCCCCGTATAGCCACTCGCCCCTTGGATACCTACCGATATTGTCATAATGCAAATCCGCTCACATCAATTATCCTGTTCACGCAACGCAAAAAAAAGAGAGGCCAAGCCTCCCTTTTCTCTAGCACTCTTGCGCCACCCAGTAAAGTACAAACCCAATCCCAAAGACCAAAAAGCCTTAACGCTTGGAGTATTGCGTACTCTTCCGGGCCTTATGCTTGCCATACTTTTTACGCTCAACCACCCGGGAATCCCTGGTGATGAAACCGGCTTTCTTCAACGCAGGACGGTAGCTGATATCGTACAAGGTCAACGCCTTGGATATGCCATGCTTAATAGCCCCAGCTTGTCCAGAATTCCCGCCTCCCACTGTGGTGACCACCACATCAAAACGATCTACAGTCTGCGTTATCTGGAAAGGCTGCCTGACCACCATTTGCAATACCGGACGTCCAAAATATTGCTCAATAGGCTTTTTATTTATGGTAACCCGGCCACTTCCCGGCATGATCCATACCCTGGCAACCGCTTCCTTTCGTTTACCAGTTGCATATGTAGCCTTGTTCAACGACATATTTTCAAGCTCCCCAATCCATCATCGCAGGAACAACCCGAGCATTCCTTGTTTTTTGAATCTTATTTCTGTGCCCCGGAAGCACGAATAACCAGAGACTCCGGAGTCTGTGCCGCATGCGGATGCTCAGCACCTTTATAAACCTTGAGCTTTTTAAACATTTGGCGGCCCATTTTATTTTTGGGCATCATCCCCTTGATCGCTCTGGATATGACACGTTCAGGAAATCTACCCTCAAGCTCATGCCGCACTGTCTTTGCCTTGAGTCCGCCGGGATAACGCGAGTGCCAGTAGTAAACCTTATCCTCTCGCTTTTTGCCCGTCAACTTGACTTTCTCGGCATTGACGATGATCACATAATCGCCTGTATCCATACTTGGGGTATAAATCGCCTTATGCTTACCGCGCAGCCTTCTTGCCGCTTCGGTAGCCAAACGACCCAGGACCAGATTTTCAGCGTCGATGACAAACCACTTGACGGTTGGTTTGATTTCCTCGGCAGTTGCGTAAAAGGTTTTCACAAACCTAACTCCACTCTCCTGATGGGCTTCCCACGGAGGGACTTAAATAAAGCTTCCTGGCGGTGTCCTACTTTCCCACAACTTAAGTTGCAGTATCATCAGCGCTGAAGGGCTTAACTGCCGAGTTCGGAATGGGATCGGGTGTTTCCCCTTCGCCATCGCC
>PEAK01000015.1:0-13644 GCA_002753515.1 Magnetococcales bacterium
GAAGGAAAAAGTTATCGAATGAAAGAAAAAATAAAAGAATAAATGAAGAAAATGGGAAGAAAAGGCGGGAAGAACAATTTCAAACCGCTGCTTTTATGACATTTCCAGGCCGATGTCCGCAGGTCAAGGAGTTCGACGCCAGTCACCACGCCACCGCTGCCCAGATTCTGGGATCGTTGGATAACGTGCTGGCGGAAGTGGTAGCGGGGGGCAAGACCTTCCATGGCAAATCCCCGGACGCGGTAAGCGGATGCGAACAATGCCACGGCTCGGAAGTCAAGGTCAATTCGGATGGTACCCTGGATGCCGCCACTTGGCCCAACTCCGGCATTGGCCGTCTCAACCCGGATGGATCCAAGGGCACATGCGCCGCCTGTCACTCCCGACACACCTTTTCCGCTGCTCAGGCCCGGCACCCGGATACCTGTGGAAAATGTCACCTGGGACCTGACCATCCACAAAAAGAGATTTATGCGGAATCCAAGCATGGCATCAGCTTTTTTGCCAATACCGACAAGATGAATCTGAACTCCTCGAAATGGATCGTGGGCGAGGATTACAGCGCGGCCCCGACCTGTGCCACATGTCACATGTCGGCTACCCGGGATTTGCCTGTCACCCATGACATCGGTTCCCGCATCTCCTGGGAGATGCGGGCGCCAGTTTCACAAAAGATCGATGCCAAGGCCATCAGCCAGGGCAAAACAGTCAAACCCTGGCTGGAACGGCGCAAGGAGATGCAAAACGTCTGCGGTTCTTGCCATGGACGCAATTTTTCAGACAACTTCTACGCACAACTGGATGCCTTCATCGGTCTGTACAATGACAAATTTGCCATTCCCGGTGCCAAGTTGATCAAGGCGCTGAAAGAGGAGAAACTGCTCACCAAGACCGAATTTGACGAAAAATTGGAGTGGACCTGGTATCTGTTGTGGCACCATGAGGGACGCCGCGCCCGCCACGGGGCTGCCATGATGGGGCCGGATTATGCCCACTGGCACGGGCTGTTCGAGGTTGCCCAACGTTTCTATAATGAGATGATACCGGAAATTCGCGAAATCATCGAAAAGGCGAGGCATTCTGGGAACGAAGCCGCCGCCAACAAGGTGCAAACCCTGTTGGATGAGGTACTCAACTCTGAACATCATCGTTGGTTCGTGGGACAACAGAACAAAAAATAGTCCTCTCTCAGCCTCAAAGAGTCGAGCATCGTTATGCAACGGGTGATCAATCTGTGTCTGGGGATTTTGTTCGCGTTCTTTCTGCAAGGTATGATCGGGGCCGATGCGGCTCCGGTCATTCCAGACACGCAGTGCCAGGAGTGCCATGGCAACAAGGGTTTTGCCGTCCCGATTGGCATCCACGGGGAGACGGAGAGAAAACCCCTGCATGTGGACGAGGATCAATTCAGAACCAGCGTGCATGGCCGCCTGCAATGTCTCGACTGCCATGCGCAAATCACCAGACTGCCGCACGCCAAAGGAGAGCTTCAGCCTGTCGATTGCCTTTCATGTCATCTGACACTACAGAAAGAATCCCCTGCCCTCATGACCCAGATCAACGCAGGTCTGGCCATGTCGGGTTTAAGTCCCAACGCTACACCCACTCCGGCGCGCGCCAACCGGGCCGCCGGTTTCTATCGCGATTCCATTCACGCCCAACCCGGCAAGAACGGGGGCAAAGGCGCGAACGCCGAATGCAAGGCGTGTCACGGCACCCACGAGGTGTTTCGTTCCGATGATTGGCGCGCATCAACCCATCGGCTCTCCTCCCCGCAGACCTGCGGGGCCTGCCACGCCAAGGCCTTGGAACTCTACCGCCATTCCGTGCATGGTGCCGCCCTGCAGACCCCCTGGAAAGGGAAAAGCGCTGTCTGTGCCGACTGCCACTCCTCCCATCAAATCAACGACTCCAAGCGTCTGTCCGTCCGCCGCTCGATTACCGAAAATTGCGGCGAGTGCCATGCGGAGGCACTCGCCGGTTATCTGGGCACCTACCATGGGCAACTTTCCTGGCTGGGTGGCACTGCGGCCCGTTGCTACGACTGTCACGCCCCCCATGACACACGCCGGGTCGACGATCCCAGGTCCAAGACCCATCCGGACAACCAGCTCAAGGCCTGTCGTGAGTGCCACAAGGAGGCAACTGAGAGTTTTACCAGTTTTCGTCCGCACGGCACGACTCATGACTTCAAGAAATATCCCGAAATGTGGATCGCTGGTAAGGTCATGGTGGGACTGGTCGCCTTGGTGTTGATTTTTTTCTACACCCATTCCGGGTTGTGGTTTTACCGTTCCTGGCAGGAGCGCGCCGCCCTGGGTCTTCAACCACGGATTCATGTGCCTGGCATTGAGGAAAGACACGTCCGGCGATTTACCTGGCCGTGGCGGGTCAATCACTGGCTGTTGGTGATTGCCGTCATGACCCTGACCGCGACCGGCATGACGGCCATGTTCTCCGGCAGTCTCTGGGCAACCCGGATCGCCCAACTTTTGGGTGGCCCGGAACGCGCCGCTCTCCTGCATCGGGTCGCCGCCGTCGGGTTTGTCCTGGCCGTGGTGGGACATTTTATCGCCCTGTTCTATAAACTGGTCATTAAACGAAAAAAACCGTTCGTCTGGTTCGGGCCGGATTCCCTGTTGCCCAGAAAAAAAGACTGGACCGACATGGTGAGCATGTTCAAATGGTTTTTTGGCAAGGGACCTCTGCCCGCCTTCGACCGCTGGACCTATTGGGAAAAATTCGATTACTGGGCAGTGGGTTGGGGACTCGTAGTGATCGGTTCGTCTGGGATCATTTTATGGTTTCCCACCTTTTTTGCCCGCTTCCTGCCCGGTTGGGCCTTTAATGTAGCCACCATCGCCCACGGCATGGAAGCCTTCCTGGCTGTGGTTACACTGTTTTCGATCCACTTTTTCAACAACCACTTCCGGCCTGGAAAATTTCCCTTGGACATTGTCATGTTCGTGGGGGGATGGTCGCTGGAGGAGTTCCAACACGAACGGCCCGAAGAGTTCCGCCGCCTGACCGAAGAGGGTGGACTCCAGGAGCGGTTGGTTCCGCCCCCATCCCGCCGGGCCGTCATTCTCTCGCATGTCGCGGGTTTCACGCTGATTGGCATCGGATTGACTTTGTTGGTTCTGGTAGCCATTGGATTCTTCCAACAGGGGGTGTGGTAAAAGAGAATTGGACTCCGTTTTGACACTTCGGTTTGGACTGTCTACAATCTGCTGACGGTATCCTTGGGAGTGGTCCCCGGGGGTTTTCTTGCAGGAGTGTTTGAACAATGCCTTCCTTAGGTCAAACATTAGTAAGCCAAGCCATGCAGTTACCAGAAAAGGATCGTGCAGAACTTGCAGCACGCCTTTTACGGAGTTTGGACCAGGGGAAAGACGCTTATGTAGAGGATGCGTGGAAGGAAGAAGTGCGTCGGCGCGTCCTGGATCTTGAAGAGGGACGCACTACCAGCTCCCCATGGACCGAGGCCAGAGAACGCCTGGAACATGTCGCCAAAACTGACCGCTAGACTCCTCTCGGAGGCTGAGGAAGAACTTCTGCAAGCCATTTTCGTATCAATAAGGACACCGTCACTATTTTTGCCGTGATGCACCAGAGCCGAAAGCCTGGAAGATGGTTGGAACGCTAAACCGCAGCTATCTTGGAATGTGCAGTTATTGTCATCCCCGCCCCCGATTCAAGCATTCGAGGGCAGGCTTCAGCGGGGATCCAGAGAACCTTCCTACTTTCCCTGACTTTCTGGATTCCCGCTTTCGCGGGAATGACGCGGGAAAACTACGTATCCCGCGTTGGTTGCGGTTTAATACCCGACTAAAATATACTCCAGTTTAAGATTGAATGGCCTGCTTATTGCGTTCATTTCCCAACCAAGGTTTGCAACTGTTGGGAGGTTTCATGAGGCACGATGCACAGCGTGGGCGACTCAACCGTAGGTATTGGCGGGTGATACATCTGGTCGGAATCGGTGCGGTTTGCTGCGGGATCATCGAAGGGGCGCATGGGGGGGAAAACCCGCCGGATTTGGACAGCTTCCGCAAAGGGATGGAACAAGGACAGGTGGAAACGGTTTTGCCACGCTTGCTGGCATTGGAGGAGCAGTGGGCGGGCGAGCCGAAATATGACCTGTTGTTGGGGTGGGCCTATGCGGAGACCGGCCAGAATGACCAGGCGTCGTTTGCCCTGGAACGGGTGTTGATGCTTGATCCCCATCAAAGTGAGGCCCATCTGCTGACCGCCCGGGTGATGGTCAAACTGGGACAACCCGACACAGCGAAAAAACATTTGCTTCAGGTGGGTGATATCTCTTTACCCACAGTGCTGCAACAGATGCGAGAGCAATTGCAGGACTCTTTGAACCGGCGGGACGATACCCAGGCGACACATTCTTCGACGGCTCGTTTTACCGGCAGTGTGCAAGTCACTTCAGGGTATGACACCAATGTCAACGCCGGACCAAGTGCCATCACCCTGATCATTCCCAGCATTTCGTCTTCCACCGCCACCACTTTGGGAACCTTGTCCAAAGAGGGTGCCTGGGTAACAACGGCATCGGGCATCGGTGGCATGCGTGTGCCCCTGACCGAAAAGACCCAGCTCATTGGGGCGCTTTCCGTGAGTCATAGCGCCATTCCCAAGCGAACGGACCGGGAGGAGGGGTATCTCACTGGCCTGTTGGGCGTTGAACTCCTCACCGGTAAGGAAAAAGCAACACTGGCAGGGTTTTCCCAAGGGTATACCCTGGAGCATGGTTTGTACCGTTCTTACTGGGGGGGGGTAACGAGCTGGCGTCATGAACTCGGGGAAGGGGCGGGGCTTACGGGTTATGTTCAATACCTCAACGATCATTATCCCGACTATGCCTCGTATGAAATTCAGCGGGTTGTCGGGGGTATCACCCACGAGGTTGCAGCATTCGATCCCCGGTTGACGTTGTCCTACGGCGGCCACCTCGGCAAGGAAACCGCCAAGGATGCCGCTTATCCACAGGTCACCAAATCGCTATGGGGAGGGGATGTCGCGGGCAAATATCGCTTGCAGGATCAATGGACCCTCATGGGCACTGTCGCCTACGAACGACAGGACTATGCTGGCAATGATCTGCTCTACAGCGATCAGCGGCTGGATCATGTGTGGAGCCTCGGCACAACTTTGGATTGGGAGTACGCCAAACAATGGCATTTGCTTGCCAGCATGAGCTATTATGACAACCGCTCCAATCTGGCGCTCTATGACTACGACCGCGCCTTGTTAAATCTGGCCCTGCGATGGGATTTTGCCGATGGGATTCACTGACCCGCTCAAGCCGATATTCCTGTTCCTGGGTTGTCTTTTTTCATTATTTTGGCCAGGGGTGGGTGCCCAAGCCGAGGGGATACCCACCCGGGCGGCACGCGTCCTGGTAGCGGTTGGGGAAGTCCTGGTTGAGAGACCGCATGCCGACGCTCCCCGTCCGCTCAATCGTAACGATATCCTCTCTTCCGGCGATACGGTGGTTACCAAGGCCGGCGAGGTACAGATTCAATTCACCGACAAGGCGATTGTGACCTTGTATGACAATACCCGTTTCGCCATCGACGAATACAAGTTCGCACCCGAGGAGAAGAAAGGGTTGCGCGGGCAGTTCAGCTTGGTGATCGGGGCCATCCATGCCCTGACCGGATTGATTGGCAAACGGGAACCGGAAGAGTTCCAGGTACATACCTCAATGGGTACCCTGGGTGTCAGGGGAACCGAATATTATGCCTCTTTGGACAAAACCCTCCAGGTGACAGTGGTTCAGGGATTGGTCTCCTTGAACAACCAGGGGGGCGTCTTAAGTATTGCGGCGGGTCAAAGCGCTGTGGTCCAATCGGTAGGCGCTCCCCCGCAGCTCACCCAACAAGCGCTTTCCCTGGGCAAAATCATGGGATCCGGCCAGAGTGGCACCCCCATGGGCAGACAGGAGAACGCCAAACCGGGTCCGGGTGACAAGGGTGGCAACCCGCCCCCTGGTGCTGCAGGGTCGGGAATGGATCCACGACCGTTGCCATCGGGTGGTTCCCCGTCTTCATTGCCAGGGGGAGCGGGAATGCCGGGAATGGGTATGGTCCCGGGGATGGGTGGCATGGGAGCCGCTGGCCCGGGGATGCGGTCGGCACCACCGGGAGTCATGCCGGATTTGCAAAAAAAATTGTTAAATACATCGCCGTCCCCGTTGCCGGGTCAAGGGCCGTTGCCGGGTCAAGGGCCATTGCCGGGTCAAGGACCTTCGACGACACCACCCCCATCAACAACAACACCGGCACCTTCGACGACACCGCCTCCATCAACAACAACACCGGCACCTTCGACGACACCGCCTCCATCAACAACAACGCCGGCACCTTCGACAACACCCCCTCCATCGACAACACCGGCACCCTCGACAACACCCCCGCCATCGATCACACCGGCACCAGGTCCGGGGCCATTGCCGGGGGGCTGAGTTTTTTTTTGCTGGTTCATTAGCCCGTCAGTTTTTGGGTCAATGTCGGGTGCCATGGGTCGGGTCATGAAGCTGTCGTTTAGCCACCGTATGCTGCAAAATCCCGGTCGTCTGGTTTGGGGACGGTTTCTCACCAAGGTATCATTTTTTTTGTCGCATTGGCCCCTGTGGGTTTCCCTCATCGTATTGTTTCTGGTGATTCTGCCGGGATTGGACAGCACCCCGCACCGTATCCTTGGCAATCTGACATTTGACTGGATGCAACGTCAGGATCCTCGCCAATACCCCGGTCATCTCCCGATACGGGTGGTGGCCATCGACGAGCCCAGCATGCGGGAATATGGTCAATGGCCTTGGCCGCGCACCCGTCTGGCCGCGTTGCTGGATCGCCTGGACGAACTGGGGGCGCGAATCATCGTGTTTGACCTCATTTTGTCGGAAGCGGATCGCGTCTCACCCGCCAGCCTTGCCGAAATAATACCCGCCAACCGGCAACGTAACTCTTTGTTTAAAAAAATGTCCGATCCCGATCAAATGCTGGCAACCAGCATGCAAAAAATTCCCACGGTACTTGGTTTCACAACAAGCAACAGCAACAAACTTTCGGCACTTCCACAGCAGAAGGCGGGATTCATATCCCTGCAAGGTGACGGTCGCCGCATATTCAATCGCCAGGATGGAAGTATCGCTTCGCTGGTTCAATTCCAGGATGTCGCCCAAGGACAGGGTGCCATTCAGCGGGAGGGTAACGATAACGACGGTGTCCTGCGTTATGCCAATCTGGTGCAACGCGTCAGGCGGGCTTTGTATCCCGTATTAAGTTTCGAGGCCATCCGGGTTTACAAAGAGATGCCCCAATTTAAGCTGAATACTGTTTTGGGGGAGGGTGGGGAACGACCGTCCCTGAAAGGAATCAGTCTGGGGCCGACCTATTATCCCACAGCCCCGGATGGCCGCATCGGATTGCATTATCGCCCGTTGCATCCGGACCGATATCTGTCGTTTGTCGAAGTTCTCAAGCACGATGTGGATGCCGCTTTGATCAAAGATCACCTGGTTTTTGTCGGGGTGACCGCCGAAGGGTTGGCTGATTCCCTCTCCACGCCCCTTGGTGGGACCATTCCCGGGATTGAATGGCATGTCCAACTGGCGGAACAATTATTCGAGAAAACCTACCTGTTGCAACCCGGTTGGCAGTTGGAAGCCACTGTGTTGGGATTATTGGTTTGGTGGCTTGGTGCCTGGACGCTGATGCGACGTTCCCGAATCGGCTGGTTGATTGTCATCAACGGGGTACTGGCAGTTGGGCTTTTGGGACTGGCGGACTGGTTGTTCCTGGTTCAGCGCCTGCTGTTCGATCCCCTCTACCCAATCGTTTCCATCGTGCTTTTATCGTTGATCATGCTCTTGCCCTATTGGATGCAACTGGATCGGGATCGGCACCTGGTCCAGGCCAAGAGCCAGTTCATTGCCAACATCAGCCACGAACTCCGTACACCGATGACCGCCATCCTGGGCTTGACCGGATTGTGTCTGAAAACTCCCCTTGATACCCGGCAAAAAGATTACCTGACCAAGGTTCAGGGGGCGGGGGAAAGCCTGTTGCGCATCATCAACGATCTCTTGGATATTTCCAAGATGGATGCCGGGCGTTTGACCCTGGAATCGATCGGTTATTCCATCGATCAGGTCCTTGGCCAACTGGTAGCCATTACCCAGGTCAAGGCGCAGGAAAAAGGCTTGCCGCTTTACCTTTGGCGTGATCCGGCTATTCCCCTCCATCTGATTGGCGATCCCCTGCGCCTGGGACAAATACTGATCAATCTGGTCAATAATGCCCTTAAATTCACCCCCTCGGGACAGGTGAAAATCAGCGTAACACTCCAAACTCGCCACTCCGACCACGTAGTATTGCAAGGCGCGGTACAGGATAGCGGCGTTGGCATGACACCCGCGGAACTCAGTCGGGTATTTCAACCCTTTTCCCAGGCCGATACATCGACCTCCAGAAAATATGGCGGAACCGGCCTGGGTTTGGCCATCTGCAAACAGTTGGTGGAAATGATGCGGGGGCGGGTGTGGGTGGAAAGTCAGCCGGGTATGGGAAGCACCTTTTACTTTACGGTGGTGCAGAAGGTGGATACCACGCGTGCCCAACAGATGGTGTTGCCACCCCAATGGCAAACTCTGCACTTATTGGTGGTGCATGGCATGGATGAGTCGCGCCGGGAGTTGATCGAGACCTTGGTGGCAACAGGGTGTGAGGTCAGTGGAGTGGCCAATGGTCAGGATACTCTGGAGCGGGCAGCTACGCTGGCATCACCTTGGGATCTGGCCTTGGTGGATGACCATTTGCCCGATGGGAATGGCGTGAAGCTGGCTGAAAAGTTGCGCCGGGTTACCAACCATCAAACCCGCATCGTACTTCTCGCGGGAACCATGCAGGAGTGCCCTGCGTTGGGGCAACTGACGGCGGTTGATGGGCTGTTGACCCAACCAGTGACCCCATCCCAGTTGATCCAGGGAATCCTGGAGGCCTTGGGTTGGCCGGTTGCGGCAGCGGAAAACGTACAAAAAGAGAATTCCCTGCCTCGATTAAGTGGCGGACACATTTTGGTGGTGGAGGACAATCCCCTCAATCAGCAGATTGTCCGTGAATTATTGCAGCAGTTGCATATCACGGTAGAGGTTGTCAACCATGGCCAGGAAGCCTTGGACAAACTGGAAACCGGGACTTTTGACATCATCTTGATGGATGTGCAAATGCCCGTTATGGATGGTTATACCGCCGCACGCAAGATTCGCGAGAATATACGGTTTGCCAAGCATCCCCCCATCCTGGCCATGACGGCCAATGCCGAGGATCGGCAAAAAATTGCCGATGCCGGGATGAACGCCTATATCGCCAAGCCCATCGATCCGCAGCAACTCTATGACACCCTGGGAATTTGGTTGGGACCGTTATCGGTTGCATCAACACTGGAAGCGGAATCCGTCCAGCCGGAATTGGAGGAGTTGCCGGGTCAGATCGCGGGAATGGACATGGAGATGGCATTGGCCCGATTGGGGGGGAATCGTTCGTTGTTAGCGCGGTTGTTATGTGGTTTCTTGGCGCAACATGCCGATGATCCCCATGATTTGCGCCTGGCCTTGCACGAAGGGGGGGATCACGATGTGGCACAGCGGTTGGTGCATACCCTGAGAGGCATTGCCGGCTCTTTGGGAGCCAGGCAGGTTGTTACCGTTGCCGGCCAGTTAGAGGAGCGGATAAATCAGGGTGAATATCTCCAAGCCTTGGCAATGGTTGAAGAACTGGAGCAAGCACTGGCACCGCTTTTGTCGGCATTGCGGTCCTGGTGTGGCAGGGAAGGGACGTTGCCAGGGGAGTCCGGGGAGGAGAGGCGGGAAGTCTTGAATACGGAGACGCTACTGGAATTGTGTTCGGCGTTGGCCAAACTCATCCAGGAACGCAATCCCGACGCCATCGATCAGGCGGAAGCATTATGGCGAGGATGTGGCGAAGGTGAGCTTAAGTCTTTGGTGATGGTACTCCAACGTCAGGTTGGGGCGTTTGATTTTGACGACGCCGCGGAAACGGTGACTTTGATTCGATCCCACCTCATGGGAAAGGGGACGTGAAGGAAGCCTTTCAAACGCATGCCCCTATCCAATCCTGAATGTCCTTGCGCAGCACCAACTCCACAGAGAAATTGAAAAAAAACATCAAGGGGAGGGTCGGTTCTCTATCAAATCTTTAAGCATCCGCATGCTCGACTCGTGAAAACCGACACGACCAAATTGTCGCAACTGCGCCGTAAAAGAGCGTTTGCCAAATAATTTTTTGACAATTTCTTCGCCATCAGCCGTATTATCTTCAACAGTTGCTTTTTTTGCAGCACGCTCATTGAGTTGGTCGATATCGCCTTCACCATCGGAGTGACTGCTGACGGCTTTATTCTTTTTGAGCAATTCTTCGGCCCCCCCTGCAAATTCCTCATTTGAAACCGCATTCTTCCCGGATTTTTCCAAAAGCGGACCCGATTCCGTTCCCGCGACAGGGGTGCTGGTGTCCCCAAATCCTTTGGCAGCCTGTAGATTGTCCCTGGAAGCACCACTATCGCCAAAACCTGGCACGATGACGGGAGCCAACAATTCATTTCTGCCGGAAAATCCGCCAACAGCCGCCCCTCCGGCACCGCTATCTGAAAATCCTTGAACCACAACCGAAGGCCCCTTTTCATCGTAGCCACCGCTGAATCCTTTCACGGCAATGGGCGCATTGCTTGGAGAGGGTACCAATCCACTGGAGCCGCTTGCAGAACTTGAAGTGGGCAAACCGCTATCGGCATGGGTATCGGTAACATGTGCTTCCCGAATCACACTGGTGGTGGCCATGTTCCCAAAGCTCTTGGAACTTGCTCCCCCAGCGTCCGGTTTGCTTCCGAAATCTTTGACAGCGGCAGGGCCACTAACGACTGTGAGGGCGGATGCAGGTGCGGATGACGCAGCAACAGAATAAGGGGAAGCCTCAATAGTGGCAATCACGGGAGCGGCAAAAACTGAGGAGGAGCTGAACTCACTTGTCACTGGCAGGGCGACAGCCGCTAACTGGGAACTCACCTTGACGACAGAGGCAATCGCAGTATTGTCACTGGAACTCGTATTGTCACTGGCACGCGATTTCCCAGCATTACTGTCACTGATTGGTTGCAAAGACGATTTCAAAGGGAGATCCGTGAAGGCAATCGTCATTTTGAACTCGGTTGAAACGTTGGCACCAGCCATATCAGTTGCTGTTATCCGGATGAGATAGGAACCGGGAACTGCGTTCATACCATGAAAAGCCATGGTATTGGCATCAAAATTCAACCCGTTGGGAAGAGGGGAACCGCCAGCGAGACTGGCCGACACTGTCAGGGTATCACTACCTATATCGGAATCGGTAAACAATCCCGCAGGCAGACTCAGGGTAAAGGGTTGCGATTCTTTGCCAGAAAAATCAGCCACTTTGCCGTAAAGTACGGGTGGGTCGTTAACACTGTTGATATTTATGTTCATTATTTTAGGAACAGGATCCAGGTTGACACCGTTATTGCTAGTGCCACCTTGATCTTCCACCTGAAATGAGAACGATGCGTAGTTGTTGCCATTGGCATCCGTAACAGGGGTAAAAGCGAGTTTTCCGGAGGTGATGTCTGCCACTGGGATGTAATGACCCGCTGAAACGAGTGTGCCACCTACCGTCAATTGCCCTTGACCAGGCAAGGTGGTAATGAGAACCCGGTTGAAAGAATCTATTGGGTTATCCTTCGGATCGGTGAAACCAAAATCGGCGATGGAAAACGTGTAGGAGGAATCTTCCAAGATCGTGATGCTCTTGTTTGCACCTGAAGGGGCATCGTTAACTGAGTTAACGGTAATGGCGATGCTGTTGGTCGAGGTGAGGACGCCACCCATTCCCGTATTTGCCAAATCGGTACTGGAGATGGTCAGGGTATCGGTGCCGTTATAGTTGGCGTTCGGGGTATAGATCAAACCTGCCAACGCCGCATTCACCTGAGCCGCAGTTCCGGCAATGGTGATGCTTCCCGAACCATTGTTGCTCAAAGTGGCCCCACTGAGGGTTGCCGTCAGCGTCCCATGGGTCACACTCACCGTTGTGGAGAGGCTATCCACCCCATTCGCTTGTGACGTATCGGAGTTGTCATCCACCGTGATCAGGTTGGCATGAACCGCATCAAACACAAGGGTGCCATCTTCGTTCAAACTGACCGTAGCCGCTTGCAGGGTGTTGACCGGGGCATCGTTGACAGCGTTAACCGTGATGGCGATGCTGTTGGTTGTGGTGAGGGATCCACCCATTCCCGTATTTGCCAAATCGCTGCTGGTAATAGTCAGGGTATCGGAGCCGTTATAATCGGCGTTCGGGGTATAAATCAAACCCGCCAAAGCCGCATTCACCTGAGCCGCAGTACCGGCAATGGTGATGCTTCCCGCACCATTGTTGGTCAGTGTGGCCCCATTGAGGGTTGCCGTCAGCGTCCCATGGGTCACACTCACCGTGGTGGCAAGGTTGTCCACCCCACTTGCTTGTACCGTATCTGCGGAATCGTTCACTGTGATCAGGTTGGCATGAACCGCATCAAACACAAGGGTGCCATCTTCGTTCAAACTGGCCATTGCCGATTGCAGGGTGTTGACCGGGGCATCGTTGACAGCGTTTACCGTGATGGCAATGCTGTTGGTCGTGGTGAGGGATCCACCCATACCCGTATTTGCCAAATCGGTACTGGATATGGTCAGGGTATCGGAGCCGTTATAGTTGGCGTTCGGGGTATAGATCAAACCCGCCAACGCCGCATTCACCTGAGCCGCAGTTCCGGCAATGGTGATGCTTCCCGAACCATTGTTGGTCAAAGAGGCCCCACTGAGGGTTGCCGTCAGCGTCCCATGGGTCACACTCACCGTGGTGGCGAGGTTATCCACCCCATTCGCTTGTACCGTATCCACGGAATCATTCACCGTGATCAGGTTGGAATGAACCGCATCGAAAATCTGGGTGGAATCTTCGTTCAAACTGGCCATTGCCGATTGCAGGGTGTTGACCGGGGCATCGTTAACTGAGTTAATGGTAATGGCAATGCTGTTGATCGTGTTGAGGGATCCACCCATGCCCGTATTTGCCAAATCGGTACTGGAGATGGTGAGGGTATCGGAGCCGTTATAGTTGGCGTTCGGGGTATAGATTAAACCCGCCAACGCCGCATTCACCTGGGCAGCCGTACCGGCAACGGTGATGCTTCCCGAACCATTGTTACTCAAAGAGGCCCCACTGAGGGTTGCCGTCAGCTTCCCGTGGGTCACACTTACCGTAGTGGAAAGATTGTCCACACCACTTGCTTGTACCGTATCCACGGAATCATTCACCGTGATCAGGTTGGCATAAACTGCATCGAAAATCTGGGTGGAATCTTCGTTCAAACTAGCCATTGCCGATTGCAGGGTGTTGACCGGGGCATTGTTGACCGGGTTGATGGTGATAGCGATGGTATTGGTAGCACTTAAAGGGCCACCACCCGTAAAGCCTGAATCATTGGTAGTGATTGTTACAATATCGGAGCCGTTATAATCGGCGTTCGGGGTATAGATCAAACCCGCCAACG
>PEAK01000015.1:14178-70094 GCA_002753515.1 Magnetococcales bacterium
CACCACTTGCTTGTGCCGTATCTGCGGAATCATTCACCGTGATCAGGTTGGCATGAACCGCATCAAACACAAGGGTACCATCTTCATTCAAACTGGCCGAAGATGGCAGGGTATGGACCGGGGCATCGTTGACCGGGTTGACGGTGATGGCGATGGTATTGGTAGCACTTAGAGGGCCACCACCCGTAAAGCCTGAATCATTGGTAGCGATTGTTACAATATCGGAGCCGTTATAATCGGCGTTCGGGGTATAGATCAATCCCGCCAAAGCCGCATTCACCTGAGCCGCAGTTCCGGCAATGGTAACGCTTCCCGAACCATTGTTGGTCAGAGTTGCCCCACTGAGGGTGGCCGTTAGCTTCCCATGGGTGACACTCACCGTGGTGGCAAGGCTATCCACCCCATTCACTTGTAACGTATCGGTGTTGTCATTCACCGTAATCAGGTTGGCATGAAGCGCATCAAACACAAGGGTGTCATCTTCGTTCAAACTGGCCGTAGCCGATTGCAACGTGTTGACCGGGGTATCGTTAACCGCATTAACGCTGATCACAATGGTGTTGGTCGTGGTGAGAGCGCCACCGATGCCCGTATTTCCCAAATCGCTGCTGGCAATGGTCAGGGTATCGGAGCCGTTATAATCGGCATTCGGGGTATAGATCAAACCCGCCAACGCTGCATTCACCTGAGCCGCAGTTCCGGCAATGGTGATGCTTCCCGAACCATTGTTGCTCAGGGTGGCCCCACTGAGGGTGGCCGTCAGCGTCCCATGGGTCACACTCACCGAAGTGGAAAGGGAATCCACCCCTCCCAATTGTGCAACATCCATCGCATCATTGACTGTGATCAGGTTGGCATGGGCCGCATCGAAAACCAGGGTGGCATCTTCGTTCAGACTGGCCGAAGCCGATTGCAGGGTATTGACCGGGGCATCGTTGACAGCGTTTACCGTGATGGCAATGGTATTGGTCGCGGTGAGAACGCCACCGATGCCCGTATTTCCCAAATCGTTGGTGGTGATGGTGAGGATATCGGAGCCGTTATAATCGGCGTTCGGGGTATAGATCAATCCCGCCAACGCCGCATTCACCTGAGCCGCAGTTCCGGCAATGGTAACGCTTCCCGAACCATTGTTGCTCAGTGTGGCCCCACTGAGGGTTGCCATCAGTGTCCCATGGGTGACACTCACCTGGGTGGAAAGGCTATCCACCCCATTCACTTGTAACGTATCGGTATTGTCATTCACCGTAATCAGGTTGGCATGAAGCGCATCAAACACAAGGGTGCCATCTTCGTTCAAACTGGCCGTAGACGATTGCAAGGTGTTGACCGGGGTATCGTTAACCGCATTAACGGTGATCATGATGGTGTTGGTCGTGGTGAGAGCGCCACCCACTCCCGTATTTCCCAAATCGCTGCTGGCAATGGTCAGGGTGTCGGAGCCTGTAAAGTCGGCATTCGGGGTATAAATCAAACCCGCCAACGCCGCATTCACCTGGGCAGCCGTACCGGCTATGGTAACACTGGCGGACGAGTTGCTGGTCAGGGTGGCCCCACTGAGGGTGGCCGTCAGCGTCCCATGGGTCACACTCACCGAAGTGGAAAGGGAATCCACCCCTCCCAACTGTGCAACATCCACCGCATCATTGACTGTGATCAGGTTGGCATGGGCCGCATCGAAAACCAGGGTGGCATCTTCGTTCAAACTGGCCGTCGCCGCTTGCAGGGTGTTGACCGGGGCATCGTTGACGGCATTGACCGTAATGGCGATGGTGTTGGTCGCGGTGAGAACGCCACCGATGCCCGTATTTCCCAAATCGCTGCTGGCAATGGTCAGGGTGTCGGAGCCGTTATAATCGGCGTTCGGGGTATAGATCAAACCTGCCAACGCCGCATTCACCTGAGTCGTCGTACCGGCAATGGTGATGCTTCCCGAACCATTGTTGGTCAGACTGGCCCCACTCATGATCGCCGTTAGCGTCCCATGAGTCACACTCACCGTCGCGGAAAGGCTGTCCACCCCACTTGCTTGTGCCGTATCTACGGCATCATTCACCGTGATCAGGTTGACATGGGCCGCATCGAAAACAAGGGTGTCATCTTCGTTCAAACTGGCCGTTGCCGATTGCAGGGAAAGGACCGGGGCATCGTTGACCGGGTTGACGGTGATGGCGATGGTATCGACATCAGCAAGGGCACCACCGCCCGTGTTTCCCAAATCGTTGGTGGTGACGGTGAGGGTGTCGGAGCCGTTATACTCGGCGTTCGGGGTATAGATCAATCCCGCCAACGCCGCATTCACCTGAGCCGCAGTTCCGGCAATGGTGATGCTTCCTGTACCATTGTTGGTCAGGGTGGCCCCACTGAGGGTAGCCGTTAGCGTCCCATGGGTCACACTCACCAAAGTGGAAAGGGAATCAACCCCACCGACTTGTGAGGTATCCGTGGTATCATTGACCGTAATCAGGTTGGTATGGGCCGCATCGAAAACAAGGGTGGCATCTTCGTTCAAACTGGCCGTCGCCGCTTGCAGGGTGTTGACCGGGGCATCGTTGACCGGGTTGACGGTGATGGCGATGGTGTTGGACGTGGTGAGGACGCCACCGATGCCCGTATTTCCCAAATCGCTGCTGGCAATGGTCAGGGTATCGGAGCCGTTATAATCGGCGTTCGGGGTATAGATCAATCCCGCCAACGCTGCATTCACCTGGGCTGTCGTACCAGCTATGGTGACACTGGCGGAAGTATTGTTGGTCAGGGTGGCCCCACTGATGATCGCTGTCAGCGTCCCATGGGTCACACTCACCGTCGTGGAAAGGCTGTCCACCCCACTCGCTTGTGCCGTATCTGCGGCATCATTTACCGTGATCAGGTTGACATGGGCGGCATCGAATATCTGGGTGGCATCTTCGTTCAAACTGGCCGTTGCCGATTGCAGGGAAAGGACCGGGGCATCGTTGACCGGGTTGACGGTGATGGCGATGGTATCGATATCGGTCAGGACGCCCCCGGAACCGGTATTGCCAAGATCATTTGTGGTTACAGTGAGTGTATCCGCCCCATTATAGTTGGCCGTAGGCGTATAGACCATACCATTCAACGCCGCATTCACCTGGGTTGAGGTACCGGCTATGGTGACGCTAGCAGATGTATTATTCGTAATGAGGGCACCACCACCCGTGATGACGGTCAGCGTTCCATGGGTAACATTCACAACGGTGGCAAGGTCATCCACCCCACCCACTTGTGAGCTATCGTTAGCGTCACTCACCGAAATCACATTGAAATGGGCGGCGTTGAAGGTTTGAGTTCCATCTTCGTTAAGGGTAGCCGTGGTCGCTTGCAGGGTGTTGACCGGGGCATCGTTGACGGCGTTTATCGTAATGGCAATGGTATCGACATCGGCAAGGGCACCACCGCCGGTGTTACCCGCATCGTTGGTGGTAATGGAAAGGGTATCGGTACCGTTGTAGTTGGAATTAGGGATGTAAACCATCGCATTCAGGGCGGCATTCACCTGAGCTGCCGTACCGAAAATGGTGACACTGCCCGTCCAGTTCGTGTTGACGGTGCCACCCCCGCCCGTAACGGCTCCGATAATTCCATGCGATGCGCTGACCACTGTTACAAGGAAATCATTCGATCCGACCTGGGAAGTATCAATAACATCGCTTACCGTAACCAGGTTGGCATTGGCGGCATTGAAAGTGATACTGGAATCTTCGTTTAAAGTTGCCGTGACCGACTGTAGGGTATTGACCGGGGCATCGTTGACTGAAGCAACAAAGTTTGTAAGGGTATTCAATCCCGGGCCAATGGCTGAAGAACCACCCGGACTGGAGGTATCGACGGTCACCCGGGTTTCCGTGCCATTGGTGGTGGAAAAGGATCCCGCGTAGGTGTCATCAAGCGGACGAATTTGTACGTTGACCGTTGATCCCGAAAAATTGGCCACCGGGACAAAACGCAACAGGGTGGTGGAAGACAACGCCAAGGCGTTGGCGTTATCCGCAACCACACCGACATCAAACCAATCGGTACCACCGTTTGACGAATATTGCCAACTTCCCGCCGTGAGGGCATTGCTGGCGTTGGCGACAATGGCCACTCCCTTCAACGAGGAACCGGCATCAATATCCGAAAACAGAGAGGTCATCAGGTTGGCGACGGTATTCCCCGGAGGATTGAACGTGTCCTCGGAAATCTGCGCCAATGCAGGATTGCCCAACATGCTCGGGGCATTATTGGTAGCCGAGATGGTCGTACCCAGGGTATTGGTTGTGGCGGCAATGGGGGTGGAACCACCATTGACACTGGCATCCTGGAGGGACCGCGTCTGGCCAGCATTGGTTGTGGAATATCCGGCGGCGTAGGTCGTATCCACAGCCCGAACCGTGAGTGGGGTAGGGGTGCCGGTGTATCCCGAGACTTGAACAAAACGAACGGAACTGTTTTTTCCCACCATCAAGGCCGAAGTATCTGTCACCGCGCCAACGTTGTACCAGTTGATGCCATCGGAGGAATATTGCCAAGCCCCTTCGTTAACTGAATCGGCGGTATTGCCAACAATCGCCAAACCGCCAAACGACAAATTCCAATCCACATCGACGAACAAACCCGAGAAAAGGGCGTTGACCGTGGCACCGCTCGGCATGGCAACCCCGCCGACCGAGGCCAATGTAGCATTTCCTGAAAAACTGGGGGCATCGTTGACTGGAGTAACATCAATCGTGATGGTTTTGGCGACCGGATCAAGGTTGACCCCTCCGTTGGCGGTACCACCGTCATCCTCCACCTTGAAGGTAAAGGATGTGTAGGCTGACCAGGCGTCGTTGGGTGCCGGGGTGAAAACCAACTTGTTTCCCGTGATATCGGCCACCGTGATAAAACTGCCGATGGTTACGGCAACACCATTATTGGTCAATGCCCCGAATATGGGCAGCGTGGTGATTTTAACGCGATTGAGGGCATTGGCCGGGGTATCGCTGACATCGGTGAAACCAAAATCTGAAGCCGCAAAAGTATGAAAGCCGTCTTCCAGAATGGTGACCGTTTTGTTGGTACCCGAGGGGGCATCATTAACCGAATTGATGGTAACGCCAATGGTGTTCGTGCTGTTCGAGTAAGGGGAGCGACTATCGGGTATGGAGGTATCCAACGTGACCCGGGTGGCGGTGGAAAATCCCCCGGCGTACGTGTTATCCAACCCCCGGATACTCAGTGTCGGTGGGGTACCGTTATAGTTGGTGACTGAAGAAAAACGCACCAGACTGGCCGCAGAAACCGCAAGGGCGTTGGCATTGTCGCCCACATTGCCCACATCATACCAGTGTGCGCCGCCATCCGGGGAATATTGCCAGGCTCCCTGGGTAACGGCATTGGCCGTATTCGCGACAATGGCAACCCCACCCAGGGATGAGCCCGGATCAATGTCAGAAAATTGGCTGGAGAACAAAGAAGTTATGGTTGCCGTTGTCGGTGCGGTATCTTCGTTGAATGCGCTGAGTGTGGCATCACCCGTCAGACTGGGGGTGTTATTGGGTGGGTTGATAAACGTGCCAAGGGTAACGGGAGTATTGGCAATCGCACTACTGCCACCATGGGTGGAAGTATCCACTGTCACCCGCGATTCGCCGGCGTTAGTCGTGGAATATCCACCCATGTAGGTGTTATCCAACCCGCGTACCGACAAAGGGGTGGGCACACCATTGAAGGAGAGAACCGGGAGAAATCGGACATGTGTCCCGGGGGAAAGGGCCAGGGCTGTGGCACCATCCGCCACACTGCCGACATCGGCCCAATGGATACCATCAGAAGTATATTGCCATACCCCTTCCGTGGTGGCATTGGCAGTATTATCGACAATGGCCAAGCCCGCAAAGGATGAACCCAGATCAACATCCGAATATAAATTGACAACGGCACTGTTGAACAACGTACTGAGGCTTGCACCACCAGGAGCAGCCATGCCAGCGTTAATCGAGGCCAGGGTGGCATTGCCAGTCAGTACCGGGGCATCGTTGACGGCGGTCACAGTAATGGTCGCCGTATCGGTGGCTGTACTGAAGGCCGTTGTTGCACCCGTGCTGGTAGACGCATCGACCTTGTTACCAGCGCTGCCTGAAGTCTGATCCCAGGCCCGATAGGTCACAGTGGCGCTGTCGGCATTTTGGCCATCCGGGACGAAACGGATGCTGTCGCTGCTCTGCAACAACAAGGCGGAGGTATTGGTCACCACACCCATGTTCGTCCAACCACCGCCGGTATCATATTGCCAGGTGCCGTTACTGGCGTTTAAACCGGTGATGGCAATCCCCTGAACCGCACCGCTATCCACATCGGTAACCGATGCGCCGAGAAAAGAGGCGACGGTTTGGCCAGCGTTGGTCGTTTGATCCTCAGTGATCGTCGTCAAGGCTGGATTGGCAGCGGTCAGAACCGGGGCATCGTTGACGGCAGTCACGGTGATGGTCGCCGTATCGGTCGCCATACTGAAGGCCGTTGTTGCACCCGTGTTGGTGAACGCATCGACCTTGTTACCAGTGCTGCTCGAAGTCTGATCCCAGGCCCGATAGGTCACAGTGGCGCTATCGGCATTATTGCCATCAGGAACGAAACGAATGCTGTCGCTACTGCGCAACAACAAAGCGGAGGTATTGGTCACCACACCCATGTTCGT
Source organism: Magnetococcales bacterium (assembly GCA_002753515.1). Lineage (GTDB taxonomy): Bacteria > Pseudomonadota > Magnetococcia > Magnetococcales > UBA8363 > UBA8363. The sequence continues at coordinate 20,858 of PEAK01000015.1, forward strand.
CCAACCACCGCCGGTATCATATTGCCAGGTGCCGTTACTGGCGTTTAAACCGGTGATGGCAATCCCCTGAACCGCACCGCTATCCACATCGGTAACCGATGCGCCGAGAAAAGAGGCGACGGTTTGGCCAGCGTTGGTCGTTTGATCCTCGGTGATCGTCGTCAAGGTAGGACTGGCAGCAGTCAAAACCGGGGCATCGTTGACGCTGGTAACATCGATGGTCATGGTTCTCGGGGTGGGATCCAGATCAATGCCACCGTTCAATATCCCGCCATCATCCTGAACCTGAAAGGTGAACGATGTATAACCAGCTCCGTTGGCATTAGCAACAGGGGTGAAAATGAGTTTACCGCCAATGATTTCCGCCTGGGTGATCCAATCGCCGGCGTTGACAGCGGCACCGTTATTCGTCAACGTTCCGGCAGCGGGCAATGTGGTAATCTGAACCGTCAAGAAGCTGTTTGCCGGATTATCATTGGAATCGCTGAAACCAAAATCGGCAGAGGTAAAGGTGTAGGGCGTATCTTCCAGGGTGGTGATGGTCGTATTGGTGCCCGATGGGGCATCGTTGACCGCCGTAATGCTGATGGACGAAGTCACACCGGTACTCGACTGACTCCCATCCTGAACTTTCCAGGTTATCGTCCGCGAAGCTGAGGTCGCAGTAGGGGCGTGGCTGGTGCTGGAGAAGGTGACACTCCGTAACGCGGTTTGGTACTGGGCCAGGGTTGCCGTGCCGGTCAGAGTCAAAACCCCCGTGGCGGCATTGAAAGATCCAGAAATGCCATTTTGCGTTGCCACGTCCAACACATCCCCTGCCGTCAAGCCGGAGGAAATGGTAACTGTCGCCCCGGTGGATTGGGTATCGTCAACATCACTGACCGTGATGGTATTGTCGATGGCGGCCGCTACGGCTCGTTCCACGTAGGCCATGGAACCACCAGCGGTTGCAACGGGTAATTGATCTTCAAAAGCACCAATGTCAACCAAACCGTTGGCGACACGGGCATAGCCAGTGCCACGTTGGTCGATGGCGGATTGTCGCGTGTCATAAACGGCCAATTGCGCCGCTGTCCATCGGTCCTTGGCGACACTGTTGGCTCCAAGTGCCATGGTCCATGTTGTCCCGCCATTGTTTTGCAAGGCACCCAGGCTGGGATCATTACCGCTATCGTTGGAAGTGCTGGTGTTAATGCTGGCACCGGTGAGATCCTTGATCAAACAATAGTTCGCGTTGATGACACCGCCGGCACTTGACGTATTGTCGATATCTCTCTCAACCCCACCCACTGTATTATTTGCAATAATATCATTGGCGAGGTTAACTGTTGCGCTGGCATTCAGGGAGATACCACCTGTCTGTGATGTGCCCGTATTGTTTGCAATGGTACTGTTTGTTATCGTGACGGTACTGGATGCAATACGGATACCGCCTACGGTGCTACCGCTATTGCCGTAGAAAGTACAATTGTCGATCGTTCCAGATCCACTGTTAATATTTACCCCACCTCCTGCCGCTGCACTGCTATTATATGAAATAGTACTATCGTAAAGTAAAAGAGTTCCTCCAGAAACGACTCCAACCCCACCACCAGCGCCAGTTGTTGTCGAATTACTATCGATTGTGCATCGTTCGATAGTAGTGGTTCCAGCGCTGATATAGACTCCAGCATAGTTGTATGCAGAGTTATTGCTGATAGTGCTATCATTGATGGTTGTCGTTGCAAACATACTGGTTATTCCACCACCGGAAGCACCAGCTCCATTTGTTGCAGAATTTGATGAAATAGTGCAATTATTGATCGTCAAAACGACTGAGGCACCCGCTGCGACAATAGCACCACCCGAACCGCCTGATCCCGTGGCACTGTTGCCAGTTAATATGTCCCGGTTCAATGTGATGTGCGTGCCATTATTGGCGAGAATGGCACCTGCGCTTGAGGCGGAACAATTGGAAATGGTGCTATCGTTCAGGATCAGATAGCCACCGTTCGTACCTAGCCAAATAGCGGAACCGGTCAGTGCTGTTTGCGCAAAATTATTTATATTAATGCTTTGCAATGTCAACGTTTTCGTAGACGAACCCAAGGTAACTGAAAAAGCCTTATAATTACCACCATTTCCTTCAATTGTTATATCGGCAACAGAATCGTTATTGGTGTCACCACTGATGGTTAGATTGTTCGCATCATTAATCGTTATGGTGGAGGACAAGTTGATATTTCCAGACAAACCGTTGGTAAAAACGATATCATCATCTCCAGCATTGGCATTGGCACTGCTGATCGCCTGTCTGAGACTGCCCGCACCGGAATCGTTCAGGTTTGTAACTGTATAAGTAGCCAGTGTGTCATGATAATTTTGCCCGGAAGTGCTATTGATGATCACGGGGGTCACCACCGAACCCACATGATCTTCGAGGATCCAATCCCCTCCTTTGGCGGCATCACCCGTACGGTCATCCGAGGCGGCGACATGGGTCCGGGTGGCTTCGGCCAAGCGGGCGACAAACTCCTTGCCCACCGTCCCCTGTGCCACATCACATCCATAAAGCAACAGATCCGCATGGGCCGTTAAACCCTGTGACCATTCTTTGAGGACGTTTTGCCGGGAGTCCAACGTGCTGTTATCCAGAACTGCGGAACCCAGCTTGATGGAACCTTCCGAACCATGAGAAATCACATGAAGCGCTGAAAACTCCCCCGTATGTTCGGCCATGAAAGCGGCGACTTGAGAAAACCCATCCCGGTTGGGATCCAGCAGCAATACTTCCGCTTGGCGGGTGAGGTCACCAATCAAGGTGGGGATATCAGTAACCGTGGTATCGATCACCACCAATTCCCGATTCGCACCGGTGGTAATACCAGTGTTGGCGAGGTCGACCCGGGCATAGGGGGAGACGACGACCTCGGCACCGGCACTTTTCGCCAATTTGTCGATAAACGTCGGTATTTTGGTATCGCTCCCAGCATCATAGATTTGAATGCTGCCACCATTGTTAAGGGATTTACCCCAGCTTTGTAACTCTTTTTGATAGGTGTCGATGGTTTTATCCGACAGGGTGGTACCACCGATCTCAACGTGATCCTTGTTGAGGTGAGATACGATTTGGATGGCATCAAAATGGGTGTTAAGCTTGTCCAGGATGGTGGCCATGTGTTGCACCCCATCCTGTTGGGCATCCAAAACCACGACTTGCAGGTTGGGGGAGGCTTCTATTAAAAAATGTTTCAGGTCGGGCACCCGGGAATCAACAAACAAGATCGTCCGTTGCGGGTTGGTTTCGGGAAGGGGACGCGGATCACCCAACGCTTGCGCCAGATTGTCCACGATGTCGTGGTGCGGATCAGGGGCATGGTGCAGTGGATCGGTACTATCGTGCATCGCGTCATGGCTGTCGCGACCGAAAGGATCATCAGGTTGAGACAAAAGTCCCACCCCTTCAAACATCAAGCGCTGTTCCAGAGGGAGAAACTGGGAAAATGCAGCGGCGCGTTGTTGTGCATGCGACCGCACCTTGGGGTCTGGCGGAAAAAACCAACCAAAAACATTTTCCAACCAGTAATTGGCCATTAGCCATTCCCCAGCAACAATAAAATGGGTAACCCACTGACCATCCGTGCCCTATTATCGCACGAGATATGCATACCATGGAAGAAAATTATGTCCATGCGCCTTGTGAGAGGCCTCTTTTGCCGTTCAGAACTTTCATCTTAACTCCAGATGGTTTATAGTACCAATATTGATAAAGGAATGACGGCGATGAACAACAAAGACAGATTTGACGGCTACCGTTTGGAGACTTGGGAGGATACCGATGGTGATTGGATAGCCCATCTTGTTGAAATGCCCACCATCTCCGCGTTTGGTAGCTCTCCAGAAAATGCTATTGCAGAACTTGATATAGCATGGAACCTTGCCAAGGAAAGCTTTGTCGCCAATGGCGAACAAATCCCAATTGCCCCCGGTCGAAAAAAATACAGTGGCCAATTGAATGCCCGCATTGCCATTGCCAAAGACGCATTTACACAACCAGATTGATTTGTTCCCGCAATCGTTTTTCCGACACCGGTACTACCGTACCCAACTCCTGAGCGAACAGCGAGACACGGAACTCTTCCAACATCCAACGCAATCGTTCCAACTCGGGATTGTGGTCCAGCAAAGCGGAACCATTCGCCTGAATTTTTAAGAACTCACCATAGAATTCTTTGATACGATTTGCTTTTTCGCTATCTTTCATCGGGGCGAACGTTCGTCTTTCAATACGTTTCAGGATAGCCTGGAGATAGCGGGGATATTCCTTGAGCCAAAGGAATGGCGTTTGCCAAAGAAAGTCTGGATAAATGAGATGATCCAGTTGCTCCTTGATTTCGGGGAGAATGGGTTTCAGACCGGGGTTGGCATTTTGAGTTTTCAGATGCAGTTGAATAGTACGATAATGAGTATGAATGGCATCCAGAATGGCCTTAATGCGTTGGGCTTCAGGAAATAAATGTTTTTGCCCTTCCTGCAACCGTTGCTGAAACAAATCACGGGTCGTAATGGGTTGCGCTGCCTCGTGGAGGAACACCCGGTCGATAACAAAATCGATGATTTCACTGGTTAGGGATTTTTTTGCGCCTGTGGGCAAAGGCATCAGGATAGCCCCTGGAGAAAAGTGCAACACCGTTTTTAACTGGCGAACCTGATGCGGCAAACTGAGCGCCAACAGGCGGATCAATCCCCGACGCCGCATGGATTGGGCTTGCTCGGCATTGTCGAACACCTGCAAACTGACCGATTGCCCCCGGTCCACCAATGCGGGAAAGCCAAAGATAAGACCCGCTTCGGTATTGATTTCGATTTGTTGTGGCAGATCACCAAAAGTCCAGCGTGTCAAACCGTGTTGTTCCAAACCCGGCTTGGAAAGTGTTTGGAACTCTTTTTGCGCCAGGGGCCCCCATTGTGTTTTCAGTTTTTCCAGATCGCGCCCCTGCTGGATCACCTTGCCAGAATCTTCGCCAATGATCATGAAGTTCATGAGCCAATGGTCCGGCAGTTCCAGATCGCGCCACACCCGGGCCGGGATATCGACGCCACGAAATTCTTTCAATATTCGGGTTAACGCCACCGTCAGCGGTACACCTTGGGCCGGATCCAAATGCTGTAAACACAAAGCAACGGTCTCGGGTACCGGGACCAAAGGCTTGCGCCACGACTTGGGGAGCGCTTTGAGCATGGCGGTCACTTTGTCGGACAACATCCCGGGAACCAGCCATTCAAAACGGCTTGCCGAACACTGTGACAATGCCGCCAGGGGAATGCGAACGCTGATACCATCCTCGCCAGCACCAGGGTTAAAATGATATTCCAGGGAAAACGTCTGACCATCCATGGTCAAATGCCCCGGAAATTGCTCCTGCAAGGAAGGTTGATCAGGCAGGCGCAACAGTTCATGACGTTCAAAATGCAACAGTTGGGGATTGTGCTTGACGGCATGAAAATACCAATTGTGGAAATGACGGGCGCAATAGGTGGTCGGCGGCACCAGACGGTCATACAATGCAAACAATTCCGCCTCCTGAATCAACAGGTCGCGACGGCGGGTTTTATGTTCTTTGTCACGAATTTCCTGGATCAAGGATTGGTTGTGGAGCAAAAACGTCGCCTGGGTGGACAGGCGGTTGCCAACCAGGGCTTCCTGAATAAATATTCTTCGCGCTTCGTTGGGATCAATGGGACCAAAAGGCACCTTACGGTTCATGATCAGCGGGAGACCCGAATAGGACACCTTTTCCAAAGCCATCACCTGGCCCGATTTCTTCTCCCAACTGGCCTCATAATAATCCCGTTTGCAGGCCGATCCCGCTGCGGCTTCGATCCATTCCGGCTCCACACGGGCGCATACCCGGGCGTATAGTCGGCTGGTTTCCACCAACTCGGCGGCGACGATCCATGTGGGTGATTTTTTAAACAGCGCCGATCCCGGATGGATATGAAACGTTGTATTGCGACACCCGGCATACTCATTTTTGATCTTTTTCAGACCGATCATCCCCACATGGCCCGCCAATATGGCTTTATGAATGGGGGCGTAGCGCTGTTCCGCGGCAGGTGCGGAAGGATACCCCATTTCTTTGGTGATTTTTTTCAATTGCGCATAGATTTCCCACCATTCCCGAACCCGACTTGCGGCGATCAATTCCCCTTTCAAGGCATTGTGGAAGGCGGTCTTGGAACGACTGGCATGGCGCAGTGCTTCAATGTGTTGCCATAGATTGAGCAGGGTGAGAAAATCAGAATTTTTATCGACAAACCTGCCATGCAACTCCTCGGCCTGCGTCGATCGATTCAGGGGCCATTCCCGGGGATCGGGAATGCTCAAGGCGGATGCAATGATGAGAATTTCATCGAGACATTGCAACGCAGGGGCCTCAAGAATCATCCGCCCCAAACGGGGATCGATCGGCAATCGGGCCAATTGCTTGCCAAGGGATGTCAGATGGTTGTGGCTGTCCACCGCCTTCAGTTCAGCGAGCAAACGCCATCCCTCCAGGACTGCCGCCTGGGAGGGGGGATCCATGAAAGGAAATTCATCGATGGCACCAATTCCCTGCGCTTTCATGCCGAGAATGATGGCCGCAAGTGACGTGCGCACAATCTCCGGGTCGGTAAAGGCTGGTCGCGCCTCGTAATCTTCCTCGGAATAGAGGCGGATGCAAACCCCCGGGGCGGTACGACCGCAACGACCTTTGCGTTGGTCGGCAGAGGCCCGCGAAATCTTTTCCAATACCAGACGCTGAATGCTGCCCCGCACATCCTGGCGTTTGATTTTGGCCAGCCCGGGATCGATAACGTGACAAATCCCTGGAACGGTCAGAGAAGTTTCCGCCACGTTGGTTGCCAGGATGATGCGTGGTTTGCTACCGGGGGTGAAAATGCGATCCTGATCCCGAGAGGCCAGCCGGGCATGGACCGGAAGAATCTCATGGCTGGCTTGCAACATTTTCCTTAACGAAACGGACATCTCGCGAATGTCCGCCTCACCCGGGAGAAAAACCAGGACATCCCCGGCAGCACCGCTGTGGTGCAAATGGCGAATGGTGTGCAATACCGTGGTCGTCAGATCAAGCTCCGCCTCCTCGTTTTCCTCGGGATGCGGGGGACGGTAACGCACCTCTACGGGATAACTTTTCCCAGGGATGGACAACACGGGCGCGCCACCAAAATGACGGGAAAATTTGTCATGATCCAGCGTAGCCGAGGCGATGATCAGCTTTAAATCGGGGCGTTTGGGGAGTATGCGTTGCAGATGGCCGAGGAGGAAATCAATATTAAGGCTGCGTTCGTGCGCCTCATCGACAATAAGGGTATCATAGTGGAGGAGGAGGGGATCGTGCTGCAATTCGGCCAGGAGCAGACCATCGGTCATGATCTTGATCAGGGAGTGGCTCTGCACCTGATCGGCGAAACGCATTTTGTAACCGACCCAATCACCAACCTTGCAGCCAAGATCATTGGCTAAAAAGGTGGCAAGGGAACGGGCAGCGATACGTCGCGGTTGGGTCATGCCGATGAAGCCGGCGGACCCGCGTTTCAGTTCTAGACAAAGTTTGGGGATTTGCGTCGTTTTTCCCGATCCGGTGGCACTACAAATGACGATTACTTGATGATCATGAATCAACCGTTTGATTTCCTCACCCTGTTCCACAATGGGCAAAGCCAATGTGTAGCGCGGCACCGGAAACCGTTCCAAACGTTCGGCATAACATTGACGGGCAACGGCAACCTGCTTGGCCAATGGCTCCAAGGTGGTCAACGGCAAAGACTCTTTGAAGCCTTTTTTTCGATAATGAGCCAAGCGACGCTTTAAACGATAACGATCCTTGATCAGGGTGGTGCCCAGTTGTTGCGACAATTCCTGGATTGTTTTTTGCCACTGGCGAACAAGAGTCGCATGGGTGGAGGAGGGGAGGGGGGTATCGTTCACATCTGCTCCGCAAGGTAAATATCATAGCGGATGGTTGTCCCCTGGAGACTGAAACTGGGTGCCCGTCCATCCAAGGGGGGTGCCTTGAGGGGACGTTTGACGACAACACGCTGGGGATGACAGCGTAAGGCCGCTGCCAAGAGTTCAGGGGCATCGTCATCCAACCCAACCAACGAACGCAATACCTGCATCTCTTTTTTGGATAAAGCCGAAGCATTGGCCTTGGCAAACATGGGATCGAGATAAATCACCTCGGGGGGAGAACATTGTTCGTGCATCCAAGAGATGGCATCGGCTGTGTCCAGGGTGACGTGATCTTGCAGAATAGGTTGGGTATCCCGATCAGCCAATCCACGTTGGACAGCATCTTCCAGCAGGGCAGCAACGATGCGTGAACGCTCCACCCAGTGAACCCGGCATCCGTAGCAGGCCAGGAGGAAACCATCCTGGCCTAAACCGGCAGTAACATCCCATACCGTGGCGTGGGGATGTTTGCGCAAGCCAATGGCTCGGGGTAACAAACCATTTTTGCCTTCCTGGCGTTGGATGGCGTGCGCTTTGGTCAGGGAGAATTCGGCGAACACCCCCTTTTGTTTGGAGTGACCCAAGTGGATTTCCAAACGATTGTTGGCAACGACCAGGATGGGGTTTTGTTTCTCATTCCGTAGCTGCATGACAAGAGGGGCACCCAAACGAGCGGACCAATAACGCGCTTTTTCCAGGGATGATTCGTCCGAGGGATAAATGGATATCCGGCCTTCAGTAATAATTATTGGCAAAGCGGTTACGATCCTCGCTTCAAGTCTCAAAGTCCGCAGATGGCCTCAAAAGAGGATTCCCGGGACACCCTTTTCATTTATCCCACGGGTGGACGACACACCCCATTCCAGTGCGTTGGGGGTGGGGTTTTTCTAAAACGACGAATCCTGGCCAGATAAATCTCATACAACCGATCTCCCGGATCTACTTTCATTAAATTTTTCAAACCTTCCTCTGCCAAATCCCACTCTTTCTGGCGAAATTGCTTAACCACTTTGTGGAATGCTTCGATCCGGGACAACATTTCCGTACTCACCTCTTGCCGCAAGCCCACCGGTTCATAAATGGTTATGGCGGTTTCCCCACCCTCCGGTAAAATGCGGTCCAATTCCCGAAACACCCGGTCCGCATCCAACAAGCGCGTCTGTTCCCCGACAATAATGGGCACATCATAGTAGGAAGCCAGGGAGGCGAGCCATTGCACCTGTTGGGCCGGCTCTCCCAACACGGTCAACTCTTTACGAAAGTCGGAACCAACGACATGACAGGTCATCACCCCGGTTTGAATGGCGAAATGACAGCGAATTCGAGGCCAACCGCGTATTTGTAATTCATCTTCCAGCCTATTCAAGCGGGAAACCATTTCCACAACAGCCGTCATGGCATTGCGTCCATGCCTGGGATCCGCCACGGGGGCACCCCAAAAAGCGACCAATGATTCCCGATGATAATGATCCAAGGTACCCCGATGCTGCTGGATAACTTCCGTTAACGGATTCAGGAAAGTGTGCATCCAGTTCGCCAAATCGTGAGGATGAACTTTTTTGGCAATTTGGCCAAAGTTGGGGACCGCCGACGTGATGACGGTCATTTCCCGTTGTTCGCCTTCGGAAAGCAGGGAATGGTCCGCCCGTATCATGGTGTCAAGTACCTGAAGTGGCAAATGTCTGCCATAACGGGCAACCAGCAGGTTACGTTTGCGGGTCACGCCGAACAGTTCAAAAGTCAGATCGCCCAGCAACAAAACAAGCATCAACACGGTCATTGTTGTCCAAGGCAGTTGGATATCCCAATATTGCCAAAGATAAATATTGATCACTATCAGCAGCAGTGACAGCAGGATGACGGCGATCAAGCGCCAAATCCAGGCCATCCAAGGAAAGGCGAGGGTCAGGAATGTGCCCAGCAGTCCCATGAGGATCACTTCGGGCCAGGGAGTGGAACCCGGAATTTTTTTCAGATTGGCATCCATCAAACCGCTGATGATATTGGCGGCGATTTCCACACTGGGGACTCTTTCCGCCAGGGGGGTCAGCAGATATCGGCCCATTTGTTCCTCGCTGGACGAACCGATCAGTACGACAGCGGCATCCAATATTTTTTTGTCGGGCAGCCGTTCCAGGATGTCCACGGCAGAAAATCGTGGGAAACTGCCCTGTTTGCCACGGTATGGGACCAGGATAGCCCCTTGGGAATCGACAAAAATTTTATGTGGCCCCAAGGCGATCCATTCCAGATTGGCCCCTTTGTTTCCATTCCCCTCACCGGCGCGGACCCCCACGGACCAACTGGGATCTCCCAGAATGGTGCGGATAATCCCCAGGGGGAGGGATTGATACAGAGCGCCATTGTACAATTGCAGCAGGGGGAAACGCCGGACGACCCCATCTTGGTCCAGCACCGGGTTGTCGATAAATCCCGCCCCGGTGGCCGCATCCTGAATGGTGGAGATATTGGCGTTGTAACCAAAGGCTTTGACGGCATACACATCATCGTAACCCAATTCCCGCAAGGTTATGATCGGGGCGGGCAAAACGCCGGTATCGGCCAGCCCGGAAAACGATGATTTGCGAAAACGAAATCCCAAGTTCACGGGTCTTTCCCGCAAACTTTGGGCAAAAACGCGATCTCGGTCCAGGACCGGTCGTAATCTGTTCAGTTCAGCCAAATACGGGGAATCCTGACTCAGGGGGCCCTTGGCCAGGGATTCCAATTGGGCAAGACCGGATGCCGAATCAACTTCCGAGAAAACCAAGTCAATACCCAGTACCCCGATGCGATAATGTTCAAACAAGGTATCCACCAGGTTGGCCATGCGATCACGCGGCCACGGCCAAGCCCCCAGAGCGGCCAAACTTTTTTCGTCGATATCCACGATCACGAGGCGGGGGTCACTGACGTCAAGCGTGGTTTGCCGTACCTTGAAGTCGTAAAAGGCCCGTTCCAAACGATTGAGCAGGGGAAGATGGATAATGCCAAATCCGTGGATCAAAAACAGCAGCGTCATCCCCGTAAGAACCAGGTATCGGCTTATCTGCCAATGGGTCACAGAACACCCCTCACCAAGTCATCCCAGCCAACCGCATGGATTTCAATAGCATAATCCTCAAATTGAACAAGGATGGACAACGTCCACTCAAGGCTCATAACCTGGAATTTTTTTCGGAACGATTTCGTCGATTTGCTTGGGATCCAAATATTTTTGTGCATACTCCAGATACACCTGCTCTTTGATGAATACCTGGAACAGATCAGGATCGACGTGCTGATCTTTTTTCATGAATCCCAGGATTTTCAAGGATTCTGAAAGGGTTTTGGCAGGTTTGTAGGGTCTATCAGAGGCGGTCAAAGCTTCAAACACATCGGCAATCGCCATGATACGCGCCCCTATCGACATTTGGTCCCGGGTCAACCCCTCAGGATATCCTTTACCGTTCATCGTTTCGTGATGCGATCCCGCCATTTCGGGAACACGCGCCAACTGTTTTGGGAACTTAAGATTTTTCAACATATTTTTGGTGGCCACCACATGGTGGTTGATGATTTCCCGCTCTTCATCGGTCAAAGTGCCCTTGGCAATGCACAGATTTTTTATTTCATCCTCGGTCAAAAAATTCACCAATTCGCCATCACAATTGACCCACTTTTTCTCTCCGATTTCCTGAATGCGTTTTTTGCGGTCGGCGGTCATGAACTCGCCACCTATGTTGGTCGTCTGGACAAATTTTTGATCATCCTGGATTTGGGCCAACTGCTGGTGATAGGCCGCTTCAAGTTCGGGAATTTGCGACATATCGCCCTGTTCCATGGCGGCGACTTTTTGCCGCAGAAACGCCACTTCAGCATCGCGTTTCAAGACATCAAAGCGGGCATTGACGCTGTGTATGCGATCGTAAATGGTTTGTAACTTGGTTGCTTTATCCACGACATATTCCGGGGTGACCACCTTGCCGCAATCGTGCATCCACGCGGCGATACGCAATTCATAGAGATCATCTTCGTTGGGACGGTAATCCTTGAGTTCCCCGATATCAGAGCGAGCCGCCGCCCGGGCCAACATTTCCGACAATACCGGCACCCGTTCACAATGGCCGCCGGTATAGGGGGATTTGTCGTCGATGGCGTTGGCGATGGTTTTAATGAAGGATTCAAACAATTTTTTCAAATCTTCGATCAACCGTTGGTTGGTCATGGAGATGGCCGCCTGCGAGGCCAATGATTCGGCCAACTGTTGGTCCCTGATGGAAAACGGTCGAATCTCCCCGGTTTGGAAATCCTTGGCGTTGATGAGTTGCAAAACACCGATGATTTCGCGCTCATGGTTTTTCAAGGGTACCGTCAAGAACGATTTCGAACGGTAGCCGGTCATCTGGTCGAACTTTTTCGTCCCTGTGAAATCAAATCCTTCCGCCTCGTAGGCATCCGGTATGTTGATGGTGATATCCTGGAGTGCCGCCGCTGCGGCGATCATTTGCAAATTGGGCTCGCCATCACTTTTGTAGAGGGGTAGGGGAGGGAAGGGGATATCCACGCCGGTTGTCCCCCCCATGGCAATCTTCAGGGAGTCGGTGCGAATAATCTGAAATTTCAAAGAATTATCTTCAGTCTTGGTATACATGGTGCCGGCATCGGCATTGGTTAAATCTTTGGCACCGAGTAATATATTTTCCAATAACTTTTTGGTATCATGTTCAGAGGACAGGGCAATACCCAACTGGTTGAGCTTGTCAACCCGTGCCAGGAGACTGCCCACATCCTCCACATCATCGGGTAACACACGTGGTAGCAAAGAGCTGTCAAAACCAGCATTCCGAGGTGAAAATTGGTTTTTGTTCTTGTCTGTACCCATGGCGCTTCCTGAATTCATCCAGTCGATTAAAGAATGACGATAGCCAGCCCTGATCGGCATGGTAAACGATTCTGCCGGATATTTCACCATAAGAATGTGTACGTCCATCAGACTGTCATTACGCTCCCTGAAAACCGCGAGCTTCATCAGCCTCAACATTCGGTGGAACAGGAATTCGATAGATTGCTTCCAGTCCTTCCTTATCAGGACATCCTTATCGGATGGTTGCAACCACAGGTTAACTGATGTGTCAAAATGTAACATTTTCAATAACCATGTTCAATGGTTTCTATTTCGTTGCCGCCATGATTTAACATAATACATCTTATGCGACTCCTCTGGGCCGCAAAGGCCTCAGGGGACCTTCAGGACGCATAAGCAACGTTATGTTAAATCGCGTCTGTTGCGGTAAGTCTTGCCGTAAACCGTTGATCCGATTACCATGAAAGGCTCCTTTTTGGTAACCCTCAAGCGAAAGCGTTCATCCCATGCGTCCCATCCTGGTCACCAGTGCCTTGCCTTATGCCAACGGTTCCATCCACCTGGGCCATCTGGTGGAATACATCCAAACCGATATCTGGGTCCGTTTTCATAAAGTTCGTGGACGCCAATGCCTCTATTTTTGTGCCGACGATACCCATGGCACCCCCATCATGATTCGCGCCCGCAACGAAGGCATCTCCCCGGAAGAATTGGTTGCCCGGATGCACGTTGAACATAAATCTGATTTTCATGATTTCCAGATTGGTTTCGACCATTACCATTCCACCAACTCCGAGGAAAACCGCCTGTTAAGCGAACAGGTTTACCTGGCCAATCGCCAGGCGGGACATATCTTCACCGAATCGGTCATGCAAGCCTATTGTCCCCACGATGGCATGTTCCTCCCGGACCGGTTCATTCGTGGCCAATGTCCCTCCTGTGGCACCCCCGACCAGTACGGCGATGCCTGCGAATCCTGTTCCGCCACCTATTCCCCCCTCGACCTCAAACATCCCCGTTGCGCCCTGTGCGGTACGGCTCCCGAACAACGGGAGTCGGAACATTATTTCTTTAATTTGGGCAATTTTGAGGCCTTCCTCAAAGAATGGACCCGATCCGGTGCCTTGCAGGTTTCCATGGCCAACAAGTTGGCCGAATGGTTTGAAGCAGGTTTGAAAGCGTGGGATATTTCACGTGATGGCCCTTATTTCGGCTTTGAAATCCCTGACGCCCCGGGGAAATTCTTCTACGTCTGGCTCGATGCCCCCATCGGCTACATGGCGGCCTCGTTGAGCTATTTTAAACTTCGCGGTATCGATTTCGACCGCTATTGGCGGCAACCCGATCAAGCGGAAATCTACCATTTCATCGGTAAAGACATCCTTTATTTCCATACCCTCTTCTGGCCTGCCATGCTGAAAGGTGCCGGTTTCCGAACCCCCACCGGCGTCTTCGCCCATGGATTCCTGACCGTCAACGGCCAAAAAATGTCCAAGTCCCGGGGAACCTTTATCACCGCCCGGAGCTATCTCAAACATCTCGATTGCGAATATTTGCGCTATTATTATGCCGCCAAGTTGTCCAAAGGGGTCGATGACATTGATCTAAACCTCGACGATTTCATCCAACGGGTCAATTCGGACCTCGTCGGCAAGTGTGTCAACCTGGCCTCCCGCACCGCCGGCTTCATCCACAAACAGTTCAACGGCACGCTTTCCAATCGTTATCCCGATGACCAGGGCTTGTTCCAACTTTTCTTAACGGAAGCCAGAACCATCGCCCTCCAATATCAGGACCGGGAATATGCCAAGGCAATGCGTGCCATCATGGCCCTGGCCGACAAAGCCAACCGCTTTGTCGAAGAACGGGCACCCTGGACCCTGGCCAAGGAAAAACGCCTCGAAGAATTACAGGACACTTGTACTGTTGCTTTGAATCTTTTCTGGTTGCTCATGATTCAGCTTAATCCCGTCCTCCCCGTCATGGCGGAAAAAACCCGCGTTTTTCTCAATCTGAACGACATGAACTGGCCCGAAGTCCTGGAACCGTTGGTGGGCATTACCATCCAGCCGTTCAGCGCCTTGATGCAACGGGTTGATCCCAAAAAGGTTGATGCCATGCTCGAAGACTCCCGGGAAACGAGTGCCCCCCCTCCCCCGCCTCCTGTTACGCCTGGTTCCCCCGATGGTACATCATCCTCCGGGGAAATCACCCTGGACACATTGATGACCGTTGATCTCCGGGTCGCCAAGGTCACCCACGCCGAAACCGTGGAAGGTGCCGATAAATTATTGCGGTTGGTTTTGGATGTCGGTGCTTTGGGAAAACGTACCGTGTTGGCAGGGATTCGCGCCGCCTACACACCCGAAAGTTTGCCCGGTCGTTTGGTGGTACTGGTAGCCAACCTGCAACCGCGAAAAATGAAGTTTGGCGTCTCCGAAGGGATGATCCTGGCGGCGAGCGATGGTTCCGGTGCCCCTGCCCTGCTCTCCCCCGATCCCGGGGCACAACCCGGTATGCGTATTAAATGATCTTGTCTAAAATTGTATAATCCTATTGGATATGACAGATTGTTTTCATATGGCGTTCTCGTTGAGCAGCCTGAACGCCTTTCAATCTGGCTTGTGATGCCAGAAAGTATGAACTCACCAGCCCACACCATCCGTCCTGGGGGAGGAGACCCAGTCCTCCCCACTATATTTAAAAAAAAAGTGTGTGTGAATACTGTCAAAATGATGTCCATTGTGTCCATTATGTCCAGTTGTCCATTGTGTCCAGTTGTCCATTGTGTCCAATCCCACCCAAATGGACACGGGGAGTGATTCCGAATACGCACTGAAAAACATTTAAAAACAATATGTTACATCATAAATGGACAAATGGACACAAATGGACACGGAGTGTGATTCCGAATACTTACCAAAGAAACATTTAAAAAACAATATGTTACATCACAAATGGACAAATGGACACAATGGACACGAAATATACATGGCGTTTTTCTCGATCCATGCGAAGGGAGTAACTTCTCAATAAGTCACGGCAACCATGACGGCATCATGGTTATTTATCTGCTCCAACACTGCAACCGCATTTCGACGTTTCTAGATGTAACAGAATGAAATTGAACAAATTTATCACAATATCGCACGCATTCATCATCCATGGAATTATGCACCAAAAGCCAGGATTCACAGCGATCTGCCGTGACTTATTGAGAAGTTACCCCATCTTTTGCAAGGGGATGAAAAAACGGCATACACGCTGTATCGGGAAGCGGTCTCTCTAGCCCAAAATGAATCGCAACTTGAAACAAAACTAATGGTGGATTGTCAATGGTTCATTCATAAAGGTTGGAAGGTGACCGAGTTTCAGCAGGTGATGGCATGGTTTGCCAAGGAGTGTCGATTCAATCAAAAGCCTTGATCAAAAGTTTCGTGAGCTAAACCGCAGCTATCTTGGGATGCGCAGTTCTTGTCATCCCCGCGAAGGCGGGGATCCAGAAAGTCAGGGAAAGGTGTGTAGACTTCCTGGATCCCCGCCTTCGCGGGGATGACGCTAGAAAACTACGTATCCCGCGCTGGTTGCGGTTTAACTGGTCAACCGATGGTACAGCAGCGGCAATTGACGCGGGAGCGCCGAGGCTTGTTTGATCAGGGCGAACCCACCGGGTCCAAACACATGTGTCGAATAGGCTCCCGCCTCTCGATCAATGGTCACGCAAAAAGGTTGAATGCCCCATTGTTTCATTTCCAATAGCGCCATGCGGGTATCTTCAATGCCGTAGCGCCCCTCATAGTGGTCAATATCGTTTGGTTTGCCATCGGTGAGCAGCAATAGCAACCGTTTGCTGGCCGACTGACGTGACAACAAGGTACCGGCATGGCGAATGGCCGCCCCCATGCGGGTATAAAACCCGGGACGAATCGCCTGTATGCGCCCCCGGATGCGGGCATCGTAGGGATCATGGAACGATTTGATTTCGTGAAAACGAATATGCTCCCGACGCCGTGAAGAAAAACCATAAAGGGCAAACCGGTCGCGAGAAGCCGACAGGGCTTCGGAAAACAGGAAAAGCGCATCTCGTATCACATCAATCGTGCGCAGATGATCGGTAACCCAGGTATCGGTGGAAAGGGAAAGATCGGCTAGCAGCAGACACGCCAGATCCCGATCATTGAGTCGCAAATCCCGGTAAAGACGATCATCAACAGGTACCCGCCCGGCCCGGCAAGCACTTTGGTGATCCAGATAGGCATCCAGATCGACCTCGGAGCCTCCCCGCTGCCGCTTCAGCCAATGGCTGGAAAATTTTAACGAGCCAAACTGTCCCCGCAACTGTTGTGCGGACCGGCGCAAGGATTCCGGCAATTCGCACTGTCCGGCATGACGCGCAACCATAGGGATAAGATTACAATAGTCGGGAAGCCATTCTTCCTTGCGATAATCCCATTCGGGAAGGAGGATTCCCGGCCCCAGGGGCAGGTCATCCTGCATTTCGGACGGCAGATCCAGATCAAATCGTATCCGTTTGGCCATGGGTGCTTGATCCCGAACCAGACTCAAACGATCCAAATCATCGGCATTTCGTGCCGCCTCTTCCAAATCCTCTTCTTCGTCGCTGGAGCGGTCCACCGGGATAAAATCGGTCCAACTGAAGAGGGATTCAAAGCGATGCAGCAGCAAACCATCCTTTTTCCGGGGTGGTTCGACGTAGTGCGCCGACCGTTTTTTTTTCTCCGTGGGCATCGAGGGAGACGAATCCCCGATCGCTTCCGGGGAATCCGCCATGGGTTGTTGGGATGGCCCTGTTGACATGGGTGGGGCGGGATGCAGCCACAAGGGTACTGGCCAGGGTGACACCTTTCCGGGTGGCCAGGGAAGCGCCTCTTCCGGACGATGCAAAGCGGCCTGGATGGCCCGCTCCCGTTGCGCCTGCTCCGGGGGAAGTGTCGCCGGGTCGGGTCTTTGCACCAGGTGCGCCGCCAACAGACGGGCATAACAGGGTTGCAAACCGGGAAAAGCCTCCAACAAGCGCCAAGTATCATGGTGATTGCGCTGGAACCACTCTGCTGTCCGGGAGTTTCCCGTATTCTGGGCGGCCAGGGCGGCCAACCACAGATACAAATCGCGGTTCAAGGACGTTTGCGGAAAAATGTCCAAAACTGCGGGTAGCCGTAGCGATTGTTCATCGCACCAAGCCCAAGGGGTTTTGCTCCCGTTGCCCGCCAGGCGTTGCCACCAATCCCGAGGTACATCATGTTGGCAATCGGGAACCGCCTCCACTCGCAATCCAACATTCCCGCCCAAGGCGCGGAAAAGAATACCTACGGTCGTGGCCACCTCTTCCAAAGTGACCCTGGCGGTTGGATGGCGACGGGAGGAGGCTTGGGAGATGAATCTGTCCCAGAGTTTTCCGAAATATTCTTCCATGGTGTTCCCCTGATCGTATGCTGGCCTGCGATCGATACCGGAAGTATGGTATAGCCACCCGATTGTCTGGCAATTGGCTCACCTCGCCGCCATTGCAGGGGAGGCCCCTCGGGGCTATTCCCCCGTTCCCGTTGGCAGGCTTGCAGGCATAGCCCACACTGGGTACAGGTGGCGATGGCATTTTTTCCGCGCCGTGGTTTCAGGCGCATGGGGCAGAGGGTGTCGCAAGATTGGGGACATCCCTGACACAGGCCAGCTTGTTCCCGGGCGAAAAAGGGGGTCAAAGCGGCCCGATTGGCCATCCAGATCAGGCTTTGAAACAGGCCCACGGCGCACCCGAAACGACAAAAAAGATGGCGGGCCAGGAAAAAATCGATAAACAATAGAAGTGTGCCAACACCGATGAAACGTGCTTGGTTCGGCGTTGGGCTGAACGTGGAAAGATTATAAAAAATTTCTTCTGGCGGCAGGAGATAGGTGAGAAGGGATACCGACCAGACAAAAGCCATGATCAGCGACGAGGCCACCACCGCAATCCAGGACCACGAGCCACCCGAGGCGGAAGCGGGTTCCCAAAGCGTTGGTTGGCCGCGTGCCCGGACCATGTGCCCATTGATCCACTCCACCACCGAGAAATGGGGACACAACCAGCCACAATAGAGGCGTCCGAAGCGCCATACGATCACGACGACAACGCCGATCACACCCAGCACCGGCAGGATGGCATGGGTCAAGATGGACCAACCGAGGGCCAGAGGATCCCGGGGAAGACCGGAAAGACCCAGGGAGAGTTGCTGGCCAAACAGGATGAACCCTCCGGCGGTCAAATCCAGGCGAAAAATATCCAACGCCGGTGCCAGCAAAAACAGCAGGAAAAAAACACTCCGGGTCAGCAAGCGTCCCCATTGCAAACGATCCTCCCCCCAATGATCATCATTGGCCAAAAGTGGCACGGATAACCTCCACCAAGGCGTCCACGGTTTCGGGATCATCGCTCAAAGGTTCGGCCAGGGCGGCACGGCAGGCTTCGATGGGTGCAAAACCACCCTGGATCAGTCGGGCGGCATAAACCAGCAGGCGCGTGCTGACAGCCTCTTCCAAATCGTGGTTTTTCAACGCCCGCAATGCGTTGCCCAGATTGACCAGACGCCCCGCCATGACGGGTGCGACACCACTTTCCGCAAGGATGATTTTCAGCTCCAGCTCCGGTGTCGGCAGGGTAAAATTGAGAGCGATAAAACGTTGCCTGGTACTCGGCTTAAGCCCTTTCATCACATTTTGGTAACCGGGATTGTAGGACACCACCAACATGAATTCGGGGGGGGCGCACAACTCCTCTCCGGTACGCTCGATGGGCAAAATGCGACGATGATCGGCCAGGGGATGCAACGTGACGGTAGTATCCTTGCGGGCCTCCACCACCTCATCCAGATAACAGATACCTCCCTGGCGTACCGCCCGGGTCAAGGGACCGTCATGCCAATAGGTGGCCCCGTCGCCGATGAGATGCCGTCCCACCAGATCGGCTGAGGTCAGGTCGTCGTGGCATGCCACGGTGAAGAGGGGACGCCGTAGCCGATGGGCCATGTGGGACACGAATCGGGTTTTTCCACAACCCGTTGGCCCTTTGATGAGAAGGGGCAGTTGTTTGTGGTAGGCATATTCAAACAGGGCAATTTCATTGCCAAACGGTTGATAAAAGGGAGCATCCTGATGAATGACAGTGGAAGATTCTCTATCCATGGCACAATCCGTCCGAGCCAAAAGAAACCTGGGGGGGAGCCAACCGGAGAACAGGGCTCGCTCCCCCCAGGTGCCATCATACGGGTGCTGCGATTCTTTCCCGATCGGCAAAAAAACTGACCAAATACAGGACCAATCCCCCCAGGAAAAACACACCGGCCCCCTCACGCAACCAGTAGAACAGGGCGATTTGACTTTGTGTATCCATGAAGGGCGTTGGTGCACTGGCCATGCGTTGCAGAAAGACTTGCAGGATACCGGCACCGGTCAAAAACAGGGTGATCGCTACCATGGAGACTGTCATCAGCCAAAACGAGATCACTTCCAATCGTTGTGAGCGCTCGCCACTGGTGGCACCGTGGCCGCGCAGGAGTGGCATGGCGTAGGAAATCATGGCCAAGACGATCATGACATAAGCCCCGAAAAAGGCCAGATGGCCATGAGCCGCAGTGATCTGGGTGCCGTGGGTGTAATAGTTGACCGGCGACAGGGTGTGCATGAATCCCCAGACCCCTGCCCCCAAAAAAGCCATGACGGCAGTCCCCAAGGCCCACAGGGTAGCCGCCTTGTTGGGATGGTTGCGGCGGCGACGATTGACCATGTTGAAGGCGAACACCACCATCATGAAAAAAGGTATGGGCTCCAGGGCGGAAAAGATCGATCCCCACCATTGCCAATATTCGGGGGTGCCAATCCAAAAATAATGATGGCCCGTCCCGATAATGCCGGTAATCAAGGTCATGGCAATGATGATGTAGAGCCATTTTTCGATCACTTCGCGATCCACCCCCGTCACCTTGATGAGGAGAAAAGCGAGGATAGCCCCCAAAATCAACTCCCACACCCCTTCCACCCACAAATGGACCACCCACCACCAGAAAAACTTGTCCAATACCAGGTTGGTCGGGTTGTAGAAAGAGAACAAAAACAACAAAGCCAGTCCGGTCAAGCCTCCTAATAAAATCAAGCTGATGGCCGTTTTGCGCCCTTTGAGCAAGGTCATACCAATGTTGAACAAAAATCCCAGGCAGACCACGACAATACCCGCTTTGGTGAGGGTGGGTTGTTCCAAAAACTCCCGTCCCATGGTGGGTAGTAGATCATTGCCGGTCAATTTGGCCAGGGCGGCGTAAGGGACCATCAGGTAACCCAGAATGGTGAGAGCACCGGCAACCAAAAAAGTCCAGAACAGGATAAGCGCCAATTTGGGGCTATAGAGTTCGGTTTCGCTCTCTTCCGGCACCAGATAATAGGTCGCCCCCATGAAACCGAACAAAAGCCAAACAATCAACAGATTGGTGTGGACCATGCGGGCCACGTTGAATGGAATGTAGGGAAACAAAAAATCCCCGATGACATATTGCAGCCCCATGACCAATCCGAACACAATTTGTCCGGCAAACAGTCCGAGGGCGGCGATAAAGTACGGCTTGGCGACCGCTTGCGATTGATAAACCATGCGATTGTCTCCATTATCCCTCAATGTTGGGTGGCCATTTTGCGCTGTTGATTTCGCTGGTCCACTTTAAAAATTCGGCAACGGCATCAAGCTCTTGCTCGGACAGCTTAAAGTTGGGCATTTGTCGCCGTCCCTTGACGCCGCTGGGCATGGATTGAATCCAACCTTTGATGAACTCTTTGCCGCCATTGGCACCACCACGCCGCGTGTAAACATTGCCCAACTCGGGGGCGAAATAGGCCCCCTCACCAAGAAGGGTGTGGCAGCCGATGCAATTGTTCACCTCCCAAATTTTTTTTCCCAGGATAACGGCTGGTGTGATGTTTTCCCGGTGATCCCGTTGTGGCAGGGCGCGCACGGTCCCCACGGTCAACGCCAAAAACAACAAAATAAAAAACAAACTGCCACCGAGAAAAATGTTGCGTGCCATCGTTTTGGTAAACTTTTCTTTCATGTTTCCTCGCCTCCTCATGCCTCTGATAAAACGGCATCGGAATGGAAATCCGTCCCTGGATCACTTTCCACTCCAATCCACCACCCGGGATCTGAAGCAAAGGCGGAGCCATACATTTATTTAATTGATATCGATAAAAAAAACATGGCATAAGAATTTCTTTCCATGTTAACTTGACTGTTAAGTTAACTGTTCACTTATCCTTGTGAACAACTACCCGGACAGGTTGTGCCATGGAATTTTTGCTACCTTTTCTCGACGGTTTGGAAGAAGGGGTGATTTTTCTGGACAGTCGGCGCTACATCATGGCCATTAATCGGGCCGCGTCACACATGTTTGACAAAGAAAGTGCGGCAGTCATCGGGGAACTTTGCCCCCGTTTGTTCGAGGGCTTCCAATGTGCCCAGGCCTGCATTGCGCGGCACGATTGTGCGCTGATCCCAACGGCATCGCAAAAAACCCGCACGGTCAATCTGTCCCTGAACCGCATGGATGGCACGCGGATCATCCTCAGCATGTGGTCGGTACTCTTGCCCGAACAAGAGGGAGCGGCCCGTTATGCCATCATCCTGCGCGACCGCACCCGGGAAGCTTTACTGGAGGAGGAAACCAGGGAACGGCTACGCTTTGGCGGCATGATTGGCCATAGTCCGGTCATGCGCACATTGTTTCAATTCATCCTACAAGCGGCCATCAGCCAAGCCACGGTGCTGATTTCCGGGGAGAGCGGGACGGGCAAGGAATTAATCGCCAAAGCTTTGCACGACAACTCCTCGCGTAACCATGGCCCGTATGTCCGGGTGCATTGTGCCTCGTTTCCCGAAACACTGCTGGAATCCGAACTGTTCGGCTATAAAAGGGGAGCCTTTACCGGGGCGCAGACCGATCGTATCGGACGCTTTGAGGAGGCTCACGGGGGCAGCATTTTATTAGATGAGATCGGTGAGATTTCGTTATTATCCCAAGTCAAATTATTGCGGGTATTGCAGGAAAAAGAGGTAGCGAGACTGGGGGAAAACCGTCTCAGGAAGGTGGATGTCCGGGTAATCGCCGCCACCCATCGGGACTTGGCTGGTATGGTTCGGGAGGGGACATTCCGCGAAGATCTTTATTATCGGTTGAGTGTTTTGCCAATTCACGTGCCCCCCTTGCGGGAACGTCATGGGGATATTTCATTGCTGGTTCATGCGTTGCTGGGGAAAATGGCCTTGCGTGATAGGCGGCAGGATATTCGTGTTTCCGATGAGGCTATGTCATTATTGGATGCCTATCCCTGGCCGGGAAATGTTCGGGAACTTGCCAATGTTTTGGAAAATGCCCTGGTGCATATGAAGGGAGATCTATTGTTGCCGCAACATTTTCAAACGTTAGCTTTGAAGATTAATGTACTTCCATTCCGAGATCAAGCGAGACACCATGCTGCGGCAATTGTAACAACGGATACGGTACGTTATTATCGTGCGCCTGATGATGCTTTGGAAAAAGAACAGATCGCCGCAGCACTGCGGGAGGCGCGTGGAAACAAAACCATCGCCGCCAAAAAGCTGGGCATGTCGCGTACCACGTTGTGGAAACGGATGAAAGACTACAACCTTTAGCAATACGGACTATCAGTCAATGTTAAACCGCAGCTATCTTGGAATGTGTAGTTATCGTCATCCCCGCGAAAGCGGGGATCCAGAGGACTTTTCTACCTTCCCTGACTTTCTGGATCCCCGCTTTCGCGGGGATGACACCGGAAAACTACGTCTCCCGTGTTGGTTGCGGTTTATTTCTTTTTCATGACAAACAAAAAAGATATATATGCCGATTCGGCTTGTTGCTCAAAGCCAGGAGTGGGATCCTATGATCATCACCGATGCCGACTTGGCCGCCATGAGCGCTCGCATCGTGGAGATCGTCCAGCCGGAACGAATCGTTTTGTTCGGCTCCCACGCCCGGGGCGATGCGACACCCGACTCCGATGTGGATTTGCTGGTGATCACCAGTGAGACTTACGGCCCCCACAACAGCCGTCGCAAAATTCTGGCCCGGTTGTGGCGCTCCCTGGCGCGCATTCATACCCCGGTGGATATCATCCTCTCCAGCGTGGACGAGGTGACCCAGTGGCGGGACACCACCAACCACCTTGTCGCTCACGCCATGCGGGAGGGAAAGGTACTCTATGAACGACAGTGACCACGCCCGTAACTTGCTCAAGCTGGCCCGGGCCGATCTCAAGGCCCTTACCGGCATGAGTAATACGTCATGATTTGTAAGGGTCGGGAATATTCCACCCCTGCTCCCGAGCTACCTCTATCCAAGAGAGCATGGCCTCTTTGCCATTGGCGATGGCCTCTTCAAGAGTTTTACCATCGGACATACAACCGGGCAGATCGGGAAACTCAATCAAATAACCACCCCCTTCGTCCGCATTCAGGGGACGGATGGTGAAAGGATAGTCCACTTCAGCCATTTTCATTGTCCACCAATCACTCCACAGCCACCCGGAATAGTTGAGAAAGATCAATCTGTCCCTTCAATACTTTCATCACCCCATCCTGAATCAAGGTACGCATCCCCTCCTCCATACCTATTTTGCGTATCTCCTCTGCTGTTCCCCGGTTGGCGATTCTTTCCGTCACCTGCTTGGAATTCACCAATAATTCGTGAATACCCGTACGCCCCTTGAAGCCCGTTTTGCTGCATTTCCCACAACCATTCGCTTGAAACAGGGTGGTCTCCTCACGCTTGCGTCCCAACTCATCCCAATACTGCTCACCATACAACCGTCGCAAACGATCCCACTCCGGTTCCTGCGGCTTATACCCCTGCTTGCACGCCGGACACAACGTCCGCACCAGGCGTTGCGCCAAAATACCCAACAAGGCATCGGCAAAATTGAGTGGATCCAACCCCAAGTCTAACAAACGGATCACCGTTTCCGGTGCTGAGTTGGTGTGCAATGTCGAAAAAACCAAGTGTCCCGTCAACGAAGCCTCGATACCACTGTGAGCCGTCTCCTGGTCGCGCATTTCCCCGATCAAAATGACATCGGGATCGGCCCGCAAGAAAGCCCGCAATGCCGCAGCAAAATTAAAGCCGATCTTGTGATCAATCTGCACCTGCTGCAAACCCGGTTGGGTGATTTCCACCGGATCTTCCGCCGTCCATATTTTGCGCTCCGGGGTGTTGATCCGGCCAATCACCGAGTGCAACGTCGTCGTTTTTCCCGATCCCGTCGGTCCAACGACCAATAATATTCCCTGGGGCGTCAACATCAAGCGGTCTAACTCACGATAATTTCTTTCGGAAAGGTTTAAATTGTCAAACGATACCCCGCTCCCCGAGGCCAACACGCGCATGACAGCACTTTCCCCCATGACCGTGGGGATGGTGGCTACCCGCAACTCCAAGGGTTTGTTGTTGACCTTGACCATGATTTTGCCGTCCTGGGGTTTGCGCCGTTCGGCAATATCCAGGCGGGCCATGATCTTGATACGAGACAACACCGCCTTGATGTGAGTCGAGGGGATTTCCAAGGCTTGCCGGCAAATGCCATCGATGCGCAGACGCACCGCCGAAGGCGATTTCCCCTTTCCGGGTTCGACGTGAATGTCGGAAGCCCCGGCGCGGGATGCGTCGATGATCAAACGGTTAACCAGTTGGATAACGGTACTTTCATTTTCGTTAATTTCCCCGGCATCCACCCCATCTTCCAACCGGTCCCCCTCCTCCACATCTTCCGATTCCAGTTTGCCCGCCAGTCCATGCAAAAAGGAGGAGACACCACCACCACCCAAATATTGCAGGATGTCTTCGGCAAACCCGACGCGAAAAATGTATTTTTTGGCTGGCAAGGCCCGTTGAATCTCCATTTGCCGGGCAAAGTCGGAAGGATCATCGATTAATACCAACAATTCTTCATTCAATTCCCCCGCCAGCGGTACCCACAATTGCCGCCGCAAGTAAGACATGTTCAAATTTTTTAACAAATGTTTCGGCAACGTGATATTGGGATCGTAACGCATGAATGGCACCTGATAATAGCCGGCCAGAGAAGCGGCGATCTGTTCCTGGGGAATTTTCTTTTCCTGCGCCAATAAGGAACTCATAGTTACTTTTTCTTTTTTTGTCCGTTTTTGAAACTCCTCTATTTCCTCCTTTGTGATGAGTCCCCGTTTAATTAGAAGATCATAAGGACTATCTGTAGCCTCGAACTCTTCGTGAAATTTCTTCCCAAGGAGGCTGGCCAAATGGATCGCCATTTTCATATCGTCATCGGAAAACGCTTCGCCATTGACCTTGTTGATCACCTGCAACACCCCCAGCAACGGGGCGGTATTTTTGATGGGAACCACCATCATGGACCGGGAGTGAAAACCGGAACGTTTGTCATACTGACTGTTGAAGGTCAGAGTTTTATGGATGGTACGTAACGATTCAGCATCATAGACGTTGTCGATGCGAATCGGAGTCCCGCTGACCGCAACATAGCCGGCGATAGAATTGGCGGACAGGGGCAGGCGTATTTCAAACAATTCCTGTCCAGTTTTGTATTTGGCGATGATCTCCTGACCATCCCGTGCATTTTGATAAACCGTCAACCGTTGGGCATCTAAAAATTTCAGCATGTTGTTTTCAAGTTCCGGCAACACATCGGCAAATGTTGGCGCGGAATTGAGGCTCTTCATGATCAGATTGAGAAGATCTTTTCGGCTCTTGGACAAACTGTTGATCAGTTCGAGGACCTGCGGGTCTGGTGCGATCTGGTTCATTGTGAACTCACTTGGTTTGTAGTTTCAATGATAACGAAGGCAACGGCATACTCCGCTTCATCGCTCAAACTGAGATGGACGGAAACGTTACCCAGGGTGGCCAGGCGTTGTTCAGCACCTCCGGAACAGAGTAATCCTGGACGCCCCCAGGGATCATGAATCACCTGAATATCGGTAAACCATATTCCCTGAGTCATGCCAGTCCCCAAGGCCTTGACAAAGGCTTCTTTGGCGGCGAAACGCTTGGCCAGACAGGCTATGACGTTGGCCTTGGTAGAACACGATTGAATCTCATCCGCCGTAAAAATTTTTTGCAGGAAACGCTCACCAAAACGTTCGACGCTTTGGGCCAATCGCGCCATTTTGACGATATCGCTACCGACGCCGACGATCATGCAGCGCGATTCCTGAAACCGGTAACCATAAGATTCTTCATGGTCCCAACGGCCTCGAATACGCCCGTAAAAACGGCTCGGGAGACGATGGCATGGCCGATATTCAACTCGCCGATCGGGGAAATGGCTGCAACATCCACAACATTATGGTAATGCAGGCCATGCCCGGCGTGAACCCGCAATCCCAAACCGTGAGCCAGTTGCGCAGCCTCTTGCAAAGCAACCCGTTCCCGGAGTTGGTTTTCTTTTCCTTTGGCTTCAGCATAACGACCGGTGTGCAATTCAACCACCCGCGCTCCAGTCATTGCGGCTGCCCGAATCTGTTGTTCCTCAGGATCAATGAACAATGACACTTCAATACCAGCCTGCAGCAAAACGGGAACCACCTCATTGATCCTGGTTTGCAGACCACAAACGTCCAATCCCCCTTCGGTCGTTATTTCCTCGCGCTTTTCCGGTACCAGACAACAATCGGCTGGAGGATGGGCCAAAGCCCAGGCCACCATGGCCGGGGTGACCGCCATTTCCAGGTTGATTCGGGTTTGCGCCCTTGCCAACAGGGCGATGACATCGTGTTCCTGGATATGCCGGCGATCTTCACGCAGATGCACGGTGATCGAATCGGCCCCGGCACGTTCCGCCTCCAGCGCCCAGGCAACCGGGTCCGGATACCGTTCCCCACGCGCCTGGCGCAAGGTGGCGACATGGTCGCAATTAACCCCGAGTTTTATCATGGTTGTGATTTCCCCCTTCCTGTCTTTTTCCCTTCCCCTTCAGCATTTTCGGGGGGGGGGTCCGGTGTTATCAGCAAATCCCGCACCAAACCGGGAACAATACTCGCTACCGGGCGAATGGTAACCTTGGGTTCGTCCATGGTTCCCCCGATGTCAAACAATGTTTCCACCAGGGCCTTGCGATCCCCGGCAACCAGGGTGCCTAACAATGGGACGGAACTGACCAGTTTATCCAAAGTTTGAATCGGGCGGATGCCGAGCAACAGGTGCAACCGCTTCCTGGGAAAATCAACCGATCCCGACAATACCATTTTCATGGACGGTCCCTCCAGAAGCAATTCGTCCAGATTGGCAACGCTTCTTTTCAGTGTTACCCGGCCTGTGATCTGATCATAGTGATAACCAGCCGCAGTCAAGTCGGGTCGATCCATGACCACCAGGTTGGGTAATTCCGTGATGGAAAACAATCCCAAAATCTGCGACAAAACACCCAGACGGTTGACAGTTCCAGATTGCAACTTGAGCTTGGCATTACCGGTCAAATTATGTTTCAACTTGGCCCCGGGTGGCAAGAATCCATCCAATGATACATCCACCGTACCTTGCCCCCCATGCATGAAGCTCTCCTGAAAATCCATGCCGCGAAAGAGTAAACCTGCATCTTTGCTTTGCAGGTGGAGGTTGCCACGGTAAGGTCCCGACCCCAACTTGACCGGCCAATGAAGCTCTCCCTTCACGAATTGCTCCGAGTTGTTCAATAACCCTTTCAAGGAGTGCAAAATGATGTGCTTATTGTCGAGGGTTATCCGGGTGTCCAATTGTTCCCCCTGAACCTGATTGGCCATAATAAACTTGGCCGCCTGCAAACCAATCGCAACCTTGGGCCAGGGCGTCTCTGATTTTTTGACTGGAAGCGTCCCGGGGGAATCGGGATCATCCTTGGTAAAGAAAGGGGCCAAGTTTAAATGGTTAAGCCGTCCATCGACCTGCCAATTATCAGGTTCGCCGGCACGTTTGGGATAATGGGATATGTTGAGCGTGCCCCGATTGTCGTCCAGGCGAAAGCGTGTGAGATGAATCGTGCCATCGCCACGTCGCAATTGCCATTTCCCCCCTCCCGCACAGGAAAGATTGCCCAACTCCACCTGCATCGTTGCAATGTCCAAGTCCCCATGCCAATCGCTTTTCCCCTCCAGCGTAACCACACCGGGTTGCCCCTTGGCTTTGCGCCAGCCCAATCCCCCTTGGATATCAAGGGAATCGGCCTGAAATTTTGAGGAGATGTTCCATTTCTCAACGCCCCCTTGACGTTTAAAATCCAGCGACCAACCCACATCCCCCTGAAGCGATCCCTCCTCACCCAAAAGCGGGGCAAACCAGGATCGCAACTCCTCCTCTTTCATGGAAGTGGTCAATCGTCCTTGAAGGCTGGATTTTTTTGCATCACGATACTGTTTGGCTTCGGTGGTCAGGGTCATGGATTTGTTGTTCATCATCCCCGAATCCAGCGCCAGGGTAATTCTGTAAGGATCAATATCCAGGCGACCTTTGCCCTGTTCCACCGGAGTATCCAAAAAGGGGGGATGCAAACGCACCTGGTCAAAGTTCAAGGAACCGGCGAACCAGGTATTCTTGATATCCTGCAACGGCAATAACAAACTTAAATGGACGTTCCCCTGACCGTTGATCCGACTCCCCTGTAACCCGGCCCCTTTGTCCCATTGCACGGCACGACTGGCCACCACCTCTTTCCAAACCCAGTCAAGATCCGCCTTGGGAATGTGGGATTCCACCGCGACCATGGGATCGTGAACCATGTCGGCGATAGCCACATGGCCAAGAACCCCGGTGCTTTTGCCAAACACCCCCTGGGAAACCTTGATGGTGATCCCCAAACGATCTACCGCCACCTTGGCGTGCGCCTGTGTCAGATCCGGCATTCCGGGAAAATAGGTCAAGCCGATCCCACGCACATCACCTTCAATGGTAAATAATGTTTCCGGTTCCTTTTTGCCCGGAGGAATGGCAAACGGTATGTCGGCGATGGGGCCTTTGATGCGCACCTTGGCCGATTCCACGTGACCGCCATGCAACGCGGTTTCGAGCCATTTAACCAGACCAGGACTCATGATATGCGCCGGATAATAGACTTTGGCCCGATCAGTGGGCACCCCTTTGGCCGTGGCGTGTAAATCCATGGCCGCTTTCTCCCCCCCCAGTCCCGTCAATTTCAGGGAGCCTTCCCCACGACCATCCACATTGTGTACTTGAAACCGGTCAACCCGAATGTCCCATAATGTACGATCCTTAAGGAGGGAACCTTGGGCACTTAACTCCTTGATGGGTAATGGCCAACGAAACAGATCGGGTAATTCCAGATTGCTCGCCCCTGTCTTCAGACGCCATCGGGCGTGAAATCTTTCTTTGCCGACATACCAATGATAAACCATGTCCAATGTGATCGGGGCGGTGAAATGACCCAGGGGGGGAGCCGTTCCCACGTAGGGACTGAGCGCTGGCAAGGTCAGGGCGGACATCGTCACCTTGCCCGACCAGGTCCCTTCTCGATTAGCCAGGGCGATCAGATGCACATCCCCGGCACCGTCCAGGGAACCTTCCAGGCGTAAGCGCACCACCTTCTCGGGCTCAAAAAACAGGGATAATTGGACGTTGTCCATACGCATCGGTCGCCGCTGTTCCGCCGGAATGCCGGTCCCCTCATCAACCCAGGTGACCGATGCCTGGCTTATGGCGACATGCTGCACCGGCAAAAAAAGGCGGGAAGTTTTTGGTTGTGTTTGGGGTCGGCGTTCCAACAACCATTCCAGCGGATGTTCCCCTAAATACAACTTCCCGTCTCGATCGCGCCGTACCAACAAAGCGGGGCCCTCCAGGACAACACTCAAGGCTGGCCAACCTTTCAGCCATTGTTGCGGGGAAAAACGCAATTGCACCGCTTCGGCTTGCAAAACGGTATCATCCTGCTCAGGGGTGGAGACCCGAATATTTTTTCCTTCTAAAATTAACGAAAGCCCTGGGTAAAAAATCAATTCCTCCAGATGAAAATGCAGCCCCGTCTGCTCCATCAAATAATGGGAAACCGTCGGAATATGGGGTGCTAGGTTGGGGGGAAACCAAACCAGCCAAAACAGCCCCAGTACCGGCAGGGATAGAACAAGAACGAACACAATAACCAGCCAGCGAAATACCCGTGACCACAAACGCTTCTTCCCAGGCTTTCGGGCCGGGGGTGCCTGCGGACTCTGAGAAGGGTCTGGCTGCTGGGACATGGGGAAATACCCTGGTGGCCTGTAAGATGGACTGCACTTCCCTGGTGAAATCGTTCGTTTTGGCGCTGGCATTTCGACGCCCCGCCAGGGATAATCTTAAGCCAAGCGGTCACTCTCTTCCAGAAAGGTACTTAAAACCCATGGATGTCTGGCAACATTTGGCTCAAATTCTGGATCTGCACGCAACTCAGGTCACCTCGTTGCAAGAGGAGACCGCTTCGACAGCAGAACCACAACGGGTTATCCATTGGCTCCAGGATTATTACCATACGCCCCAAGATTTCTCAAACCACCAAGCCAATCGACGCTTATGGCCATGGCTTCGTCCAGCCAACCATTCCCGGGGTTTGATCACTCTCCTTGGCAATAGCCCGTTTCTGGCACAACTCATCAAAAGGTGGCCTGAATTTCTTGATCAAGCGCCAACACCCGGCTCCCCCACCATACCCTCCCCTGAAGAATTAACCCGGGGCATTCTCGCAACCCACTCCTGGGACGATGCGGCAGCTTTCTTGAGGAAAAACAAGCAGAAAGCCTATTTTTACATAGGATTTAATGATTTAACCGGCCTCTCCTCCCTGGAGCAGACGGTCCATGCCCTGTCTGATCTGGGGCAAGCCTCCCTGGAAGCTGGATACCGTTGGTTGGATCATCAGGCCTCCCAGCGCCATGGTCCCCCCATGATCGATTTGGGCCAGGGGCCGCAACGTTGCCGCTTTTGCATTTTGGGCATGGGCAAACTGGGGGCCCGAGAACTCAATTTTTCCTCTGATGTCGACCTGATCTACCTCTACGACGACGATCACGGCCAGACAGCCGGTCCCACATCCCTGGCCATCAAAAGCTACTATAACCGATTGGGAAAAGATTTGATCCGTTTGTTAAGCCAGCCAACGGAGGATGGCATCGTATTTCGCCTTGATTTACGCTTGCGCCCCGAGGGGGAAAGTGGCGATCTGGCCGTGTCGCGACGTTCGGCGGAAATCTATTACGAATCCTGGGGGCAGACCTGGGAGCGTTCGGCAATGATCAAAGCCCGACCCGTTGCCGGCGACCTGGATCTGGGAGCGGAATTCTTAAAAAACATCGAACCGTTTGTCTTTCGCCGCTATCTTGATTTCACTGCGCTCGACGCCATTCGGCAGATGAAACAAAAAATTGATCGCAAGATCGCCAGCGCCGCCGATACTACCCGCAATTGCAAATTGGGCTACGGTGGGATTCGCGAAATTGAATTTTTTGTGCAAAGCCAACAATTGATACATGGGGGCAAAAAACCTCAACTGCGTCATCGGGAAACCTTGACCAGTCTCAAGGAACTTGCAGCTTTGGGATTGTTGACGCCTGATACGGTACAAACACTGGAACGGGCCTACCTGTTTTTGCGAACCTTGGAACATCGCCTACAGATTGAATGGGAACGACAGACCCACTCACTGCCGGAAGACGGCGAACAGTATACCAAGGTGGCCAAGCGGATGGGATTAACCAATGCCACAGAACTGAAAGAACGTTATGCCCAGATTACCCGGCAGGTTCATACCATCTACGACAGCCTGTTTTTTGAAGGCAAATCCGAGGTTGAAGGCCAGGCGGATGGTTTGGCGTTGCAACTCTTGCAATGCAACCTGAAAGATCCGGCAGCGGCGTCCCTGGTGACATCGTGTGGTTTTGCACCTCCCGAATCGGCTTTGTCGTGTCTGAGTACCTTGCGCGATGGACCACGCGGGGTCGCCCTGACGGAACATGATCGCTTGTGGTATGGACGGGTGGCTTTGACGTTGCTTCAGGGTATCCTCAACGCCCCGGACCCCAACCTGGCGTTGCACCACATGGGCGATTTCCTTAAAAGTCTGGGACATCGGGTCAGCTATCTGGCCATGTTGTACGAAAACAGGGCGTTGCTGGAGTTGTTGCTGCGTCTCTTTGGCACATCATCCTTACTATCGCACTTTTTGGTGCAAAATCCCTACCTACTCGATGCGTTGGTCGGTGCCGATTTCATCGAAGGGTGTCTGGACAAAAACGCCTTGGGCCTGAGCCTGGCCAAACGCCTGGAAACCATTGAGAACACCGAAGATCGTTTTGATGCCATACGCATCTTTAAAAATACGGAAATGTTGCGCATCGGTATACGTGATCTCTCTGGTTTGGCCGATTGTGCCGAAGTGATGGGACGCATTTCCATTCTCGCCGAAGTCATCCTGCAACAAATATTGCAGGATGCCATGACGGAGCTGACCAGTCGGCATGGTGTACCGCAATGCGTTATGGATGGCGTTAAAAAACCGGTACCCTTCGCAATCCTCGCCATGGGAAAACTTGGGGGGCGGGAGTTGAATTATGCCTCGGATTTAGATTTGATATTTATCCATGGCGGTGAAGGGGAATTGTTGGGGACCGATGGTCATAACGCACTGTCCAACGCCATGTTTTTCGCCAGACTGGGACAAAAGATTATTTCGCATGTGACCACACTGACCCGTCACGGTCTGCTATACGAACTGGACATGCGTCTGCGCCCTTCTGGACAATCCGGGCCTCTGGTGACCTCTCTGGAATCCTTTATCCACTACCACCAGCACGAATCCTGGTTGTGGGAACACCAAGCCTTGATTCGGGCACGCTTTGTAGCGGGGGATGCCGTCTTGGGGGGGCGGATTCAAGAGGTTGTGCGTACCGTGGTATTGCGCTCCCGGGAACCCTCTCAAGTTTTTGAAGAAGTCGGACACATGCGCCTGCGTATCTATAACGAAAAAAAGCCATCCAAGGGTACCCTCGACTTGAAACAAAGCCTGGGTGGTGTTGTGGATATTGAATTTTTGGTGCAAGCTCTTATTTTAATTCATGGTGCCAAACATCCAGAAATTTTGCAGCACCATTGTGGCCGGGCATTGCACGCTTTGGATAAAGCAGGTTTGTTGCCGGAACAAACGGGAATCACCCTTCAGGAAGCCTATGATTTTTACCGTCTGGTGGAAAATCGCCTGCGTCTGTTACACAACCGCTCGGAAAACCTCATCCCCAATCAGGTGCTTGAGCAAAATCGCCTTGCCAGGTTGTGTCAACTTAATAGTGGGGCGGAATTGATTGACCATCTTTACCGGCATATGAAGCGGGTGGACCGGATCGTCTCTGAATATTGGAAAGGACGCCCAGCTTGGGATGGTCAGTAAATTATTTAATAATCTTAATTTTTTTGTCTATGCTCCTGGTCAGTAACACTTCAAAACTCATGAAGGTCACGCTTTGCGCAATTGGTTGACAATCTCCATGGCGGGCATCACCTCTCCCTGCTCGATTTCCCAGTTGCCCATAGCCAGAAGTTTCAGGAATGCCAGGGTCTCCTGAGTTTCTTTATAAGTGTCGATACCCTGCAACACCGCTTTGGCCTCACCATGAAGGGTGATGATCACCGGGTCGTTACCCTTGGCCAAACCGCGAACGATTTCGGGGGCGTGGGCTTTCAGATAGCTGATGGGTATCACCTGCTCGGACAATTTCACAACCTGATCTCCTTTCCGACAAAGGTAGGTTATTTATTGACCTGATAAAGGATAATTCCGGTCGGAATACCGCATGGTCGTAAGTGTTGGTGAAGGGGTACCCAGCTCAAGATTTCAGGCCCCATCATTAAGATATCATAGTACAAACATAGTTGATTCGAATTCATCTTTAGATATGTCAAGAAGTTCGCTGACAAGTTCATCCTTGAACTGATTCATTCCATCTGAAGGACGGGCATGAAAGGCATATTTTGTCTGGAGATATATCGGAAGACCGTCTTCTATTTTTTCTGTTCTGATAACAACCTGATATTTTGTACTATCTGGTTGCAATCTGGAAAAATCACCCTGAATGATCATTGTCTCCCATCCAACACCACCCAAACGACCTTCCGACCTTTGTTTATATTTCTCATTGCATACAATGATAACTTTGTCTGCCAAAGAAAGTTCATTGGTCATCCACTGCGGCAGATCCATTCCTCTGTGCAAGTGAAGGAGATCCAATCTGGCTTGGATGCCACGTGCTTTCAAGTAGACTGCTAATTCTTTAACCCATTCTTTATCATCATCATTTGCAGGCGTATGGCTGATAAAAACCCTTGGTCGTGAGGCCATAGGGGCTGTC
Organism: Magnetococcales bacterium; assembly: GCA_002753515.1. Taxonomy (GTDB): domain Bacteria; phylum Pseudomonadota; class Magnetococcia; order Magnetococcales; family UBA8363; genus UBA8363. Next base: position 56,099 of record PEAK01000015.1, read on the forward strand.
GCTCCAAGGGATCTGAGAGAGTCAAATAGCGATTCATGCAATACATGAATAATGAGTGTAGAACCTGCATGTGCTGAACGCGTAAAACCATTTTTTAGCGATTGAATCACATTTCTACTTCTAAACCGCAACCAACACGGGAAACGTAGTTTTCCAGTGTCATTCCCGCGAAAGCGGGAATCAAGAAAGTCAGGAGAGGTAGGAAAGTCCTCTGGATCCCCGCTTTCGCGAGGATGACAATAACTACACATCCCAAGATAGCTGCGGTTTAAGTCCTCCTGCCCCTGCCCCCAATAAAGGCGCAGCAATCATTCTTACAGATGGTTCTTGTTTTGTAATACGACCGAGTTGAGCGCCAATTTCCTCTATAGCATCAAGGGATGAAGACATTTAGTTAACAGATGTTGCGAATGCAACAAATTGAGCAATATTTTCTCCTCCAATAAATGGGATTATCTCTACGCTACCAAGTTCGTTCCTGGGAGGATAAGGTAAAGAATAATTATTAAGTTTCCTGCTAACATAAAGAGTAACACCCCCAGAAGTGGAACATGGAAGTACAATCAAATCCGACGAGCCCTCGAAAAGGTCTCCTAGCTTAATCTGAACAATTGGTGTCATGTAAATTGGCTCCGTAACCTGTTTTCAAACCAAGAAACCACAAGGACACGCTATCACAAAAACCCAGGGAAGCCTGTCCGTTACCCCCTTCCAGTCATAACCAAGGCTAACAGAATGAAATAATATAAAATTTATAAATAAACTAACGATTTCATAAAATCTTACTCCATTACGATAACAAAATAAAAAAATATCATCCTTGACTACGCCACGATCAAAAGTTGCTCATCGAGGAACTATCTTTCAAGACACAAAACTTGCGCTCACGAACTGGTTCCTTGAAACTGTTGCCACCTCATTTGAGGGAAAATGCCAAGAAATCTGGGACGATCAGGATAGGACAGACCTCAATACACCACTGTAACAAAAGATAAAAAAAGGGAATCTCTTTAACATGGACCATGATTTTTTTCCCGCTGATCCTGAATTCATGGATGTGGAACGGCGCAAAGCCAAACTGTTAAAACAATCGGCGTGGTGGAAAAATCGGATCGGTACCGGTCAATGTGCCTATTGCCACAAGCGTGTTCCACCCAAAGAATTAACCATGGATCATAAAGTTCCCCTGATCCGTGGGGGACGGACAAGTAAAAGCAATTGCGTACCTTGCTGCCGGTCGTGCAACGAACTGAAAGAGAACATGCCAGCGGAAAAATGGCGGGCCACTTTGGCTGAGATGGGAGTTGACTAACTGTGTTGCTCCGGGTTTTCTAAAAACGGAAAGCTTGGGATGTCCCGACTCAAAACCCGCCCCTGTCCAAAGCCATGTCCTGTTCCAAAATGGAACTGCGCTGGCGAAACGCCAATCGTTCCGCCCGCCATTGCACATGACGCAGCACCAAACCGCTGACCCAGGGATCCCAGGAAGGCAGGTGGTCATGTTGCCATTGCCACACCTTTTTAAGCCAGGGAGCCAGAAAACGCCGGATCAAATCTTCATCCATGGAAAAAAAACGTTGGACAGATCCCGGATCCCCCTGCCGAGCCGAACGTCCGAGCAATTGCCGATCAATGCGACTGAAATCGTTGGACTCGCCGATGATGACGTGCAAACCGCCCCGATCACGCACGCTCGGGTGCAGGGCGATGTCGGTTCCGCGTCCCGCCATGTTGGTGGCAATGGTCAAGGCCCCCGGCTGTCCCGCTCGGGCGACGATGGCACTCTCCTGATCGTGGTTGACGGCATGCAATATCTGAATATCAACCCGGGGCAGAACCGCACGCATATGGCGATAGAGTTCTTCGCTGGCACCAACACTGCGCATGCCGATGAGTATCGCCCGACCCGCCACGATCAGGCTCAGGGCACTTTTGGCAATGGCGGTATACTTTTCTATTTGATTGCGGCAAACAACGACCTGCCAATGGGCACGCCGTACCGGTTTGTGGGTGGGAATCTTCACGGTCAACAAACGATACACCCGGCCAAACTCATGGCGTGCCTCCTCTGCCGTACCGGTCATGCCACCCAGGCGGATGAAAAGGCGAAAAAACCGCTGAAAACTTAACCGTGCCGATACTTCACTCGGCGGCGACAAAGGCAAATTCTGGCTGGCTTCCAATATTTGCTGCATCCCCAGCGACAAGGTGTGTTGCCGCGCCAAACGTCCGGTCAATTCGTCCACCAATACCACCTTGTCGTCATCCACAACATAGTGCTGATCCCGTATCAAAAACCGGGTGGCATAAAGGGCCATTTCCACCAATTCCCGCGCCCGATCCCGATGCCGCCAGAAAGGTGCCAGGTCCGCTGCCAATGCCACCAGACGCGCCTGTCCCGCCAGGGTCAGGGAGACGTGGCGCAAAGCGCGTTGCAAGGTGTAGTCCTCCCCCTCATGAAGCTGGTTGGCCAAATGAACCGCATCCCGAGCCGCCTGATCCAAAAAATCATCGGGGTGTTGGCTGGAAATAATGAGCGGTGTCACCGCTTCGTCGATCAGCACGCTATCCGCCTCATCGACGATCACCTGGACCATGCCCCGCATCACCACCCCTTCCAGTTCCCCTTGGCCACCACGGCTACGTGCCGCCTCCAAAGCCAAGCGGGTGCGGGAAGCTCCCTTTCCCAACGCCAACCGATCACGCAAATAATCTCCCAATAATTCTTTTGCTGTGCTGTAAACGATATCGTGACCATAAGCGGCAGCCCGTATCTGCGGTGCCATCTCCCCGTCAACACTCGCCGCCGACACCTGACAAAAACCAAACAAACGTTGCCCCAACTCCGCATCCCGCTTGGCCAGATAATCGTTGGCCGTCACCACGTGACACGGTTTGCCTCGCCAAGCGGCGACAATGGCCGCCATAGCCGCCGTAATCGTCTTACCCTCACCCGTGGCCATTTCCGCCATGCGCCCTTCGAGCAATGCCAGGGCACCGATAACCTGTTCCAAATGCGGGGTGAAACCGTAGACCCGCTCCACCGCCAACACCACCCCTGCCAAGCCTCGATGTTGCTCCTGCGTCGCCAGGGTGCCGCCTCCTCCCCCTGGACCTTCACGTTCCATGCGGCAGGCGGCCGCCAGTTGCCGCAAATGCCCCTGCAACGCCTCATCATTCAAGGATCGGTGCTTGTCGGCCAAGGAAAGAATGATTCGAGAACGCAGTCGTAATTGTCTGAGCGGGCGATGCCAATGGCTCAATAGCGCCGCCAAACGATACCCCATGTGATCAAGCCACGATATTTTCGGATCGGGGCGATGGGCCGCGAGTACCGCCAAACGATCACCCGGCAGGAGACCTGCCCCCCCAGCAGCCGCGTCATGCCACAAGGATGGAATCGCAACCCGTTGCCCTTCGGCCATCAGATGCTTTCGCCGGGTCAGGATACGCTGTAAAGGGGTGTTGTTCACAGGCTGTACCGGCGTTGAAAAAATTGGAAAATCGCCCGTTCCACCTGAACCACCAGGGGACGGGACGGAAGACGAACCTTGATCCAACCCGAACGCTCGCTACGTGGCGCGTAGGTAAACCGGTGTTCGGGATCGGGACTGAATTCGGCCCGCAACAAAAAAAAGGGTTCGGCACTTTGTTTGCCGGAAGGGTCGTTGGTCTTGATAGCCGTTTTGCCTCCGGCCAGCGGGCTCAAAGCCGCTGACGGCAAGGTGCTTTGCGAATGCGGAATCAGGTTGAGCCGGGTCACGGGATAAATCGTCGCACGTTCGCCCTCGATGCGCACCTCACTTCCCACCCCTTGCAATTCCGACAATGCCAACGCCGCTTCCTGATGAATGACACCCAGAAAAACATGGCTGCGATCATCGACCACCCGTCCCAGTTCCGCACCACGCGCAACCCAACTGCTACGCCAAAACGGTATCTCCGCCGTCACCCAATAACCCGCATGCGGGGCATGGTGTTTCAAAGAGATCCGTTGTCGTTCCAGGGATTGGCGCACACTCTCCAGGGAGTTCAAGCGTTCGCGGATTGGATCCAGGTCCACGCCGCCCTCCACCAGGGCTTTCTGCTCCTGGACCAAAGCCTGCATTCGTTGTGCCTCGACACTTTCCAGTTCACCATCGATTTCTGGATTGACCAGTTCAACCAACAATTCGCCAGCACTGACCCAACGCCCCGAATCCACCAGAACCCGTTGCACGATACCACCAATTTCAGTATGGATTGGCGTATTGTGTTCGGCATTCACCACCCCGTCCAACACCCGACTGTCGGGCATGGGGACGAAACAAACAAAAGCCGCTACCAAGGCCATGGCCGTACCGCCGCCACGCAGCAGCCCCTTTTGTTGATGCACGAACAACGGATTCTTAAACGGTGCCAACGCTGCCTTGAGTGGATAAAAAAAGGAGGTGATCGTCATGGCAATGGCCACGATCAACCCGACACCAAAATATTGATCGCTGACAAACAGGATGATGCCAAACATGACCAATACACGGTAACAGTTGGAACCCATAAAAAAAGCCACCAACAGTACCCGTTGCTTAAAGCTCCCACCCTCCTCTTTGTCGTCCATTTTTTTCAATACATGACGATTCCACACCCCCATGAATGCTTTTTTGGCCTGCTCATGCAAATTGGGTATTTCAATCAAGTCGGATAAAATATAATAACCGTCAAAACGCATCAGGGGATTGATGTTAAAGATGATGGTGTGAACACCAATGGCAAAGATCAGGTTATAAGCCAATTCGTTTGCCGTGCCCGGTGGCGTATAGGCCCAGACGATTGTGGCCAGCGAACCCAGCACCAGGTCCATCAGCATGCCTGCTGCATCCACCAATGCCCGATGCCAACGGTTGCGAAAGGTCCAACCCGAAGAAAGATCAACATACGGCAACGGCGTTAGGAGCAACAGCATCACCCCCATGGTGCGCACATCGCCGCCGAAATGTTTGCAAGTGGTCGCGTGTGCCATCTCGTGCAGGATATGCGACAGAAAAATGGCAACATAGAGCAACAACAAATTATTCAGTTGCAAGATATCTTTGGCTTGCGCCACCAAGCGCGGTCCCCCCAGGGCCACTTCGATCCCCCCCCAAACGACGATTCCGGTCGCCAGCAGCCAAAGCGGCCAACCCCATGCCTTCTCAATGGTTGCCTGATGCCGGTTCAGCCAACGGTTGGGATCCCACAGGGGAATTTTAAGAAAAAACAACTCGGAAAGACGTGCCGCCAGAGGCTTTTTTTTTTGTGCTGCGCCCGTTCCAATATTTTATTCTCGTCCACCCCTCCGGCGATGGTGACCAGATTGGCCCGATACAAGGCGATCACCAATTCAAACACCTCTTCCTGACCCGGGGTCTCTTCAGGGGCGTCATCCACCGCCTGACGCCATAGTTCTCCGATGGTCCGGGTCACATGGAGCTTCATGAGAAAGCGGTAGGTCACCGCATTGACGCGAAAAAAACCGGCATGCGCTCGTTCGTGCAACACATACCACGGTTCTCCACGATAATGGTGCAGGCGAATCGCCACCCCGGGGCGTAAACTCAGGCGCAAATCGGCTATGCGATACCAATTATCGGAAAACGTCCGGCTCATGGGACGGGGTCCGCCGGCAATTCCAGGCTTGCGGGAATCCCGGGGCGCATGCCGGGGTCGGGATGAATCATCTCAATCTTGATCTCCCTGAGGCCGCTGGAGGATTCCACCACCGGAGAGACAAACAACACCTTGCCTTGCACCTTTGTTTGTTGGCTGCCCACCTTCAGAACCACCTGATCACCGGCGTGGAATTGTTCGCTGCGATCCAGGGGGAGGTGAACAACGAACAAAATGCGTCTGAGGTCACACAGGCGTAAAACGGTTTCGTTGGCCTGAATGCTTTCGCCCAATTGTCTGACCAGTTTGACGACGATGCCCCGTGTCGGTGCTAGCAGGGTGCGCCGCTCCAGATTTTCCTTGGCGGTCAGATAATCAAGGCGTTCCACCTCTTCAGCGGTTGTAATACGTGTCACTTCCGCTTCGGCCAGAGAAAGGGCCAATTGTCGGTTTTCCAACTCTTCGCGGCTGATCCCTTGGGACGAATTGAATATTCGTTGTGCCGCCTGCACCTGTTTTTCCGCCGTGGTTCGGCGGGCCTGAGCCGCTTTCAACTCACCCTTGCCCTGCCATTGGATACGCCGCCGTTCCACATCGTACTCTTCCGCCAAGCGATCCAGGGACAGCAGCACCGCCCCCTTTTCGACCACGGCACCCTCTTCCACCGCAACCGACGCAATGCGTCCAGCCACCGGCAATGCCAGGTTCAAGTCAGCATCGCAACGGGTCACCCCACGAATCTGCCCGCCTGCTTCCCCCTTCGCCGCCGCGCCTTCCGTTTTGGCCAAGGCACTCCCCCACCCTCCAAAAACCCACGATCCAGCCAAAACAGCTACGATCGTGAACCCAGTATGCTTCCAGGCCACGGCACTACTCCAATCCCAAACGTTGCAGCAAGCTGCCATCCACCTGCGAGGAGAGGTAACTGGCCCGATTGGCATGGGCCACGGCATCCGATAAAGCCTCCCGGGCCAACAACAAATCAAGCCTTTGTTTTAACACATCCAAACCCGATCGATTCCCTTCCGCAACCAAGCCTTCGGTCACTTGCAGTAGGTTTTGTTGCGCATCGACGATTTCTTTCTGCTTGGCCAACCGCTGCATTGCCTTGTCAAGGACATAGCGGCTTGAATTAACCTCATTGGCCACCCGCTGACGCAATGCGCTTAGGGTTAATTCGGTTTGTTCCTTGCGCAACAATTCCGATTTAAATTCACTCTTTTTCTTTTCGTCACCAAACAAACCCATCTTGAAAACCACACCCACCATCCAACTGTGATAGGATTCGTCGCTCGTCATATATTGCAACGGCCGGTTGTTGGCCGACAATTCATCCCGGCCCGCCCGAACCTGGAACGCCAAATCCGGCAAGGTTTGATCGTGGGCCTGAATCACCTTCTCTTCGCTCATCTCAATCATCAGGGATTTCACCCGGGTCTCCGGGCGGCGTTCGATCACGCGATCCAAAAACGCCTCATCGTCCACGCGCCCCTCTTTGTCAACGCCGCTGGCGTCCGGGAACTCCAGTTGACCCACTGGCAACAGACGGTTGGCTGCCAGTTTGGCTCCCCTGGCCGGTTCGGCGGCACTGACGTAGGAGCGCATAGTTTTCAGTTGCTCCTCCCTGTCTTCCTGGGCTTCTGACAGTTGCGACTTGCGCAAGGCCAACGAGGAACGGGCTTTCGTAACCTCCGGCTCCGGCTGCAAGCCCGCAGCATTGAGCTTACTGACCTCCAGTTCAATTTTTTCTGCAACCTCCATGGCTTCCTGGCGCAACCCCACCTGGGTGATCGCCCTCTGAACGGCAATAAAGCTGTTCAGCCCCTCCATGAGACGTTGCATCATCACCTGACGCAAGGTCTGCTTGGCCACATCCTGTTCTATCTTGGCCAAAATAATACCCGCCCGGGTCGGACCGGGGCCGGCACCACGCAACAAAGGCTGGTTAATATTGAAACCAACATATCCCTTATATTCCGGGGAGGGACTATTGGCCAGGGCCTGCAAACTGTTGGTGGTTTCAGTCAGATTATAGGACAATTCCGCCGTTGCCCCGGTAATCACTTTGGAACTCACCCCCAGTTTCGCCCGGTTTTCTGCAGAATCGTAGACGTTGCCCGGGCGCTGCCCCCGTTGCAAGGCATCCGCCGCCGTGTTGAGCACATGGCTCCCTTCCCGTTCGGTGGACAGCGAAACCACAGGCTCGAATATCGCTTCGGCACCACGGACCCCCTCCTGGGCAATGTTTTCTTCCAGGCGTTGCGCACGAATCATCTCATCCGCCTTGGCCAGCAGGTTGACATACTCCTTGAGGGTAATTCCCTGGGCTTCGGGATCGGCAATGGAAGGAGATCGTTTTACAGGTGCTGAGGTGGACTTGGTGGCGGCAGATTGTTTCACAGATTCCGGGGTGGACTTGGCTTCGGTACCCTCATGCCGCTCCATCGGTACCGATTTGACCTTGGGTTTGCCGGGGGGAAGCGGCATACTCGGAACCTCTTCCACCGGCAGTGCAAAATCGATTGCTTCCCCAGGATGCGCCGGAACAGGTAAGTCGATGGTCGATTCCGTAATATTGACTGCTACGGGTATCCCGGCAGGGGGTGCCACTTGATCAACTCGGGCCACCCGCAACCGCGGGGATATCACGGGTGCTGGAGGCGAAACCGGCGCTTCCGCTCTCACGGCCTCCTGCCTGACTTCCCGTGACCCTGGCACAGAAACAGGGGCCGGGACGGGGATCGGATCACTCACTGCCTGCCGCTCGTTGGAGTGGACAAGGGGTGTGGGAATTGAAAAAGCCGCTGCGGGAAAAATAATGGGCGAGTCCACCGTTGCGGCGGAAGGCGACACATCGTCCTGATCATCAAACATATCCGTCGAACGACGGGCCACACCCTTCGTACCCGTCCGGGGTGCCATCTTGAGATGTTCCAGGGCGTCGGTTACTGGATAAATAGTAACCAGGGAACGGTTTGGATCAATCCGGGTACCCGATGCAGAAACGACCGGGGCATCAGCGGCGAAAACCGGGGATCCGCCGTCCACAACCCACACACCCAGGGGCGAACACGCCAGCCCCAGCAGTGTCGCCATGATCATTTTTCCGTTTGCCATTATCACGGACCAGTTATGATAGTATTCTTCGGACGTTTTTGTTTGAGACAATGGCTGGTTCAAACGATCTTACGGACCTTGGTTTCATACTCCTGTAAAACGCGCTGCAAGGTTTCCACCAAATTTTTGGCAACCGAAGGTGTCATGATGATACGGGAGGAGAGTTGGATGATGATCTCTTCGCTCACCGTACCCCAGGTCATGTTGGTACCGAACAACAACGTCACCTCATCCTTGCTCATGCCAACGTTGGCCACGTTGGAATAATGGGTGATCATTTGCCGATCGTCAAACCGAACTCGGACGCTACGACCATCAGCATCCGTGGGTGCCTGAATGGCGTCCGATCCCGTTACCGTTTGCGGCATCTCATTCTTGTTTTCCGCCATGTATCAATAAGCTCCTGTTGCAAATGATTCCAATAGGATAGATGCAAACACCAAACATGCCAACGAGTGTAGCATAACATCCGCTTGAGCGAAAGCCACACAGCAATGTTGCAACGGAAAACAATTGAGGCATTACCAAGAACATCGGGAAAAAACTTCAGAGAGAATAACAAAAAACACCATATCTATGAACTTGTCCAGTTGGGCCACGCGGAAATAAATTCATCAACACTCGGATTGTTCTTAACTTCACCCTTCCCGCCCACTGACATTTCACAAACCTGATTCGACATTTCATCCAAAATCTGTCCAAATGGACCAATCGGAAGGGATATGTCAATGATTGATTTCCTTAGCTAATTGGAAGTGGCGGGAAAGGGCAATAGGGATTTCCAAAGGTTCCCTCGAAGGAGGTACTTTCAAAGGTTCCTCCAATGCATTTTTGCTCAGAATGGGATTTATATTAAAATGTTTACAGCAGGCAACTGCCAAACTAAAAGCTAAACTCGCTTTTCCAGGAACAACAACCGTCGCATCATTTCCATTAATAATATGATACATATAATCTCGATGAGCATTTTATTTACGTGATACCTCAGTTTTGTAACCATAATAAAGGGCACTCTGACCTTTTTGGATTTTTCTCCCGGTAACCTTTTCAGCTAGGGCGTGTTGACATTCAATAACTGATAGCTTTTAACTATCATTAATCTGGTCCATACTGTCACTTTTGGAGGCTGAAAATGGACCGATTGATTTTGCGGGACGACCAATGGGAAAGGATCGAAAAAGAGTTACCCGGCAAGGCTGGAGATCCTGGAAAAACTGCTGAGAATAATCGACTCTTTGTTGAGGGAGTCCTTTGGATCGACCGAACTGGTTCACCATGGAGAGACTTGCCCACGCTATTCGGGAATTGGAATAGCGTATACCAAAGGTTCAATCGCTGGTCCAAGAAAGGAATCTGGAACCGCTTGAAAGAATTCGTTTCTGATGATCCAGATCTTGAAGAGTTCCTTATCGACAGTTCCATTATCAGGGTCCATCAACATGCGGCGGGCGCTCAAAAAAAAAGAGGGAAAGCAAGCCATCGGAAAATCGAGAGGAGGGAGGACGACAAAAATTCATGCCGGGATTGATGCTCTTGGAAATCCACTGCGAATCCTCCTGACTGAAGGCCAAGCTCATGATGTGACCAAGGCAGAGGAAATGCTTGATGGGTACCACCCTGAAATGGTGATTGCCGACAAAGCCTACGATGCGGATCACTTCATAACCGCCATCCATAATGCTGGGGCAGTGCCGGTCATTCCACCAAAAAGCAACCGAAAAGAGCGACGGGATTACGATGCGCATTGGTACAAGGACCGAAACCTCGTCGAGCGTTTTTTTAATCGAATCAAACAATTTCGCCGCATCGCAACGCGCTATGAGAAACTTGATCGGAACTATGAAGCCATGCTTCAGATTGTTTGTGTGTTGATATGGTTGGCCTGAATGTCAACACGCCCTAGATTTATCATCCGTTCATGCTCCGCAGATGGATTAGGAAGAGTATTCTCTTTGTAATATGAAGCATTTCCAAAAACAGAGTATTTTATTCCATTAATATCATGAAAAATGTGGTTAACACTGTTGGATAGAATCGGAGTCATCCTAACAAAATTAATATCGCATATTGCTGGTTTGACTACCAATATGGGGCTAATAACAATATTCATATTGACGTTTACCAATCCACCAATCCATCGTCCAGTTGCAACAATACAATTTTTCGAGAAAAATGTCTCATTATCAGTCGAAACATTTTTATTATTAATGGATCTTACTATAATATTTGTTTTTAACTTACCCCCATACAAAGGAACGACTTTAACAAATCTTCTGCAATAGTCACTCCATTCATAGTTCTATCCGAACTTGTCAGAATAACCGATGTGGAGTCAAACGCAATATTTTCATATTTTTTTGTATTTCGACACCGGTCGAAATGGGGAGAAAAACATGCCCAAGAAATTTGGGATGAGAACTCTTTACTGAAGTCCAGAGAATTGAACCATGCCAGCCGACCTTGAGCAAGCAATACCGCCAAATACCATAAAGGTCGCAAAAAAATTGGGGAAATTCGGCTCGAAGGTTCATAAAAGTAATTAATAGGCTCTTTACCAAACCATCCTGGATAATCACTAGTAATCAGTGAGGAGCCATGGCGAAGATTCATGCGTGGAAAATGAGAATAATAAGCAAAAAGATTGTCCAGATTCTTGATAAGCCCATGAAAAAAAAATGGGGTAGGGATGGCTGCATAAAGAGCTCCCGTATGAAACCAGCCCTGGTGATCGCTTGATGACATTCCGCATAGAGAAGAGGATGCCTCCAGAAGCAATACAGACTGCCCAGACCTTTGCAAAAGTTCGGCAATCGCCAACCCCGCAATTCCCCCTCCAACCACTATAAAATCATAAGTCATAACAATCCTGTTATCTTAGTGTAAACGCGCCTTTTTCGTCGTCCCCTGGCCAGAGTGTTTTGAACCAGTTGGTGGAATGATGTGTACTAGCTTCGAATACTTTAGTGTAAGCATCTTCCAGACGTACCATCAGATCGGTCTTGAATTGAGGATCGAAAGATTCCTTTCCCTGGAGATAACGACCACAGCGCACTTCAAATGATATCTTGTCCACTTGGTTGAGATTGTAAGGGAACCAGTCCGAGACCAGTTGTCCTGTTAAACGTAAGTTGGACGGCACTTCGGCAAGCTGGGAATGACGAGCAAAGAAAAGTTCTTGATCAATTGAAGCTGAAAAGGCGATCACAGCAGACCACCATCCGGTAGGCTGATGTGAAAATCGAATCCGCATAAACGACCAGCAAATTGCATCTGTCTGAGTAATTACTTGAATTCTCGGCCTTTCCATAATGTCAGCCCTGTCCACTAGACAGTCTATGTTGAAGCTGTCTTTACATTTGATAATGTTGTGTATCTTGTCCGAACCCTGAGTAGGGTCCACTCCCACCCCTTCGAATACTCCTTTTCATTCTGGAAAGCACTTAAATAGGATATATTGATCCATCTGACCCTACCCAAAATTGATTCGCTGAGGGGCACAGGCCTTGGCCTCAACTCGTTGAGACTTAAGGCCTGAAAAACTTAAGCACCAGATTTCAAATCATCATAAGGGCTTGATAAGTGCCTGATAGGTTTCTTTGCCAACTTCACCATCCGGGATTAACCCCTCACTTTTTTGGAATGCAGCCACAGCAGCTTGTGTTTTTGCCCCGAATACACCATCGATATGGCCAACATCATAACCACGATTTTTCAACTTTGTTTGAATTTCTGCTATTTTCGGATCGACCATCAATGGTTTCGTGAAACGGAATACCACGGCTTGTAGGACTGCGACCGGAACGGGACTATTAGACGGGTTATACTGGACCCCAGGAACCAGGATACCAAAGTCCCAACGGCGCCCGGAGAGAGTGCTGCGAATGACACCATCTTTTGAACTGTGAGCCTCTACAGTGCCGCCTTTACCGTCAGAAATGACAATATGACCACCCAATTTGACAGAGGGATGGGGTTCTCGCAACACAAAAGCCCCCGGGATCTTTGCCGCATGCGTAACATCAATAATCGCGTTGGCAGAGTGTGCCTGTTCGCTCCAATAGCCGGTATAAGCGTCGGCTTTGGCGGGATTACCAAGGGGTTTGGTGCCGAATAAAATGCCGGTTGCCTGATAGAGTGCCCACGATGCCAACTCGGCGCAATCCCATGGACCTGCCCAATTAGGGTCATTTTTTGGAACTGATTGTCCTAAAACGTACTTTTGACCCAAACGTGATTCAGCTTTTTTAACGATTTCTTCTCCGTTCATTGTGTTATTCCCCCTTTAGGCATTCAAGTTAAAGGTAATCTAGCTTGGAAGTGGACATTTTCCTCTTGCTAAATGAAAATAAAGAGTTCCTGTCTCACACACAGCAATAGCGTAACTGCGAAAAATATTTTGGGATCTTTAAAAAAACCTTACAGAGACGCGTAGCAACTGGCTATCAGGGCTGCACGCTGTGGCCCAAACAAATGTAGGTAATCCCCTGATAAACCGTAGATTGAAGATATTAAAAGATTTATATGTGCTATAGTAGGCAACAAGCCGAGATCCCTAAGCATTCGGACCGCCCAACAATCAACCCGAGATTCATCACCGTTCAATGGAGGGGGTAAGGCATGATGACCGCATTCGTGGGCATACCAGAATTGCAGTACACTGTTTGGGAGCCTCGCTGCTATAAGTGAGTTCATTTGGATAACACGATGTTCTGGATAAGACCTACCAATATCATTTAGAGAATTATTAACTACCAGAATGACGTCTCCCCCCAAGGCGTTCCTGCATGTCATCGGAATCCCACCAACAGAAGGAATTGAGGTGCGAAATCCTTGGGGCAGTATTTGCGCGTTAACTTTACTAATATTAATAATTGACAATAATGTCAAAACCGTAAAAAATAAACAAAACTTAATTATTTTCATAGTTTTTCCCCCAAAAAATATAATAAAGCTTGAAGGCTCAATATCCAGAGATCAGAAAAATGATAGTTAGGGGATAATCCTACTGGGGATCTTAGAAAACTTCAAGGAAATTTTTTCCAGATGATTTCACTCAGAAGAACAGAATAATATATTATTTTATCATATATTAGTAGCTATCAATGGCACCAATTCCAAAAAGAATCTTAATGTTGCCAGCACCGGTCCGGAACTGTAGGAACACCACCGGCTTGAAAATGCGAGTGGGATCTTCTTCTCTTCTTCAAAAAATCAGATAAAGAAATCTTTTTTCTTCCCTCTTTTTTTTCTTTTC
>PEAK01000085.1 GCA_002753515.1 Magnetococcales bacterium
GTGCGTTTTTTCATGCGTTCCTTGCAACGCATCCCCGAAAAGGTCGCCGGCTTTTTTCGGCACCCTGAAACCCGATATGCGGTACCTGTCAATGTCGGCTAACCAATGCACTCCTTAGTACGCCAGTGGGAGGAGGCGGAAACGTGGTATCATAAATCCCTGGAAGTTGAAGAACGTCTCAGCAATGAAACCGACGCAGCCGACACCTACCACCAACTGGGTATTATCGCCCATGAGCAATGCCAGTGGGCGAAAGCAGAGGCTTGGTATAGAAAATCCCTGGAAATTGAAGAGCGTCTCGGCAATGAGGCCGGCGCGGCCATTACCTACCACCAATTGGGCGGGATCGCCGCAGGGCAACGCCAGTGGGCGGCGGCGGAAACGTGGTACAATAAATCTCTGGAAATAAGAAAACGTCTCCGAATTGGAGGCATGGCGGCCAGCGACTACCACCAACTGGGCAGCATCGCCCAAAAGCAACAGCGCTACCGAGAGGCCGGGGATTTGTATCTCCGGGCGTTGGTGGGTTTATTGAACGCGAATGACCCGCACAATGCGGGTATTTGTAGACGTAACATGCGCATTCTCCTGACCGAGGCTGACGCCGCCAGCCGGGAGGCCATTCTTGAGCGCTGGCGGGGGGCGGGGCTGGACCAGGCGGACTGGTGGGAGGCATTGACCGCATCCCAGCAGGATGACGGCAAAGCCGCGCTGCGGTCGGCAGGCCAACAGGACCAAGGGAAACACTCGGCGCGTCCAGGCTTCATGGCGGTAGGGTCGCCCCCGGGGCAGACGAGAAATTTTGCTGCGGGACGGGCTGACGAACGCCCGGTTAGCGACACTTTTCCCCCGCCACGACCCAAAGGGTCCGGCGGAAACAAAAAGGATTGAGCAGACATGGATAGCGACTCTGTATCCCAGGCAATAGAAAGTCTTCTTTTCGGAGTCAGGCGGTCGGTGCGCTACCACAACCGCCGGCGGATGTTTTTTGATCGGTGGCGGGTTACCACGAGTGCCATTTCGGTTGTGTTTGGATCGGCTGCTATAGTTTCCATCTCTGGAATGAGCAACACGAGAATCGCCACCTTTTCCGCGGTTATCGTGACGCTTTTCTCTGCGGTGGACTTGGTCGTAGGAACAGCCAAAGCGGCCAGGGACCATGCAGACTTGGCTAGGCGGTTTATCAGCTTGGAACAGGAAATCAATAACAGTCCGGCAATCGACCAAGAGTCCCTGATCCGCCTGACCAATACCCGACTGGATATCGAAAAGGACGAGCCCCCAGTGTTGCGGGTGCTTGATACGCTCTGTCATAACGAAATGCTGCGATCCATGGGGTTTGGCAAAGAGAAGTTTATTAAGGTCGGACTGTTTCAGCGCATCTTTTCGCAATTTTTTGATTTCAGGGAGGATTCTCTCCGTAGTTCTACCTGACGGGCTCCCATGATGATCCGGTGGTGCGCATCCTGGCCGAGGCCCGCCGCTGGCAAGGCATGCTGGAGAATGGTGCAGCGGCCACCATCCGGGATCTGGCCCGCCAGAAAGGGGTGGACAAATTCTTTATGGTTCGCACCCTGCGTTTGAACGCCCTGGCACCTGCTGTCGTGGAATCGATCCTGGCTGGGGACCATCCTGATGAAATCAACCTGGAAAGCCTAAAGACGAGGTGTTAACCTGGACTAAAATTCGCTTTGGGTACCGAACGGTTACCCAAAACAATTGCGGAAAGGTCTCCTCAATCCATTACACCTTATCCGCGAAAACATCGTCCAGGGATTGGGCATCGAAGATGCGAAGGCTCCAATCTTCCAGAGATGACAGATCCGCTTTGGCGATCTTTTCGCTGGCCCAATCGGGCACGGTGCCGAAACGGCGTTGCAATTGACGGGTCAGGATTTTAGACGCTTCTTTCTGTTCGCCTTTCTTTTCACCTTCCTGTCGGCCTCTCTGTTCGCCTCTTTGCTCACCATCCATCAGTGCTTTCAAGATCATTGGCCGGAATACATCATTTTCCATTAAATTAAAGGTCAGTGCCATGTCTTCAGCCTCCTCTTTAACGACCGTTTCCAGTCTACGCAACCTGGATAAGATGACCAATTTTGTCAGGGCATCCGCTCTGGCTTTAATCGGCAGTTCGCTTATTCGGTACAAGATCTCCTGGATCACCTCTTTCTGGTTGTCGATCCGACAAAGGATGGCCAGGATGTTGTCCTCCAAGGACGGGCTGTCCAGCAATTCCCGACAATTGATGCTGCGAATATCAACCACCTCGTAGCGAAAGGATAAATTCTTCTCTTCGATGGCCGATCCGGAATGCCACTCTTTCAATCCAACGTACAACACCTTCTGAACCAAAACCCTGTTCGGATAACGCTGACGTATCAACGAGTAATACATCAGCATGCGCCAGTCCATCCCCTCAGGGCCGCTTTGCAACTCCAGATGAAAGATTGAATCATCTTTCATCAAGAACACCAGATCGGGAAGACGCTTTTGGGTGGAAGTGAATTCCACCGTCAGCAGCTCCACAGCTTCCCGTCCGATCAAAATCTGCAACAAACGTTGCGGCGGCTTTTCAAACAAATCCTTGAGAGTGGTATCGTACTGCGACCTGTTTTTTTCTTTTTGATCTCCCATAATTTCAGGTGGCTTCAAGTTGTCACTATGCCCATTGACGCGCAAACACAGTGTCTGGACCCTGACGACGAGACGTTGGGCACCAGTGGAAACAGTCTCCTCACGCTCCGATTGTCCTGGATTTCACCACCTGCGTCTACTGAAATTAGTCAAATTTGGCACTATTGTGTCCAAAAACCAAGGGGATGGACGAACCGGAAGGGACGATATCAAGTGAACGCTTCGGTGCCAGCATGGTTGCCACGAGTGGCGAAATGTGACATAAATGGCAGGAGTGACAGATTTTTTGTAGATTGGTCCCGGGAAGACAGCCATTCGTGAGTCGGCGTTACCGCGCCATGATCCTATTGGGTTTTCGAGTAAAAAAATGATTCGGGGTTTTGTCAGGGACAATCCAATTTTTGTCCGCTATGGGCAGGTGGTGGATCATCTGTTTCGCGAGGGTCAGGACACGGGTCGCGTGGATCCTTTCACCCTTGTTTTAGAATTGCAGGAAGTGACCCTGCCTGATTTTGAGTATGTGGGCAAGCGGTTGGCGGAATATGCCGATCCCCAGGAATTGGCGTTCATCCAGGCCAACGTGGACCGGTTACGCCGGGCGTTGCATCAGGAACAGGAGGAGGTTTCGCGTTTATCCGCTTCCCACGCTTCCGTTTATACCTTGTCATCCCCGACGTTGCAAAAGCTCAAGGAATTTCGCGAATCATTGGCCAAGGGTAACGAGGCCATGTTGGAAGAGAATCCCTTTTATGAGCTGACGGCTCTATTGTGGCGGTTGCATTCCCGGGCGTTGCAGCAGGCGTTTGCCGACCATCTGCCCCTCAACTTGAGGGGACAACCACACGCCATCAAGGTGGCGCGCTCCTTTGCCCAGATTTGGAAAAGCCAACGGGAAATATTAAGTCCGCAAGAAAAACTCAGGGAGTTTTCCGGGAAAATTGCCTCCATTGGCAAATTTACCCTGGGTTTGATCCTATTTATCGGTTCCACCCTGACCACCGCCAAGGGGGTGATTGATCTGGTACAATTGCCTTCTTTTGTGGAATTATTCGGGGGTTGGTTTTCGGGCAGTCAGAACGAAGGGATGCGCTTGACGCTCTCCATCATTGTGGGCTTGGTCCTTTCATCAACCATTCTGGATTTTAAATCACGATTGTTTCAGGGTGTTGCGGAGATGGGGCGGGTCTTTTCGGGATATGCCCAGGCGTTTCGTCGCAATCCCCGCTGGGTGGTTATTGCCATGGTGCTGACCGCCATGTCCATTTGGACCAATTACGACGGCATTGTCTTGCTCATGTCCAAAACCGAGGATTTGACCTGGCAATGGCGTCGGGTGCAAAAAGACGTTCAGCAAAGCCTGGGACACCCGGACACTGTCCATGTGGATGATCCCGACTCACTGTGGGATTTGTACGCCGTCCTGCAACGATCCGTCTCCAAGGTGGTTGCCGATCTCAACAGACTGCCACAGGACGAAATGTCGGGGGCTGCTTCCAGTGGCGTGGCGCAAAAAGGGCCGCGTTATTGGGGGAAACATTTTATTGTCTACGGCGGCTACCAACCCGGGAGTCAGGATGTTTCACATGCCATGACCCATAGCGCCATGACGCAGAAAATCGATGCCATGCTGCGCGAATCGGGTCTGGATTTGAGTCAATCCCTGGAACAACAACTGCTCAAACTGTTGGAAGACTACCGCAAGGATCTTGCTGTTACCGATGCCGAAATCCAGCGCAAAATGATTGCTTTGGAGCGGATGATGTCGGTAGGCAGTTTTTCCATCCCGGAATTGGTTGCCTTTTTCAGTCTGGAATCCTATCACGTGGACGAAAAAGTGAAGGAGGTGGTGGCCCTCATGGAGTCCAACACCCAGCGCTATTTGGCCGTGGTGGATCGGATGGAAAAACTGGCCGGGTCCGCCATTGCCCTGTTGGTCCAGGTGGATCAGGTCGGAGGCGTGGTCAAGAATGATTACAATATACATATCAACATTCAGGTTCCCAGGCTGGACTCCATCGAGAGTTTAAAAAAAGGGAGCATTACCAGAGTTCAACGCCGCAATCTCCAGGAACTCAAAACCATTCTTTTGGAACGCTATGGCATGGCACTGGGTAGCGGTATTCTGTTTTTCATCCTATTTGTCGCCATCAGCATGGATTTATCCGACCCCATCTTTTACAGCGCCATGGTGGCCCGCTGGGGACGACGGGATCGCCATTTTTTGGATGAAAATATTCAAACCTTTAAAAAATGGGAACGGGAGATTGTACAAAACATTCGCGTCTTTCTCATGCGTCCTGATATTCGCTCCGCTTTACCGCATATCCTCTGTCCCCCCATGGCCACCGTCCATTGGACATGGCACCTCTTTCTGGAAAGCCTGGATGCCCAACTCAAGGATGATCGATCCTTAAAACCCATGGAACGGTTTCGCTATTGGTTTTTTGAATTGTTTCAAGCCAGTCGCATTCGCTATGTGCGGGATTACAACAATCGCCTTCAGGTGACGACCCGCCTGCTGACCAACCCGGACCATTTGTCATCCCGATTTCTCAATCGTCTGTACGGCGGGTTGTTTGGCCCGTTCCGGGTCGGTGTGGATCATTTTGACGTTCTGCACCATGCGGTTTCTCAAACCATGCGGCGCCAGAATGAGGTGTTTGAGCAGGAATTGCACCGAAGTACTGAAAATCTCAAGGGGGAGGGGGCTCCAAGACCTTCGATTACCGAATTGCGTTGGTCGGTGGTCAAGGAGAGAATCGCCTTGGTATGGCACGTACTGTTTGTCCAGACTTTGGAACGTGAGGAATCATCGTTTCCCCTGAGCCGCTACAACTGGTTGGGCAATTTGACAATGATCCGTTTGAGTTCCCGTGCCCTCCAGGAACGATTGTCCCGGTACGATACTATTATTAAAGAATTTTTGGAACATGATCTGCCCAGGATCCATTCCGGTGTCATCCTTCCCATCAGGGAAAGATTGTCTTCCATTCCCAATCGGGACGGACTCAGCCGCGTCATGCAGGTGGGGGCCATGGAAGAGGAATTTTCGCAGATCAACGAAGGGGTGGTCACCTTGTACGGCATGTCTCAAAGCCGGGAGTTCCAGCTTGACAATGTCATCATGAACTCGGTGTTGGAAAGCACCCAGGTGGATGAAATCTTGGAGATGGTGTTGAAAGGGGATCCAAGTGGAACGGCCTTGCGGCAGCGGCTATGGGATTTGGAGAATCGGTTGCACCAGACTTTGGCCATCATGAACGGACTCATGGAGGATCGCGAGGAAGTGGTCGTATTATTGACCGGAGTGCGCAAGAATTATTTGCGCCCCCTGCAAAACGTGGTGAACGGGTTGCGTATCCGGGATGTCTATGAGAAGGCTTGTGGATTGGACCAATTACGCCACGAGTTGAACATTTACGAAAGCTTGGCCATGAATTTATGGTGTGATGATATCTCAGGATCCCCTACCGGCTCCAAACACGGCACCAACCTGGCCATGGAATTGTTTCGTCAGGGTGCGGCGACGTCTGGTTTCTTCCTGCTGGATTCCGCCAAAGCACTGGAGGCACGTTTTTCCAAGATGAAAAAATGGATGGACAGTCAGATCTTTTTGTTAAATTTTGTGGATCGTCTCATTGGTAAAATGCTGGACCGGATACACCAATCTTATTTATTGGTCGCCAATATTTTGATTCGCGAAGGGGAGTTACGTGCGCAGATCGGTTCTGGTGCGCCATCTGACCCCAGGATTGAATTTTTGGATGATAATTTTTTATTCATGCGCTCCATTCCCTTGTCCCTCAACGAAGAACGTGGGCGCATCTGGTTCATCGCCGGACAGAATACCTTGACGGAAGAGGTCACCATGAAACAGTTGCGCGATATGGACAGGGAAGGTTTCAAGTTGATGCGCAACCTGCAAAAAATTTGTGATTTCCTGGATGGCCAAGGTGAGATGCCCGTGTTGACTTCCCAGGATCTCAGGGATGAGAGCGACGGTGATGTCGAGGTACCTTTGGCTGCGGACTCGTTTTTGGTGAATGCTGTTGCTAAGCGTGATGCGTCTATTGCATAAAAGGACTCTGCTGCATGAATCAGGATGCTACCAGTTCTTCCACGGCGCTCCATTATGCCGATGTGCTGGATTTTTTGAGTCGTTCCTCCAGCTTTAAATCGTTATCACCCCCGTTTCTCAAACGACTTATCATCCCCATCCTGGGGGTTGCCCATTATGACACGGGCCAGTTCATCATCCGACAGGGTGATCGTCAGGTGAACGTTCATCTCGTCTATCGGGGGCGCGTACATGGCAGTCGTTTGACAGAGGAGGGGGGGGAATACCATTTTTTTATCCATGAGGGGGAAATGTTCGGCGAGCTGGCCTTGCACTCCAGTCGGACTTACACCAGCAACTTGCGGGCTGTGGTTCCCACCATCTGTCTGACTTTGGAATTGGAAACCCTCAAGGTTGCCATGGCCAGCGATTGGCGTTTGGCCAAAGCCATTTTCAGGGTGATCGGCAATCGGTTGGCTGAGCGGTTGGTCCCGGTTCAAATTTTACGATTTCCCTGGACTGATAGCCTTAAAGTTCTTGCACCGAAGATCGATGCCCAGCATGAGCATTTGTTTCACCTGATTAATCAATTGGGGGATGCTTTGGAACGCGCATCCCCTGCAAAAACCCTGGATAAAGTTGTAAGCGCGATATTGAATGATTTATTGTTGTATGTGGATACCCATTTTCATGATGAAGAGCGCTTGATGGCTGACCTGGGTGTTCCCTGGCTTGGGGAACACAAAGCCATCCATCATCGCCTGGAAGCCGAAATCATTGATTTCAAGCGCAAGGTGCAGCAGTCAACCCAGGCGGAGAATCAACGCTACATGGGGTTGCAGTTACACAAATTTTTAGGTGATCTTCTGGTCAACCACGTTATGAACGAGGATATGAAGATCAAATCCTGGCCAGCGGCAGCGGCTCGGGATGGTTCGGGCAGCCCTCCTGCCGCATAGCGGGTGGTTGACGCAGGTGCTTTGCCAAGAGCGTGAGCAGGAGCGTTGCTTGCTCGATTTCTGCGCTGGATAACGCATTCCGGATAGAGCGCGAATTGTTTTCAACAATGATCTTGAGTACCTGTTCCACAATTGGTACCGCCTTTGCCGTCAGACGTACCGGCTTGATACGTCGATCCGTGGTTGCGGTGGAACGGGTGATGAGTTCGCGGGTCTGGAGTTGGTGCAATATTTTGGTCAAACCACCCGACGTGATCAACAACGATTGCTGCAATTGCGATGGGGTCAATTCATGGGGGGGCGGGGCGCGGCGTAAACTGGAGAGTACATCAAATTCTGCCGGACTGAAGTGATACTCGCCCATGATTTTACACGATACCGCCATGATGCTGGTATGGACGCTGTGCAAGGTGAAAAAAAAAGGAGTTGTCAGAGGGTCGTAGGACTCCGGCCAATTGCGTTGTATTTGTTCTATAACATAGAGATGATCTAATTCCATGGTCGCTCCAACGGCACGGGGCGGAAAATAAATTAACTTGCTTTTTGATCTCGAGTGGCGGTAACTTACCCTCAAAATATCTTTCTTGAAAGATAAATGATTCGTATTGCTTTCGTCAATGGATCTTTTGCGACATGCCGCGATTTCGTCTGCTCATGATGTTGGTACCGGTCCTCACGGGATTGTCGGGATGCATGACCCTGGGACCCGACTATGAACGGCCCGGGGAGGTGATTCCCACGGGTTCCTGGCAGGCGGCACTCCCCCATGGGGGGTCGCAGGACAACCTGATCGATTGGTGGGGGCAGTTGCAGGATGACACTTTGAAAACTTTGTTGTCCCACACCCTGAAGCAACATCCCGGCTTGGAGGGGGCTTTGGCGGCCATCGAGGTGGCCCGGTCCAACCTGGTGATCCAAAAGGCGGCGGGACAGGTGCGTGCCGAGGTGGATGTGACGGCTATGCGCAGTGGCGACAAGCGGAATCCGAAAGTGGTACCGATGACGGCGCGCACTGTGGTTGCCGATGCCGTTTGGGAGATTGATCTGTTTGGCCGGGTGAAACGGGCCACCGAAGGGGCTGAAGCCAAAGTGGCGGCGCGGGAGGCGGATTGGCAGGGGATGCGGGTGGCGTTGGCGGCTGAGGTGGCCACCTTGTATTTCGAGTGGCGCGGTTGTGAACGATTACGTGCCAGTCTGAGCCGGGATGTGGCGTCACGGGAAAGCAGCATGGCCATAACCGAAAAGGCGATTCGGGCCGGATTGTCCGCCCCCAACGATGGGGATTTGGCTGCGGCGAGTTTGGCCGATGCCAGGTCTGCGTTGACCCAACAACAGGCTTCGTGTGATGTGGCGGTTAAGGGATTGGTGGCGTTGACGGGCAAGGATGAGGCTTCGTTGCGGCAACTCCTGCAAAAATCAAGCGGCCCATGGCCCAGGATCACACCGTTTACCCTGATTACCGTACCGGCGCAATTGTTAAGTCAACGTCCCGATCTCGCTGGAGCCGAACAGGAATTGGTAGCGGCCAATGCGGAGGTTGGGGTGGCAGAGGCCACCCGTTATCCCAGGTTATCGCTGTTGGGTAGTGTGGGGGTGGGCGTTGGTTTCATGGGCAGTCCGACCCAGGATACCCAACCTTGGAGTTTCGGGCCGGCGCTTACGTTGACAGGGTTGGATGGTGGGGCCTTGGAAGCCAATGTCCAGGCGGCGAAGGGGCGCTGGAAGGGGGCTCTGGCCAGCTATCGCAAGGCGGTGCAGGCGGCGGTTCGCGAGGTGGAATCCACGTTGGTCAACCTGGGGGGGATCCAAAATCGTGTATTGGATGGTCGCAAGGCCTACGAACGCTACGCCGCCTATCTGGTGTCGAGTGAAACCAATTGGAAAAAAGGGGGGATCAGCCTGTTGACCTTGGAGGAGGCACGCCGACGTGCGATGGCTGCGGAGCGGGGTGTCGTTCAATTGGAAACCCAGGAAGTGCAGCAATGGATCACCCTCTATAAGGTGTTGGGTGGTGGTTGGCAGCAGACAGGTAACCAACCAGAAAAAGTGAGCCCATAGCATGTTTTTTTTCAATAGTTTTTTTTCGTTAGTAGTTTTACTTCGTCACATTGGAACATGCGTTCTGGATTCCCGCTGGAGCCTGCCCTCGAATGCTTTAATCGAGGGCGGGAATGACAAAGCAAAAAATCCGTTGAAAGAATCATATGTCATTCCCGCGAAAGCGGGAATCCAGAGCTTGCCCCCGAGGGTTGAATCGGGGGGGACGCAAGCTCTGAACTCCAAACGTGACACAGTAAAAATAAGTTTTGTCCTGGTTTATTTTTCGTTACTTCCCCTGGCGGCTGCTGCTCCAGCGGTTAAACAGGAAAAGCCGGTTTTAAGTGTTACAGTAGTACAACCCCGGGTAGAGCATTGGAAGCAACGCTTGCTGGTGTCGGGGGGGATCACTCCCTGGCAGGAGGCGATTGTTGCTTCGGAAATTGGTGGTCTGGCGGTAACGAGTATCGCTGTGGACGTGGGGAGCGTTGTGAAAAAGGGGGATGAATTGCTACAGTTGTCGGATGCCTCAGTCAAGGCGGCAGTGGCACTGCAACGAGCCAATGTGGCACGCGCCAAGGCGGGGTTGGCGTTGGCCAAGGCCAATGGGGATCGCGCCCGCTCGGTGAAAGATTCCGGGGCGTTGTCGGAGCAGCAGATTACCCAATATGTGTTGCAGGAGGAATCGGCGCAGGCTGAACTGGCGGCGGCACAGGCCACGCTGGCCTTGGAAGAGGTTCGCCTGCGACAAACCCGGATCGTGGCGGCGGATGATGGGGTGATCGCGGCACGTACCGCCAGTCTGGGGGCGGTGGTCCAGGTGGGCAGCGAACTGTTTCGCCTGCTACGGCAAGGACGCCTGGAATGGCGGGCGGAAGTGACAGCGGCGCAAGGGATGCATCTTCAAGCGGGACAGCATGCCCGTTTAACCTTGTCCAATGGCGAGACCCTCCAGGCCACCCTGCGGCAGATTGCCCCAACACAGGATCCCACGAACCGCAAAGGCTTGGTCTACTTCGATATTCCCAAAGAATCCCCGGGACGTGCAGGGATGTTCGCCCAGGGGGAGATCCATCTGGGCGATGAACGGGTGTTGACGGTACCCCAGACATCGGTGGTTATGAGCGATGGTTTTGCATATGTCTTTGAATTATCCGGCAAGGATCGGGTGATTCGCCGCAAGGTGACCCTTTCCCAAAGTCAGGGGGATCGTATCGCCATCAGCGCCGGTCTGGAGGAAAAGGCACAGGTGGTCGTTACCGGAGGGGCTTTCCTCAAGGATGGGGATCGGGTGTTGGTCACTGAGGCGATACCATGAATTTTTCCTCGCTCTCAATTCGTCATCCGGTCCCGGCGATTTTGCTCTTCGTGTTGTTGACCCTGTTGGGATTGAGCGCGTTCAAGACTTTGGGGATACAAAATTTTCCCGACATTGAAGTTCCAGTGATTTCGGTTGTGACCACCTTGGAAGGGGCCGCTCCGCAACAGTTGGAAACCGAGGTGGCGCGCAAAATTGAGGATGCCGTTGCCGGTCTGGGCGAGGTGGACCATGTACGGACCATCTTGACCGATGGCATGGTGACCGTCATGGTCGGATTCGTCATCGACAAGGATACCGATATTGCCTTGAATGATGTGCGCAACGCCGTGGATGCCATTCGCAGCGACCTGCCCCAGGACATCACCCCACCGATTGTCTCCAAGATGACCACAACGGGGGGTGTCCTTCTCGCGTATACCATTCGTTCCAAAACCTTGGATGAGGTGGAACTCTCCTGGCTGGTGGACAACGACATTGCCCGGACGGTATTGGCGATCCATGGGGTTGGGCGGTTCAGTCGCATGGGTGGGATGGATCGGGAGATCCAGGTGGATTTGGATCCGGTGCGCATGCGCTCCTTGAATGTGACTGCGGCGGATATTTCCCGCTTGTTGCGGCAGGTGCGCTCCGATTCCCCGGGGGGCCGAGGGGATATTGGCGGCGAAATCCAGGCGGTGCGTACCCTGGCGGCACCGGAATCGTTGGATGATCTGCGTTCTTTGGATATTCCACTATCCGGGGGGCGCAGTATCCCGTTGGCCGATATCGCCCGTATCACCGATGGCAAGGCGGAGCCATCGAGTGTTGCCTTGTTGAACGGTGAGCGGGTGATTGGCTTTGAAATTACCCGAACCAAGGGGTGGAGTGAGGTGACCGTGGCGCAGGCGGTCAGGAAAGTCATGAAGGAGTGGGCCGACTCCCATCCAGAGGTCACCATAGAAGAAGCCTATGACACTTTTTCGCCGGCATTGGATAATTTTAAAGATTCCATGGAATTGCTTTACGAGGGGGCTTTCTTGGCCATCGTCGTGGTCTGGTGGTTCCTGCGTGCCGGGCGGGCGACCCTGGTTTCTGCCGCCGCCTTGCCACTTTCCATTATTCCCGCGTTTTATTTCATGAAACTGGCGCATTTCAGTCTGGACACGCTGACCTTGCTGGCCATGGCGCTGGTCGTGGGCATTTTGGTGGATGATGCCATTGTCGAGGTGGAAAACATTGTCCGCCACTTGAAAATGGGCAAGTCACCCTATCAAGCGGCCATGGAGGCGGCTGACGAAATAGGCATGGCGGTGGTGGCCACCACCTTGACCCTGGTCGCTGTTTTTCTCCCAACAGCGTTTATGGGGGGGATTCCAGGAAAATTTTTTCGCCCGTTTGGCATGACGGCGGTGGCGGCCATTTTAGCTTCCCTGGTGGTGGCGCGCTTGTTGACCCCGATGATGTCCGCCTATCTGTTGCGCCCCGATACCCAGGAACATAAAGAAGCATCCTGGCAAAAGATGTATACCAAAATGGTTACCGGATGTCTGAATCATCCGCGTCTGACGGTACTGGCGGCCTTGGTGTTTTTCGCCGGATCCTTATCCTTGGCACCGCTCCTGCCCAGTGGTTTCGTACCGGCGGCTGACCGCAACCAAACGTTGGTCAACCTGGAATTGCCACCGGGATCGTCGCTTGCCGATACCTTGAAAATTTCCGAGCGGGCCAGTGCCCTGGTGCGAGAAATTCCCGAAGTGGTACGCGTTTATGGTGCCGTTGGTTCCGCAGCCAATCCCGAAGGGGGGCCCTTCGGTGGCGCCGCCAGCAGCGATGTGCGCAAGGCAACTTTGGTCGTGGTTCTCAAGGCGCGCACCGAACGGGAAAAAAAACAATCCCAGGTGGAAAACGATCTTCGCGACCGCTTGCAACAGTTGCCTGGTGTTCGGGTTTCCATCTCTTCCCAGGGACCCGGCGTCAAGTTAACCCTGGTGCTGGCCAGTAACGATGCCGCTGCCTTGAACAAGGTGGTGTCTGAGGTGGAGAAAGAGTCGCGGACACTGGAGGGGGTGGGCAACATTTACTCCAGCGCCACGTTGGAGCGTCCAGAAATACATATCGTTCCCGATTTCGCCAAGGCGGCAGATCTGGGGGTTTCGGGCGAGGCCGTTTCTTTGGCCGTGCGTATTGCCACTTCGGGTGATTTCAGGGTGCAACTGGCCAAACTCAATCTACCCGAACGGCAGGTTCCCATTCGTGTCCGCCTCAATCCAGCGGTACGCCAGGATTTGGCGACCATTCGCCAATTACCCATTGCCAGCAAAAGTGGGGTGATTCCTTTGGAATCCATCGCTTCGGTGGAACTGGCCAGTGGTGCCACCAAAATTGAACGCTTTGATCGCATGCGCTTGGTGAGCATCAACATTGAGTTGGGCGATCGCGTGGTTGGCGAAGTGCTGGCAGCGGTGAATCGCCTTCCCGCCATGCAAAACCTGCCGCCGAGTGTCCATGTCCCGGCGGATGGCGAGGCGCAAAGGATGAAGGAATTGTTTACCAGTTTCGCCGGGGCCATGGCTTTGGGGGTTTTGTGTATTTATATTGTGTTGGTGTTGTTGTTCCATGATTTTTTGCAGCCCATCACCATTTTGGCAGCGTTGCCGTTGTCGCTGGGGGGGGCTTTCATTTCGTTGATGGTGACCCACAACTCTTTCTCCATGCCGGCGGTTATCGGCATTTTGATGCTCATGGGAATCGTGACGAAAAATTCTATTTTGTTGGTTGAGTACGCCGTCGTGGCGCGTCGGGAACGGGGTATGGACCGCCGGGCCGCCTTGATGGATGCCTGTAGCAAGCGGGCGCGTCCCATCATCATGACCACCATTGCCATGGGGGCCGGCATGCTGCCGGTGGCTGCGGGGTTAAGTGGCGAGCCAAGTTTCCGTTCACCCATGGCCATTGTTGTGATCGGTGGGTTGATCACTTCGACGTTGCTGTCGCTCCTGGTGATTCCGGTACTCTATGGCTATGTGGATGATTTCGTGATGTTTATCAAAAGAATATTTCAATCCCGGCACGTTCCCGCGAATTCGTTGGGCAAAACGATTGCGCCGTAGTTGTGTGCCGTTCCGAAGTGGATGCCGTCGCGTTTGAGACCGGGCCCAAGTATTATCCGAATTTGAGTTTGGGATATATATCACTGGAACGGCTCAGGATGATGGAGAAACGGGACAGGCGGATTTCATCACCGATAGCCAAATCCTTGGTCCAGAACGGGGCCAGTCGGCTCCCATTGACGAACACGCCATTACTGGAGCCCAGGTCGCGAACGAAACAGGCCGGACCCGATGTG
This sequence comes from Magnetococcales bacterium, assembly GCA_002753515.1. GTDB lineage: Bacteria > Pseudomonadota > Magnetococcia > Magnetococcales > UBA8363 > UBA8363. The sequence goes on from PEAK01000085.1 coordinate 14,337, forward strand.
CCCTCGCCCTTGTCCATGCGAAATTCGGCATGTGTTGAGGAGATAGAGGGATCAGCGAGGATGATATCACATTTTTTTGATCTTCCTATAGTAATTACATGTATATTTCTTTCTTTGGGTTCCATGTTATGTTGTTTTATGGAAATCAAAGGAAAAATATATGTTTCCAAAACCTTGAATTGCGTTGCCTTCTGTCGCCGTTCTTCCGGTTGAAAGAGAGCTGTTTCCTTCATTATTGCGTCAACTTCTTTGTTCCCGTCACCCAGGAGCCAACCCCGGTATAGTCCCGATCCCACCAAAACCATTTCGGAAACCAAGCGTACAAAGGTAACCTGGTCCTGTCCCTTGGCAAACCGTTTCAGGGCGTTGTAGTCGAATTGTCCGGTCTCATCAACAAGTTCTTTTAGTGAAGTCATGGTTCTTCCTACGCTAGCCAGTCGATTCGATAGAACAAAGAGATTACGGAAAAACAGGTGGTCCCTTTCCCGTGTTGGTTCACAACTTGCCCGTACCGCACCAAGCGGATGTATTCTATCCGACTTTGAAGCCCTTTTCACTCAAACAAAACAAGGAACTGTCATGTTTCCATAAATAGCCATATATTATTTTAATTTCAATAAAAATCATACACTTCTGCATGATTAAAACAGTGTTATGATTGATAGAACGCAAGTATGATCGAGTAACACTATGACAACACATCATTCTCAACACCTTCCTGCAGGCACGATGCTACATGGGTACAAGTTATTGCGGGTGCTGGGAGCGGGCGGATTTGGCATCACCTATTTGGCATACGATGCCAATCTGGACCGCAAGGTTGCCATCAAGGAATTTTTCCCCAGAAGCCATGTCGTACGCAAAAACGGCATCGAAGTTGTTCCCGGGTCGGAATCCCAAGGGGATTTCATCAGAAATGGCTTGGAGTGCGGACATCGGCCTGGAAATGTCATAAAAGCAGCGGTTTGAAATTGTTCTTCCCGCCTTTTCTTCCCATTTTCTTCATTTATTCTTTTATTTTTTCTTTCATTCGATAACTTTTTCCTTC
>PEAK01000086.1 GCA_002753515.1 Magnetococcales bacterium
CATGACGATTCCCATATTCAAATGATGGTTTACAGGCATGAAGATTTAATTCTGGGCTTCTTGAAGTCAACTAAAAATACGACAATGAGGCATTTTTTGGTTGCGGCTTTGCCGCGCTAAGGAAGTGAAGCAGTCATGTTTCCATGGTTGGGAGGGACGATGCGGATACGGGTGGATTTTTTGCCCACCGTTGTTCCAGGAAGTCAACACAGGCGCGAACCCGCGTCGAAAGGTGGCGATTGGGTGGATAGACGGCGTGAATCCCCCCCCCGGAACCTTGAAAATCGGCCAGAATGATTCGCAGGGATCCGTTGGCCATTTCATCGCCCTGGAGGAGAAAGGTTGGCAGAAGGATGATGCCATGACCGGCTACGGCGGCCCGGCGCAACACTTCGCCATTGTTGGAGCTTAACCGTCCTGAGACCCTGACACGGAATTCCTGGCCATCCCGGGTGAAACGCCAGACCCCGATACTTTCCGATGCCGATAGCGTGTAGAGCAGGCAGGCATGGTTTGACAATTCCCCGGGATGTTCGGGTTCACCATGTCTGGAGAGATAGGAGGGAGATGCCATGGTCAGGAGTTGATACGATCCAAGCTTTCTGGAACGCAACGTGGAATCCTCCAGAGTGCCGATACGAATGGCGAGGTCAAAACCTTCCGCCACCAGATTGACATAGGGATCGCTCAATTCCAGATTGATTTCAATTCCGGGGTATTGTTCCATGAAATCAAGCAATGCCGGACTGACGTGCTGGTGGCCGAACAGTACCGGGGCGGAAATGCGCAGGCGTCCCGCAATGTCCAGCCCCTTACGCACGGATTGATCGGCATCTTTTACTTCGGCCAAAATTTGTCGGCAATGCGCCAGATACCGTTCGCCCTCCCAAGTCAGATGCAATTGCCGTGTGGTTCTCTGCAACAGGGGGACACCCAAATGATTTTCCAGTGTCGCCAGATCTTTGCTGATTTTGCCAACACCGCTGCCGAGGACGCGTGCCGCAGCCGAGAATCCGCCATGATCGACGACGGCGACAAACGTTTGCATGGCTGCCAAATGGTTCATGGGGATGGTTCCTGGCGATTGTTTCCAAATCGGAAATAATGTTTTCCAAATTATGCGATTTACGACAATCCGAAAAGGATCTATCGTGCATTCATCTTTATTTTCCCAACGTGATCCAAGGAGGAATTCCGATGTCAGGTCCCAGGATGGTCAAACTCACCGCAGGTGAACATTGGCTGTGCAGGTGCAAGAAAAGCAAACAAAATCCTTTCTGTGATGGTTCCCATAAAGGATCGCAGAACAGCCCCAGGCAAGTTATTTTAAAACAGGCCGAAGAGGTGGCGATTTGCCAGTGTGGCAACACCGGCAACGCCCCTTATTGCGACGGCTCCCACAACAAATAAAGACCATTGAATGGAATACCAGCGAGGTGACCCACCATGAGAAAGACCATTTTTTCCCTGAGCATTGCCGTCATCCCTTTTTTATTGGTTGCCCCGGTTTTGGCGGATGAGGGCAATCCCGCCATCATTCACCGCCAGGGCATATACAGTGCGGTGGGAGGGCACATGAAGGCGATCAAATCGATTTTATTGTTGGAATTTGATGCCGCCAAGGATGTGACCTTCCACGCGCAGGGAATCGTGGATGCCTTCACGCACATGGGAAATTCATTCCCCCCCGGTTCGGATAAAGGCGAAACCAAGGCCAAGCCAGAGATTTGGACGGACAAGGACAAGTTTGCACAACTCGGCAAAAATGCCTTTGGGGCAGCGAACGACCTGCTCAAGGCGGCTCAGGGAGGGGACAAACAGATAACACTGGCGGCTTTCAAAAAACTCGGGGAATCCTGCAAATCATGCCACGATGATTTCAAGAGCAAATAAGGGATCCCATCGAGGGATTGCCCCGAATTCCAGCAGCGGGAAAGGCCGGGTCTTTCCCGCTGCGCTTTGGAAGCGCTTCTGCTATACCGAAACCAACTCGGGATACGTAGTTTTCCAGCGTCATTCCCGCGAAAGCGGGAATCCAAAAAGCTAGGGAATGGTGTGTAGGTTTCCTGGATCCCCGCTTTCGCGGGGATGACAATAACTACACATTCCAAGATGGCTGCGGTTTATACGTGCAAGGATTTTTTAACATGGCTGTTGCATCTCCGCCGCGCAGGATCCCTACATGGGATCTGCCAGTCAGGTTATGCCACTGGTTGCTGGTCGCCCTGGTCATTGATGCGTGGATTTCCAATAAATTTGGTGATATACGTCTCAGATGGCATCTCTGGAACGGCTATGCCATCCTGACCTTGCTCGTTTTTCGTATTATTTGGGGATTTGTAGGGTCTTCGACAGCCCGTTTCACGAATTTTATGACCGGTTGGTCTGAGGTTGTCCATTACTTGAAGTCCACAATGCACGGCAACGCCCCTTCTTATCCTGGACACAATCCGGCAGGGGGATGGTCCGTCGCGGCGCTGCTCTCTCTTTTGACCATGCAAGGCCTGTGTGGTCTTTTTGCCAGTGATGACATCATGGCATCCGGGCCATTGAATTTTTTAGTGAGTGAAACCATGGCTGGGAAACTCAGTACGTTGCACAGCGTGGGATTTTGGCTTCTACTGGGCATGATCACCGTGCATCTCAGTGCCGTATTCTTTTACCTGCTGTTCAAAAAGGACAATCTGATCACGCCAATGATTACCGGGGTCAAACATGTCAGGGCAGGCCATCCGGAATTTCCGGTACGGATACAATCCCCCTGGTTGGCCCTTCCCGTACTCATCGCAAGTGCTTCACTGGTATGGCTGGGGATTCAGGTGTGGAAGTGGTGATCATCATGGTGCGTGTTGTAATGGATTTACCTGATGAAGCATGTGGCAACCCTGTCAACCGGGGTATTTCGCCCGGGTGTATGGCATTGGGCCCATCGAGATATTCTTTCTGTTCGGGACACCCTTCTTGAATCCGCTCCTTTCGCCACGACAGGAAAAATATTTTATATTGACGCTTGCCGGCATACAGTTTTGTCATATACTGGACTTCATGATCATGATGCCCCTCGGGCCGATTTTAATGGAGGAGCTTGGGATTCATTCCCATGAATTCGGTTTTTTGGTGGCCTCATACAGTTTCAGCGCGGCGGTTTCCGGTATCCTGGCGGCCACTTTTGTCGATCTCTTTGACCGCAAAAAATTAATGTTATTTATGTTTTTCATGTTTGGCGTCGCTACTTTGGCATGCGGGCTGGCACCTGGCTACGTAACCTTGTTCCTCGCTCGCGGTCTCACAGGGGTGTTCGGGGGCGTGATCGGTGCGTTGGTTCAGACCATGGTCGGCGATGTGATCCCATACTCGCGACGTGCCAAAGCCAGCGGCATCATCTCTACAGCCTTTGCCGTTTCAACTGTGGCGGGTGTTCCATTGTCCCTATGGCTCGCCACCCACATTCAATGGCGAATGCCGTTCATTTTTATCGTCCTGTTATCGTTACTGTTTATTTTATTCGGTCTCAGGACATTGCCAGTATTGCGTCAACATGTGCACGAAAGACCAAACGCCCACCCTTTTTCAGCGATGTTTGAAGTATTAAGGAACGCAAATCATCTGCGAGCGTTATTCTACTCGGCACTGGTCATTTTTTCCGGATTTACGATCATTCCCTACATCACTATATACGCTGTGAATAATGTTGGAATTTTGCAATATGATATCCCGATTGTATACCTGTTCGGGGGAACAGCAACCTTATTCAGCGCCCGTCTCATTGGCCAATGGGCCGACCAGTATGGCAAGGTCAAGGTTTATCGTTGGCTGGCGGTGGCGGCGATCTTGCCGCTGCTGTTGGTGACGCATATCGGAGCCGTATCTTTGCCAGTCTGGCTGATTTGCACCACCTCGTTTTTCGTTTTGATTTCCGGTCGCATGATTCCAGCCATCACCATCATAACATCGGCTGCCGAGCCCGGGTTGCGTGGCACATTCATGTCCCTCAACGGTACCGTCCAGTCACTTTCCATGGGATTGGCAACCATGATCGCCGGATTGGTCATCACGCAAAACATCAAGGGGGAAATTATTGGATACCAAGAGGTTGGATATATCGCCGTTTTTTCAAACATGCTGGCCATCCTGTTCGTCGCCAGGATAGTCATACACGACCGCCAAGGATGAATTCATGTTTCATCGATTGCCATTTTTTCGATTTTTTTTAAAGAATGGGAAGATCATTGGTATTCTTTCTTGATACTCTTTATAGGAATTGCCGAGGGCAACGAGTAGATCGCGTTCTTCAAAAGATATACCAATAAAAATATAAAGTGTCAGGGTGGCGGCAAACAAAAAGTGCCCGGCGGTCATGATGGGCGTACACCAGAGGGCGATCATCGTTCCCAACATGATGGGGTGGCGGACGAATTTGTAAAAGCCTTTTTCATGATACTCGGGAGTTTGATACGGTATATTGCGCAAGTTGAAATACACCTGACGCAGACCAAACAGGTCATAATGGTCGATGTGGAACGATGCCGCCAAAGAGGAGAGCGCTCCCATAGCGAAGAAGGCATAAAGGATTGTGCCAAGGAAAGCGTTCTCAATCCTCCATATTTCCCTGGTGACCGGTTTCCACTGCCACATGAGCAAAGCCAGGAGTAGCGATGCGATCAGGACGTACACACTTCGTTCCAGATGCCACGGGACATGTTGCTTGAGCCACTTTTTAACGAATTCCCGTGGTGACACACTATGATGAATGGCAAAAACACCAATCAGGAGCAGATCGATTGCAACGGCTTGGAAAAGAGGGGTATCCGCGATTGGCGCATCAATGGATTTCGGTACCTGGAAATTGGCCAGGAAACCCAAAAAATATAAGAATACGGCATTGAATGCGATGTAGGCGGTCAGGCCGAAGAGGAAGTGAACGAAGCGCATGACTCACTGCTTTCCGTATCGAAAAGATTAAAAGGCGAAATGAAGATTGCTCAGAATTTCATGTTCCCGGACTTGCGTAATAATTTACTGAAGACACCGTAAGCCTGCCAACATCGTGGGATCCATTCTGCGCGGTGATCATGGGATGTCGCAATGGATGATCTTGCGGTCAATGGCCTATCGGTTTATCCTAAACCTTCAAATTCATTGATCTTGGGAGGATTCTGCCATGCCAACGCTGTTCGATCCGATAACCATTGGCTCTTTGCATTTGCCCAACCGCATCATCATGGCACCTCTGACCCGCAGTCGGGCAGGGAGTACCCGTGTTCCCAACCAGTTGATGGCGGATTATTACGTTCAGCGAGCGTCAGCGGGATTGATTCTCAGTGAGGCCACCTCGGTGACACCCATGGGGGTGGGTTATGCGGATACCCCCGGCATCTGGTCGGAAGAGCAAGTGGCGGGCTGGAAACGAGTTACTTCCGCCGTTCATGCTGCGGGTGGCAGGATTTTCATGCAATTGTGGCATGTGGGGCGGATCTCGGATCCCATGTTTCTGGGGGGGGAATTACCCGTGGCACCATCGGCCATTGCAGCACGGGGACATGTCAGTCTGGTGCGACCCGAACGGCCTTTCGTCACACCACGTCCCCTGGCTATCGAAGAAATCCCCGGCATCGTCGCCAGCTACCGCAAGGCGGCCGAAAATGCGTTGCGGGCGGGTTGTGATGGGGTCGAAATTCATGGTGCCAACGGCTACCTGCTCGACCAATTCTTGCAGGATGGTACCAACCATAGGAGCGATGCGTATGGTGGTTGCGTCGAAAATCGCGCACGACTGATGTTGGAGGTTGTGGATGCGGCCATAGGTGTCTGGGGAGCCCATCGGGTTGGTCTGCATCTGGCTCCCCGTGGGGATGCCCACGATATGAGCGATTCAAATCCCCTCGCCACGTTTGGCCATGTTGCCAAGGAAATGGGGCAACGGGGCCTCGCGTTTTTGTTCACCCGGGAAAGTCTGGTGGGCAAGCGCCTGTCTCCGCAGTTGAAAACCCTTTTCGGGGGCACGCTGATCGCCAACGAAGGATTCAGCAAGGAGACTGCCAACACGGTGATTGCGTCTGGCGAAGCGGATGCCGTGGCGTTTGGTCAGTTGTTCATCGCCAACCCCGATCTGCCGCGCCGCTTCCTGCTGGATGCCCCTTTGAACACCCCGGATCCGACAACCTTCTTTTCCCAGGGACCGGCGGGTTATACGGACTATCCCACGCTGGAAAACGTCTGACCCGTAAAATAATGGTGTATTGGATTGATAAAACGGCGCATTCTTTGCGCTCGTGGCCTTGCATATTCCGGCAACTGCCCGCATATAATGGGAGAGCCTCAGGGCGGGTTACGAAAATTCATGTGCAGCCTTTCATAAGCAAGGACGAACTTCATGGCCGATGATGAAAAAAATACCGGGGCTTCCGGTTTGGATGAGAATAGCAATGCAGAGCAACAGGAACCAGACGAACAATCGGTCACGGAAGTTGCTGACGGAAATCGCGAAGAGTCCCTGGAAAGTGCCGGGCATCCCCCCGCAAAAATAGACGAGATGTTGCCCAGCAAGTTGGTTTTGTATCCCCTGGGGGGACGCCCCTTCTTCCCGGGGATGCTCACACCCATCCAGGTGGAGGGGTCGCCTTATTACGACACGATACGCTATGCCCTTGATTCCCCGGGTAAAATGTTTGGCATCATCCTGTCCCACGCCGAAGAGGGGGAGAAGGTTTTCGATGCGGGGCAATTGTTCAAATTCGGGACCGTGGCGCGCATCATGGAGGCGGCGGTCAACGAAGAAAACAAACAGATCAAACTGTTGGCCGAGGGCATTTCCCGATTTGAAATCATCGACATTGCCAAAGCGGATCCCCCCATCGTCGCCAATGTCATCCATCATGAAAAAGCCGGGAATAAACAGGATATCGAAGTCATCAAACCCTATACCTTGGCAGTGATCAGTTCCCTGAAGGAAATTCTGAAGTACGACTCCTTGTATCAGGAACAGGTTAAAATGTTTTTGTCGCGGCACAATTTTGGCGAACCGGACCGGCTGGCCGATTTCGTCGCCTCGATGACCAGTTCCAAACGGGAAGAGTTGCAGGAAGTCCTGGAAACGCTGGATATTCGCGAACGGTTGGAAAAAGTTCTCGTATTGCTTAAAAAAGAATTGGAAATGGTCAAGGTCCAGGACAAAATTTCCAAGCAGGTGGAGGAGGGGATTTCCGAGCATCAGCGACATTTTTTCCTGCGGGAACAGTTGAAGGAAATACAAAAGGAACTGGGGATCACCAAGGATGACCGGACTGCCGATGTGGAGCAGTTTCGGGATCGTGTGAAAAATTTGACCCTCTCCGAGGAAGCGGAAAAGAAAATCAACGATGAGTTGAGTAAATTGTCCGTTCTGGAGACGGGCTCCTCGGAATATGGGGTGACACGCAATTATGTGGACTGGTTGACCAGCCTGCCGTGGGGTGTGCATTCCAAGGATAAGCTGGACATCAAGCGGGCTAGGCAGATATTGAACCGCGACCACGAAGGATTGGATGACGTCAAGGAAAGGATCCTGGAATTTTTGGCGGTGGGCAAATTAAAGGGAGAGATCGGTGGTTCCATCATCCTTCTGGTGGGTCCCCCGGGTGTTGGCAAGACCTCTATTGGTCGTTCGGTGGCCCAGGCCGTGGGACGGGAATTTTTCCGTTTCTCGGTGGGGGGGATGCGTGATGAGGCGGAGATCAAGGGGCATCGCCGTACTTATGTCGGTGCCATGCCGGGCAAAGTAATGCAGGCCTTGCGCTTAAAAAAGGTCGCCAATCCCATCATTATGCTGGACGAGGTCGATAAAATCGGTGCCAGCTACCAGGGTGATCCCGCATCGGCCTTACTGGAGGTACTCGACCCGGAACAAAATACGGAATTCCTTGATCATTATGTCGATGTGCGCTTTGATCTGTCGAAAATCTTGTTCATTTGCACCGCCAACCAGCTCGATACCATTCCCAGACCTTTGATGGATCGTATGGAGGTCATTCGTTTGTCGGGCTACATCAGCGAGGAAAAGGTCAGTATCGCCCGCAACCATCTGATACCCAAGCAATTGCAAAAAAATGGCTTGACCAAGGGGCACCTGCGTTTTTCCCGAGAGGCGTTACGCACGATCATCGAAGGGTATGCCCGCGAAGCCGGGGTACGACGCCTGGAACAAAAAATTGGTGCCATTGCCCGCAAGGCCGCAGTACGCATCCTGGAAACCAATGCCGAGGTTCCGATCCATGTGGGGCACAATCAGGTCGTGGAATTTTTAGGCAAGCCGGACTTTCGCGATGAAAAACCCATGTCAGGCGTGGGCATTGTCACCGGTTTGGCCTGGACCTCCATGGGGGGGGCGACCTTGGACGTGGAAGCGGCGGTTTACGCCAGTGGCAAGACCCATTTCGCCCTGACGGGCAAGTTGGGTGATGTCATGAAGGAATCGGCGGAGATCGCGTATCATCATGTTATCGGCCAGTGTAAAGGGCTGGGGGGGGATCCCGCACGCATGGAGGAACAATCCATCCATCTGCACATCCCCGAAGGGGCAACGCCCAAGGATGGTCCCTCGGCTGGGGTGACCATGGCCACGGCTCTGCTGTCCCTGGCACGCAATCAGCCCGTGGCGCGACAGTTGGCCATGACAGGGGAAATCACCCTGACCGGACAGGTGTTGGCGGTGGGGGGCATTCGCGAAAAAGTGATCGCGGCGCGCAGGGTTGGGTTGCGAGAGTTGATCATGCCCGAGGCCAATCGTAAAGATTTTGAAGAGGTTCCGGAATATATCCGGGAAGGCTTCACTGTGCATTTCATCAAGAAATTCAGTCAAATACCAGATCTGGTGTTTGATTGAAGCGGGTGGTAACCGGCTGTTCGTGACAACCTGTTCTCTTTGGAGTTCAGCCAACATTTGAGGTTGGGTGGGGAGTTCTGGTATTCTTCCCGAGGTTTGGCACTGGTTCATCCGGAGCGGACCTGTGCCACCTTGAAGGAAGGAAATGATGTGCATGGTCAAATTCGTTTTCATTACCGGTGGCGTGGTTTCCTCTTTGGGCAAAGGGGTTGCGGCCGCCTCCCTGGGGTGTTTGTTGCAGGCGCGGGGCTACAAGGTCACCATCCAAAAATTGGATCCCTACATCAACGTCGATCCGGGAACCATGAGCCCATACCAGCACGGTGAGGTGTTCGTCACCGATGACGGCGCTGAAACCGATTTGGATCTGGGACATTACGAACGATTCTTGAGTATCCCCATGCGCCGGTCCAACAATGTGACCACCGGGCGTATCTACCAGCGGGTGATCCGCAAGGAACGACGGGGGGATTATCTGGGCTCCACGGTTCAGGTGATACCCCACATCACCGATGCCATCAAGGAAGCCGTACTCAGTGTGGCGGGGGATGTACAGATTGCCATCATTGAAGTGGGTGGGACGGTGGGTGATATTGAATCGCTGCCCTTTCTGGAGGCGATTCGGCAAATGCGCAATGATTTGGGGCGCAACAATACCCTGTTCATCCACCTCACCCTCATGCCTTTCATTCCCACCTCGGGCGAGCTGAAAACCAAACCCACGCAACATTCGGTCAAGGAATTGTTGGCGATCGGCATCCAACCGGACCTCCTCATTTGCCGCACGGATCGGGACATCCCTTCGGGTATACGCAAAAAGATCGCGTTGTTCTGCAACGTCGAACCCAGCTCGGTGATCGCCTGCCGCGATCAGGATACCATCTACCGGGTTCCTTTCGCCTTGTATCTGGAAGGCTTGGCGCGCAAGGTGTTGCAACATTTGCAATTGACCAGCGTCGAAGCCGATATGGCCGATTGGGAAGAGGTACTGGAACGCACGATCAATCCCAAACATAAATTGACCATTGGCATTGTCGGCAAGTATGTCGAATTGAAAGATGCCTACAAATCGTTGATTGAAGCCCTGAACCATGGTGGCATCGCCAACAGTGCCCGGGTGATGTTGCGTTGGGTGGATGCGGAAAAATTGCTTGAAGACGACCCGGAAGTGCTGTTGGAAGGGGTGGATGGTATTTTAGTCCCGGGCGGTTTTGGCATGCGTGGCATCGACGGCAAAATCAAGGCGATCCAGTTCGCCCGGGAAGGGCGGATCCCCTATCTGGGCATTTGTCTGGGGATGCAGATGGCGGTGGTGGAATTTGCGCGTAACGTAGCCGGTGTCCCCCTGGCCAATTCCACCGAGTTTGATGAAAACGCCAGCGATCCGGTGATCGCCCTGATGACCGAGTGGCAGGATGGTCACGAGCAACAAAAACGCGATGCCAATTCCGATAAGGGGGGCACCATGCGCCTGGGGAGTTATCCATGCAAACTGACGCCGGAAAGTTTGGCCGCCCGGGCTTATGGCGTATTGGATATTGCGGAACGGCACCGGCATCGCTATGAGTTCAATAATAATTATCGTCAGCGATTGACGGAGGCGGGTTTACGGATTACCGGGACCTCCCCCGACGATTCCCTGGTGGAGGTGATTGAACTTGCGGATCACCCATTCTTCCTGGCCTGTCAGTTCCATCCGGAATTCACCTCGCGGCCCCGTGCGCCCCATCCGTTGTTTGCCGCTTTTGTGGCATCGGGTTTGCGACATCGGGGGATTGGGCCGTCATGATGGCACCCAAAACGGTTGTGGTGGGTGATGTTTCTTTTGGCAACCATCTCCCGTTGGCCCTGATCGCCGGCCCGTGCGTCCTGGAGGGGGAGGAGTTCGCCCTGCGGACCGCCGCAACCTTGAAATCCTTGTGTGATGCCGCTGGTATGGCATTTGTGTACAAATCTTCGTATGACAAGGCCAATCGAACATCGGTATCGGGTTATCGTGGCCCCGGTTTGGAGTCGGGGCTTGAAATTCTGGATCGGGTCAGAAAAGAATTCAATATTCCGGTGGTCACCGATGTGCATGACGTCAGCCAGGCCGGGCAGGCGGGGGCCGTGGTCGACCTGTTGCAGACCCCGGCGTTTTTATGTCGGCAGACCGATTTCATTCAAGGGGTGGCCCGGGTTGGAAAACCCGTCAACATTAAAAAAGGGCAATTCATGGCCCCGGAACAGATGGCCAAGGTTGCCGAAAAGGCGGTCAGTGTTGGGAATGAAAATTTGATGTTGTGCGAACGGGGGTATGCGTTCGGTTATCATAACCTGGTGGTGGACATGCGCGGTTTGGCGATTATGGCGGATACCGGCTTTCCGGTCATTTTTGACGCCACCCATTCGGTGCAACTCCCGGGCGGGATGGGCCATGCCTCTTCGGGGGAACGGCGTTTCGTGGCCCCGTTGGCGCGTGCTGCAACCGCCGTGGGCATCGCCGGCATTTTCCTGGAAACACATCCCGATCCCGATCATGCCCCTTGCGATGGTGCCAACATGGTTCCGTTTGCCCAGTTGCCGGATCTGCTCGGTCAGCTCAAACGTATGGACGAGGTCATCAAATCGTGAAAAAAACCATCCTGCATCAACGTCATGTCGATCTGAAAGCCACCATGGTCCCCTTCGGGGGCTGGGATATGCCATTGCACTACGGTTCGCAGCTCAAGGAACATCTGCGGGTGCGGGAGGATTGTGGCGTTTTCGATGTATCCCATATGGGGATTTTCGATCTGATCGGCCCCGGCGTTGACGACTTCCTGCGTATGCTGTTGGTCAACGATGTGGCCAAGATCCCCCGGGCGGGTCAGGGACAATACACCGTCATGCTCAACGAACGGGGACACGTTGCCGACGACCTGATCGTCTATCGTCTGGGGGAGGGATTCTTCTCGGCGGTTGTGAACGCCGGTACCTTGGACAAAGATTTAACCTGGATGCGCATCCATGCCGCTTCGTATGGGGTCGAGGTCACCTGGCGCAAGGATATGGCCATGCTGGCGTTGCAGGGGCCCCAAGTCATAGAACGGTTGCAACATTGCTTCCCAATGGAGCTGGAACGGCGGGTGCAAGCCTTGAAACCTTTTCACATCCTGGTCGAAGATGGGTGGCGTATCGCCCGGACCGGGTATACGGGCGAAGATGGTTTTGAAATCATGATGGAGGCGGAACGGGCTCTGGTCGTTTGGGATGGCCTGATGCGGGCCGGAATCGCTCCCGTGGGTTTGGGCGCCCGGGACACCTTGCGTCTGGAGGCGGGATTGAATCTCTACGGCCAGGATATGGACGAAAAAACCAATCCACTGGAGTCGGGCCTCGGCTGGCTGGTGGCCTGGGAGCCGAAAACGCGTGATTTCATCGGTCGCAAAATGTTGGAAACCTATCGGGATCAACCAGGATTAAAGCAACGTTATGGCCTGATCTTGCAGGAAAAAGGGGTGTTGCGCAATCATCAGGAAGTGTTTATTCAGGGGCGTCAGGTCGGTGAGATCACCAGCGGTGGTTATTCGCCAACCTTGCAAAAGGGTATTGCCTTGGCGCGCCTGGAACCCGGTTTGCGGTGGGGCGATCGTTGCGAGGTCATGGTTCGCGGGCGCGGGCTGGCTGCGGAAATCGTGCGTCCCCCGTTTGTGTCCAAGCGCGGATAACACCCGCCCACACACTGACGTAACAATCACTTTTTTCAAGGAGGATCTGGCCTGTGAAAATCATTCTTAATGGCGAATCCACCGAGTTGGACGAGTCGGTCACCATTGCCGGTCTCTTGGATAAGCTGCAACTGGATCCCGGTCGTGTTGCCGTGGAACGCAATCTTGAGGTTGCCAGGAGGGGGACGTTTGCCAAGGTGAGCTTGAAAGAGGGGGACCAGGTGGAGATCGTCCATTTCATTGGTGGTGGTCAGGAAACCTTGGACGATCCCTTGATTGTTGCCGGGCGTTCTTTCCAGAGTCGCCTGTTGGTGGGAACCGGGAAATACAAGGATTTCACCGAAACCCGGTTGGCCATTGAGGCTTCCGGGGCGCAAATCGTGACCGTGGCGGTACGCCGGGTCAACGTATCCGATCCCAAATCACCCATGCTCACCGATTATCTGGATCCGAAAACATACACTTATCTTCCCAATACGGCTGGTTGTTTTACGGCGGAAGATGCCGTGCGCACCTTGCGCTTGGCCCGCGAGGCGGGGGGATGGGATCTGGTCAAGTTGGAAGTCCTTTCCGATCCCAAATATTTGTGGCCCAACAATCCCGAAACGCTCAAAGCCGCAGAGCTATTGATTCGCGATGGTTTCAAGGTGATGGTTTACACCACCGATGATCCCTATTTGTGTCAGGTCTTTGAAAAAATGGGTTGTGTGGCGGTGATGCCACTGGCGGCCCCGATCGGCTCGGGACTGGGGGTGCGCAATCCGTACACCATTCGCATCATTATTGAACAGGCACAGATACCGGTGCTGGTCGATGCCGGGGTGGGTACGGCTTCGGACGCTGCCATCGCCATGGAGTTGGGGTGCGACGGGGTGCTGATGAATACGGCCATTGCCGCTGCCAAGGATCCGATTCGCATGGCGCGCGCCATGCGTCGTGCGGTTCAGGCGGGGCGCGATGCCTTCCTGGCTGGACGGATGCCGAAAAAATTATATGCCACCGCTTCCAGTCCCTTGGAGGGGACTTTCTTTTAAGGTTTCCATACCATGGTTCCTCCTGCTCCCGCCCCTGGTTGGGATTGTCGCTGGCCCGACCCGGTCGCCCTCAAGGTTGCCACGGACCGGATCCTCGCCGCCAGACCTGAGGACGATCCGGATCTGAACCGTCGGCTCGCGGTGACTGTTCGCATGGAGGTTCCTGGTCAGGATGGTGATCCCGTGAGTGCGATTCTGGTGACGCCGTGGGCGGTGGAACGGGTGTTTTGGCATTTCAACGGATCCAGTGCCACGCCTCCCATCCGCTTTGCCAGCGAACTGGAGTTCGACCTCCAGGGGCGTGTTGCCGCGGGTCAGGGGGTTATCCTGGAATCATCGCAGCGGACTTACCCGGTTGTCATCGCCTGGGAGCCGGAAACCGGGCATCATTTTGTGCAAACATTGTTACATGAGGTACACGCATTTCATTCCGTGGAAAAGGCTATACAGTCCGCCTTGTCGGGCAATACCCCCCGTGGGCGCATCACCCGTGCCTCCATGGCGGCTACCCTGGACAAGGAGGTTTCCCGTCGCGGGTTGTTCAGTCTGGGCTCTTTGTTTGGCAGGCGCGATTGACTGATTGATCTTGGATCATCAGGGCATCGAGGAAATATTTGGTTGCCCAGTTGGGGTATCCGGCCGTCATGTAGCCGCCCGTCAGCATGGGGAATGATCCCGCCAATCCCCCGCGTACCCCGGGATGCGGTGTGGTCACGTTCTGTAATCCTTGCAAAAATGTGACAATTCGGTTACTGCATGCCCGGTACCCTGGTTTTCCGGTTGCCTCGGACAGTCGAAAACCCACAAGGGCGATCTGGGCGCTGCCGGTCAGGCAACTGGACCGACAGGCCGGCTGCCAATGGGCGTTGAACCGACCGGGTAAAAATCCGTGTTGGTCCACAAGGGGGATGATCCGGTCCATGCTTCGCGCCACGGACGCAATCATCGCTTCATGATTCGTCGCGATTCCCGTTTCCAGCAATCCTTGCAAGGTGTAGCCAATGGTATGGGTCAGGGGGGCCTCGGGCCGGGTCAGGTCGTTGTGGGCGAACCAACCATTGTCTCGTTGCAGCGCCATGGCGGCCCGGGCCAAACGTGAAGCGGCTTCCTGATAGGTGTTTTTTCCCAGCAGGATCCCGAGTTTATACAGGGGCCAAGCACATAATACATTATAGGTTTTGATTGGATCGGTACCGACAAAATGACCATGGGTGCGAAAATGCCCGTTGGTATCTTGATCGTCGAGTAAGAAATCGGCGGCTTTCCGAGCGGCTTCGGCTAGCTCGTCGTCCCAACGGTTTTCGAGTAGCCGCGTCCATCCCTGAAGGACCATCCCGGTGTTGAAGACGGCGGGTGTCTGGTGTTCCTTATCGACCAGGGTACCCCCCTGGACGGCCCCATTCGCCATTTGCACGGCAACTTCCCAGCGTCCCATGTCCCAGGCCCGTTCCCTGGCTTCGGGATCGCAATACCGATCCGCATAGTCCATCAGGGTGACGATGATGTATCCCGTGGTTTCGGGATACGAGGGACGCCAAGCCGCACCATGGCCTTCCAGGGGGAAATAGCCCATGGATACTCCGGCATCGGGTGTCGCCCCCTGGGCGCGATACAACCAATGCAAGGCTTCCCGCGCCCTGGATGTGGCTTCTGCGGCGGGGGGGGGGGGGGCCGGGGCGCAGGAAAAAATCGAGTTGGTCTTTGAGGTCCAGCCTGCGCCGCCCCGGGGCGGTG
>PEAK01000016.1 GCA_002753515.1 Magnetococcales bacterium
GTAGTCCGTCAACTGGAAGAGCGTCACAGAAAGCGCCAGATCTCAATTGATTTAGCCTATATTAAACAAAGAGTTACACAGGAATCTGCATCTGGTTAATGAATGTGACAAAGTAGAAGTAACTGATTTGATCGATGCTGCGGACTTTGTCGCAGACCAGATTGGCTGTTTGGGAACTGTTTTCCACGTCAACCAGGAAACCAACGTATCCGGTTGCTGTTTGCGCCCAGCGTCCACAAATCCGTCTTCCGGATTGCGCAAAGGCTTCGTCAGGCAAGAGCAGTACCAGCGCGGATACAAAGACTCCCCCCTTGACAATATTTCTACATATTTTTTTCATGTTGTTATCCCCAGTTTATAAGTAATTTCTAATAACAGATTTTCAGACCATTTCAATCATGCAAAGCATCTTACCCGAGTTGCATGGTTTGCCATTTGGTTGTGTTTCCAGGTTCTGTAGCTTCACAAAACGGAATATGCATCATGGGTGGCAAAAATAAAAAAAAAGTTCCCGCCTTCATTTGTATTCCCCGGACTTTTCCAAAAAGGGGCACCGGAAACCTGTCGTTCCAACGTTCCTGATCATTCTTATTTTTGATTTCTGCTCAACCCATCCACAAAGGCGCACGCATCCATTGCGGCTTGTTGGATATGGTCGAGGTAGTCAGGAAGTCGACTCTCGTTCAAAGCGGTTGCGCCTCTGAAAGCACATGGGCGCGAATTTCCGGTGACAAGTCGGCTGGGGTCAACAGATCGATGGGGATACCAAGCAATACTTCCAATTCGACCTGTAAGCCGCCGAGATCAAACAACGTTGTACCCGGAAGCGCATCAACCAGTAAGTCGAGATCGCTATCGTCCCGGTCGGTGCCGTGGAGTACCGAGCCGAAGATGCGCGGATTCGCCGTGTGAAAGCGGCCAACCGCTTCACGGACGGCACTTCGTTTGAGGTCAAGTGCAAGTGAGGGTCGCATGGGCTCCTTTCTATCGAAATTCATTGAAATAATAAGTCATTGAGAATAACCTATCAAGAACTGTTCAGGCGGTAACCACCTTGCGGTCGCGTTTGCGTTCGTGTTCTTTCAAATATTTCTTGCGCAAGCGAATGGTTTTCGGGGTGACTTCCACCAATTCATCGTCGTCGATGAATTCCAGGGCTTGTTCCAATCCCAGGCGGATGGGCGGGGTCAGGACGATGTTCTCGTCGGAGCCGGCAGCGCGAATATTGGTCAATTGTTTGGCTTTGAGGACGTTGACCACCAGATCATTGTCACGGGAGTGCAAGCCGATGATCATCCCTTCGTAGACCTCTTCCCCGGGGCCGATCATATGGCGTCCGCGTTCTTGCAGGTTCCACAGGGCATAAGCGACGGACTTGCCCGCCTCCTTGGCAATGAGGACGCCGTTTTTGCGTTGACCGATGGTTTTGTGGACCAGCGGGCCATAATGGTCGAACAAATGATGCAAAATACCGGTGCCCGAAGTCATGGTACGAAATTCGGTCTGAAAGCCGATGAGACCACGGGCGGGGATGATGTAATCCAGGCGCACCCGTCCGCGACCATCGGGTACCATGTCCTGGATCAATCCTTTGCGTTCTCCCAAGGCTTCCATGATGGCCCCCTGGTGCCGATCTTCCACATCCACCGTCAATTGTTCGTAGGGCTCCCTGGGTTCGCCATCGATGGTGCGAATGATGGCTTCCGGGCGGGAGACGCCCAGTTCATACCCTTCACGACGCATGTTTTCGATGAGGATGCCCAGATGCAATTCGCCACGTCCCGAAACGCGGAAACGGTCGGGATTTTCTGTCTCTTCGACCCGGAGGGCGACGTTGTGGACCGCTTCCAGGAACAGGCGTTCGCGCAACTTGCGTGACGTGACATACTTGCCGTCGCGTCCCGCCAGGGGGGAGTCGTTGACCTGAAAGGTCATGACCACGGTGGGTTCATCGACGGTCAGGGGGGGAAGGGGATCGGGATGCTCGGGATGGCACAGGGTGTCGGAAATGACCAGGTGGTCGGAGCCGGTGAAGGCGATGATTTGACCGGCGTGGGCTTCCTGGGTTTCCACTTTCTCCAAACCGAGGAAACCGTAAATATGATTGATTTTGGCGCTGCGTTGTTCCCCCTCGGGGGAGATGATGGTGACCTGATTGTTGGTGTTGAGGCGTCCGCGATGCACGCGACCGATGCCGATCAGACCAACGTAGGGGCTGTAATCCAGCGACGAGACGCGCATTTGGAAGGGACCGTCCAGATTGGTGGGGGGGGGAGGGGTGTAATGGACGATGGCTTCAAACAAAGGGGTCATGTCCCCGGAGCGGACGTTTTCATCGCGGGAGGCATAGCCTTCGAGAGCCGAGGTGTAAATCACCGGGAAATCGAGTTGTTCTTCGGTGGCACCCAGGCGGTCGAACAATTCAAAGGTTTGTTCGTAGACCCAGTGGGGTCGCGCCCCGGGGCGATCCACCTTGTTGATGACGACAATGGGTTTGAAGCCCATGGCAAAGGCTTTTCGGGTGACGAACCGGGTCTGTGGCATGGGGCCGTCAACGGCATCGACCAGGAGCAATACCGAATCCACCATGGACAGGACCCGTTCCACTTCACCGCCAAAATCGGCGTGCCCGGGGGTATCGACGATGTTGATGTGATAATTTTGCCAATGAATGGCGGTGTTCTTGGCGAGAATGGTGATGCCCCGTTCCCGTTCCAGATCGTTGGAATCCATGATGCGTTCTTTGATTTCACCGCGTGCGTGCAAGGTTCCCGATTGTTGCAGCAACCGATCTACCAGGGTAGTTTTGCCATGATCGACATGGGCGATGATGGCGATGTTGCGCAATTGTTCAAGCATGGTTTCCTTCCTGGAAATTTTTCATGTGAAGTGTGGTGTCTTGGGGGGAATGGATCCTAAAACTTCAGGATTGTGATGGGGGGTATCCGCATGTCTTGTTCGGGTGTCAGGGGCAATGCTTCTTGCTGTCCTGCCATAAGGCTTCCAAGGTATCCAGGGGTGTCTCCCCGGGATGGCGACCTTCCCGATGCAGGTGTTCCTCCATATAACGAAAACGGTTTTGAAATTTGCGTGTTGAAGCGCGCAGTGCGACCTCGGGATTGACTTTGAGATGCCGGGCCAGGTTGACCAGGGTGAAGAGGCAATCGCCGATTTCTTCTTCAATATTGGCTTGATCCTTGTTCCGTCGCCCCACGTCCAACTCGTCCAATTCTTCGCGCACCTTACCGGCCACGGCATGGATATCACTCCAGTCGAATCCCACCTGTGCCATTTTACGCTGCACCTTGGCGGCCCAAAGCAAGGCGGGCAGTCGGCTGTGGATGTCATCGAACACCGAAGGGATACCCGATTGATTCCGGGCTGCTTTTTCCTGTTTTTTGATCTCTTCCCAGCGTCCCGGGACTTCA
Organism: Magnetococcales bacterium; assembly: GCA_002753515.1. GTDB lineage: Bacteria > Pseudomonadota > Magnetococcia > Magnetococcales > UBA8363 > UBA8363. The sequence continues at coordinate 3,429 of PEAK01000016.1, forward strand.
TTGGCATTGGTTATTTTTTCTTCGCCCCCGAAAACGTGGGGGTGGCGACGGATCATTTTTTCGGTGACCGTACGGGCGACATCATCCATGTCAAAAAGGTTTTGTTCCTTGGCGATACGGCTGTAGAATACGATATGGAACAGCAAATCCCCCAATTCGTCTTTGAGTTGATCCACCTGTTGCGTTTCCACCGCTTCGGCCACTTCGTAGGCTTCTTCGATGGTGTACGGGATCAAGGATTTCCAGGTTTGTTTGCGATCCCAGGGGCAACCGTTTTCGCTGCGCAGTTGATCCATGATTTGGATGAGCGTTTCCATGGGGGATGGGGCCGTTGGGGAAACGGTGGCGTTGTGCTTGGGCGTGGTCATGGGATCGAGATACTTGGATAGGATGCCTTGGCTTTACGAATGGATTGGGGAGTGTGTCACGAAACGGTCTTGGAATAAAGGTATTGAAAGCACCGGAGTGCGCATCGGGTGGCGGTGATCTACGGCATGACTATTGCATTTTGGGCCTGTGGCATGAGTCTCTCAGAAGGCTCGGCAACCAAACTTCAAGCCTGGTATTAGGAGAAACCCCATGGATAGTGGCGCTTGGGCCGCAGTCAACGGAGCCCTCAGGACCGAAATGCGCATGGACGTTTTAGCCAACAATTTGGCCAACGTCAATACCACGGGTTACAAAGAGAGCGATATTACGTTTGATTCGTATCTGACGCATGCGGGTCCGGAACAGTTTCCCATGCCGCACGACAGTTTTCTGGGATTGAAGGGACCGGGTGATATACCGTTTCCTTTCAGTTCCCCGGCGACCAACGCCTTGCCGGTGACCTATCCGGCGGCCCCGAGTACGGTCACCAAAAACATCCAGGGGCCGTTGCAGATGACGGGCAATCCGTTGGATGTTGCAATTGAAGGGGATGGTTTTTTCGTGGTCAACACCCCGCAGGGACGGCGTTACACCCGTGACGGTTCTTTCAATGTCAATGAGGCCGGCGAATTGGTGACCAAGGCGGGGTTTCAAGTGTTGAGCGATGCCGGGGCCCCCATCATTCCCGGTTCGGATCCCTTGAACATTTCCCAGGATGGCACCCTGACCAGTGGCAACAAAAGTGGCAACATGGGTCGCTTGCTGCGTGTGGGATTGCCGGAGCAGGCTTTGAAAAGGGCGGGGCAAAATGTATTCGAGGCACCGCAAAACCAGGAAATCCCCCTGGTGGATGCCAAAGGGGGCTTTCATCAGGGCTACCTGGAGGGTTCCAATGCCAATGTGGTCCGTGGCATGACGCAGATGATCGATGCCAACCGCGCTTTTGAAAGCTACATGAAAGCTATCCAGACGTTGGATGGCATGGATGCCCAGGTGACGAACCAGGTCGGTCGTTTGGGCTGATGGTTTATACCGCAACCAACACGGGAAACATAGTTTTCCACCGTCATTCCCGTGAAAACGGGAATCCAGAAAGTCAGGGAATGGAGGAAGGTTCCCTGGATCCCCGCTGGAGCCTGCCCTCGAATGCTTTAATCGAGGGCGGGGATGACAGAAACTACACATCCCAAGATGGCTGCGGTTTAGTATCAATTCAATCGGGAGTATGAATGAATGATTCGCGCAATGTGGACCGCCGCCACGGGAATGCAGGCGCAGCAGACGGGTATTGACACGATCGCCAATAACCTGGCCAACGTCAATACCACCGGCTTCAAGCAATCCCGTACCGATTTCCAGGATTTACTCTATGCCAACCTGCGTCCGGCAGGCAGCGAAACATCTCAGAGCGGCACCATGGTGCCGGTGGGGATCCAACTGGGTCATGGTGTCAAGGTTGTGGGTGTCAGCAAGGAATTTTCCCAGGGCAGCATGGTGCAAACCAATGAGGCCCCCAACAACGTGGACATGGCGATCAACGGTCAGGGATTCTTCCAGATTCGTTTGCCCGATGGGCGCATCGCCTATACCCGGGATGGCAGCTTCAAGACGACTCCGACCTCGGCGGGGGCGACCACGGCCAACATCACCACGGCCGATGGCAATCCGTTGATCGGTGGCGACAGTCTCAGCTATTCCCCCAGCAAAGGGGAGGAGCGGATTGTGGTGGCCCCCGATGGTGCCATTCAGGTGTTCCTCAACAACACCACCTCCGCTCCCAGGAATGGCGGGCAGATTGAATTGGCCAATTTCGTCAATCCCGCCGGTTTGACGGCGATCGGTAACAATTTGTTTGTCGAAAGCCCGGCCTCGGGGGCACCGGTGACCTCCAAGCCCAATGAAAATGGCATGGGCAGTTTGGTGCAACACCATTTGGAACAGTCCAACGTCAATATGGTGACGGAAATGGTCAACATGATCACGGCACAGCGTGCCTATGAAATCGGCACCAAGTCGATTCAGACGGCGGATACGGTGCTCGGTTTGGTGACGCAGCTCAAGAGGTGATAGGGTGCGCCTGATCTTTACAGGAATTGTGGGATTTGCGGTGGTGTTGCTGACGTCGGCGGCGTGGTCCCAGGAAATTTCCGCCGAGGCGCTCAACCGCGAGGTCATGGAGCAGATGCGGCACTATCTCGCGGGGCAGAAATCGGAACTGCGCGTCGAGGGGGCTGGCTACCGTTATCCTTTGATGATTCCTGACGGGACTTGGGAATGTGTGGTGGAAACCGGTTCGTTGACCATGAGTCCCGGGCAACACTGGGTGGAAACGGCGTTGTTGATCCATGGCCAGACGGAAAAAAAGGTTCGGGTGCCGGTGACCTTGAAATGGGAGTTGCGTTTGCCCGTGGCCCGGAAGGCGTTGCAGCGGGGCCAGCGGGTCGGTGCCGATGATTTGGAATGGCAAGTCCTGAACATGGTGCGCAATGTTCCCGATGTGATTCGCGACGACAAGGAGATTGTCTCGTTGGTGGCCAATCGTCGGGTCAACCCGGGCGAGGCGTTGCAAAGGTCCTGGTTTGAGCGCCCCATGGATGTGGAACGGGGGGAACAGGTGCGGGTCCTGGCCGGTGGTTCGGGATTCAGCATCGAAGCCGTGGCGGTGGCCCTGGACCAGGGTCGGGTCGGGGATCTGATCCAGTTGCGCAATCCCGATACGCAAATCCGCTATGAAGCCCGTATTTCCGCTCCGGGAACGGTCTCCGTCAGTACCAGGTAGGTGGGCAGCGAGGAAGAAGGATATCCTATGAAACAATCCGGCATGGCGATGGGTTTGATGGTGTTGGCGGTGCTACCCTTGAGTGGTTGCGGGATGACCCGGGCTTCGGCCAGGCCGGCGGAGCCGGTGGCCATCGTCCAGCCCACTCCTCCCGAGACGCTGGCACCCAACAAGGGTTCGATCTGGCAGACTTCCCGCCGCAACTCCCTGTTTGAAGACAACAAAGCCCGATATGTGGGTGATATCGTCAGGGTTGTCATCTCGGAAAGCGCCTCCTCGACCAGCAAGGCCACTACCGACATCAAAAAGGATCACAACCTTTCCTTCGGGGTGACCAGTCCGAATCTGGATACTTTACTCAAGGTGGATCCCAACAAGGGGGTATCCCTCAACTCCATTGCCCAGGCGGTGGGCACGGGTGAGAGCAAAGGGGATGGCAGCAGTGCCCGGGCCACCCAGTTGACGGCGACGATTTCCTGCATGGTGACCGAGGTTTTGGCCAATGGCAACCTGCGCATCGAAGGGCGTCGCGACATCACCATGGACAATGAGAATCAATTTATCATCATTTCCGGGATTGTGCGCCCCGAGGACATCAGCAGCAACAATTCCATCAGTTCCAACATGATTGCCGATGCCCGCATCGAATACTCCGGCGAAGGGGACATATCCGATGTCCAAAGGCCCAACATGTTTTTCCGTGCCTTGTCCACTCTTAACCTGATGTGATCGCTATGAACAAGCACCTTGCAGGGATCGTGATGGGTTTGGCATTGTTGCCCGTGGTAAGTCCGCCGGTGGCCGATGCGGCGCGTCTCAAGGATGTGGTGGACATCGAGGGTGTTCGCGACAATCCTTTGACGGGGTTTGGACTGGTGGTGGGTTTGAGCGGTACCGGGGACAGTAGTGCCGTGTTCACCAACAAATCGTTGCAGGTGATGTTGGAGCGGTTGGGTATTTCCATGCAGGATGCGACGCGCATGGCCAACGTGGCCTCGGTGATGGTGACTTCCAGCATGCCGCCTTTCGCCCGTCAGGGGACCAAGCTGGATGTGACCCTTTCGTCGGTGGGCGATGCCAAATCGTTGCAGGGGGGCACCTTGATCATGACACCCCTCAAGGGTGCGGATGGTCGGGTGTATGCGGTGGCGCAGGGGGGGGTGGTCTTGGGGGGATCCTTTGCTGCGGGTGCCAATCAGACGCAGACGAAAAATCACCCGACCGTGGCGCGCATCGCCGGTGGCGCCATCATTGAACGGGAGATCCCCTTTGCGCTCAACAAGGAGAACACGTTACAACTCTCCTTGCGCAATCCGGATTTCACCACGGCCAATCGCGTCGTTTCCGGCATCAACGAATTGCTCGGCAACACCCAGGCCAGCGCTTTGGATTCGGGCACCGTCGTGGTGACGATTCCCCCGGCGTATCATGGCAAACTGGTTTCGTTGATTTCGCGTATGGAAAACATCCAGGTCGATCCCGATCAACCGGCCAAGGTGGTGGTGAACGAGCGCACCGGGACCATTGTCATGGGGGAGAATGTCCGGGTATCGACCGTTGCCCTGGCCCATGGCAATCTGAGCATCAAGGTGAGCGAAAATCCTGCGGTCAGTCAACCGCCAGCGTTCAGCCAGGGGCAGACCGCAGTGGTGGAAAATACCCAGATTCAACAACAGGAAGGGGATCATCGTGTCATTCAGTTGAACCAGGGGGTATCCCTGGGTGATCTGGTTCGCAACCTGAATAAGATCGGGGTGACGCCACGGGATTTGATCACCATTCTGCAATCCATCAAAGCGGCGGGTGCCCTGCAAGCCGATTTGGAGGTATTATGACTTCGCCGGTCGGATTGGATCCGCAAACGCTGCCGCGCACGGGGACGGCCAAGAAAGTCACCTCGCTATCGCCCCGGGATGAGCAACGGTTGCGTGCCGCCTCTGCCGATTTCGAGGCGTTGTTCATCAAACAAATGCTCTCCTCCATGCGTAAAACCATCCCCAAGGATCCCCAAGGGGAGGGGCTGGTGCGCGAAAGCCAGGGTGAAAAAATATTTCGTGATATGCTCGACAGCGAGTATGCTACTATGATGAGCCATCGCAAGGGCGGTGGGGGGATGGGATTGGGTGAAATGATGTTCCAGCAGTTGGTCAAGCGCTACCAATTGCAGGCGGGTCAGGCGAATGAATCGCGACCGACGAAGGTGGCGGAAAATGCGTTGCAAAAATTGCAGGTTGAAGGCAATGCCATGCAAGCTGTACAAAGTGGCCCCAAATCTGCAAGTAACTCGGTTGGGAAGTAGGTGCTAAACCGCAACCAACACGGAAAACGTAGTTTTCCAGTGTCATTCCCGCGGAAGCGGGAATCCAGAAAGTCAGGGAAAGGTGTGTAGGCTCCCCCCCGATTCAGGCATTCGGGGGCAGGCTCTGGATCCCTGCTTTCGCGGGGATGACAGAAACTACGCATTCTAAGGTAGATGCGCTTTAAGATTGGGATGCGAACTGGCGAAAAATAGAGTACATGATCGTGGGTATTGGACGCTGCTTTTCGTTGGTCAGCCAATGCCATCAGGCCACTTGTCAGGTCACGGGATGAGAGATTGCAATGGTCACAAAAATTAAAAGTACCGATGTCAGCCGCCTTGGCCGGATCACCGGTCGCAAGGTTTCCGGGACTCAGGGCCGAACCGGCACCATCATTTCGGCGCCACCACCCAAGCGGCGGGATGATATCGCCGTTTCCCCCATAGCGCGTGCCATTAATATGGCGGATGAGGTGGCCCATGCCGCTCCCGATATCCGGGCGGCAAGAGTTGCCCCGATTCGGGAAGCGATTGCCAATGGCGAATACAAAGTGGACAGCGTTTCCGTGGCGGACAAAATTTTGCGTCAGGTGGTCATGGAACGGCGTAAACTGACTTGATGATCGGATACCATGACCACTCAAAAGCCTCCTCCAGAAGTCCCGGATGCCATTCGCCAGGAAGTTGAAAAACTGGTCCAGGTCGTGGACCCCTTGGTGTCGCTTTATAAAGGACTGGCCAAGCTCTTGGAAGCGGAACGCAAGGCTTTGGACGATCGCAATCCCGATTTGATGGAAACATTGGCGAGTCAGATCGGTCGGGTTTTGGAGGAAATTCAGGCGGCGGACCATTTGCGGCAAAAAATGACCCGGCAATTGGGGGCCAGATTCGGCTTGACGGGTGACCATCTCAATTTAAAGTCCCTGGATCAGGCCATGGGGGGGAATACCGCCCTGTTGGCGTTGCGCGAACGCCTCAAAGGTGCCATGGACAAGGCCGACAGCCTCAACCGCCATAATCAGGCCGTATTCAAGGGGGTTCTGGCCGCCACCGAGTCCATCCTGCGGGTGGTCAAGGAGAGTACCCAGGGACCGGTCGCTTCCTACAATCGCAAGGGGGGGCGTCATGCCTCTGCAAACAGATTCCATTTTATTTCAAAACAGTTATGATCGTTCATAGCCGTATTTATGTTTGATTTGTTGCTGTCTTTGATTTGTTGCTGTCTTTGATTTGTTGCTGTCTTTGATTTGTTGCTGTCATTGATTTGTTGCTGTCTTTGATTTGTTGCTGTCATTGATACCGGGCACAGGATGTGGCCTGAACGTTTGTGAAACAATGGATATTGTCTCGCACGACCTCCAGAGCATAGCCTGTCCCAACACCAGGGATGGTATCAACCGGGTTTCCATCCGCATTGGCCCTCCATTACCCACACTGCTTTTGACGCGGGGACACGACCTATGTTGATTTTGACACGGAGAATAGGTGAGAGCTTGACGATTGGCGATGATATCAAGATTACCTTGCTGGGTATCAAAGGTAATCAGGTGCGCATCGGCGTGGAGGCTCCGCGCGATGTTCAGGTGCATCGCGAAGAGATCTACGACAAAATCAAACGCGAAACCCGCAAGGCCAACCGTCGCATGCCCGATTCGGTTCTGGATCAGGCTTCGAGGATTTTGTCGGGGGGGTCTTGATTTCCTTCGTTAGGAAATAGGTGCCAGTGCTTGAGCAACAGGAATTATGGAAAATCAGGAAGAAAAAAACAGCTCCCAGTACGACACCACCCTCAAGGATTTGTTTGAAAAGCCGCCACAACGCTTGTTGCAGATGTTGATCGGACGGGAAGCTGTACAGCTTCTGCCAGTTGAATTCGCTTCCACCCAAAAGCGAATTCCCGATCTGGTGTTTCTACTGGAGGATGATTCGATTTTTCATCTGGAGTTGCAAAGCAGTTCTGAGGGGATGGATTGGCGCATGCTGATGTATTACTCGTTGATACGTCAGCGTTATCCGAGTAGAGTTCTGGTTCAGAGGGTGTTGTATGTTGGGCTGGAAAAGTGGAATCCCACCTCGGCTATCGAAGAGCCGAGTTTGTCCTTCCGCTACGAGGTGATTGACATCCGCAGCATTGACTGCCGGCAGTTGATGGACAGCCCGTCCTTGGAGGAAAATATCCTGGCGATCCTGTGTCGGATCGACAACCAGAGAGAGGTGATCCAGGAAATCTTGTATCGAATCAGTGACCTCCCGATAAAAGCCAGGGCGGATGCCCTGACAAAATTGGTCATTTTAGCCAAGTTGCGTCGACTGGAAATGGTGGTTAAAACGGAGGCTGAAACAATGTCATTAACCTTTAATTTAATGGAAAACGATGTATTCCGACCAATGATCCTGAAGGAGCTGAGGGAAGCTGAGCGGGTGGGCGAACTGAGAGGGGAGCAGAGAGGTGAACTGAGGGGTGAACAAAGAGGCGAACAGAGAGGCGAGGCCAAAATCCTGACCCGCCAGCTACAGCGCCGTTTTGGTATCGTACCCGACTGGGCCAGTGAAAAGATCACTAAAGCCGAGCCGTCCTCTCTGGAGGAATGGAGTCTTCGCATCTTCGAAGCCCAATCCTTGGACGATGTTTTCTCGGACAGGACATGACCATTGCAATCCTGTTGGGAATCAATGGACATGTCCGGTTCTGTGGCCAATAAATTGTCCGGCTATGTTTATTGGCGTGTGTATGCGATCTGGTTCCCCTCTTGATCATGCTCAGGTGCCAGACACCTTGCGATGTGATGATGTAGAATAAAAAAACCGCTACAGGACGACGATTTCGCGGTATACCACCTCTTCGGGTCGTTTTTCAATTTGTTCGATGGATGTGGCCAGGCAGATTTCCACCCGGGATGGGGCGACGGCCTGGATGAACAGTTTGCGTCCCTGGGAACCGGGGCCGAAGGTCATGCTTCTCTCTTGGAGTTCCCGGACACCACGGCGCAATTCTCCCAGGCCGGCCTGGGGCGAGGTGGAAAAGACCAGGACAAAGGTACCCCGTGTTGGAATGCCCAATTCATGCCATACGTAGTAGGGGCCGTTTTGTTGCAGCACCGGTTGAAAGCGTCCCCGTTTCAAGCCACCGACAAAGAATGTGAACGGTGCTTCCCCCTGACGATTTTCCAAAGTGGGGCCGGCGGCGAGGAAGGGTTCCCCCGGGATGAGTTTCAGGAGGCCGATGGCGACGCCGGTTTTGGCGGTGGGTTTGTAGGGGTTGTCGGGGTCACCCGGTGGGGGGCGATGGATAATCAAGTTCTTGCAACCCATGGAATTTTGGATGCGTTCAAGAACGGGATTCTTTTTCAAGCCCCCCGGGGGTGGTTCCCATTTGTGCATTTTTTCCTGGGCCATGGCGGCGAAGAGTGCCTGCACCAGCAGGGCACGACTGGCGTTTCCGGCTTGCAGGATGTGGATTTCCGCCGGATCCAGACCGCGGGCGCTGAAGGCTTGTTTCATGGCGATGAAGAAACGATGCACCCCCTTGCCGACGCGGGAGACGAGGAAATGGTTGACATGGTTGCGGTCCACCTTGAAGCTGACCATGGTTTTTTCACGGGAACGGTTGAGGAGTTCCAGTTCGAGTATGCCAACGCGTTTGTTGGGGTGGCAGGTTTGGAAGTCGGAACGCAGGGTGAAGCTGGCATCCATGATTTCCTGGCTCAACATATCGCCGATGCGGTCTGACATTCTGCGTATGATGGGAGCGCCATCCGATCCGGCACCGCCGTGCCGACTGTCATCACCGATGGTATCCCATTGAAAATTTTCCCATAATTCCCGAACCTGGGCCATGACCAGGGCGGTATTGGTTTGGGCGACGTGGGAATGATCAAGAAAGAGTTCATGACCGGGAAATTTTTCCCCTTCGGGAGGCATGGAGAAAGGGATGCGGTGTTCGCGGCATATGTCCAGATTATCCTGGAACACCAGGTAGGCGACATTGGCGACCAGGTTTTCGCCGCCGAGATACATGTCACCGCTGGCACCGAAATGGTTGATCACCTGTTCGTAGCCGCTCTGGGTTTCTTCGTCGGACGGTCTGCGATAGATGCCGAAGTCAAAATCGGTACTGCCGCCACCGAAGTCGAACACGGCATAGGCCACGCCGTCTTCCGTGGCTTCGATATCCAACTGTTCCAGGGCGCACGCGGCATAAGCGGCGGGCTCTGAGGCTTCCTCGGTGACGCGGAAGCGGTGGATTTTTTCGGACTCCATGAGTATGGCCGGCAGGCTGCGCATCAAGCCGCGGGCGAAACTGGAGCGAATTTGATGTTTGACTTCTTTGGGATAGGTGACGGGGAATGTCATACAATATTCCAAGAATAAACCGTTAGAACGGTTGTTGATGAACAGGCCGAGGTAGTAGGCATACAGTTCGATGGGGTCGAAGGGGTCATCTTTGCCAACGGTGATCCGCTGGCCGGGAACCGGCATGGGGGCGTTGGTGGGGGTGAATTCCATCTCAAATCCGGTTGCCTGATCGGTAATGCGCAACAGGTGTCCACTGCGTGCTTGCAAGGGCCATTGTTTAATGGCGGTCAGCATGCTGGCGACAATGGCTTGATTGGCTTCGTTCTCGCGAAAATTGATGAGGGCTTCGTGGGAAAAGTGGAAGTCGTCCCAACGGGTCATGGGGCGATACGCCTCAGATTTCCACACGTCCAGGAGTTGTGGCAGGTTGATGAATTCCAATATGGTGGGATTTTGATAATCACCGGGGATGGGTTTGCGGTAAAAATCGGTCATGCCCACCCGCATGAGGGAGACTTTGCCATTTTCCCGGCAGGCGACAACGGTGGAACTGGTGCCGAAATCGATGGCGACAACGCCGTTCTTCACATCTTTTTCCGGGTTGCGGGCCTCCCAGGGTTGTTTCAACTCCACCCCTATCCAGCCGGTTCCGGTGGGTTTCTTGGGTTGGTAGAGTTCCCACAATCCTTTTTCCATGTCCAGCAGATAGGATTCTTCCAGGACCGGCAGTCGTGCGCGGATGTAGTCCCCTTCCAGCAATAATTGTTTGAGGGCTCGGAGAGAGGGGGGGGTGGTGGTTTGGGTTTTTTTGCTGGCGCTGAGGGTCAAGGTATAGAGTTGGTTGAGTTTGTCGGTGATGTCGGTGACATCCTGGGGCAGCAGGGAATTGGCGACGATGAAGGAGAAAATATCGCGTTGGGCTACCCGATGCACGGGAAGGACCATGGTGTTTTCATCCGGCTGCCCGGTTTCGCCGGAACCGACTTTGACGGTGAGGAAATTTTGGCCATCGGTTGTGAGGTCTTTGGCCAGGAGGGCGGTGCGGGCAAATTTTTCGTGTTCGCGAAACAATTTTTCCCGGGCCACGGATTTGAGTTCTTCGACGCTGGGCAGCTCCCAGTTCTTGAAGGTGTATATGTGGAGCCGGGCTAAAAATTGGAAGACTTCTTCGCCCTGGGCCTGGAAGCCATGCAACAACCACAGACAGCGTAATTGATTATCAAAGAAAAATTTTGGCTGTTTGATGAAAGATATAAATCTTTGTTTTTGAAGGAGCTTGAGGATGTCTTGGCGTAAGGCGCGAATATCGGCCTCAAGCTCGGGATCAATTTTGTGTTGCAGTTGTGGCGTTAATTGATTCTCACGAAACCAGACCTTGCTGACTTTCATAACCTCTCCCGATCCCAAGCGGCATCCAACGTGTTGGGACGCTATTCTATCTGGTTTTTGTTAACATTGCATCGGTAATTATTGCCATCTGGAATGGTTGGCACCCAGTGCCGACAAATTCCAGTGGACTGCAAGGCTGAAATCCTGGACAATCTGACCGTGGAAGAATTGTTTCACCGTGGTCCAACGTCTCGTCGTCAGGTTTCGGACACTGCGTGTGCGCGTCAATGAGCGCAGTGACAACTTGAAGCCAACAGAAATTATGGAAGATCAAAAAGAAAAGAACAGATCCCAGTACGACACCACCCTCAAGGATTTGTTTGAAAAGCCGCCGCAACGTTTGTTGCAGATTTTGATCGGACGGGAAGCTGTGGAACTTTTGTCAGTGGAATTCGCTTCCACCCAAAAGCGTCTTCCCGATCTGGTATTCTTGATGAAGGATGATTCGATCTTTCATCTGGAGTTGCAAGGCAGATATGAGGTCATGGAGTGGCGCATGCTGATATATTACTCGGTCATACGTCAGCGTTATCCGAACAGAGTTTTGGTTCAGAAAGTACTGTATATCGGGCTGAAAGAGTGGCAAAGCGGATCGGCTATCGAAGAGCCGAATTTATCCTTTCACTACGAGGTGATTGATATCCGCAGCATTGATTGCAGGGAGCTGCTGGAGAGCCCGTCCTTGGAAGAAAATATCCTGGCCATCCTTTGTCGGATCGACAACCAGAAAGAGGTGATCCAGGAAATTTTGTATCGAATAACCGAACTACCGATTAAAGCCAGGGCTGATGCCCTGACAAAGTTGGTCATCTTATCCAGGTTGCGTCGACTGGAAACGTTCGTTAAAGAGGAGGCTGAAGAAATGTCACTGACCTTCAACTTAATGGAAAACGATGTATTCCGGCCAATAATCATGAAGGCACAGAGGGATAGTGAGCAGATTGGCCGGCATGATGGCGAAGCAAAAATGTTAACCCGCCTGTTGCAACGTCGTTTCGGTACCGTGCCCGACTGGGCCAGCGAAAAAATAACCAAAGCAGACCTGTCATCCTTGGAAGAATGGAGCCTCCGGTTTGTGGATGCCCAGTCCCTGGACGATGTTTTCGCGGACAAGGTGTAATGGAATGGTCCGCCCTGCTCCAGGGAGTCTGCTTGCAGGGGAGTCGTCTGTTGTGGGTTTATAGGAGTACATGCTATGGGAGAATCTGTCAGGGTGATATCCTTAAGCTGAAACTTGAAACCAAACTATTGAAAAATGAGCGGACGATACGATGATTGTACTGGGTGTCAATGAGGGACATAACGCCGGCGCAGCCCTTTTGGTGGATGGTAAACTGGTTGCGGCCATCAGCGAAGATCGACCGACACGGCAAACCACGCGGTCCGGTTTTCCATTCCAGGCGATTGAAGGGTGTCTGGCTCTGGCTGGGATCACGAAGAAAGAAATTGATCATTTGGCGATTGCCAGTACGCAATTACCACCCAAATATTTTTGGATCCCCAGGGAATCGTTTTCCATTGCCGATTTTTGGCGGGAACAGAACGATTATTGGAAACCGCGCCTGTTCGCCGGACAAAAACCTTCTTACATGGAAATATTCAAGCACCGGATGGATCCGTCCCGGTTTGTTTATGATGCATCGTTGGTGCATGGAGAAGATGACCTGGAAGGGATGTTGGCGGCACGGCTCAAGCATCACGAAGCCTATTTTGGCTTGCCTCGGGAGCGGATGGCCGTTTATGACCATCATACCTGTCATGCCTGGTATGGGTTCATGGTCCATCCCGAACGCTTGCAGCGGGATCTCGTGGTGTTTACCGCCGATGGGGCGGGGGATGGCGTCAATGGTACGGTCTGGTATGCGCCACGCGGGCAACCGTTACAGGAATTGCAGCGGACCAACCAATGCAATATTGGTCGCATCTACCGTTATGCCACCCTGCTCCTGGGGATGAAACAGTTTGAGCATGCCTTCAAGACCATGGGTCTGGCCCCCTACGCCAACCCCAAATACGGTCGGGCGGCCTATGAGGTGTATGCCGAAACCTTGCAGGTGGATGGTTTGGGTTTTTCCTATCGGGTCAAGCCAAAGGATCATTTTTTCCATTTCAAGGAAAAATTGGAGGGGATGCGCTTTGATGGCATTGCCTGGGGCGTGCAAAAACGTACCGAAGAGTTGTTGTCGGAATGGATAGGCAACGGCGTCAGGCAAACGGGATCGGGGCATGTGGTGTTCAGTGGCGGCGTTGCCATGAACATCAAGGCCAACAAGGTGGTGTGGGAACGGGAGGATGTCCACAGCCTGTTCGTGCCACCCGGATCGGGGGATGAATCGTTGGCGATTGGTGCCGCGTGCAAGGCGGTGGTGGACTTCGCCAAACTCCCCGGGGAAAGCATCCAGGCTTGCCGTCCGATGACATCGGCCTATCTCGGTCCCGAATACACCCCGGACACAATCGAAAAAAAATTGGATCATGCGCAAGGATTGTCGGGGTGTTCGGTCGAGAAGACGGATACCCGGCGCGTGGCCTCTCTGTTGGCTCAGGGGCGGGTCGTGGGCCGGTTTGCCGGCAGGGGGGAGTTTGGCCAACGCGCCTTGGGCAATCGTTCCATTTTGGCCGATCCAAGGTCACGGGATGTGGTGCGTACCATCAACGAAATGATCAAGCAACGGGATTTTTGGATGCCCTTTGCTTCCAGCGTTCTCGCGGAACGGATGCCGGATTACGTGGTGAATCCCAAGCACCTGGCCGCCGATTTCATGACCCTGGCCTTCGATTCCACCCCGTTGGCACAGCGCGACATGATCGGGGCGTTGCATCCCTATGATCTGACCTCCAGGCCGCAAGTCGTTCACAGGGAGATGAATCCGGGCTATCATGAGTTGATTTCGGCGTTTTCTGCTTTGACCGGGGTTGGGGCGTTGCTCAATACATCGTTCAACCTCCATGGCGAGCCCATTGTCCATACCCCGGAAGATGCCATTTCCACCTTTTTGCGTTCCGGTCTGGATCACCTGCTTTTGGGCGACTGGTTGCTGTCCAAGCCCGGTCAATCTTAAATATTGTGAAAAAATAATGCTATATTAAGGGGCATGGTCTGCCATGAAACCAAAGATCCTGGTCATTACACCGGTACGGCACATCCAAGGTGTCGCCGCCATTCTGGAAAGCTTTGCCGAGGTGGTCTACAACGATCATCCCACCTTGGCGGATGTGCTGGCGTTGTTGCCCGGCAAGCAGGCGATTTTTACCAATCCCAACAAATCCAATGTGTTCATTGGCCAGGAAGTGATGGATGCCGGGGTCGATCTCCAGGTGATTTGTACGGCATCGACGGGTACCAACCATATCGATAAATCATTGGCGGGCCAACGTGGATTGCCGGTATTGTCGCTGACCGAGGAGCGGTCTTTCATCAATCGGATATCCTCCACGGCGGAACACGCCTTTGCCTTAATGCTGGCGGCATTGCGCCATATCCCCGCCTCTTTGGAGTCGGTGAAGGCGGGGGAGTGGGATTATACCCGCTTCATCGGGCGGCAGATGGATCATCTGACGGTGGGTGTGGTGGGCTACGGTCGCCTGGGGGGGATGTTTTCCCGCTATTGCAGCGCCTTTGGCGCCCGAGTTTTGGTCTACGATCCGTTCAAACAGGTCGATGACCCACGCCATGAACAGGTCGCTTTGGAGGATTTGCTCATCCAGTCGGATGTGATCAGTCTGCATGTGCATGCCACGGATAAAACACGGAATCTAATGGATCAAAGCTGGTTTGCCAGGATGAAGCCAACGGTCGTGTTGGTCAATACGGCCCGTGGTGATGTGGTTCATGAACCCGATTTGATCGCTTTTCTTGAAAAAAATCCACTCGCGATGCTGGCGACCGATGTGGTGGCCGACGAGGTGCGCAACAAAGCGACCAGCCCGTTGATCGCCCTGGCTCGGGAAAATAACCGGGTGATCATAACCCCGCATATCGGTGGCATGACCCGGGAAGGGCAGGAGATCGCCTATGGCCATGCCGCCGGCATGTTGCGGCAGTTTTTCCAATCCAATGCCTGAACATAAGCAAGGAGTGTCCTCGCCATGGTTGCCAACACTTTTCCCGTGAACCTTCAGGATGGCCGTGTTTTCATCATTGCCGAGGCGGGATTGAATCATAACGGTTCTCCGGATATTGCGAAAAAACTCATCGATGTTGCGGCGCAGGCGGGGGTGGACGCCGTTAAATTTCAGAAACGGACGGTGCGGACTTTGGCGGTCCAGGAGGTTTTGGATGCCGAAGATAATCGCTTTCCGGAATTTGGTCGCACCTATCGGCAGATTCGCGAGCATTTGGAATTGGATTGGGAGACCTATGAGGCATTGAAAAAACATGCCGAGGGATTGAGACTGGTTTTTGTCTGCACCGGTTTTGATCCTGAGGCGATGGATTTTTTGCATCGCCTAGGGGTTGGTATCCTGAAATTGGCGAGTCACAGTCTGACCAACCTGGAATTGCTGCGTCACGTGGCGGGTTTGGGCAAGCCGGTCATTTTGTCAACGGGCATGGCGGCCTGGGAAGAGATCGACCGGGCGGTATCGTTGTTGAGTCGTGTCCCCCTGGCCTTGTTGCATTGTGTTTCCAGCTATCCCACGCCGGTGGCGGAGTGCAATCTGGCGATGATCGCCAAGCTCAAGGAGCGCTATCAATTGCCGGTTGGCTATTCGGGCCACGAGTTGGGCTATCTGCCTTCGGTGGCGGCGGCAGCCATGGGGGCCTGTATTTTGGAACGCCATATCACCTTGGATGCGGGTATGACCGGTTTCGACCATAAGATATCCCTGGAGCCCGAGGCGTTGGCGGCGATGGTGCGCGATGTCCGTCTGGTCGAATCCATGCGTGGCGATGGACACAAAAAGGTGTCTGATCAGGAACAGGTGACGCGCAATAAATACCACGTTTCCATGGTATCGGCCCGCGCCATCAAGGCCGGGGAACGGTTGTTGCCGGATATGGTGACCTGGCGCAATCCCGGAACGGGGATTCCCGCCAAGGATGCGGAACGCTGGCTGGGGAGGATCCTGGCCGTGGATGTGGGATTGGATGTGTTGATGCGTCCCGATATGTTCGCCTGATTCCCATGGATCAACTTTAAAACGTGGTCGGGTGGACCCATGCCTGAAATCTCCATTATCATTCGCACCAAAAATGAAGAGCGCTGGATCAAGCATTGCCTGACAGCGGTTTTCAATCAGGATTTTAAAGATTTTGAAGTCATTTTGGTGGATAACGAGTCCAGCGACCACACGGTTCACGTTGCCAGGCGTTTTCCCCTGGCGCAGGTGGTGACGGTCGGCAAGTTCATGCCGGGCCATGCCCTGAATGAGGGGATTCGGCATTCGTCGGGGCGCTTGATCGTCTGTCTGTCGGCACACTGCATCCCCAAACAGACCGATTGGTTGTCACGCTTGCGGGACAACCTGCAAGATCCCATGGTGGCGGGGGTCTATGGACGCCAACTCCCCATGGCGTTTACCAAAGAGGTCGATAAACGGGATTTGACCATCGTGTTCGGTCTCGATCGCAAGGTGCAGATCAAAGATTATTTTTTCCACAATGCCAATTCCATGCTCAGGCGCGATTTGTGGGAACGGGTACCGTTCGATGAAACGGCGGTCAATATTGAGGATCGCATTTGGGGCAAGGCCATGGTGCAATTGGGCTACCGCTTGGTCTACGAACCGGAAGCCCCGGTGTATCACCATCATGGCTTGCACCATGGCAACGATGAAAATCGTGCCCGTGGGGTGGTGTCCATTATTGAACGGATGGACCGGGAACAGGTGAAAGGATTGCCGGATTCGTTTTTGCCCGGGCAGGCCAATGTTGTGGCGCTCTTGCCAGTGCGTGGGGCGGTGCGTTCCCTGGGGCGATATAACCTGTTGCAGCGGGCGTTGGCGACCATCAAACAATCGCGGCTCGTCCGGCGCGTCTACCTGTTGGCCAACCATGAGGAGGCGCGGGCGTTGGCGCAGCAGTACGATGCCGTCTATTTGCCCCGCCCTGAAGAGTTGGATTCCAACACGAAAAGTATCGAAGATGTTTTGGTTCATGCCCTGGGACAGATTGAAAATTCCGGCGATTATCCCGATGCCATTTTAATGGCTGACTATTTGTATCCATTCCGACCGCCGCAATTTTTTGACCAATTGATTCATGACGCTCAGTACAAGGGATTGGACACGGTATTTCCCGGTCGTGTCGATTTTGGCAATTATTGGAAGCAGGGGCAGGATGGGCAGTTTATCAAGATTGAAGAGAGTTTGCTGCCGCGGGAAAACAGAACGCCCATTTATCGTGCGCTCTACGGTTTGGGTTGTCTGACCTCGGTGCCCGTTGTGCGCAATCGTCGCCTGGTGGGTGGTTCGGTGGGTTTGTTGCCGATCAACGAACGGATTTATTCATTGCGGCTGGCCCATGACGATACCTCGGCGCAAATCATCGAGGTGTTGCTGCGCTCCGAGGAGAGCGATAAGCCATAACGTTGCCTCACCGCCGTCCCGTCAGGGTACGCAGGCGATAGTTGAGTTCCCGGTAGGATCGATAAAGACGTCGGGGGAGTGGCCAGGAGCGTTGCGGTTCCAGACAGCGGGCGATGAATTCGTCAGCGATCCGCTCTGAAGCGAGTCCATCATTTTTATACCAAAATTCTGCGATAAAAGTGGCAAGGTCTTCGGAGCGAACTGTCAGGGAAGCGGGATCGTTTAATACTTGGGCCAATTGTTCGCTCTGACAATAACTGCCAACCCACCCCGGGAACCACGGGTTGATGAATTGATTCGGGTTCGTGTGCCAATGGCTTGAAGGTCCGGGAGGGATGCGACTGATTTGATTGATTGTTGCAAACGACAGGGTATCGGGCGGCTCGATGCGGCCCGAGTCGACGTAAATGAATGGTTTGCCAAAATAAGCCAGATCCAATGCAGAAAAAGAGGTGATTCCCAGACCGACATCGGCATGGTGGAGCATGGCCAAGGTGTCTTCCGGGGCCAACACCTTGGCCCAAGGGTATTGTTGCCAATAGGCGTATTCTTTGGCAGCATCACAAAGGTATCCGGCATAGGCACTGGGATGCATTTTGATCAACAGGTTGAGACGGGCTTGTTTGACCTGTTGGCAAATGGTTTCGTAACTTGTGAGAAATCGTTGATTGTAGACATCCGCTTGATGCGCATCCCAATGTTTGAACCATTTAGGAATTTTATCGCGAAAGGATTGAATCCCTTTGGGAAAGAGGATTGCGAGTGGCCGTGATAGGTCCAGGTTGTACCGGCGATAAAATGCTTCTTTTGTCGGGACCAGATGGGCTGCAACAGATTCCAGGTATTCGTATTGTACGCTGCCAACGAGCGCGATACGATTTTCCGGGGGGAGGGTATGTCCGCTATTTTCATGCTCATGGAGGAGCAGTCTGTGGGTGTAGGGACTGCGGATCAGGCAACAATCGACCCCGTGCGACCAATAATCGATGCCATTGGTGGCGCTAAAGTTGGCTGTTGGCCGTCCCAGGGAGTGGGCCATTTGTGTTAATGGCAAATAGGAACGCCACGTGCTGAACAAGACGGCATCGCATTGGCGTACGGCGGCATAGAAATCTTGTTCACTGTCGAGTAAGACAACGTTTTCGCGTTGAAAAGGCGCCTCGTTACGTTGTTTTTCGTGATACCCGGCCTTGTTCAAACGGTATCCTGGAAGGGCGAACAAGGTGGTAAAGCCTTTTTCTTCCAGTTTTCTTTTGACCAATAATTCACGGTAAGGATTTTCTGTGGCGTATCGGCCACCGAAGATCAATATTTTTTTTGACGAAGGCATAACCGGGAAACTCTTGCGTATCGATTGGGCATTGAGAAATAGAGGCACCCGGATGCACTGCTACCGGGTGTACACCGAGACATATCGTGACGATCTTATCCATTTTTGTCGATGATTGCGATTGCCTTTCCAAAAAAGCAACCGGATGCCTTGGTTGAAAAAATGGTTCCACAAATTGGAGTAACCGGGTAACCTGTGGTTAACAATGCCATGATAGCAGGAGAAAGTGCCATGACGCAGGCTGTAACCTTTGACGATGTTTGGAAAATGTTCCAGGAGTCCGACCGCAAGTTTCAGGAAATGGTTAGGGAGGATCGTGAGCGGAGAGCGGAACTTGACCGTAAATTCCAGGAAACCGACCGCAAGTTTCAAGAAACCGACCGTGAGTTCAAAGAGAGAGATCGTGAGTTCAAAGAGAGAGATCGTGAGTTCAGAGAGAGAGATCGTGAGATCAGGGAGAGAGATCGTGAGGTCAGAGATCGTGAGATCGAAAAGGTTTGGCAACAGATCAGGGAGGTTTCCGCGCAAATGCGGGAGACTGACCGCAAAGTCAAGGAGGTTAGCCAACAGATTGGCAACCTGGGGAGTCGCTGGGGGGAATTTGTCGAGGGAATCGTATCCCCCGCCTGTGAGACTCTGTTCGCAGCTCGTGGCATACCGGTACGTGAGGTTCATCAAAGGGTCAAGGCCAAATTGCCCGGCAATCGTCATTTGGAAATTGATTTGCTGGCGGTCAATGGCGATGTGATTGTTCCCATTGAGGTCAAGAGCCGCCTGCGTGCAGAGGATGTGCGAGATTTCATTCAACGCCTGGGCGAGCTGAAAGAGTTCATGCCCCGTTATGCAGATGCCCAGGTGTTGGGGGCGGTGGCTGGTATTGTGGTCGAGGAAGGGGTGGACCGTTACGCCATGAATGAAGGGTTGTTCGTCATTGTTCAGTCTGGTGATAGCGTCAAGCTGGCCAACGATGGAAAGTTTGTACCACGTAGTTGGTGAGCTGATAGTTTCTTCAAGGTTTCATTCGGTTGGGCCTTGTACGCGGGTCCAGACATGGTGTAAGTCAAGTGAATGAAAACGCAAGCATGCAATCATGTCCAGCAGGGATGAATGAAATGTTCACCAACGATGCAAAAGGTATTTCTTCTGGCAAGAAAATGTTGTTGATGTTGGCAGTTGTGATCATTGTTGCCCTATATGCGACCAGCATCTTTTTCTCTGCCAATGCTTTGTATGACAACAAGGACAGGGCACAACAAAATCATAAGGCGCGGATGAGCCAAAGCGAAAGCGAACCTGGCAAAACCAAGCCCGATGCATTGCCGGACGAAGGAAATTTTGTCAGCGTTACGGTGGGGACCTACATTGACAATATTGATGTTTTTTCCATACGGGATTCCAAGTGGAGCGCCAATTTTTATGTGTGGTTTCGTTGGACGGGTCCGAAAAGCCTGGATCCGGGGAAAAATTTTGTCGTCGTTGATGGCAATATAACCAAGAAGGATTTGTTGGACGAATACCATGGTGACAATGATATCCACTATCAGAAATATCGGGTTTCAGCCAGCTTTATCAAATATTTTGACACGATGCGCGCCCCGCTTGAGAGTCATATGCTCAACATATACATTGAGGATGGGGCACGGGACGGGACGATGTTGCGTTATGTCGCGGACAAGACATCCAATATAAGCTCCCGGGCTAAAATTCCCGGCTATACGATTGTCTCGATAGCCAATGTGATCAAGAACCACACCTACAAATCGGCTTATGGGGATCCACGCCGCCCTGCCGATGCCCGGGCGACTTTTACCCAATATATTGCCGGCGTGAGTATCCAACGGAGTGGTTTTGGTGTCTATGCCAAGATATTCGTATCTTTGTACGCGGCCTTGGTTTTGGCGCTATCCAACTTTTTCGTCAAGCCTTCCGATGTTGGGCCACGTTTTTCGTTGCCTTCCGCCGCTTTTTTTGGCGCCGTTGCCAACTCCTATGTGGCCAATTCCATTCTCCCCCCTTCGGGTTCCTTTGGTTTGGTGGATTTCGTCGCCGCCTTTGGCATGGGTACCATCTTTTTGACGATAGCCTTATCTTTGATATCCAACTATATTTTTGTCAAAAAAGAGGATAAGGCTTTTGCCCTGGTGTTGGATCGATACATGTTTTTCGTGGTAGGCACCCTGTGTGTTGTCGCCAACATCATCCTGCCATGGGTTGCTTTTGAATAGCGGCGATGGGGGGATGCCCTGATACGCCGTCAATCCCGTTCGGCCAGCCAAACTTGCTGAATGGTTTCCAAGATTTTTTCGTTGCACCGTTTGGGATCGTCGTCAAATCCGGGCAATTCCAGAACCCACTGCATCAAATCGGTAAAGCGTACCGCCATGGGGTCGTCATCGGGTCTGGTATCGGCCAGTGTTTCCCCGATCCGTTGTACATCGGTCCATTTCATGGTTTGCCCCCTTTTTTATCGACGCTGATATTGACGGAATAGTCGGGTATGGTGACTTCAATGCCATCCAATTCCTTGGTGATTTGGAGTTGACACCCCAAACGACTGGTAGGGGTCAGGCCAAAGGCACGATCCAACATGTCTTCCTCGTCCTCTTCGGCGGGTGCCAGACGGCCATACCATTCCTTGCCCACGATCACATGGCAGGTCGAACAGGCCAGGGATCCTTCACAAGCCCCTTCCAAGGTGATGCCATGCTCATGGGCCGCTTCCAGGAGTGTTGTTCCCGCGGCAACCTCGACGGTTTTGTTCATGGGTAAAAAGGTAACCCGGGGCATGCGCTCTCTCCTTTATTGAAAATCATCCACCTTGCGCCCGGTCATGACCCGGCGCACATTGCGATCCATGCGGCGTTCGGCGAAGAATACCGTTTCCTTGTCCAATGTTTCCCGGGCACGGTTGATCGCTTCATGATCCTCTTTTTGGCTCGCTTCCCACAAGGCGAGCATGGATGCCTTGACGCGCTTGAGTTCCATTTCATCCAGCAGATCGCCATCTTCGCGCAAGGCGGCCCCGGATGCACTTAAAACACGTTCCGCTTCCACCCTGGCCTCGTGCAACAGGCGTTTTTTCCAATCTTCTTCGCCATGGACCATGGCTTCGCGCAGCAGACGTTCGATTTCCGCATCCCCCAAACCGTAGGAAGGTTTGACCGCCACCGATTGTTCGATCCCGGTTGTCTCTTCCCGGGCCGATACTGTCAGGAGCCCATCGGCATCGACCTGGAAGGTGACTCGAATGCGGGCGGCCCCTGCGGTCATGGGTGGAATGCCGCGCAGTTCAAAGCGGGCCAGGGATCGACAATCATTCACCAGTTCGCGCTCGCCCTGCACCACATGGATGGCCATGGCGGTTTGTCCATCCTTGAAGGTGGTGAAATCCTGGGAACGGGCGGTGGGGATGGGGGCATTGCGGGCGATGATTTTTTCCACCAATTCCCCCATGGTTTCGATGCCCAGGGAGAGTGGCGTGACATCCAGGAGCAGCATGTCACCCGTGGCGTTGCCTGAGAGTTGTTCGGCCTGGATGGCGGCCCCCAGGGCGACGACCTGATCGGGGTCGAGATCGGATAATGGTTCCCGTCCGAAGACATCTTTGACGAATTGCCGCACCATGGGAACCCGCGTCGAGCCGCCAACCAACACCACCCCTTGAAGATCTTTCGCCCCGACCCCGGCATCTTTCAACGCCCGGCGGCAGGGGATTCCCGTAGCCCGGACCAGATCGGCGATCATCTCTTCAAAGTGCGTGCGCGTGACCGGAATCTCCCATGTTTTTCCATCGGATAGCTCCAGGGCAATCGTGACGCTATCCTCTTGACTCAACCGTTCCTTGGTACTGCGAGCCATTTGTCTGACGCGTTGCAAAACGTCAGGAGTGGGTTTCTCCACGCCCACCTTTTGAAAAAAGAATTCGCACAAGCGATGGTCGAAATCATCGCCCCCCAAGGCGGAATCGCCCCCGGTGGCCAATACTTGAAACACCCCTTTGGTCAGACGCAGTATGGAAATATCGAATGTTCCACCCCCCAGGTCGTAAATGGCGTACACCCCTTCACGTCCATGATCCAGGCCATAGGCCAAGGCGGCCGCTGTGGGTTCGTTGACCAGGCGCAACACTTCCAGGCCCGCCAGACGTCCCGCATCTTTGGTGGCTTGGCGTTGGGCATCGTCAAAATAGGCGGGTACGGTGATGACCGCCCCTTGCAGTGCTCCCCCCAAGGCGTCTTCGGCGCGTTCCGCCAATGTTTTGAGGATGGCCGCGGACACTTCCACCGGGGAGAGATTGTTCTGGCTGGTGATGATGCGCACCATCCCCCCATCCCCTGCGGCCAAGGCGTAACTGGTACGATGTTCCGAGGCTTGCACATCTTCCAGGCTGCGTCCCATGGTACGTTTGACCGAGGCCACGGTATCGGCGGGGAATTGTGCCGACAGGACAACAGCCGCATCACCCACCACCACCCCGCCTTTCGGGGGGTAACAGACGACCGAAGGGCAGGCTACGTGTCCCGCAGGGTCGGGGATGCAGGCGGGTTTACCCTGGAGATCGACGGCGGCCACTAGGGAAAACGTGGTACCCAAATCGATCCCCACCACCCGTTTGCGGTGTTCGGAGCGCACTTCGTGGGGGCGTAGCGATTGCCCGGGTTCGGCGATGTCCAATAAGACGGTCATGGCACATAAATCCTTAAAATATAAAAACTTACGAAAAAAAACTCTCTTCCTT
The DNA here is from genome assembly GCA_002753515.1 of Magnetococcales bacterium. Lineage (GTDB taxonomy): Bacteria > Pseudomonadota > Magnetococcia > Magnetococcales > UBA8363 > UBA8363. The sequence continues at coordinate 27,157 of PEAK01000016.1, forward strand.
GCGATCCAATTCTTCGATGAAACGGATGAAATAGCGCAAACGGTCGATGTGACGCGCCGCCTGCTCCAAAGAACCTTGTCCCCGGGAATCGAACCAGGCGGCGAAATATTGGGTCATGGCAAGCAATTCACCGGAACACGCCTCTTCCACCTGGTTGCGCAACCGTGTCAATTGGCCCAGGGCATCGCCACGTTTCAAGTCCACTTCCTCCAAACTTTCACGTAATTCCATCACTTCCATGAGAAAGGCGGGGTCGGACGGGGCGCTGTTTTCCGGGGTTTGACTGCGAAAACCGGCAAGCTTGAGCAGATATTCCCCGCGCAGGAGCGGATCCTTGAGGATACGATAGCCTTCGTTCAACCGGGTGACATGCTCCATGGAATAGCGACGTTCCGTGGCCCCCCGGGTGGCGAACAAATCGGGATGGAAGCGTTGTTGTTGTTCGCGATATCCCCGGTCCAGAGCGGCCAGATCCAGGGTGAAGTCAGGCCTCAGGGCGAAAGAAGCGAAATGATCCCGACGGGGATCGGGGGGTTGAATGATGCCGCAACCGGGGCAAAATCCCTCCCCGGTCGGCACCACTCCCCGACATGACCAGCACAAGACCATGGTTGGATTCATGGATTGGCACCCATTAAATCTGGAAGGACTCGCCACAACCGCACCGGGCTTTTTCCTTGGGGTTGTTGAAGCGGAATCCCGATTTGAACTGCTCGGTGACAAAATCCATGTGGACCCCGTCCATCACCAGAAAGGATTTGCCATCCACCACCACCCGGATGCCATGTTGTTCAAACACCCGATCCCCTTCCTCGACCGCATCGGCATATTCCAATTTGTAGGACATGCCGGAGCAACCGGCGGTGGTGATGCCGATGCGAACGGCGGCCTGGGGAGTTCCGCGGTTGTTGAGCATTTCCCGGACTTTTTTGGCTGCGGACTCACTGATGGTGATACCCGGTGCTTCAGGGTGCATGGCTTCCTCCTTTTTGTTTTTTGCGATAATCTTCCACCGCCGAACGAATGGCATCTTCCGCCAGCACGGAACAGTGTATTTTGACAGGTGGCAGGGCCAACTCTTCGGCGATATCCTTGTTTTTGATGGCCAAGGCCTGGTCGATGGTCTTTCCTTTGATCCATTCGGTGACCAGGGATGAAGAGGCGATGGCGGAGCCGCAGCCGAACGTCTTGAATTTGGCATCGTCGATAACGCCGTCATCATTGACGCGAATTTGCAGTTTCATAACGTCGCCGCAGGCGGGGGCACCCACCATGCCGGTGCCCACATGGGTGTCATTTTTGTCCAGGCTGCCGACGTTTCTGGGTTTTTCGTAATGTTCAAGAACTTTATCGTTGTAGGCCATGATCGTTCCTTAAGTTTTTTGGATGGTTAATGTTCCGCCCAACGCACCGAATTCAAGTCGATCCCTTCCTGTACCATTTCCCACAAGGGGGACATTTCCCTCAGGTTGTTGACCGCCCGGACGACAACCTTGATGGCGTAATCGATTTCATCTTCGGTGGTGAACCGTCCCAGGCCGAAGCGGATGGAGGTATGGGCCAATTCTTCGTTGACGCCCAGGGCGCGCAAGACGTAGGAAGGTTCCAGAGAGGCTGAGGTGCAGGCGGAACCGGAGGAGACGGCAATATCCTTGATCGCCATCATCAGGGATTCCCCTTCCACGTAGGCGAACGAAATATTCAGGTTGCCCGCCAAGCGATGTTCGGTATCGCCATTGATGGTGACGTGGGTCAATTGTTTCATGATGCCCTGTTCCATCCGTTTCCTTAAATTGAGGATGCGTTGCGTTTCCGAAGGCATTTCCTGTCGGCACAGGGCGCAGGCCTCCCCGAGGCCGACGATCAAGGGTGTGGGGAGGGTTCCGGAGCGCATGCCGCGCTCGTGGCCGCCGCCAAACATGACGGCCTGCAAGCGGACGCGGGGGCGGCGGCGGACATAGAGGGCGCCGATCCCTTTGGGGCCGTAAATTTTGTGACCGGAGATGGATACCAGATCCAGGTTCATGGCTTCGCAATCCATCTCTATTTTACCCGCCCCCTGGGCGGCATCGGTATGGAAATGCACCCCGCGTTTGCGACAGATGGCACCAATCTCTGCCAAGGGTTGCACGACCCCGATTTCATTGTTGGCGGCCATGACCGATACCAGGATGGTCTGGTCGGTGATACTGTCGGCGAGCAGTTGGGTATCCAGGAGACCGTTGGCGGCCACGGGGAGATAGGTGACGCTGAAACCTTCCGATTCCAGGTGGCGACAGGCATCCAAAACTGCTTTGTGTTCGATGACGGTGGTGATGATATGGTTGCCACGGGCTTTGTGGAAGCGGGCGATCCCGAGGATGGCAATGTTGTTGGACTCGGTGGCCCCGGAGGTGAAGATGATCTCCCGGGGATCGGCTTTGATGAGTTGGGCGATCTGGGTGCGGGCCCGTTCCACCGCTTGTTCCGCTTCCCAGCCGAAGGGATGGGAGCGGGAGGCCGGATTGCCAAATTTTTCGGTGAACCAGGGGATCATGACTTCCAGAACCCGGGGATCCACGGGTGTGGTGGCCTGATAGTCCATGTAGATGGGCAGTTTCATAAATTTTTACCTTACGGTTGCGCCGCCTTGGAGACGGGCAACGATCTGAGCGAATTGATGAATGAACCGTTCCAACTGTTGAACCTGTGTGTTCCAGCCGATGCTTATGCGTATGGCGCTCAACGCCAGGGATTGTGGCACCCCCATGGCGGCCAGGACATGGGAGCCCTCCCCCTTGCCCGAGGCGCAGGCCGAACCGGAGCTGACCGAGAACCCGACCAGATCCAGGTTCATCACCAAGGTTTCGCCGTGCAGGCCGTCGATGCCCAGCAGGGTGGTATTGGCGATGCGCGGGGCATGGTGGGAAAAGATGACCAAGCCGGGAATTTTTTCGGTCAAGCTTGTTTCCAGGAAGGCGTGTAACCGGGTCATGGAGGTGACCGTATCTTGTCGATGTTTGTTCAGCCAGTCGGCGGCAGCGCCAAAGCCGACGATGCCCGCGACATTGGGTGTGCCAGCCCGTCGTCCCCGTTCCTGTCCGCCTCCGACGATCATCGGCGTGAGTGCCAAGGTGCGATCCATGATCAGTGCCCCTACGCCCATGGGTCCGCCCAGCTTATGGGATGACAGGGTGATGAGATCAGCCGCCATGGCCTCTTTGTCCCAAGGGAGGCGAGCGATACTTTGGACGACATCGGTATGAAACAGCACCCCCTGTTTGCGACACATGTCGGCCAATGCGGCGATAGGTTGTATGACCCCGGTTTCGTTGTTGGCGTGCATGATGGAGACCAGGAAGGTGTCGGGCGTTACATGGCTTTGCAGGGATTCCGGAGCGATGCGTCCTTCCGAGTCGCAATCGAGATAGGTGACCCGATGCCCTTGCTGTTGCAGGACACCGAAGGCTTCAAGGACCGAAGGGTGTTCTGTCCGACTGGTAATGGCATGACCCGGTTGTTTTTGCATGCCGCCAACACCCAGGATGGCCAGGTTGTTGGCCTCGGTGGCACCACTGGTGAAACAGACCAAGCTGTCGTGGACGCCAATCAGGCTCGCCACCTGACGGCGGGCCTGATCCATCCCTTGGCGGGCGGCCCTGCCGGCATGGTGTACCGAGGCCGGATTGCCACACGGTCCACGCATATAGGGTAGCATGGCCGTCAAAACTTCCGGGTGCATGGGGGTGGTGGCATTGTGGTCGAGGTAAATCATGGCACCACCCGGTCTTTATTGGCCAGGAGGGGATTGCTTTCCTGGTTGTGTGTTTCCAACAGCAACCGTTCCAGGCTGACCGATTCCAGGTAGCCGTTCAAATGGTCCCCCAAACGTTGCCAAAAATGGTGGGTGATGCAGCGGCTACTGGGGCGGCACCCTTCGGGACTGCTGCAAGAGGTGGCCTGAATGGGTTCGTCGACGGCACGGATGATGTCGGCAATACTGATGGTTGTCGGGGGGGCGGCCAGCACGTAGCCCCCCCCGGGACCGCGAACGCTACGTACCAAACCTTTGCGTCTGAGTTTGGCGAACAATTGTTCCAGATAGGAGAGGGATATTTCCTGGCGGCTGGAAATATCGGCCAATGCCGTGGGGCGGGTTTGACCGTGGACGGAGATGTCCAGCATGGCGGTGACGGCATATCGGCCACGGGTGGTCAGTTTCATGGCCTTTTCCCCTGCGAGTCCGGGGCATCATCCGGTTCCTTTTTTTCCAAGGTTTGCAGACGATTCTCCAGGTGATGGACCTGTTCCAAAACGCACTTCACCGCTTTGGCCACGGGATCGGGCATGGATTCAAGCTGGCCGTAGGCGGGGAACAAGGGCGAATCCGAGGGCGGTGCCTGGTTCATCCCCATGATGATCCGTCCGGGTACGCCAACCACGGTGGTATTTTCCGGCACATCTTCGACCACAACGGCATTGGAGCCGATGCGGGCGTTGGTATGGACGGTCAGGGGGCCCAGGACTTTGGCCCCGGCTCCGATGATGACGCCGTCCTGGAGTGTGGGATGGCGTTTGCCTTTTTTCCAGCTCGTCCCCCCCAGGGTGACGCCGTGGTAGATGGTGACGTTATCGCCAATTTGGGTGGTCTCGCCAATGACGACCCCCATGCCATGATCGATGAAGAAACCACTACCGATTTGCGCTGCGGGATGAATTTCGATGCCGGTGAAAAACCGGGCGATATGGGAGACGATACGGGCCAAGAGATACCATTCCCGACGCCACAACCCATTCGCCAAGCGGTAGCCGATGACGGCGTGCAGACCGGGGTAACACAACAGGACATCCCACAGGCCGCGAGCGGCGGGATCCCGTTTGTGGATGACCTGGATATCGTTTTTGATGCGACCGAACATGAAAACCTCTTCGTGGAACAATCCTGTGTATTGATGCTTTAGGACGGGGGGATTGTCTCTAATTCTGAGTAAACTTGTCAAGTATTCCTTTGCCCACGCTCGGAAACAAGGGTCATTCTTAATATTAATTCATTGTTAAATCACGTAAAGAAGGGATCGTTTTTTTTCTTTTTCCCCGCCTTTTTCTTTCCTTTGGGGACGGGGGACGGGGGTGTTGTGATAGCGGCGGTATGGGTCTGGATGGGGGGGGCACCCAAGCGGGAGAGCAGGGCCTGACTGAGTTCCCGCTCCCGTTCGAGGGCGAATTGGAGCTGCCGCGTCAGGAGTTCGATCTGATTTTGTTTGTAGCCCAGGAGATGAAAGGCGGTTTGTAGCAGAAGGGTTACCGGGACGGGCTGGTCTTTGGGAATTTGATTTTCCAACAGGAATTGTTCCATGGCCTGGGTGGCTATCCCTGAGACCCAGGCGGCTTCCTCCCAAGGCAAGGGTGGCAATTCTTCCAGTTTGGGGTTGGAGTGGTTTGTCATGAGGGGTACACTGTCGGAAACGGTACAGGTGTTGAATGCCTGATGGGCAACTATTGGTTAGGCAATTTCTTGCTACCAGCTGACTATGGCATAGTTGGGTGGTTTCCTGCCAGGCCATTTGCAATCCTAAGCCTTGCAAAGAAAAAATTGTTGAAGGGATGTGTCGATGAGAAGGTCCTTGAATGAAATGATGTTGGTCGTATCCGGTATCGTCCTGGTGACTTTCATGGTCTTGCCCTTGCGGGGTCATGTCTTGCTGCCCAACATTTTAATGGTTTACCTGTTTTTGGTTTTTCTGGTGGCGTTCAAGATGAGCCGTTGGGCGGCGCTATTGGCCTCTTTTTTGTCTACGCTCGTTTGTTATTATTATTTTGTCCCGATACACTCTTCATTTGCCATCAATGATATACAGTATTTACTTGTAATATTAATGATGCTGTTGATCGTACTGGTTACCAGTCATCTGGCGTCGGGCTTGAGAATGCAAATCGTCTTGAGCGAAAGCCGGGAGCGCCATATTCGTTGCCTGTATGATCTGGCCAGCCAGTTGGCTGGGATTAGCAAACCCGAAGCTATTGTTGAACCGTGTCAGCGCTTTATTCAAGTCAATTTTAATATCTACAGCATCCTGTTGTTGCCCTCCGAGGATGGAAAACTGTTCATGGCGGGTCAGGCGGAAGGCCAGATTGATTATTCCTTGGCGCAACAAATTTTTGATGAAGATCCAAAGGAACTTTCGTTCGATAAGTGTCGGCGTTCCGGTCAAAATCTGTACGCCCCCTTGTTGGGAAGTACCAAAAATCAGGGGATTTTGGTATTCTTCCCGGGTCAAAAGGCTTGGACAGTACCGAAGGAACTCGACCCTTTGCTCCGAACGGGTATGACCCTGATGGGATTGGCCCTGGAACGATTGGGATATGCGGAGCGTGAGCGCAAGGCCATGCTGGCCGTGGAATCGGAACGGTTGCGGGCCGCCCTTTTGGCCAGCCTTTCCCATGATATCAGAACCCCTGTGGCGGTGTTGGCGGGTGTGGCCGAGTCGATAGCTTTGAGTTTGCCGCAGGAATTCAAGCCGGTTCACGGGATGTTGGAAGGTATGCAGCGGCAAATTGGTCGAATGCTGTCAGACGTCGATAAACTGTTGGACATGGCCCGTTTGCACCGTGATATCGTTTCCCTGAACAAGGAATGGCAAGTCCTGGAAGAGATGATAGGTTCCGCAATCGAAGCCAGTAAAGGGGTATTGCAGGGCTACTTCGTCGAGGTATCGGTGGGACGGGAAATTCCACTGTTGGAAATGGATGCCATGATGATGGAACGGGTGTTTCGCAATCTGCTGGAAAATGTGGCACGCCATACCCCTGAGGGAACCCATGTCGATATTGGTGCCAGGATGGTGGAACAGCAGGTGGTGATCTGGGTAGCCGATAATGGTCCAGGCTTCCCATTTGGTCAGGAGGAGGCTATATTCTCAGAATTCGTTCATAAAAAAAATGTGATTGGTACGAGTGGTTTTGGCTTGGGCCTGTCTATTGTTCGTTCTGTGATTGTGGCGCACGGTGGAATGATCCACGCGGAAAATCAACCGTCAGGGGGCGCGAAATTCGTGTTTACTTTACCTGTGGGTAATCCACCAGTTGTCGGTTTGGATTAGGAGTATTCAAGTGACCGAGACGCAGCAGGGTGTTGTCCTGATCGAAGACGAGGCCATGATTCGCCACTATGTGGCCATGGCATTGTCAGCATCGGGATTCAAGGTGTGGGAGTCGGGTACGGCGGCGCAGGGTTTGCTGGAGACGGTTTCCCGTCGTCCCGACCTTGTTGTTCTGGACCTGGGGTTGCCGGATCGGGATGGGGTGGATGTGATACGCGAGTTACGCAATTGGAGTGATATCCCCATCCTGGTACTGTCCGTGCGTACCGAAGAGGTGCAGAAAGTTGAGGCCTTGGACGCCGGGGCGGATGATTATCTGACCAAGCCGTTCGGGGTGCCGGAATTGCAGGCGCGCATCCGGGCGGTGCTGCGGCGTCGGACGCACCATGCTGGTGAGGGGATGCCGGAGGATGGCGTGTTTGAGTTTGGTGAGATACGGGTTGACCGGATCCACCGCCGTGTCACTCGCGGCAGTGACATCATTCATCTGACGCCGATCGAGTATCAAATATTGACTCTATTGGTGGCCAATGTTGGTCGGGTGTTGACTCACCGCTACATCCTGCAAAAGGTCTGGGGACCTGAGTATGTGGAACGACCACACTACCTCCGGGTGTTCATGGCGGGTTTGCGGCGTAAAATTGAAAAAAATTCATCCAATCCCCGGCACCTGATGACCGAGACCGGCATTGGTTATCGCTTGGTGCGCGAGTAGGGGCTCCTTGTTTTCTAGGTCAGACGCATCAGCCACATGGCAATGGCGCATGAGATCCCGGAGAGAATCAGGGCGGCTATTTCGTTGGCACGGAAACGACCGCGGTTCCTGGCAACGCCGATGCCCATATGGAGTATCGAGACGCCGGCAAGGACCAGGAGCCAGGTTTTCGACTTTTCGACCAATTCCATGTTCCAGGTGGGGTGGACCTCCAGTTCAAACATGCGGGTGAAAAACGTGGTCTCCTCCGGGAGCGCTTTGCCGATCATACGCAACGTCCAGAAGAAAAACGAATAGGAAATCAGGTTGAACCAGAGCGAGAGCGTGGTTGATTTCTTCTTCGCAGGGCGCTTTTTTTCCTGTTCCAGGGCATCGTCCTCTTTGATGTAGACAGGGGTTGCCACGGCTGCCTGGATACGGCCACTCGACTTGCCCTGAGGTGAATTTTTACCACGGGGTTTGGCCACGTTGGATGACTCCTTGAAGTTTTATTGCGATTCAGAGAATCGACCGCACATCTTTAAATATACCTAACACCGGGGGGTGGTACTCTCAATCCCCCGCCACATCTGTCATTTTCGCACAAAATATGGCGAAAAGTCAAATCGGGAAAGGGTGCGATTTTCATATGGATAGAATATTTATATGTGTCAATAATATTATTAATTGTCTTTTTTCGGATTATCGATCATCATCCCTTGCCTTTGCGAGGCGAAGGTATCATTCTGCCCAAGGTTCTTTAAGAAGGTTGGGTACTTGTAGGTTACTTGGGGTGGGTAGCTCTGCCAAGATTCCTGTTCCCACGGTTGCAATCCAGTATGGACCGGGGGGGGTGCCCCTTAAGATTTAAGCAGGAGTATCTATGAGCAAAAAGTGCCCTATCTGCAAGAAGGGAACGCCACTCTGGTTTATATCCTGGGCGGATATGGCTACGCTTCTGCTGTGTTTTTTCGTCATCATTGTCGCCTACTCCACGGTCGAAATCACCAAGTTCAAGGAATTGGCCGGTACCTTCAAGGATCAATTCGGGGTCCAGCGGATTGAAAGAATCAGTCCCATCATGGCCAGCCAAAACCTGATCGGCTCCGAATTCCAACAGGAAGTTCACCTGGTGGAGTTGCGTGACAAAATTCGTGTCATGAGTACAACCCTGATCGATAACGGTCAGGCGGAAGTGGAAGAAAAACAAGAGGGCTTCCTTTTGCGGATCCGCGAGGATGCTCTTTTGACCCCGGATGGCAAAAAGGTTAGCGAATCCAGCGGAATCATGGTGGATCAAATCGCCAATCTGTTGGCCAAAGAGCGCAACGTCATAGAAGTACGTGGTCATACCGATCAGCAGCCCAAAAGTGGGGACAGCATTGAAACCACCAGTTGGTTCAAGGGGGCGGTGATGGCCGTGGCCGTGGCCAAGCGTTTTGCGGCGTCCGGGGTGGCACCGGAGCGTTTGTTCATCAGCACCTATGGTGAGTACAGCCCGGTGGCCGATAACCGAAACCCCGAGGCGCGCAAGGCCAACCGTCGTATTGAAATTCTCATACGTAAGGACATTGCCGGATTTCTCCCCAAGGAAGATTTGGGGAGCGGGGAGGCACCAGTGGACAAAAAGTTTTGATTGCTGGCGTAACAGGTATAGAGGAGGATAGCAATGGATAAAGCCACGATCATCGGGATTGTCGCGGCACTCTTGATTCTGGCCTTTCTTTCTGCGGGCAAGATCGTCATGTTTGCCAGTAGCCACGCTGCGGTGGTCGTGTTTGGTGGCCTAATTGCGTCCACATTCGTCAAATTCAATCTCCACGACCTGAAAAACACCTCGGCAATTATGGGCAAGGTGTTTTTTGAGCCCAAGGATAATATCCACGAAATCATCAGCCAACTCGTGGAAATGTCCAATATCTGCCGCAAGGATGGCATCCTGGCCCTCGAAAAATACAAGACTGACAACAAGTTCATGCAAAATGGCATCAACCATTGCGTAGACGGTGCGACACCCGAATTCTTAACCGATGTTTTGGGCAAGGAAATCGAATATTTGTCCCATCGTCACCATGTGGGTATCACCATGTTTGAATCCATGGGTGAAGCGGCCCCGGCCATGGGCATGGTGGGGACTCTCATCGGAATGGTCGAGTTGCTGGCCAACATGGAGGATCCCTCGAAAATCGGTCCCGCCATGGGTACGGCACTGTTGGCGACATGCTATGGCGCTATCGTCGCCAATATGTTGACCATTCCCATGGGTATCAAGTTGATGCACTACTCCAAGGAAGAACAATTGCGCTGTACTATCATCATGGAAGGTCTTCTGGGCATTTTGAAGGGGGTGAATCCCCGCATGTTGGAGTATTCCCTGCGTTCCGTGTTGTCGACACGTGATCGTGAGACGGTGTAGGGCGTTAGAGAGTTTGCATAAAATTGGAGAGAACCCGGCTTCCTTACCCTTATTAAGTTGTTATCAACAGGGTCAACATTTCACGAGGAGAATGGTGGATGTCTGGCAACAAATTTGTGTATTTTTTTGGCAACGGTCAGGCCGAAGGCGATTCGGGGATGAAAAATTTGCTGGGTGGCAAAGGGGCCAACCTGGCGGAGATGACTCGTCTCGGTGTTCCGGTACCATCGGGTTTCACGATCAGTACCGAGGTGTGCGGCCTGTATCTTAAACTTCGCGACTATCCAGCCGGACTCAGAGAAGAGGTGAATGCGGCGCTGGTGGAAGTTGAAAAAGTGATGGGGGCCAAGTTTGGTGATGCGGACAATCCCCTTCTGGTTTCTGTGCGTTCGGGCGCCCGGGTTTCCATGCCCGGCATGATGGATACCGTGTTGAACCTGGGGCTTAACGATACTACTGTCCAGGGCATGATCAAGCGGACCAACGATCCCCGCTTCGCCTATGACTCCTACCGCCGTTTTGTGCAAATGTATTCCAATGTGGTGTTGGGTGTGGATCACCACAATTTTGAGCATATGCTCAAACATATGAAAGAACACGCCGGCAAGGTGGAAGATACCTCGGTCACCGCCGATGAATGGAAAGACTTGGTCGGGAAATATAAAGCCAAAGTATTGGAGATCACCGGCAAGCCGTTCCCGGAAAATCCACAGGATCAAATGTGGGGTGCCATTGGGGCCGTGTTCAACTCCTGGACCATTCCCCGTGCCGTCACCTATCGCCGCTTGAACAATATCCCTGAAGGTTGGGGGACAGCCGTTAACGTCCAGGCCATGGTGTTCGGTAACATGGGTAACGATTGCGCGACGGGCGTTGCCTTCACCCGCGACCCCAGCACCGGCGACAATCGGTTTTTCGGTGAATACCTCATCAATGCCCAGGGCGAGGACGTGGTGGCGGGTATCCGCACGCCGCAGCAGATCACCATCGAGGGTAAAAACCTCAATGGTTCCAATCTGCCGGCCATGGAAGAGTCCATGCCCGAACTGTTCAAGGAACTCTATGCCGTGCAGCGGCGTCTGGAACTGCATTATCGGGATATGCAGGACATCGAGTTCACCATTCAGCGTAATAAATTGTGGCTGTTGCAGACCCGTAATGGCAAGCGTACTGCCAAGGCCGCCTTGAAAATCGCCGTGCAGATGGTACACGAAGGTTTGATCAACACCCGTGAAGCGGTACTCCGTGTTGCCCCGGAATCCCTGGATCAACTGTTGCACCCCACCTTGGATCCCAAAGCCAAGAAGATTGTGATTGGCAAGGGTTTGGCCGCCTCCCCCGGTGCGGCGACCGGTAAGGTGGTGTTCGATGCCGACGAAGCTGAGTTGTGGACCGAAGGTGGCCAAGCGGTCATGCTGGTTCGGGAAGAGACCAGCCCGGAAGATATCCACGGTATGCATTCGGCCAAGGGTATCATCACGGCTCGCGGTGGTATGACTTCCCATGCGGCGGTGGTGGCGCGTGGCATGGGCAGGCCGTGCGTCTCCGGGTGTTCGGCCCTCCAGATCAACATGGAAAAAGAACTCTTCACCCTCGGTGGGGCAACGGTGCAAAAGGGTGACTGGGTCACCATCGATGGTTCCACGGGTGAGATCATCCTGGGGCAGGTTCCCACCATCAATCCAGAGCTTTCGGGTGATTTCGGCGTTTTCATGGAATGGGTGGATGGCTTTACCCGCATGAAGGTGCGTGCCAATGCCGATACCCCCGATGATGCCCGTATCGCCCGCAGCTTCGGGGCCATGGGGATTGGCTTGTGCCGCACAGAGCATATGTTCTTCGGTGCCGAACGGATCATTCACATGCGCGGTATGATCCTCTCCGATACCGACGAAGATCGCCGTCGCGCCATTTCCAAAATCCTCCCCTTGCAACGTCATGACTTTGAAGGGTTGTTCCGGGAGATGCGCGGTTTGCCAGTGACGATTCGTCTCCTCGATCCGCCTCTGCATGAGTTCATCCCCCACGATGCCGAAGGACAGAGCGAGGTGGCACTGGTGTTCGGTATGCCGGTGGAAAAAGTGAAACAACGGGTTGAAAGCCTCAAGGAATTCAACCCCATGCTGGGACATCGCGGTTGTCGTCTGGGTATCAGTTTCCCGGAAATCTACGAGATGCAAGTGCGCGCTATTATGGAAGCAGCGTGCCACTTGGTGAAGACGGAAGGATTTTTCATCACCCCGGAAATCATGATTCCGTTGGTCGGGGTGGAGAACGAGCTGAAATTCCTGAAAGATCGCTCAGTAGCGGTGTGTGAAGCGGTCATGAAGGAGACCGGGGTCAATCTGGAATACCACATCGGTACCATGATCGAACTGCCGCGTGCCGCCTTGATTGCCGATCAATTGGCCAAAACGGCGGAGTTCTTCTCCTTCGGTACCAACGACCTGACGCAGACCACCATGGGTATTTCCCGTGACGATGCCGGGCCGTTCCTGCAGGAGTACATCCGTAAAAATCTCATCGCCAAGGATCCCTTTGTCAGCGTCGATCAAGAAGGCGTTGGTTTGTTGGTGAAAATGGCTGCTGCCAAGGGTCGGGAAACCCGCCCCGGTATTAAGTTGGGGGTCTGTGGTGAACATGGTGGTGATCCCGATTCCATCTACTTCTTTGAAACGGTGGGCCTGGACTACGTCTCCTGTTCGCCGTTCCGGGTGCCGATTGCCCGGTTGGCCGCTGCTTTGGCCGCATTGAAAAGTGGTAATTAGGTCCGCTTGAACCGTTGATTGGTTGAAACAACGGATGATTGACATGAAAGGCACCTCGGCTTGGGTTGGGGTGCCTTTTTTTAATTCTACTTTGTCACATTTCCAGTTCGGAGTTTGTGGCCTCTGGATTCCCGCTTTTGCGGGAATGACGGTTACCTTTTTTCAACGGATTTTCTGTTTCGTCATCCCCGCGAAAGCGGGGATCCAGAGCGTAAATTCTAATGTGACAAAGTAGAATTAATAGAGGGGCTTAACAACGAGATAGGATGCTGGGTGCCTCTATTTTGACTCCTGGGAAAAGCTGTGATCAAGCTCGTCCAAAATGGCCAATCCTTTTTCAATAGAGCCCCGCGCTACCAACGCCCGGAATCGGGTTTCCATATCGGACTGGGCCAGAGCAACTGTTGAAAGTTCTTCCATCAGTTTGTTGAGGCTGATTTGCCGTTGTGTGGCTAGGTTTTTCAGCCTTTGATGCTTGTCGTCAGGAAGGCGGATAGTCAGCGTACTCATCATGAAATCCTTTTAATCAACTGTATTAAACCCGATTGTGCTTTAGAGAGCGCAAGGATGATCCCACATCCAGGGGTCTCGGTCAGATCCAGGCGGGTGAGTTGTGGGAGGAGGGGACGGGATTGGCTGGCGATCCAGCGGGCTATGCTGAGGCTATCGCCATCTTCAAGATCGGGAATTTCGAATAAAGGGTGATGGTCCAGCATGGTGAATACAGGGCTGAACAATTTTTTGACCTCACCGAAATCACAAATCCATCCCATGATGGATTCGAGGGGTGCGGAAAGGTGCAAGCGCAGGGTAAAGGTATGGCCATGAATGCGTCGGCGCGGGTCGTCTTCTTGCACATTGGATAGACGAACGGCACTATCCAGGGTCATCTCTTTCCAGATGCGATAGTTGTGACCATTGTAGTGTGCCCCGGATGACGATGTTTCCATCACCGTGACCCAGGCCAGTTCTGGTAGCACAGGGTGCAGTTGTTGCCAGATCCAGTGGGATAACACTTCGCTCGTGGGATTTTCCAGGCCCTGAATATCATTCAGGCAACGATGATGCAGCAACGTTTGGATGGGTTGCCACAGGGTATCGAGGTCATCGTAATCGATGCGATTGCTCTTTGTAGGCGTGTCGGGGTGACGCGCCGCGATGAGGACACGAAATCCATGGCCATGCATGCGTCCACAGGGGTGTCCTGGTGCCACGTGGGGCAGTTGATGCGCCGATTCAAAACGGTAACGGCGCCACACCAAGGTGTTTTGCCCGGGTGCGACATCCATTCCCTGTTCCGGCGTGGCATGGAGACGGATGCGCTGGATGCCGGTCCATGGCATTTGTTGCAGCAACCAATGGGCCAGATTGTCATCCGTGGGTTGTTGCGGCAGGCAATCGTTGAGCAGGCGATAGTCGAGGGGGGCAACGATATTTTGCCAAATGGTTTGGAGCGTTGCAACCTCGGTACCTGGGCGGAGTGCCGGATCCATGGGTGGTGCTGTACGGATTTGCGCTAAAAAACCATGGCCATGCAAACGGCTGCTGCGGTGACCTGCGGGCTGGTTGGTGAGGTATCGGGCCGCTTCAAATCGGGCTTGAGATGTTAATAAAAATTGATCCATCATGGCATGTCCTTTAAGGGGAAGCCAGGAATGCGGCATAGCCATCGGCGCGCAGGCGACAGGAGGGGCAGGTGCCGCATCCCCATCCCCAATTGTGTTGTTCGCGACGCTCGCCCAGGTAGCAGGTATGGGTTTCATGGCGCACCAGATCGAGGAAATCCACGCCACCCAAGGATTGCGCCAAGTGCCAGATTTCTCCTTTGTTGAGCCACATCAATGGTGTTTCAATACAAAACCGGCTTGCCATGCCACAATTGAGGGCCACCTGCAACGCTTTGATGGCATCATCCCGGCAGTCTGGATAACCGGAAGAGTCGGTTTGGCACATGCCGGCAACCAACCGGTCGATTCCCCGGCGATAGGCCAGGGCGGCGGCAAAAGAAAGAAAAAGAATATTGCGGCCCGGGACGAAGGTGTTGGGGAGGCCATGCTGGGAGTACGCAATGGCCCGCTCCCTGGTTAAGGCGGTATCGCTGATCTGACCGAGTGTTTGCAAGTTGATGAGGTGGTCGTCGCCCAGGCGTTCCCCCCATTGGGGGAAGCGGTGCCGAATGGTTGTCAGAATGGTTTGCCGGCAGGTGAGTTCGATGGCGTGGCGTTGCCCATAATCGAATCCTATCGTCTCCACCCGGTGGTATCGGGACAGTGCCCACGCCAGGCAGGTGGTGGAATCCTGGCCACCGGAAAACAATACCAATGATTTTGCAGTATCCAAGGGCGATCCGTTCCAATATCAAAGGTTTATTTTGTTTTCCCGACATGGGACACGTGTGATCGTTTCAGCTTTCTTTTATTTCTAGGGGGTTGACCAAGTCCAGTTCAGTTTTGCGCAGACGTTGCAGCTTGACCTCACCACTGCCGGTATGGAAGAAGATTTTCCGACCCCAGGGGCCACCAACATCGGAAGCGACCAGATGCAAACGTTCTTTGCGGATCATGTCCATGGCGGTTTCGACATTTCTTTTCCCGATTGCCACGGTGGAAGCTTCTTCTTTGCCGGGAAGGTTGAACATCATGGCACCCCCAAATAATTTGGCTTCGAGTTCCTTGTTGGGGATTCCCATCTGATGGAACCATGAGAGCATGAAGTGGGTGGAACACGAAACGAAATCGCCCATCATTCGGCACACTTTGACGCCGTTTGCGCTGCCGTGGGAACACGGACGGGAGGGTAGTTTGCCATGACCCATGGCACTGAGTTTGGTTTGTGGGTGAAAAAGAACCAGGGAAACGCACGAACCCAGGACAGTACACACTTCTGTTGGCCGGGTACCGACGAATAATTCGCCGGGTTCCAAATAGACGGATGCGGGAGTGGTTTCAAGAATGCCCATGCTGTTTTAACATAATTGGGTAGTGATGTAGTGTTGAACCGCTTGTTTCAGGTCGGTGTCATGGGAGGCATCGAGCCAGATCATGACGGAGCCGGACACGTGTTTGATTGGAATGGACAGGTCAATCCTGAGAGTGATGGAGTGGGCATCGGCATTGTTTTCATTGGGCGCATTTGGTACGTCAGAGTTGGGTTCCATGGGGCATGACCGGTTCCAAAGGGTGGGTTTTCCGCGAAAGAACAGGGGTTTGTTTCCTTCCAACTCCGAATCGAGCAGACGACTCAAAGTGCTGATACAGGTATATAGCAACAGATCTGCGACATCGGTGAGTGCTTCGGCACAGACCTGATCCTGCAGGGCTTGCGGGACGGGTTCACCGTAGAGGGCGTCCAGGAAAGGTCCCAGGGAGTCGGCGCGCAGGAGCAGCACGGCATTGCCGGGGAGATCGGCCTTATTGGTCATCATCAAGCGAAATACCATGTGGAGCAGGCAGGCCGATTCACCGACCATCGAGGTGATTGTTTGGGTCAATTGTTTTGCCGGAGTTGTTTCCAGGCAGGGGGTGGAAAATTCAATTTCGGCATCGACCATTTCGCTCAGCGTTGGCAGGGCGTTACCCAGGCTGAGATTGAACATCTCCTTGATGGCGTCTTCTTCAAACTCAGTGAGCATTGTTGGCACCAGTACGAAAGGTCATAAGTCTTATGGTATGGCCATTAATTTTTGATGATCATTCCAGGAATCGCGAATGATCCTTATGATATCGGCATGGGTGCTGCTTTTGTTGATGTAGAAGCGGGCGCCTGCCAACAGGCAATCCTCCCAGACTTCGGGATGATTGACCGACGTCAACATGATAACACAGGTCGTGGGACAGGAGGCGAGGATGGTTTTCAGGGCGGCTATGCCGTGCATGACGGGCATTTCGATGTCGCACAGGGTAATATCGGGTTTGAGAGCGTTGTGGAGTTCGACGCCTTCCCGACCATCTTCGGCTTCACCGATGACGGAAAACCCCGCTTCTTCCAAGAGCTTCCGGAACATCATACGAATAGCGAAATCGTCATCAATGAGTAGAATAGTGTTTCTTGCGTCAGTTTTCATAATCATTTCCTTCTAGTTCTTTCTATTATTCTTTTATAAGATCTGGCAGATTGACGCGAAATACCGACCCTTTGCCCAGTTCACTGGTGACGATGATTGTGCCGCGATGGGCATCACAAATCTTTTTGACGATGGAAAGCCCCAAACCTGTGCTTTTTTCCTTGCCAGTGGGCCGGGCACTTAATTTTTGGAAAGCGCCAAACAGCCGGGAGTGTTCTTCTTCAGGAATGCCGGGTCCCTGGTCTTGGACGGCAAACCATATGTGGTCCGCATCCTGGCCGGAACTGACGGTGACCTGCGTGCCCGGGTTGGAAAATTTGATAGCATTTCCCAGCAGATTATCGATAACCTGAGCCAAACGATCTTCATCAAAGGTGATTGTTCGGGTCGGTGTTGGTTTGTAATGCATATGAATGGATTTTTTCTCGGCGGCAAAGCGGAACAATTCCATGCGGCTTTGCAGCAGTTGCGTCAGGTTACCCGGTTTCAGATGCATGTCGAACTGGCCACTCTCAATGACCGTAACATCCAGCAGGTCATTGATAAGATTGCTCATTTGTGTTCCAACATTGTGTATGGTCTGAATAAAACGCCGTTGTTCCTCTTCCGTAAGTTTCAAGTTGAGAAGCATATCGGACAGGCCGCAAATGGAGTTGAGCGGGTTGCGCAGATCGTGGGCCGCCATACCGAGAAATTTGTTTTTTAACTGGTTGAGTTCAATCAGGCGTACCCTTTGCCGGAGTAGTTCCAGTTGGGTGCGGATGCGGGCCAGGACAACGTTGGGCACAAACGGTTTGCGGATAAAATCCACCGCACCCAGCTCCAATCCTTTGGTTTCGTCGGCAGGATTGTTCATGCCGGTGATGAAGATGACGGGAATTTGCGAGGTTTCCGGATGGGACCTCAAGTGCCGACATACTTCAAAACCATCCATTTCCGGCATGATGATATCGAGCAGAATGAGGTCGGGGACGGGGTCGGTCCTGGCCCTTTTCAGGGCTTGTTGGCCGTTCTTGGCAATGAACACCTTATAGCTATCATGTAACAGGCCCACCAGGACATCAATATTGGTTTTTTCGTCGTCGACCACAAGAATTTTTGCCGATTCTTCACCCATCATACTCGGTTCCTTCATTGAACTGCCTGACTTGGTTGCGTCCTTTGCGTTTGGCTTGGTACAACGCTTTGTCCGCCATTTCCACGAACTCTTTTTTCCGATGATTGTTATTGGGGATCAGTGTTACGGTACCCAGACTGAGGGTGACATGATCGGCTGCCGTGGATTGGGGGTGGGGTAGGTGGAGATCCCGGCATCTGTCCAGGATGCGTTGTGCGGCAACCAGGGCACCTTCGGCATTGGTTTCCGGCAGGACGCAGGCGAACTCTTCGCCACCGTAGCGACAGGCAACATCGACACTCCTGGGCAGTGAATTGGCAACAGCCCTGGCGACTTTAGTCAGGCACAGATCCCCCTCAGCATGGCCGAAATGATCATTGTAGCGTTTGAAAAAGTCGATGTCCATGAGGATGAGGGAGAGGGGATGTTGGTAGCGCAGGGAGCGTTCCCATTCGTAATCCAAAAATTCATCGAAGCGGCGTCGATTGTAAATACCCGTTAAACCATCCAGAGTGGCCATGCGTTCCAGCAGGTCGCCACGTTTCTTCAGTTCCACATGGGTTTTGACACGCGCCAGGGTGGTCAGTGGGCTGATCGGTTTAAAAATGTAGTCGACAGCGCCCACTTCAAATCCTTTGGCCTCCGAGCGTTCTTCAACCTGGCCCGTAATGAAAATTACGGGGATGGCCCGGGTCATGAGGTTGCTTTTCACCCGACGGCAGACCTCGTACCCGTCCATTTCCGGCATGACGACATCCAACAAAATCAAATCGGGCAAAGGTCCTTTTTCCAGCCGCTTGAGTGCTTGCAGACCATCCTTGGCAACAACTGTTTTATAGTAAGGTTTGAGCAGGCCATCCAGGACGTTGAGATTGACCTTTTCATCATCAACGATGAGGATTTTGGATTTTTCTTCTTCCATGTTGGCAATGCGATTGTGGATCATGATCCCAAGGTACTCCGGGTCTTGCTCGTTTAGATAGCCAGATGTACTGTGATTTCTTTAAAAATGCGTTGCGCTGTTTCAAATTCATAATCGTCAATTTGTACTTCCATTTTTTCCAAATCTGCATGGATGGGCTGGCCGGATAACATTTCTTTGGCTTGAGCCACCAGGAGGAGTGCATCGGAATCGCCATCTTCCAGGAGTTGCCGTAACTGGCTGAAAACAGGTTGCAACTGCTCCTTGGTGGGCATGTTCCGGGGTATTGTGTTCCGTGGTGGCGACTTCGCGGGTATAACAGTCGCGAAATAGTGTTCCAGTCCCGACATAACCCGTTCGACCTCTTGCGAAAATGGTGGCCACAGTTCTGCAATGCCTTCGGTCGAATTGGATTTTAGCATGGTTTCCAAACGTTGGGCAGTTTCCTGCAACGTTTTGGCTCCCATCGTACCAGCCATTCCTTTGAAGGTGTGTGCCAAACGATGGGCTGCGGCGTGATCGCCCTTGTCCAAGGCTTCCTGAATGGAACGGGTGATATGGCGATGGCCGGAATAAATATTCTTCAATATTTTGTAATATAATGGTTTCTTGCCGTTCACGTTGCCGAGTCCGACCTGTATGTCCACGCCATCCAGTTGATCCGGGAGCGGGGTGTCATCCCGATGTTCAGGTTTGAGGTTGGGGGCGGGCGTGGTTGTGCGCAGTGGTTTGGGGTCGGCATCCCCAACGGGACGCGGTTTGATGAATCGGCGTAACGTTTCAAACAAGGTTGGGGGATGAATGGGTTTGCTCACATGCTCATTCATGCCGACGAGCAAACATTTTTCCCGATCTCCCGCCATGGCATTGGCGGTCATGGCAATGATGGGCAGATCGGCGAATTGGGGATCGGAACGAATCGTGCGGCTGGCGGTGAAACCATCCATGACCGGCATTTGCAAATCCATGAGTACCGCATCGTAGGTGTGCGCACGAACACAATTCACCGCCTCCTGACCATTGTTGGCAATGTGGACGTGCAACCCTTCATCTTCCAGCAATTCTCTGGCGACCTGCTGATTGATTTCATTATCTTCCACCAGGAGAATGTTGGCTCCGCGGATCGGGCCCAAATCGCAGCCGGATCCCCTGGGCAGGGTGTGGTCAGCACGTTTGGTATTTTGTCCCAGGGCGGACAAGACGGATTCAAACATGACCGAAAGGTTGACAGGTTTGGTGAGAAAAACGTCGATGCCGGCATTGTCAGCGGCCAAGGCGACATCTTCGCGGGAATAGGCGGTCACCATGATAATCTTGGGCAGGTTTAACTCGGGAAAACGTCGATTGATCTCTTGGGCGGTGCGGACGCCATCCATTTCACCCATTTTCCAGTCAAGGAATACCATTTTGAAGGGATGTTTCTCCCTGGCAGCCCGTTCCAGCTCGAAAATGGCTTCTTCGCCCGATGCAACGGCTGTAACCTGAAAGGAAAAGGATTCCAAAGATTTTTGCAAAATTTCCCTGGCTACGGGATTGTCATCGGCAACCAATACCGGCACGCCAACGTATTCTTTGCTGGGGAGGCGGAATCGACGACGACTGGTGTCTTTGCGGGCCAGGAGCGAGGTGAAGTGAAAGGTGGAGCCTTGGTTGGGCTGACTTTCCACCCATATGGTCCCCCCCATCATTTCCACCAACCGTTTGCAAATCGTCAATCCCAATCCGGTGCCACCGAATTTGCGGGTTGTTGAGCTGTCCGCCTGCGAAAAGGCCTGGAACAAGCGCCCCTGCTGTTCTTCGGTCAGACCAATGCCGGTATCCTGGACCTTGAAGTGCAATTCGACCTGATACTCTGCCTCTTTCAATAAATGGATGGAGAGGACGATATTGCCTTTTTCGGTAAATTTGACGGCATTATTAGCTAGGTTGATGAGAATCTGCCCCAGGCGCAATGGATCGCCAACCAGGTGCATGGGCACCCCGGTATCCACGTGAAAACTGACCTCCAAACCTTTCTCTTCCGCCTTCATGGCGATAAGGTTGGCGACATCGTTCAACACGTCATCCAAATGAAAGGGTACCGATTCGATGGTGAGTTTGCCCGCTTCAATTTTGGAAAAATCGAGAATATCGTTGATGATTCCCAGCAAGGCCAGTGCTGAACTATGAATTTTGCTGACATAATCGGCTTGCCGGGAATCCAGTTGGGTCTTCAATGCAAGATGGGCCATGCCAATGATGGCGTTCATTGGCGTGCGTATTTCATGGCTCATGTTGGCCAGGAAATCGCTCTTGGCCTGATTGGCATTTTGTGCGATCTCTTTGGCGGCTTGCAGCTCCCGCGCTTGGTTGCGCAACAGATGCTCCCGGGAGACGGTGACGGTAATATCCTGAATCTGGATGCAGCAATATCGATTGCCATCGTCGTTGCGTATGGCCTTGATCTGTACCATCTGATCCATTCTGGGACTCCCTTCGGCTCTTTCGGAAGCAGTGTAGAGCGGGAAGGGTGTTGGTGTCAGGCGGTGGGAGAGCGTGGTTGGCAACCCTGAACTCAAGGCATTGTCGATGGCTTTGTGGATGCGTGATTGTTTCAGTTCCTGGAAGATTGTGAACAAGGAGCGGCCCAGAACATCGTCGGAAGGAAGGCGAGTGGCTTTTTGCATCCACTTGTTCCAAAAAACAACATCGTGTTTTTCATCGAGTATAATGGTTCCGACAGCGCTAACGTCCAAGGCGTTGGCAAGCAAACTGTTGTCCAGGTCGGCCATGCGACACCAAAATTGTTTACAGGTTGGACAGGATGACTTCCAATTCACGTTTCAGGATGTACATGGCCTGTTGCGAAAACAGCAGCACGACGAAACCGCTCAGGGTATGCTGGGTATCTTCTTCATCACTGGTCTTGAAATCCATCATCAGGACAAAGGCGCGTTCATCGTCTTCGTTGACACCTTCCATCAAGGATTGTTTTTGCGCCGCCAAATGCGAGGAGATGTCCAATAAAAAACGGCTGGAACCTTTCAAGAATTCGGCCGACTCGAATTCAAATTCCACGCTCATCATCTGGGTAAAGCTTTCCAGGAAGGCGTTGAGGATGACATTGCCCACGTCCAGCAGTGTTTCTTGTTCCAGTTCCGTCAAAACTTCCAGGGGAATATCTTCGTGGAGCAGGGTGCGAACCAACTCCAGGCTTTCGTTTCCGGGAAAAATCAGCAGGGCCGTGCCTGTCAATTCCCCTTTGAAGTTTTGCCTGACCGCCACCAACTTTTCTTCCTGGCTCTCCATCAGCATGTGCGTGGCCTCTTCGTACGGGACCACTTTCAGTTTGGGGAGGGTCAAAAGTACCTCATTTTGCACCATCTGGCTCAAAGAATCGGCAGCCATCCCCAGGCCCATGTTAAAAAATTCCTTCAGGGCATCTTCTTCCAGTTCGCTAAGCCTGAACATTTTTTTTCTTTCCCCGTGCATGATGGGTTCCATACGATATTTTTTCAGGGGACCGTAAGACGATGGATGGCATCCCGGATACGAATTTTTAAATCAGGAAGTCGCGACAGGTCGAGAAACAGCATGATTTCACCTGAAATGTTTTTTTCTAACGTTTTGAATTGTACTTCCAATTGCAACACCTTGTCTTGGAGATCCAGGGGGCGACGTTTGGTCTCCTTGGCAACGGTTTCGCTTCCTGCCTCGCAGGCCTTCCCCCGGTTTTTATTGCGAGCGATTTCAATCAAGAGTTCGGCGCTACGATTGAGATGGACTTCCGGCAGTTCCGAATCCAGTTCTGTTTCCATCATGTTGGCCAGACTGCCGAGGCATGAGTGGAGAATCAGGTTGCCCAGTTCGGCCAAAACTTCCGCTTCGGTGACCTCGGAATTGCTTAAAAGTTCGGTGAGAACCTGGCTGCTGGGTTGGGGTACGAATAAAAAGGCGTCTCCGGAGAATGCCGAGGCCCCTTTGGCATCGATGAACGCCTGTCGAATCGTATGGGCCCGGGTATCGTAGCGTTGGGCGCACTCGTCGATGGCGGGCCGTTTGGGGAGTACTTTCACGCCAGGGACCGAGACATGAATTTCTTCTCCCAGGAGTTCGCTCAAGGCAGAGGATCCCAAACCCAAGCCAATGTTGAAGGCTTCGGCCAGCATATCCAATTCCAGTGCGGTCAATGCGCTCATGGGGGGTATGGGCAGGTTGCCGAGGCATATGTGCCGGTTACCCTGCGACTCCTTGCATGGCAGCGGTGATTTTTTCCTGATTGATGGGCTTTTTGATGAATCCGATGCCGATGGCTTCGGCGCGAAGCTGCATCCGCTCCTGGATATTGGCTGTGACCAGGTGAATGGCCAAGCCCGGCTGTTTTTCCAATAATTTTTCTGCCAGATCAATGCCATTCATCCCGGGCATGTTAAAATCGATCAAAGCCAGATGGAGGGATTGCCCTTGTGCCTTGGCTAGGGCGTCTTCACCATCTTTCGCTTCCAGCAGATCCCAATCCTTGAATCCATCAGCGAAAAATTTACGGACCATCATGCGAGCAAGGCTGCTGTCATCGACAATCAAGGCCATTTTTTTTTCCATTGTGTTCTCCGAAAGATAAATAACAGGTGATTACCCCAACTCATCCGCGCCAGCCAGTAATGCCTGAACGTTCAGTAAAAAGGAGATGCTGCCATCCGGCATGACTGCAGTCCCGGCGAGAATGGGGATGTGAGAGAAAATACGATTGATGGGTTTGATCAGGAGTGAGCTATGCCCCAAAATGGCCCCGACTTCAAGAGCGAAAAGGTGTTCCTGGGCATGCAGCACAGCGACATGGACCGCCGTGGCGGCGAGGAGGCGTTCGATTTCGCGTTGTGGGGCGCGCCTGGGACCATCGCGTGTCAGCAAGCGTTGCAGGGGGATGAGGGGCAACAATTTTTCCCGAACCCGAACCATGGGCGATTGCATTTTTCCTTCGATGTTGTTCCCGATTTCGCCGCCGTAGAACGAGACCAGCTCAATGACATTGACCTGGGGGATGGCAAAGGTTTCATTGCTTTCGTGGACGAGCAGAGCCGGGACAATGGCCATGGTTTGCGGAATGGACATGCGAAACGTTGAACCGGTGCCCAAGGTGCTGGCGATGGAGATGGTGCCACCCATTTTGTTGAGGGCGTTTTGCACAACATCCATGCCGGTTCCACGCCCGGAGATGGTACTGATTTCCTTGGCGGTGGAAAAGCCGGGCAACATGATCAACTTGAAAATCTCCGTTTCGCTCATCTCCTCGGCCTGCTGGACGGTGATCAACCCGGTGGACAACGCTTTCTCCACCACCAACACGGGGTCGATACCATGACCGTCATCTTTGATTTCCAGAAAGATTTGCCCATGCTTTTGTTCGGCTTTCAGGATGATCCGACCGATGGGTGATTTGCCCATGCGTGTCCGCTCTTCGGGGGATTCGATGCCATGATCGACGGCGTTGCGGATGAGATGTCCCAACAGCTCATTAATGGATGTCAGGACGTTACGATCCACTTCCGTTTCTTCCCCGATGAGGTCGAGGACGACCTTTTTGCCAATGGCTACGGCCAAATCCCGTACCAGACGGTGATATTGATCCCAGATGCGCCCGATGGGTTGCAGACGATATTTGATGACTTCATTCTGGAGCCACGCGATTTGTTTGCCGTGAACCTCCAGAAGTTGATCGATGTGATCCGGTTTTTGCGTGATAACGTACTTGAGTTGGTTAAAGGAGGCTCCCAATTCCCCCACCTGGTTCATCAAGGTATCCAGTCGGCTCAGGGATAAGCGGATCGACTCCATGGGGGCGGATGACTGGTTGGCATCGCTTTCCGAGGGCGCTGTAACCGGGGAATCCCGGGTGGGAACTTTTGTCTCCGGTTGGGCGGTTGCGGGAGATGGTGGTGCGGGTTCAGTGAGGGATATTGAAACCGCCGCCGAATCGGCTGTTTTTTCCTGGGGATGTGAGACACAATAATCCAATTTTTGCATGAGTTCTGCAAAATCGGCAATACCTTCTGAACCCGATTGGGCAATTTCCAGGAGTGTTTTTCGTACCCGGTCCAATACGTTGAACAGGAGACTGCCAATCTCCTGGCTCATGAGCAAATGATCGTCCCGCATGAGGTCGAGGAGGGTTTCAGCTTTGTGGGTCAGTTCCTCCAGGCGCGGGAAGCCCATCATGCGGCAATTGCCCTTGACGGTATGCATGTCCCGGAAGACGGCGTTGATTAATTCTTTGTGGCCCGGATTGGATTCAAGCTTGAGCAATCCTTGTTCGATCCGATCCAAGGATTCGCGGTTTTCCGAAAAAAACTCTTCCATCAATGCCTTTTGGATTTCTTCACTGAACATTGATTAGTCGATTCCAGACTGGGTAGGTGTGCCAGGATAACAGATGGGAAGAGAGTCTGAGAGATGTCCTTGAATGCAGAAAAAGGCCCTACAATGAAACCACAATTATATGAGGGATTGGTGCTATTTGCAAGGTCTATAAGTAAGATCTTTATTGCTAATAAATGTTAATTATTATTTTGCAGGGATTGGCGGATCACCCTGGTACGAGATTACCGTAAAATGGGATCTTTATAGCGGTTGTGATGCCATTTGCGCCACTATGTAGTTGCACACAATCTCCTGTCGGAAACTATCCGGGATACGTGCCCAGTCCTCCACCTCAACCCGGATGGGCAGGTCACTGAGCATGAAAGCTGTCCTGACGGCGCCGATGCCCGGTTGTTCCAGATCGGGATCAACGGGATTGCGTACCTCCAGATCCAGATCGCTTGTTTCGTGCCCCGTACCGGTCACCCGACTGCCATAGATCCACGCCTCAGACCAGGGCACGTAATGTTGCAACAACTGACGCACTGTATGCAGATGTCGAGGTTCCAGATACAGGGTGGAGAGATCACGTGCGGCCATGGCCCAGCTTCTCCCGCAAGACCGACTCCAGCTGTTTGCCAACAGCGATGAAGTCGGGTTGCAACCGTAATGCATCGTCAGCAAATCCTATTCAAACTTCCTGGTTCAGATTGGCTGTCGAATTCCACTGGGGCCTCCAATGTTTCCAGGCATCGCAACAAATGATCCGTGTTCAGAACCATGCAACATTCCTCAGCCGTTTGGACACTCCCCGTTTAAACGTTCGCTTTCCGCCATGACCACCACCATCACGGCTTTGAGATATTCGCTTTCCAGAGTGACAAAGCGTTCCCGAACCAATTCTTGAGCTCGCAGATCACGGGTGGCGATCACCATTTTAAAAGATTCATTACGCAGCAGATCGGCTCCCAACTGGTGAGACGACACCTTCAACTCGTCAGCCAGTGACGCCACGCCGGTGAAATCTTCCACGGCGATGGCCGCAACCAGTCGGGTCATGATTCGCGACCAGTCGACGAATACCGTCTCCAGGGCGGCACTGTATTGGTTCGTGCCCACCTTGGGCAACTGGATGATTTTGGCGTCACTGTTTTTTTTGCGAGCGCCCCTTTTTTGTACCAACTGTTTGTTAAACCTCTGAATTACTGACAACAAATCACGTGGACGGAACGGTTTGGGCAGGAATCCGTCCATTCCTGCTTCCAGACATTTTTCCCGATCCCCCTGAAAGATATGACCGGTATTGCCAATAATGATGACCTGAGGTCCGGTTCCTGGCTGATTGATCGGTTTATTACGGATGGTCCTCGTCAAGGAGAACCCATCCATTCCTGGCAATAGAATGTCCAAAAAGACCAGATCAAACACCTCCCGATTGAGTAATTCCAAGGCTTCTGGACCATCTTTGGCAAGTTTCCAGACATGCCCGGCACGTTCCAGCACATCGGTGACCACCTGTTGATTGCTCGGTTCATCCTCGACAACGAGTATGTGAAATACATTGCTCCGCGTCTTG
This sequence comes from Magnetococcales bacterium, assembly GCA_002753515.1. Lineage (GTDB taxonomy): Bacteria > Pseudomonadota > Magnetococcia > Magnetococcales > UBA8363 > UBA8363. The sequence continues at coordinate 54,128 of PEAK01000016.1, forward strand.
TCTCTGCTGGAATGTTCTTTAAGCAGGCCGGGGATGATCAGGCCCACTTCCGGGATCGATTGCACAGCCGCCAGGATTCGTTCGGGATGCGCCGGCTTGACCAGGATACTGCCCACATGGGGTCCGCGATCCAGGTGCGGATCATCCTTGCGACGATGAGCTGGCAACATGGCAATGGTTTTTTTGCACAAATCCTCTCTTTGGGCCAACTGTTGGCTCAGGTCACTGCCATCGGCTCCATTCCACAGTTTGTGTCCGATGAGAAAGACGTCAAACGGCATGCCCAACGATTCCGGTCCATCTCCGGTGGCCACCATCCGTTGCCAGACTGCCGAACCGCTTTCCTCGATGGTTACCTTGGCACCCATCCCTTGCAACAGGTTTCCCACCAGATGCACATGGGTTGGTGAAACATCTCCCAACACCACCCGCAACCCTTGTAATGGTTGCCTGATGATCCCCTGGGACGGGTACGTTACCGTTTCGCAGGTCAGTGTGAAATAAAAACGACTTCCTTCCCCTTCCTGACTGCTGACCTCCAACCGGCCTCCCATCATGTCTACCAATTGTTGTGAAATCGTCAAACCCAATCCGGTACCGCCATAATGTCGTGTCGTGGATCCATCCGCCTGGGTAAAGCTTTCAAAAATTTTTTCCAGCTTGTCTTTGGCGATGCCAATACCCGTATCCTGGACCGCAAAAGTGATGTTGGCATGTTGCTCATCGGCGGCAGGGGTTGCACTGACCTGGACGATAATCTCCCCTTTCTGGGTGAATTTAATGGCATTATTGACCAGATTGATCAAAATCTGCCGTAAGCGAAAGGGATCGCCCCGCACCATATCCGGAATTCCGGGGGCCAAATCGAGATAGATTTCCAGTTCTTTACGGTGGGCATTGACCGCCACGGTATCACAGGCACTGGTGACCGGGTCCAGCAATGGAAATACAATCGTTTCAAGTTCCATCCGCCCGGCCTCAATTTTGGAAAAGTCCAAAATGCTGTTCAAAAGGGCCAACAAGGCTTCCGCCGAACTTAAAACGATCTCCAAATATTTTTTTTGTTCCCGTTCCAGGGGCATGTCCAAAACCAGATCGGTCATGCCGATGACGGCATTCAAGGGTGTTCGGATTTCATGGCTCATGTTGGCCAGGAATTCGCTTTTGGCTTTGCTCGCCGATTCCGCCAATTTTTTTGCGGCCTCCAACTCCCGGGTTCGCAGCCGCACCTCGCGGCGCAACCACAGGATGCCACCCAGGAAAACCACACTGACCACGACGGCCAGCAGCATGGCCCCGTAAACCCAGGATGAGAACCATTCCGAGGGATCGGGTCCGGATATCGCCAGCGCAACGTGTTGCATCAGATCACATTTTCAATAAATATAAGATTGGGAAAAGGCAGTAATAAATGTTTGTTTACTGTAAATTGACCCTCCATCGTACCTGCTTCGGTGAGGGAGGTGAATCTTGAATCCAATCAGGGGATGGACAGGGCCTGTATCAAAAGGGATGTCACATGGTTAATAACGGTCGCATGCTCATCGTGGCTGGGTTTGAAATCAGGCAAAAATTTGCGCAATGGAGCCGTTTCAAAATGGTACATGACCAATCCAGCCATGGAAATAAACAACATCAGGGGATCATGCTGGGGCGACAAAGAGTGAATGAATTCCTCGACCTCTTCGTATACCGGGAAAAACACATGTCGGACCAACAATTTCAATCGCGTCTCATCCCCATCCGTCATCTCCCTTTGCAGCAAGGCGCGCAAAATCACATCACTGCCAAAGGTTTCCACCCAAAATTCAATAAAAGCGGCCAAGCGTTGTCGTGGTGTTTCGGCACTGGCCAGCATGGCGGCCAAACCAGCGACCTGGGCATCGAAGGCGTATTCCAACGCCTTGAAATACAAGGCCTCCTTGTTGGGAAAGTGGTTATAAAGCGCCGCTGCTGTAATGCCAACCGTATTGGCAATATCCCGCATGGCGACCCCTTTGTAACCAAAAGCGGCAAATAAAGGCAGAGATGCCTCCAGTATTTTAATATAGGTTTTACTCTGTTTAGGCATAATGGGACCGAGACCCTGTTTTTATTTTAATGCGGTTGATCCGAAGTCATTCCTCTCACTCGATCAGGCCATATTTTTTAATCTTTTCCAATAGAATTCTTTTGGTAATCGGTTTGGTTAGATAGGCATTGCACCCCCCACCTTCAAAGGAGGATACAACGGTCTGCATGGAGTTGAGTGCTGTCACCATGATGACGACACTTTGATCATTGGGGGCAATTTTTTTCTCTTTTTCGATGTCACGCATTTTGGCCAGTGCTGCCTGACCGTCGATATCGGGCATCATGATGTCCAGACACACCAGTTGAAACGGTTTCCCCATGTCGTATCCCTCTTTGAACAATTCCACCGCATGGTTACTGGTTTCAGCCAGGACGCATTCGCCGTAAGGAGCCAGAATTCCTTCAAGCAAACGTCGGCTGGAAAGATCATCGTCTGCAATCAGTGTTCGCATGGTAGAGCCTCTTGGACAACCGGTTTTTATTGAAATCATTGTACAACACAAATTGTCAGCCTTGATTTGGCTTTATCATACTGCGCCTACGCATTCTTTTCCCAGTATAGCTGGTTGGGTCTGTTCTTTCAAACAACTATTTTTAAACGTGTAATTTTTAACTTTCTCTTCCCCTGCCGTCGGGATAAAATGGCACAGTGCTGTCACCATTGGCATAACAGTCATCTTGTTCTGGCAAATAAATGTGTAGTGTGATTCTTCATTTTGATCCTCGCCACAAATGGCCCATCCGTATGGCGGCCAACCGGGATGAAATGATGGATCGCCCCTGGTTGCCACCCGGCTACCACTGGCCTGCTTGGCACCATATTCTGGCTGGCAAGGATATCAAAGGGGGTGGCAGTTGGATGGGAATGAATCATGCGGGTGTGGTGGCGGTGATCCTCAACCGTTTCGGTACCCTGGGCAGTAAACCGGGGAAGTCGAGCCGGGGAGGGTTGATCCTGTCGGCACTCCAGCATGATAACGCAGCACAGGCCGTCAGTCGGGTTGACGTGAGCCTGCGCAACGCCCGTTTTCGTCCCTGCAACCTGATTGTTGCCGATGCTACATCCGCTTACGTCATTTCCTTGCGCGCCCGAGCAGGCGATGAAGATGCCACATCGATCAGTATCGACCCCATCCCCCCCGGCGTGCATATGCTGACCAGTCGCGATTTGGACGACACAACCGACCCCAGGGTTAAAAACTATCTTTCCCGGTTCCAGGCGTGTCCCGCCCCCGACCCGGAAGCGGATTGGTCGAGTTGGAGCAGGTTCATGGCCGATACCACACCCTATCCCGGAGCGGGACCCGAGAGCGCCCTGTGTTTTGAATTGGCCAATCGTTTTGCGACTGTCTCCAGTTCGTTGCTCGCCATACCGGGGCACAAAACGCCAGGATGCACCCCAGTTTGGCTTTTTGCCTCGGGAAAGCCAGGGGTGGCTCCTTATCGACCGGTTAGAGTGTCACCTTCAATGAGTTTGCCTGGTGACTATCCCGAACATCGCTGCCAACCAATTTAAAGAGAGACCAACCATGGTGGAAATTAAAAGACAAAAGCAAATTATGGATGGTGAACTCCAGGAAATGGCTGTCGGACAATGGCCCATTTGGACCAAGGAGGTCTCGACTTTTCCCTGGAGTTACGATGAAAAAGAGACCTGCTATATTTTGGAAGGCGAGGTCACGGTTATCCCGGAAGGGGGACAACCGGTTCATTTTGGCAAGGGCGACCTAGTGACGTTCCCGGCTGGCCTCTCCTGTACCTGGGAAATCAAAAAACCGGTGCGCAAACATTACCGATTTGGTTGACTCATTCGGAGCCACAAGCCAACAGCTTTCCTTAAAATAAGTATCCTTGTCGAAGGGGCTCACTAAGTCTACGATGATCTGTTCATTGCCCAATATCATCATTACAACAGATGGAAGACGATATGAGCCTTACAGATTTTCATAGCAAGTATTTCGCCCATGAACTGACCAAACGTTCGGCATCCGATAGCGTGGAGCGTCTTGCCGTAGCTGTTGCTGGCGCTCAGGTTGATCTGAATCCCCATCAGGTCGATGCGGCGCTGTTCGCTTTCAAATCCCCATTTTCCAAAGGTGCGTTGTTAGCAGACGAGGTCGGGCTTGGCAAAACCATCGAGGCGGGCTTGGTTTTGTCCCAGTATTGGGCGGAACGCAAACGTCGAATCCTTGTCATTACCCCTTCCAACCTGCGTAAACAATGGTTGCAGGAACTGTCCGAAAAATTTTTTCTGCCATGCATTATCTGCGAGTCTAAAAATTATAACGCACTTGTAAAAAATAATATTGTTAGACCGATGGAACAAGATAACGTTGTTATTATTTGTTCCTATCATTTTGCAAAGAACAAGGCTGATGATGTCCGGGATATTCCCTGGGATTTGGTCGTGATTGATGAAGCCCATAGATTGCGAAACGTCTACAAACCCGCCAACGTCATTGCGAACACCATCAAGAATGCGTTGGCGAATCGTCCCAAACTCCTGTTGACGGCAACGCCATTACAAAATTCGCTATTGGAACTGTTTGGCTTGACCTGTTTTATCGATGAGCAGGTGTTTGGAGACCTGAAGAGTTTTCGAGATCAGTTTGCCAATCTGAACGACGAGCAATCGTTTCGTCGTCTGAAAGAAAGGATCCGACCGATTTGCCATCGTACATTGCGTCGGCAGGTGACCGCCTACGTCCGCTTTACCAATCGCCTGCCCATCCTTGAAGAATTCACCCCAGAGGACGATGAAGATCGGTTGTACGACTTGGTTTCCGATTATTTGCAAAGGGAAAATCTTCAGGCACTGCCGACCGGTCAGCGTTCCCTGTTGACTCTCATCCTGCGCAAATTGCTGGCCTCCTCGACATTTGCCATTGCTGGTGCCCTGAACACCATGGCCAAACGGTTACGGGCGAAGCTTGATCACACCGAACCAGATACCCCATTGGATGCTGAATTGGGGGGTGATTACGAAGCCTATTCCGATAGTGTGGAGGAGTGGGGGGACGGGGAGAATGATGAAGCGCTGACCCGGGGCGAGCGGGCTGCCATAGAGTCTGAAATCAAGGAATTGGAGCATTTCGCCCAACTGGCGTCTTCCATTGTGACCAATGGTAAGGGGACAGCCCTCCTGAAAGTATTGGATATCGCGTTTCAAAAGGCGCGCACACTTGGTGCCGCTGAAAAGGCCATCATCTTCACCGAATCACGGCGTACCCAGAACTACCTCGTCAAGATCCTTGCGGCCAGTTCCCATAAGGATGGCATTGTTCTGTTCAATGGCAGCAATGACGACAATCGGTCCAAGGCCATCTACGCGCAATGGGTTACGCAACATAAGGGCTCTACGAGGCTAACCGGATCCCCAACGGCTGACATGCGCTCCGCTCTGGTGGATTATTTCCGCAATCAGGGACGTATCATGATTGCTACCGAAGCGGGTGCGGAAGGGGTCAATCTGCAATTTTGCTCTTTGATCATCAACTACGACCTGCCCTGGAACCCGCAGCGCATTGAGCAACGTATTGGCCGGTGTCACCGCTATGGCCAACAGCATGATGTGGTGGTGGTCAATTTTTTGAATAGGAAAAATGAGGCGGACAAGCGCGTCTATCAACTTTTGGAGCAGAAATTCAAGTTGTTTGAGGGGGTATTCGGGGCCAGTGATGAAATTTTGGGGGCTATCGAGTCTGGAGTCGATTTTGAAAAGCGTATTGCCAATATTTATCAGCAATGTCGCCAGCCGGAAGCGATTCGGGAGGCATTTGACCAGTTGCAACGGGAACTTGACCAGCAAATTCATGATGAAATGTCCCTCACTTATCAAAAGTTGTTGGAAAATTTTGATGACGAAGTTCGGGAAAAGCTTCGTGTAAGCGATGAGCGTTCTAAAGAGTGTCTGGACCAGTTTGATCAATGGCTTATGCAACTGACCCGGCATGAACTGGGAATACATGCCAATTTTCAATCACACGCGACATTTCAACTGCTCACAAATCCTTTTCCAGATGAAATACCTCTTGGGATGTACGAACTCCCAAGAGTCAAGGGAGGTGCCTTGCTTTACAGATTGGAGCATCCATTGGCAATGCAGGTACTCGCCCAGGCGCAAAAAAGAGTTCTTCCTCCATTAGAGGTCATTTTTGATTATTCCAGTTATGAAGGTAAAGTCAGCACCTTGGAAGCAAGGTTGGGTGTTTCTGGTTGGTTGATGTTGTCGCAAGTGACTGTATCGTCTTTGAATCAAATCGAGGATCGCTTGATATTTGCCACGGTAACCGATGAGGGGGACCGATTGGATGATGATTTTTCACGACGTTTATTCAATCTCCCCGGCAAGGTGGGTCACCCTGACCAACCTAATGGAAATATTGAACAATCTCTCTTGGAGTTGACTGATCGTCAATTGAAGGCGATTCAACAGGACATTGAAGTAAGAAATGCCGATTTTTTCGAGGAAGAGGCGGTTAAGCTGGATCGTTGGGCCGATGACCTGAAAGAGGGGTTGGAACAGGACATCAAAGAGTTGGATCGGCAAATCAAAGGGGCACGCCGTGCCGCTACCGCCGCAACCAGCTTGGAGGAAAAATTATTGGGACAAAAGGAGGTCAAATCTCTTGAGGCAATGAGAAAGCAAAAACGTCAATCCTTGTTCGCGACCCAAGACGCGGTGGATGCGCGTCGTGAGCAACTCATCGAAGATATCCAAAGCCGGTTGCAGCAAGATTGTAAGCTTGAAACCATCTTCATCATGAAATGGAGCGTTCAATGAGTAATCATGAGATACCCGCATTTCGCTTGGCGTCGATTATCGTTGATCGTTTGATCCAAGAGGGACTCTTACGCCCAGACCGGCGTGATCTCCTCATTGAAAAAATATCTATGGGAAGAATGAAGGAAAATGATTGGAATCTTGAAATTGATCTGGCCGTTGCGAAGGAGAGCTCATTGTGACTTCTTCTTCCCTGAAATCTTTGGCTATTACCTCATTTCGCGGTGCTTCGTTACCCTTTAAGCTCAATTTTGAAAAAGGAAAAAAACTGACATTAATTTATGGCGAAAACGGCACAGGTAAGACCACCCTATGCGATGGATTGGCCTTGTTGGATGACTCTGTAGCCGGTCCATTGGAAGACAAAGGCTTGGAGTCAGGTTCAGAAAAATATTGGCCTACCCTTGGTGACACACAAAAAAATATCGCTGTTATTCTTGAAACATGGTCTGAAACGTACTCGGGAAAAGTTAACAATAGAAAAGTTATTATTGAGACCAAGGCCAATCTTCCCAGAATTGCTTTGCTACGTCGCAACCAAATTTCACAGATTGTCGAAGCGCGAGCCGGAGAAAGATATAAGGCCATTCAACGTTTTATTGATATCGATACGGTAGAGTCCGTTGAACAGGAATTAACAAAACTTATTAAAACAAAGAATGACGAATTGAATCGTTCCGCTAGAGCCTATTTAGAAAAAGAAGAATACCTGGAATCACTTTATGAGAAGGATGGGAAACGAGAAGGAATATCGACGAAACAATGGGCGCATGAAAAGATGGCCATGCCCATACAGCAACTCGACGTCCAAATTGACGCTGTTGAGAAATTGCGATTAGCCTTTCGCGATTTAGATACGGAATTAACTCGATACAAAAAATCTATCGATGCCATGGTGGCTGCCGAAGCAGCGTTGGAACAAGCCAAAATCATCGAAGAAAACGCCATTACCCAAGCTGGAAGCGAGGCGGGTGAGCTTTTGAGTCTTCTGGAAACCAGCGTCCACTATCTTGAAAATCATCCTGCCATCCCGCAGTGCCCCTTGTGTGATAGTTTCGAGAACAGCCATGGTCTTTTGGATCGTGTTAAAGAAAAACTTAAAAAATTAAAAAATGTTTCCGAATCGCGTAAAACAATGGAGTCATGCAGAAAGAAAATAGAAAAATTTAAGGAAAACCATGCGGACTTGTTGGAAAATTACCGTTCGGTGCGGTCCAAGTTCATCACCATTCAAGAGGGGTATGCATGGCCGGAATCGGTCAGGCTTCCACTCATGCAATCACCTGAGGATATGGCTGTTTTGGAGGGATGGTTGTCTGAGTATGCTAACCTACCTTCAGAGTGGAAAATAAGGGAGGGATCCTGGCAAAGTGAAAAAGGGGTCATCGTCAATGTTACCAACGCAGTGCATGAATTCCGCAAGCATTGGAAAGTTCACAAGAAGAATGAGGCGGAGATTCCGCTGGTGGAGAAGGCGCATGCTATAATGAAGGAGGAACGCCAAAGATTTACGGATGGAATTATTCAGGGGATCGCCGAGGAGGTCGGGAAAATTTACGAGTCCGTTCATCCGAACGAGGGACTTAACAAAATCAACCTGCAACTCAACCCCAAGAGAAGGGCATCCCTGGATCTCTGTTCAGAATTTTATGGTGCAAAGGCCCCCCCGCAAGCCTATTTCAGTCAGTCCCACCTGGAAACTCTCGGATTGTGTATTTTCCTGGCTTTGGCGAAACGTGACACCCCCCATGAGACAATCCTGGTTCTTGATGATGTGGTGGGCAGCATGGATGAGCCCCATGTGGATCGACTGATCGGGATGCTCTACGAAGAAAGCAAACAGTTTCAGCATTGCATCATGACGACCCACTATCGTCCATGGAAAGAAAAATATCGTTGGGGATTGCTGAGAAATGGTCAGATTCAATTTATCGAACTTGCCCATTGGGATTTATCTACGGGGCTCCGTACTGTCAACACCCTTCCTGAGGTTGATCGGTTGAAGAAACAACTTACTGAGGATCCTTCCGACATACAAACCATAAGCGCAAAGGCTGGGGTCATTCTTGAGGCAGCCTTGGACTATCTTACCCAGAAATATCAGTGCAGACTTCCCAGACGCCCCGATCATGACTATACAATTGGCGAATATATTCTTGCGATCGATAGGAAGCTTCGTAAAGCGCTAGTGGCTGAGATCCGTGAGACCATCAGAGGGGATGATCATCCTAAAGTAACAACAGTTCATTTGGGAGAAATACTCGATAGGATCTCTAGCATTTTTCAGGTTCGCAATGCGATTGGGGCGCACTTCAAAGAGGTTAGGTTTTGGCTGACTGACCAAAGTGCCATCCAGTTTGCCCAGGAGGTCGTATCATTGATGGAAGCATTGACTCATCCTGAAGATGGTTGGCCTAACAGCGATAAATCCGGATCCTATTGGGCGACATGCAATGACTCTCGTAGACTTCATCCATTAAAACAACCAGGATGATTTCAATGCATTGGAAAAGAGAAGGAACAGTTTCGTGAAACGAGATGAAGTGATGCAGCAACTCACCCGGCACAAAGAGTACCTGTGCAAAAGATTTGGCGTAACCCGGTTGGCCTTATTTGGTTCTACAGCTCGGGATGAGGCGGGAGAGAGCAGTGACGTGGACCTGCTGGTGGCTTTTGATGGACCTGCCACATCGGCGCGCTACTTCGGCGTACAGTTCTATCTGGAGGATCTGTTAGGTTGTGCGGTGGATCTGGTGACCGATAAGGCCCTGCGGCCCGAGTTGCGGCCCTTCATCGAACGGGAGGCGCTTCATGTCTGAGGTGCCAGGTGGTCCGTTAGAAAGGGTGTGGACTTTCTATCTCGATGACATGATCGCTTTTGCTGAAAAAGCATTGACTTATTGTGCGGGGCTAAGTCGCGATGGTTTCATTGCTGATGGTCTGATCTTTGATGCTACGATACGCAATCTGGAGTTGATCGGTGAGGCTGCAACGCACATTCCCATGTCTGTGCGTGATGCAATCCCAGCTATTCCCTGGCGGCAGACCATTGCTATGCGCAACCGCTTGATCCATGGCTATCTGGGTATTGATAACGATATTTTGTGGAGCATTATCCAGGACGACCTACCTCTCCTGTTGACCCATCTTCGTGAATTGAAGGAACAGTTTTCATGAGCCGCAAGCAAAAGCTGGAACTCACCTGGATTGGTAAGGAGATCAGACCCCGTCTGGAGCCGCGCATTTTGTTGGAGGATCCAGAAAAATCTTACCATGCTACGCACCGGGTGAGTGATGACGATATTTTTGATAATCGTCTGATCTTCGGGGACAACCTGTTGGCGCTCAAAGCTTTGGAGCAGGAGTTTTCTGGGAAGGTGAAGTGTGTTTATATCGATCCGCCTTATAATACGGGATCTGCGTTTGAGCACTATGAAGACGGAATTGAGCATTCAATTTGGCTATCACTCATGCGTGAGCGTCTGGAAATTCTATGGCGTTTATTGCATCCAGATAATGGTTCATTGTGGATTTCTATCGATGATAGAGAAATGCCATATCTTAGAGTATTAATGGATGAGAACTGTGGTAGGCAATGTTTCATTGCTTCAAAAATATGGCAAAAACGATATTCTCGCGAAAACAGAGAAGCTATCGGAGATGTTCACGAGTATATAATTGTTTATGCAAAAGATTCCGATCAATTCAAAAAATACGAAACAGAGTTTCTCTGGATGATAAAAGCAAGAAAATTTACAAGAATCCTAACAACGATCCAAAAGGACCATGGCGCGGTATTCCAATGACTGCACAGGGTTATCGGCCCAATCAGATGTACGAAATTAAGGCTCCTGGAGGGAATGTCTTTACTCCACCTGAAGGTCGGTGTTGGAGTACAATTGAAGAAAGGTTCAAGCAGCTATTGTCAGACGGGCGTATTTTTTTTGGGATGAATAATAATTCACAACCAAATATTATCAGGTATTTGTCAGAAGTTGAAGGTCACGTGCCATGGACTTGGTGGCCACACGATGAAGTTGGTCACACTGATGAATCCAAAAAGGAAATGCATGGATTATTCGGGAAAATTGATTCTTTCGACACTCCAAAGCCAGAGCGCTTGATAAAACGTGTGCTTGAAATTGCTACCAATACCGGCGACCTTGTACTCGACTCCTTTGCAGGGTCCGGCACCACGGGAGCTGTTGCCCACAAGATGGGGAGACGCTGGATCATGGTGGAGTTGGGCGAACACTGCCACACTCACATTATCCCCCGTTTGAAAAAGGTGATCGATGGCGCAGATCCCGGCGGTATTACCAAATTCACCAACTGGAAAGGCGGCGGTGGTTTCCGCTACTATAGGCTTGCACCATCGTTGCTGGAAAAAGACAAGTGGGGCAACTGGATTATCAGCAAGGACTACAACCCCGCCATGCTGGCCGAGGCATTGTGCAAGCTGGAGGGGTTTACCTACGCCCCCAGTGACACGGTCTATTGGCAGCAGGGCCGCTCTACCGAAAGCGACTTCATCTACGTCACTACCCAAACATTGGGACCAGAGCAACTCCAGGCGTTGAGCGATGAAGTGGGGCGTGAGCGCTCCTTGTTGATCCTCTGTTCCGCCTTTCGCGGCCAACCAGACGCTTGGCCCAATTTAACGGTGAAAAAAATTCCCAAGGCGGTCTTGGCCAAGTGCGAATGGGGGCACGATGACTACAGCCTTAACGTGGAAAATCTGCCCAGAGCCCCGGAGGCACCCAAGCCCATGGGCCAGCTTGCCATGGATATGGACGGAGGTGACGCATGAGCCGTATCGATGAAGCGACCATTCTCAGGGTTGCCGCTTTGCTAGCCGAAGCCGCTGGTCCCTCTCGGGTGATCCTATTCTGCCAGCACCGGTCCGGAACTGTAGGAACACCACCGGCTTGAAAATGCGAGTGGGATCTTCTTCTCTTCTTCAAAAAATCAGATAAAGAAATCTTTTTTCTTCCCTCTTTTTTTTCTTTTC